>NZ_JAFA01000040.1 GCF_000519185.1 Paraburkholderia nodosa DSM 21604 | reverse complement strand
ATGCAGGTCGCGCCGTAGCTTTCCATCTTCTTCGCTTCGACCGCGAGGTTTTCCGGCGTGGTCATGTGGCTCATCATCAGGAAGCCCACGGTGTCCATGCCCAGTTCGCGTGCGTATTCGATGTGCTGCTTCGAAATGTCGGCCTCCGTGCAGTGCGTGGCCACGCGCACGATGCGCGCGCCGGCGTTGTACGCGGCCTTCAGGTCATGAATCGTGCCGATGCCCGGCAGCAGCAGCGTGGCGATCTGCGCATGCGTGACCACGTCGGCCACGGCTTCGATCCATTCCAGGTCGCTGTGCGCGCCGAAGCCGTAGTTGAAGCTCGAACCCTGCAGGCCGTCGCCGTGAGCGACTTCGATGCTGTCCACCTTCGCACGGTCCAGCGCGCGGGCGATGTCCTGCACGTTCTGGATCGAGTACTGATGGCGAATGGCGTGGCTGCCGTCGCGCAGCGTCACGTCGGAGATATAGAGTTTCTTGCTCATGGTCTTATCCCTCCACGCTCAGAAGCGTCTGCGCCATGCGTTCGGCGGTGGCGAGCGCGGCGGAAGTCATGATGTCGAGATTGCCCGCGTAAGCGGGCAGATAATGCGCGGCGCCTTCCACTTCGAGGAATACCGAGGTCTTCAGGCCGCTGAACTTGCCGAGACCCGGAATATTCAAGGGCGCGTTCGCGGGAATCTCGTCGAACTGCACCTTCTGCTTCAGGCGATAGCCCGGCACGTAGGCGTGCACCTTCGCGACCATCGCTTCGATGGACTGCTCGACCTTCTCGCGGTCAGCCATTTCGGAAAGTGTATAAACCGTGTCGCGCATCATGACCGGGGGCTCGGCCGGATTCAGCACGATGATGGCCTTGCCCTTCGCCGCACCGCCCACCACTTCGATCGCCTTCGACGTCGTTTCGGTGAACTCGTCGATGTTGGCGCGCGTGCCGGGGCCCGCCGACTTGCTGCTGATCGACGCGACGATTTCGGCGTAGTGGACCTTCGCGACGCGCGACACGGCCGCCACCATCGGAATCGTGGCCTGGCCGCCGCACGTCACCATGTTGACGTTGGGTGCTTCGATGTGTGCGTCGAGGTTCACGACCGGCACGCAGTACGGGCCGATGGCAGCGGGCGTGAGGTCGATCACGCGAATCGAAGGCTTGAACGTGCGCAGCAGCGCGTCGTTCTTCACGTGCGCGCCGGCGGAAGTCGCATCGAACACGAAGTCGATGTCGTTGAAGCACGGCAGGCGCGTGAGCCCTTCCGCACCCTCATGCGTGGTCGCCACGCCGAGGCGCGCGGCACGCGCAAGACCATCGGAGTTCGGGTCGATGCCGACCATCGCCGCCATCTCCAGATGCTTGCTGTTGCGCAGGGTCTTGATCATCAGATCCGTGCCGATGTTGCCGGAGCCGATGATCGCGGCCTTGAGTTTTTCGGAAGCCATATGAATTCCTGTATCAGGCGGAGAAAGTCGCGCGAACGCTGCCGAGGCCTTCGATCTGCGCGGTGTACGTGCCGGGTTCCTTCACGGCGACCATGGGCCCGAGTGCACCCGTGAGCACCACGTCGCCCGCACGCAGCGGTGTGCCGAGCTGGACCATGCGGTCGGCGAGCCACACGGCGGCGTTGAGCGGATTGCCGAGGCATGCGGCGCCGTTGCCGCGCGAGAGCACATCGCCGTCGCGCGAGAGTTCCATGGCGCAAGCGGTCAAGTCGATCTGCGAGAGCGGCACCGGGCGGCTGCCCACCACGAAGCGCGCGCTCGAGGCGTTGTCGGCCACCGTATCGACGAAGCGGATGTCCCAGTTCTGGATGCGGCTGTCGACCACTTCGATGGCCGCGAGCGCATAGGCGCTGGCGCGCAGGATATCGACGAAGGTGTGCTTTTCAAACGTGAGATCGTGCTCCAGCACGAGCGCAATTTCCGCTTCCACCTTCGGCTGGATCAGTTGCGAGAGCGGAATCGCTTCAGCATCCCCATAGGCCATCGACGCGAACAGCGCGCCGAAGTCAGGCTGATCGACACCCAGCTGCTTTTGCACTGCGAGCGACGTGAGGCCGATCTTGCGGCCCACGATGCGCTCGCCGGTCGCCATGCGCAGATCGACATTGGCTTGCTGAACGGCGTAAGCGGTGGCGATATCGTCCAAAGCGATCTCGCCGCGCACTGGTTCGATCACGTTGCGCGAGGCTTCGGCTTCGTGCAGGCGCGCGGCCAGCGCCGCGACGAGTTTCGAATCTGACATGTTGATTCTCCGGAGTCCGTACTGTTCTATCAAACCGCGTCGGGCGTGCCATGCATGGTGGCGAAACCCGCAATCCACTCGGGAATTTCGCGGTAGTAATCGAGCGAAGCGCGATACGGGCCGTAAGCGGCCAGCACGCCGAATGCCGCGACCCACGTGCGGATCTCGTGCGCCGACTTGCCGCCGTCGCGCGTAATGGCCGCGTTGGTCATACCGTCCACGGAAGTCAATTCGCCCGACTCGAGGCGCGCGAGGAACGCGCGGTCCCATTCGGGGTTGAGCGGATGCAGATGGCTGTCGCCCGCCGTGAACGACTTCGCCGCGGCCACGGTGCGCGCCTGGCGCGCGGCGCGCGAATCCGCCGAGGGGTTGCGGCCCGCGATCAGGCGTTCGGCCACTTCCGGCGTCGCGCCGAGCAGTTCCGGCACCGGCGGTTCATGCGAAATACCGCCCGAGCCCACCACGAGCACACGCTTGTCGCTGCGGGAAAAGAAGCGGCCAATCGCATCGCCGAGCAGACGCGCGCGGCGCAGCGTCGCCATGGGCGGCGCCACGGAGTTGATGAACACCGGAATCACCGGGTAGCGGTCAAGGCCGCCCGTGAGCACTTCCAGCGCCTGCGCGCAGCCGTGATCGACCTGCATGCGGTATGAGAGCGCCACGTCGATATCGGCGTCGAGCACGTTTTCGGCGAGCTTGTGCGCAAGGGCTTCGGGCACCGGCAGCGTACCGGCCATGCTCTTGAAGTCGCCGAGGGCCTCGGCACGCGCGCCGATGCAAAACGGCGGCATCACGTCATAGAAGAAACCGTTGAAGTGATCGGGTGCGAACGCCACGATCACATCGGGGTTGAAGGCCTCCACGCGTTCGCGCGCGGCGCGGCCGACCCGTTCGACTTCCGCCACCACGCCAGGCAGCGGATCGAAATAGCCATGCAACGGCGTATGTGACAGACATTCGAGGTGAATCGGCATGCTCATGCTCCTGCGGTGCGCGCAACGGCCACGCCGCGCGCGGGACGGTGTTGCGGGGCAGCGGCGCTCGCCCCATGCAAGGCGGCGTCAGTCATGCCGAGCTTGCCCGCGAGTTCGACGATCGCGTCCGAAACCTGTTGCGGCGTGCACACGCCCGCGACGAAGCGGTCCGGGCGCAGCAGCACGACAGATTCGGGCAGACGGCTGAACCACTCCTTCAGGCGGCCCTGCACGTCACCGAGCGCGAGCACGCCCTCGGGCACGTCGTCGGCGTAGTCGAGCTGCACGTCGGGCTTCGCGAAGACGAAGCGCGCGCCAAGGCGCTCCCACAGCGCGCGAGCTTGCGGCGTGAGGCCGAAGGTCGGGTCCGCGCCCCAGGCGAGCACCGCGAAGCCGTTGCCGATCGCGTCGTCGAGGCGCACCACGCGGCCATCGGCAAGACGCACGCGCGGCTGGATGAACATGCGGCCCACGGGCGAAGCCGCGAGCGGATCGCGGCCATACGCGAGGCGCCCGATCAGCGAGTCGCGCTTCTGGCTCATCAGGCCGAGCAGACGGCCCGGCGCCGAGTTGCCCGAGCGTTCCAGCAGGCTTGCGAACCAGCCGCCCGTCTTTTGCGGCACCGGCAGCAGCACGACGCCCGCTTCATAGCGCGGCATCGGCTTGAAACGCATTTCCACGAAGTAGCGCTTCACCGCGGGGAACACATTCATGTAACGCACGAACGTGTCGCGAAAGCGGGCGCCGAAGCGCGTGGTGGGCGCGAAGATATCGCCCGCCACTTCGGAGAGGTGAATCATCGAGCGCGCGTGCGCGCGGCGCTCCACGGTATAGCTGTCGAGCAGGCGGCCATCGGCCTGGCCCTTCGCGACCATCGCGAGCTTCCAGCCCAGGTTGTTCGCGTCGCGAATGCCGCTGTTGTAGCCCTGGCCCTGCCACACGGGCATGATGTGCGCGGCGTCGCCCGCGAGCAGAACGCGGTCCACGCGGAACGTTTCGGCGAGGCGCGCGTTGTGCGTGTACACACGCTTGCGGATGTAGTCGACCTTGTCGGGGTCCGCCACCACCTTGCGGATCAGCGCGGCCATGTTCCCGGGCTTCGAGAGTTCTTCCTCCGTCTCGCCCGGCATCACCATGAATTCGAAGCGGCGAATGCCGTGCGGCAGCGCAGCCGACACATACGGGCGCTGATGATCGCAATGCATGTAGATATGCGGCGAGCCGATCGGGTCGTTGCGCACGTCCACCACGATCCATTGATTCGGTTTCGTGCGGCCTTCGAAGGGCACGTTCAGCGCGCGGCGCACGAAGCTGTTACCGCCGTCCGCACCCACGAGGTACGCTGCACGGATCGTGCGGCGCTCGCCGTTCGCGTCGCTCACGTCGACCGTCACGCCCTGCGCGTCCTGCTCGAATGCGTTGACCGCGTGGCCGAACAACACGTCCACATGCTCGAAGCGCGCGAGCCCTTCATACAGCACGCGGTCAGCGAGCGGCTGAATGAACGCGTTCCGGCGCGGCCAGCCGAATTCGTCGGTGCGCGGCTCGATCGAGGCGAAACAATGGCCGTCTTTCGTGACGAAGCGCATCCAGTGGTCGGGCGTGGTGTGCGGCAGCAGCGCATCGGCCAGACCAATGGACTGGAACACGCGCAATGCTTCGTCATCCAGACCAATGGCGCGCGGGTAGTCGATGATCTGGTCGAGCTTCTCGACGAGCGTGACACGCACGCCTTGCAGGCCGAGAATATTGGCGATCATGAGGCCGACCGGACCCGCGCCGATGATGGCGACGTCGGTGGCAATCTGGCGAGGGCGGACGGTATCCGCCTCGTGGGCGAGGGGGGTGTTCATGTGTCTCCTTCTCGCGCGGCTTATGGAGCCGCTGCGGATGCTGACAGGGGGTGCCTGAAAACGGATCACCCGGTTGGACGGTTTGTCACAGTGCGGTGAATGGAAGCGAGTCTAGGTTCCGCCCGATGCGCGCTCAACATTTTTAGAGAAATGTGCATAGAATGCACACAGTTGATTTTTAAGGAGTTTTTGATGACGAAGTATGCAAACGTGCGGGGGCTGGCGCGCGGCCTGCAGGTGCTCCAGGCGCTCAACGCCATGGAGAACGGGCGCGCCACGAGCCAGCAGCTGAGCGAAGCAACGGGCCTGCATCGCACGACGGTGAGGCGTCTGCTGGAAACCCTGGTCGAGGAGAAGTTCGTGCGCCGCAGCGCTTCCGACGACAGCTTTCGTCTGACGATGAACGTGCGCGGCCTGAGCGAAGGCTTCACCGACGACGAGCTGATCGCGACCATCGCGCCGCCGATCATGGCGCAAATGCTCCAGCGCACCGTGTGGCCATCGGACCTCACGACGCCCGATGGCGACTCCATGGTGATACGCGAGACCACGCACCGCTTCAGCCCGCTTTCGTTTCACCGCGCGATGGTGGGCCGCCGCCTGCCGATCCTGCTCACGGCGGCCGGCCGCGTGTACTTTGCGATGTGTCCCGAGGCGGAGCGCGAAGACATCCTGGAACTGTTACGCGCGGGTGCGGGCGGCGAGCAACAGCAAAAGCTCGCGAGCGACACGGCCTATATCCGCAATCTCGTGCGCCAGACACGCGCAGACGGCTTCGGCTCGAACCACGGCGACTGGGCGGACCAGCGCAAGATCGGTGCGCTCGCAACGGCCATCGAGGCACATGGGCGCGTGCTCGCGAGCCTGAATGTGATCTACCTGGAGCAGGCCATCAATCCGGCGGAGGCCGTGCGCCGCTTCGTGCCCGAGTTGCAGCGCGCCGCGCAGGAAATGGTGACGGCGTTAGAGGCGCAGGAGGACAACACGAAGCGTTAAGCCTCGTTCTCGCGCACGAGTTCGAACAACGCTTCGAGCTCCGCGGCATGCGGCTCTTTGCGCGACACCATCAGCAAGTCGATGGTGGGCGGCTCGCCTTCGAGCGGGCGCGTGCAGATCGCGCGGCTCGTGAGCGACGAGACATACGCGGGCAGGAGCGCATAACCGAGCCCCATCCCCACGAGATTCAGATTGAGCAGAATATTGGTCGCGACCTGAGCCACCTTGCGCTCGATCCCGTGAAGACACGGCGTTTCGCCCGATTCGAGAAAAGCGCTTGCAAGCGCGCGCGAGTGTCTCTATAATTCGCGCCTCGACAGGCTCGTAGCTCAGTTGGTTAGAGCACCACCTTGACATGGTGGGGGTCGTTGGTTCGAATCCAATCGAGCCTACCAACGAACATGCAGTAAAGAAGCTGTACCTTGCAGCATCTTCTGAATGACGCATTCCCTCGCGGGTCTGCGTCATTTTCTTTTGGTGCGTGCTAATCACGCACGCAGCTATCCATAGCGCGCCGCCGCGCGCATAGCTTCGCAGAAATCGTCAGTTCTTCTCGCGGTGCAAGCCTGCTTGAATGGGCGTTCCACGTCCAGCCGAGGAGACTTTCGATGTCCGACGTTCACACGCAGCGCCCCGCCGTTTCCGTTCCGTCCGCGCATCTGCATGCCGGCACGAAGCAACACGCCGATATCGCACTCGACCTCCATCAGGTCGCGGGCCGCATTGGCGCGCGCATCGACGGCGTGCGTCTTCACGCCGATCTCGACAGCGCCACGTTCGACGCGATCAACGCCGCCCTGCTGCGTCACAAAGTGCTGTTCTTCCGTGGCCAGCAGCATCTCGACGATACCGCACAGGAAGCCTTCGCGCGGCGCTTCGGCGAGACGGTCGCGCACCCCACGGTGCCCTCGGTGGAAGGCGGCAGCCTGCTGGAACTCGATTCGCTGCACGGCGCGCGCGCCAACTCGTGGCACACCGACATCACCTTCGTCGACGCCTACCCGAAAGTCTCGATCCTGCGCGCCGTAGTGATTCCGCCATTTGGCGGCGACACGGTGTGGGCCAATACGGCCGCCGCGTACGCGCAACTGCCCGAGCCGCTGCGCGCGCTCGCCGATACGCTCTGGGCGCTCCACACCAATGCCTACGACTACGCGTCCACGCACACGAACGCGGACAGCGCGCAGCTCAAGCGTTACCGCGAAGTCTTCACGTCGAAGCTCTACGAAACCGAACATCCCGTGGTGCGCGTGCATCCGGAAACGGGCGAACGCACGCTCGTGCTCGGCCACTTCGTGCAGCGGCTCAAGGGTCTCTCGTCGTTCGATTCGGCGCACCTGCTGCAGGTGTTCCACGAGCATGTCACGCGGCTCGAAAACACAGTGCGCTGGAACTGGCAGGAAGGCGACGTCGCGATCTGGGACAATCGCGCCACGCAGCACTACGCGATCAACGACTACGGCGACGCGCGACGCATCGTCCGGCGCGCGACCGTGCGCGGCGAAGTGCCGGTGAGCATCGACGGACGCACGAGCGTGGTCGTGCGCGAGGAAGGCGCGACGCTGCAGTAACGCCTCGTTGATAAATCGGTGCGCGAGGTCAGCGGCCCGGCGCGAAGGCGTCGCCGTCGATCGGCAACTCGCGCTCCGCCAGCAGATCGGCGAGCAGCTGCGCGCTGCCGAGCGCGAGCGTGAAGCCGAGCGCGCCGTGCCCCGTGTTGAGCCACAGGTTGCGAAAGTGCGTGGCGCCAATCACAGGCTTGCTGTCCGGCGTGGCGGGACGCATGCCGGTCCACGTCTGAATGGCTTCGTAGTCGCCGGCGTCGGGGAAGGTTTCGCGCGCTTGGCGCGTGAGCAGCGCGATGCGGGCGTCGTCGGCGTGCGGGCTCATGCCCGTGAGATCGACCATGCCCGCAATGCGCAGGCGCTCGCCGAGCGGGGCATAGACGACCTTGTGATGCGCATCCGTGACCGAAACGCGCGGCGCGCCTTGCGCATTCGCGTTGGGGAGCGTGAGGCTGTAGCCCTTGAGCGGATACACGGGCACGTGCACGCCGAGCGAGGCAAGCATCGGCTGGCTCTGGAAACCGAGGCACACGACGAAGGCGTCGGCTTCGATGTCGCCCTGCGAGGTCTGCGCGGCGAGCACCCGCAGTCCTTTCGTTCGCAGTCCAGAAAACTCGGTGGCAAGTTGCAGGGTCGCGCCGTCGCGCTGCGCCGCGCGGGCGAGGCCGCGCGTGAACTGATCGCAGTCGGCGGCCTCTTCGCCAGGCGTGTGAATGCCGCCCACGATCCCTGCACCGATATGCGCGAGCGCGGGTTCGAGCGCGACGCACGCCGCGCCGTCGAGCGCGTGCTGTACGCAGCCCAGGTTCGCCTGGTATTGCGCCTGGCGGCGTGCGCCCGCGAAACCTTCCTCGTCGCGATACACCACGAGCTTGCCGTTGCGCACGTAGTCGAATGAAAGCGCTTCGCGCTCGACCACCTCGTGCATGAGACGCTGGCTCAAAAAGCCGAGGCCGAGCAGTTCGGCCGTGGTCGCGCGGCTGCGTGCGCGCGTGCACGCACGCAGGAATGCGGCGCACCAGCGCCATTGGTGCGGATCGAGCCGCGGCACGAAACGCAGCGCGGCGTCGCGCGAGAAGAGCCATTGCGGCAGCTTGGGCAGCACGGAGGGGTCCGCGAGCGGCGCGACGTAGCTGTAGCTGAGCTGGCCGCCATTGGCGTGGCTCGTTTCGCGCGCGACGTCGGCATGGCGTTCGACGAGCGTGACCTCGTGTCCATCGCGGGCGAGCGCGTACGCCGTGCTCACGCCAATTACCCCACCGCCCAAAACACAAACTCGCATGATCCGTTGTTCTCTTTCGCTGACGGCCAAACCCTGACGGCCTATGCCGCCAGTCTCGCCGGGAACGATGGGGAACTCAATTGCGAATTGCGCGCGGGGTATAACCTCAGGTTAAAACGGCCGGAAGTTGTCCCTGCAACGGCAAGGACAACCCGCAACGGCTGGCTCAGGCCAGCGCCGGCGCGCTCCCGCGGGCCGCGCGCGGGTCGGCCGCCGCGGCATGCGGCGGGCGCGCACCGGCCTGCCCCGCGCCACCCAGATTGAACACCGCCACGGCCTCGCGCAGCAAATCGGCCTGCGATTCGAGCGACTGCGCGGCCGCCGCCGCTTCCTCCACGAGCGCCGCATTGCGCTGCGTGACCTCGTCGATCTGCGCAATCGCGCGGTTCACCTGCTCGATGCCATCGCTTTGCTCGTGCGTCGCGGTCTCGATCTCGCTCATGATCCCGCGCACGCGCGCCACCGCACTGCGCGCCTCGTCCATGGTGCGGCGCGCGTCTTCCACGAGGCGCGCGCCCGCGCCGACGGTCGCCGCCGAGGCCGCGATCAGCTCCTTGATCTCCTTGGCCGCCGTGCCCGAGCGCTGCGCGAGGCTGCGCACCTCGCTCGCCACGACCGCGAAGCCGCGACCCTGCTCGCCTGCGCGCGCCGCCTCCACCGCCGCGTTGAGCGCGAGGATGTTGGTCTGGAACGCAATGCCCTCGATGATGCCGGTGATCTCCTCCACCTTCTGCGACGAGGCCGTGATGTCGCTCATCGTCGCGTTCACGCGGGCCACCACGTCGGCGCCGCGCGTGACCGTTTCGAGCGCGGTCTGGGCGAGCCCGCTCGCTTCCTTCGCGCCGTCAGTGTTCTGACGCACCGCCGCCGAAAGCTCTTCGATGCTCGCCGCCGTTTCTTCGAGCGCCGCCGCCTGCTGCGCCGTGCGGTCCGAGAGATCGACGTTGCCCGACGCGATCTGCTTCGCGCCCTGCGTGATTTCGTGCGTGCTGCCGCGCACGCGCGAGACGGTGCCCACGAGGCCGTCGCGCATGGTCTGCAGCGCGCCCAGCAACTGGCCCATTTCGTTCTTCGAGCGCACCCGCACGTCCACCGTGAGGTCGCCCGCGGCGATGCGCTCGAAATGACGAATCGCATGGTTCACCGGCTTGACTACGGCGGCGGCGAGCCCCACGCGCGCGAACACGCCGATCGCCACGCCCACCACGCCGATCAGGCCGAACACGATGAGCGACAGACGAAAGCGCTGCGCGGCGGTGTCGGCGTCCTGCTGCTGGCGCGCGGCCTGCCAGCTCTCGAGCGCGTCGATCGCCTTCGCGTAGGCGCCGTAGTAGCGGTCGGCGGTTTCGCCCTGGATCGTGCGGAAGGTGTTGAAATCGTTGTCGACGAGCGACTTGTACTCGGGCTCGAGCGCCTGCGAGACGAGCGCCTCGCGCGCGCTGCTCACGGCCTGGGCGAGGCGCGCCTCTTCGGGGTCGTCGAACGGGCCGGCGCTGTAGAGCGCGAACTCCTTGTTCGAATTCACGAGCACCTGGTGCGCCTTGTCGAGCAGGCCGTCCGTGGCCTTGCCGACGCTAAAGAGCGTCTCGTAGCCGCCGAGCGCGAGGCGCACCTGGAGCAGGCGTTCCGAACTGGTCTTGAGGGCGTCGAGCGACTGCGCGCCGCGCTGGGCGTCGTGCAGGCTGTCGTTGGTGATCTTGAGCGCGCCATACGACACGCCGATCACCGTCAGCAGAAACGCGACGAAGATACCGATAACGAGCGTGAGCCCGCGGCGAATGGTGATGTTTCCCAGCATGAGGTCTCCGTTGCGTTTTTTTATCTTCCAGCCAGTGCGAATCCGCGCGGCCCGACGCGCCTTCGCACCTCGTCTCGCGTAACGGCAGACGGCGCGCGGCGCTGCATAGGGGAAATCCATGATGAGCGCAGGGCTACGCGAGGGTTGGCGCGGGTTCGTCCCAATGTCTGGGAAAGTCCCGTCTGAATGGGGTTTGTGGCGATTTCTCATGGCCCGACGCGAGTCGCGAAAAGCCGGCCCGGGGGCTCGGCCAGATCGATTTGCTATTCGTGCTATCGTTTTGCTTTCGCCGATTGTTTTTCCTGGCGGCTTTCCAGGCTGCCCCGCTCCCATGTCCGACCTCTCCACGCCGTTCGCGCGCGCGCCGCGCCGACTTGACTCCATTAATCCCAGGCCGCTAGGCATCGCGCTGTTGCTCGTCGCGCTCGGTGCGGTGTATCTCGCGCAGACCGTGAGCGGGCGTCAGGCGGCGCTCTACGTGGTCGGCGCGCTGCTCGGCATGACGCTCTATCACGCGGCGTTCGGCTTCACCTCGGCGTGGCGCGTATTCATCGCCGACGGGCGCGGCGCCGGCCTGCGCGCGCAGATGGTCATGCTTGCGATCGGCGTCCTCCTGTTCTTCCCCGCGCTCGCGGCAGGTTCGCTGTTCGGCCATCCGGTCACGGGGCTCGTTTCGCCTGCGGGCACGTCGGTCATCGTCGGCGCGTTCATGTTCGGCGTGGGCATGCAGCTGGGCGGCGGCTGCGCCTCGGGCACGCTCTATACCGTCGGTGGCGGCAGCACGCGCATGGTCGTGACGCTCATCGCCTTTATCGTGGGCTCCGTGGTCGCCACGGCGCACATGCCGTTCTGGACGTCGATGCCGCAATTGAAGCCGTTCTCGTTCGTGAACGCGCTCGGCGCCGCGCCCGCCATTGCACTCAACCTCGCGGTGTTCGCGCTGATCGCCGCGCTCACCGTGGTCGTCGAGAAGCGCCGCCACGGCCGTCTCGTCAACGAGCCGCGCGCGCCGCACACCTCGCCGTGGCTGCATGGCCCGTGGCCGCTGCTTGCCGGCGCGGTGGCGCTCGCGATCCTGAATTTCGCGACGCTCGCGCTCTCGGGCCGCCCCTGGGGCGTGACCTCGGCGTTCGCGCTGTGGGGCGCGAAAGGCTTCGCAACGCTTGGCATCGACGTGGCGAGCTGGAAGTACTGGATGGCCGGCCCGAACGCCGCCGCGCTCGCCGCGCCGGCGAGCCACGACGTCACCACGGTCATGGACATCGGCATCGTGCTCGGCGCCATGACCGCGGCCTCGCTCGCGGGCCGCTACGCGCCGGTGTGGCGCATTCCGCTGCGCTCGCTCGTGGCGGCCGTGATCGGCGGGCTGCTGCTCGGCTATGGCGCGCGCCTCGCTTACGGCTGCAATATCGGCGCGTATTTCAGCGGCATCGTCTCGGGCAGCCTGCACGGCTGGCTCTGGCTCGTGTGCGCGTTCGCGGGCAATGTGCTCGGCACGAAGCTGCGTCCGTTGTTCGGCCTCGAAGTCGAGCGCGTGAAGAATACGGGCTGCTGAGGCCGTACGCGGCTTAGCCCGTTCGGGGCGCACAGAAATGACGAAGGGCAAGGCTTGATCGCCTTGCCCTTTTTACATGATCCGGCGCTTTTTACCGGAGCGCGCCTTATCAGATGTTCAGACGCGTGACCTTGGTGCCCGCCAGCGAGACGTCGGCCATCAGGCCCGCGTTGGTCAGCACGAAGGCTTCCACCGGGTGCGTGGCCGTGTTGGTGTCGATAACGCCGTTCGCACCCACGGTCACGAGCGCGACCGAAGCGTCGGCGCCGGCCGCCCAGCCGTCCGTCGCGCGGAATTTGTCGAGCGCGTCCTGCGTCATGAAGGCGAAAATGAGCGCCTTCGACTGAGCGCCGGCCTGCAGGCCGAACGAGCCCGACGCGGTGCTGTAATAGCCGACCGTGGCGCCGCCCACGCGCAACGCGCCCTCGCCATACTGCGCGCCGACGATGAAGCCGGCCTGCAGCACTTCGGGGAACACCAGCACGCCGCGCGACTTCGCGAGAAGCTCGTGCGAGCCTTTCACGGTCGAATACAGCCGCGAGAGAGTGCCGTCCACAGACGCGTCGATCGACTGCCGCTTGGACATATTCTGCGACGCCGTGGAATTCGAATTCGTCGTGGTGGTACAGCCCGCGAGCGTGAGACCGCCCGAGGCAAGGGTCACCGCCGCCGTTAGCATGAAGTTGCGTCGTTGCATTTGGTTATCTCCACACGAATGAGAGTGCGGGGAAGTTTGAGCAAGCCACATGCCCGACCTCTCCGCTTCCGTTGGCCAGAGCCCGCATCGGGCGACAGCCACGTCGCCGTGGCTGGATTGTGCCCGAATTCCGTGTAAAGCGTCCGTTAGCGAGCGACGTCAGCAATCATGCCGCCCGACGCACGGCGGATCGCCGATCAGGGTTTGGTGGCCTGCCAGGACGAGTCGGGATCGAATGCCTTGATCGCCGCTGCCGTATGCGCGCCGTTCGGCCCGAGGTTCTTCTGATAAAGCTGACCGTCCTGATTGATGATGAAGCTCATCACACCGGTTTTGCCGTATTGCGCCGGCCAGGCCACGAGCGCAAAGCCGCCGCTCAGGTCCCCGTTCTCGAGATAGCCGCGCGCACCGCCACTGGCGTGCGGCCCCTGTGCAGTGAGAATGCGGAAGTGATAGCCGTGATACCCCTCGGTCGGCGTGATCTTCGCGTTGCCCGGCATGGCTGCCGCGAGCGGTCCGAGCGGACTTTCGGTCTCGCCCGGCTCGACCGGCCAGTACAAACCGTCGTGCGTGCCCGGAGTGCTCACGAGGCGCTGCGCATAGTGCTGCGTGAGCTTGCGATAGTCGTTCTGCGCGTCGACGTAGGCGAGCGAGGTGAGCATGGCAGCACGCTCGTTGCGGCCGATGCGGCGCGTGAGAATTTCGCTTGCGCCTTCGCGCGGGTCGAAATGCCAGCCCTTGCCCGACTGCACGATGGGGATGGGCAGCGTCCAGCCGCTGTCGCCCACCTCGACGTGAGCGCTCGCCTTGCCGGCAACCGGCGTGGCATCGGGTACGACGCGATGACCCTTCGCCCAGGCGCCAAGGTAGTCATCGATATCGTCCTGGCCGATGTTTTGCGTCGGGATGAACGCGGTGAAATCGTTGCCGAGCACGTGCTTCATGGCGCCCTGGTCGTTGGTCGCGAGTGCGTCGGTGAATGCGTTCGCGGCGGCTTCAGGCGTGGCGTAGACGGCTTGCGCGTAGACGGCTGCGCCACCGAACTGGGCCGGCAGCAGCGCGGGCGCGCCAAAGAGCGCGAGTGCCGTAGCGAGCGCGAGCGCGTAGTCGTGTGGCAGGCGGCGTGCGGAAATGCGGATCATTTCTAGACTCCTCATGATGTTCAACGTTATCGACGGCCGATGTGACGTGCGCCACCACCGCCGCCACCGCCGCCGAACCCGCCACCACCGCCACCCCCATGGAAGCCGCCACCACCACCACCGCCGTTGAAGCCGCCGCCATGGCTCTGGACCGCTTCGCGGCTTTGCTGGCCGCGTTGTTGTTCGAGGCGCGCATTGGCGCCGTCGCCCGCGCCGCGTAACGCGTTGTCGCGATTCGTGCTCTGCGCCCGGTTGTTGAGATCGTTCCCGCGGTTCGCGTTTTGCGCGCCGTTCTGCCCGCGGTTGTTCAGCTCGTTGCCGCGGTTCGCGCTCTGCGCCGCGCCGTTTTGCCCGCGGTTGTTCAGTTCGTTGCCGCGGTTTGCGTTTTGCGCGCCGTTTTGCCCGCGATTGTTGAGCGCATTGCCGCCGTTGGCATTCGGCCGCCCGCCTTCCTGGATGCCCTGGAGTCTCTGCTGGGCATTGCCGCTCATGTTCTGGCCAGTGCGATTCTGCAGGGTCTGCATGGCCTGCGTGCGCGACTGGTCGTAGCCCCGGTACTGGTTGCGCTGGCCGTTCAGGTTCGCGTTGTTGTAGTTCTGGCGGCGCTCGACATTGGCGTTGCGATTCCAGTTCGCCGTGCCGTTGGCCGAGTTGATGCGGTTGTTGACGTTGATGTTGTTGTAGCGATTGACGTTGATGTTCACGTCATGGTTGTTCCAGTTGAAGCCGCCCCACAACGAGTTCGCGACCGCGATGCCCGCGCCGAACGCGAGCCCGCCGACGAAACCCGACGCAATGGCGTAACCCGGAGGCGGCGGCATATACACGGGCGGATACGCCGGATACGGCCACACGCCATAAACCACTGTGGGGTTATAGGTCGGCACGTACACCACCTGCGGATTCGCAGGCTCGATCACGATGGTCTGCGTGGTCGAGGTGCTCGAGGCCGGCTGGACCACGACCTTCTGCTGCTCGTTGGACTTGAGGTTGCCCGCCTTCTGCGCCTGCACGCGCAGGCGCTGCACCGAGTCCATCACGTCGTTGGGCTGCGCGAGAAACGCGTTGCCGATCTGCTGGACCCAGTCGGGCTTCGAAGCCATGGTTTCGAGCACCTGCGGGAACGCCACGAGCGACTGCACACTCGGGTCCCACGGCTGGGAGGCCACGGCCTTCACGGCGTCGTCGCCCTTGAGGTTCGGGTTGGACTTGGTCCACGCGGCGGCGGCGGACACGTCTTGCGGGAACGTGGCGGCCATGAGGACCTGCGCGAGCAACGCGTCGGGATAGAGCGCAATGGGCGCGGTTAGCGAATCGAGCTGCTGGCTCGAGAGATGCGCCGCGTTCTGCGCAAGCGCGGCAGTGGGCCCAAGCGGCCCCACGAAGAGCGGCGCGCCCGCGAGTGTGGCACACACGAGCCAGGCAAGGCGCTGGCTTGCACCGGATGTTTTCACGTTATGGTCCTCCCGGTTACGAACAATAGTTCTGATACGCGCAGGGATCGAACATTCGCAAACCTCAAGCGATCCTCACTGTCTCGAAGCCGCGACGGCGTGGCTACAAAAAATAAAGGGACGAGACTCGCAGTGTCAACCGAAGAAGTGTTGCAACGCTGCGATTAAGCGACGTGCATCAACGAGACGGAAACTACGTTGAGCGTAACAATATCGTGAATACGAATTAGACCGCGCTGGAGTGCGATGGTGACTCGCCGGCATTCAAGTGCATACGCACGAAACCCACGTGTTCGCGCAACACGTAAAACGCATCGGCGAACGCGAGCGGCATGCGCAGCGTATTGAGCGACCGCTCGATCTCGTCGAGTTCTTCGACCAGCGCGCGCCGTTCTTCTTCGTTCGTATGCTTGAGCGCGTCGCGCTCGATGGCGATGAGCGCGCCGTAATAGCGATAAATGCGCGAGCGCACGCGCCAGCGATACAGCGCCGGTATCGCGCGCAACGCCGGAATCACGAGCACGGCCAGAGGCAGCAGCAGCACGAGCAGACGGTCCGTCACGCTCGCAAGCCAGAACGGCAATGCGCGATAGAGAAAGCTCTTGCCCGACTTGTAGTAGCGCGTGGCGTCCTCGCTCACGCGAAAGTCGTGCACCGCCGGGCTCGGAAACTGGCCCTCGCGCTGCAGGAGTCCGGGCGCGCCGTTCACCTCGCCCGCCGCTTCGATGAGCAGATCGGAGAGCGCGGGGTGCAGCGTATCGCGCGCGACGAGTTCGACCGTCGGGCCGATCAGGTGCACCGTTTCGCGTGGCTGGCGCCTGCGCAGATCGAGCACGCCGGGCGGCAGGTCGACGTCCTCCAGATACGGAAAGAGCCGCGTATAGGCGGCCGCTTCGTCGAAGCTCATGACCGAGATGCCGGGGATGTCGAGCAAACGCAGCATGAGCCCCCGCGTGGTCGAGTCGCCGCTCAGCATCGCGGCCTCGACGCGGCCGGAGACGAGCGCCGTGGCCGCGTCCATGCCGTCGAGCGGCAGGAACGTGGAGTCGCCGCCGGGGTCGAGGCCGTTCGCGGAGAGCAGCTTGAGCGCCAGTTCCCGCGTGCCGCTGCCCACGCGGCCGATGGCGATGCGCTTGCCGTCGAGTTCGGAGAGCCGCGTGAGGCCCGAGCCGCGATAGAAAACGACGATAGGCAAATAAGCCACGCTGCCAAGCGACATCAGCGAGCGTGTGTCCACGCCGTCGGCGACGCCGCCCTGCACGAATGCGAGGTCCACGTGTTGCTTCGGATCGAGCAGGCGCTGCAGGTTCTGCACCGAGCCATCCGATTCGAGGATCTTGAGCGTCACGCCGTTGCGCGCGAGGATCGCGCGGTAGGCTTGCGCCATCTGCATGAAGGAACTGTCGGCCGGACCCGCGCTGATCGTGATCGTGCGCGGCGGCGCCGGGTCGACGAGCCAGAAGACGAGACCGATGACCACCGCGCAGAACAGGGCCACGGGCAGCGTGGTCAACGCGATATCGCGCCACGCTGGATGCGCGTGGTCACGCAGGAAATTGGGCGGCGGCGGTCGATATCGTCTCATGAGAACCCGGCGGCAGAGCGTCAGACTCCTGGAATTCTCATGATGCCATTTTCGCGCCAGATCTGATCGCCGGCGTGGCCGCCTTACCCGGAGAGCTTACGAAACGTGTGTTTGCGTAAGTGTCGCGTCAGCCCGCGGCGGCCTTCGTCAGGGCAAACAGCTCGCTGCGCAGCGCCTTCGCGCGGTCGCGCTTCATGTGCTGCTCGAACTCGGCCTGCGCGTCGAGCCACAACGCATGCGCCTTGTCGTAGCGGCGCAAGCCCGCGGCCGAGAGCCGGTAGACCAGCGTACGCGTGTCGTGTTCGGCCGCCGCCGTGAGCACGAGGCCGTCGCGCTGCAACGGCTTGAGCGCCCGCACGAGCGTCGTGCGGTCCATCACGAGGTCGTCGGAGAGTTCGGCGGCCGTGGCGTCGGGCCGGCCCGCGAGGCGAGAGAGGATGGTGAACTGCGCGGCCGTCACGTCGGCCTGCGAGAGGTGCCGCTCGTACAGCTGCGTGACGAAACGCGCGGCCTGCCGCAGCGCAAAACAGTTGCATTCCTCGCGTGTGATCCGCTTCGTCATCGTGTTCCCCGCCTGTATCCCAGTCCAATTCGCCTCACGTGGCCCGGCCATCATACTTTCTCGAGCGCGAGCGCGATACCCTGGCCACCGCCGATGCAAAGCGTCACGACGCCGCGACGCAGCCCGTCGCGCTGCATCGACCATGCGAGGCGCGTGGTGAGAATCGCGCCCGTCGCGCCGATGGGGTGGCCATGCGCGATCGCGCCGCCTTCCACGTTCACGATGTCCTCGGGAATGCCCAGTTGCTTCATGACCGCGAGCGGCACCGCCGCGAATGCCTCGTTGATCTCGAAGCGCTCGACGTCGGCCAGCGACCAGCCGGCGCGCCCCAGCGCGAGTTGCACGGCGGGCACGGGGCCAAGGCCGAACAGGCCCGGCTCCACCGCCGCGACGCCCCACGCCACGAGCTTGACCATCGGCGAGAGCCCCTCGGCTTCGGCGAAGCCGCGCTCCGCCACGAGCATGGCGCTCGCCGCGCTGTTCAGGCCGGGCGCGTTGCCCGCCGTGATCGTGCCGTCCGGGCGAAACGCGGGACGCAGTTTCGCGAGCCCTTCGAGCGTCGTGTCGGGACGCGGCGCTTCGTCGGTATCGATGCGCTCCATGCCCTTCTTGCCCTTCACTTCCACCGCGACGATTTCTTCCCTGAAGCGTCCCGCCGCCTGGGCGGCAGCAAAGCGCTGCTGCGAACGCGCAGCCCAGTTGTCCTGCTCCGCGCGCGTGAGCGCGGCCCGCGTCACGAGGTCTTCCGTATGCCAGCCCGAATGCTGGCCCGAAAACGCATCGACGAGGCCGTCGCGCAGCATGCTGTCGTGAATCTCGGCGTTGCCCATGCGATAGCCCCAGCGGCCGCCGTCCAGCAAATACGGCGCGCGGTCCATGTTCTCCATGCCGCCCGCGAGCGCGACGTCGGCAAGACCCAGCATCACCTCCTGCGCGGCGCTCGCGACAGCTTGCGCGCCGGAGCCGCACACGCGATTCACCGTGAGCGCGGGCACCTGAACCGGCACGCCGCCGCCAAGCTCGGCCTGCCGCGCGGGATTCATCTTGTTGCCCGCCTGGATCACGTTGCCGAGCACCACGGAGCCGAGCCGCGCCGGGTCGAGCTTCGCGCGCGCGAGCGTTTCGCGCACCGCCGCCGCGCCTAGCTCCGTAGCCGGCACGCCCTTGAACGCACCGTTGAATCCGCCAATTGCCGTACGCACCGGCTGGCACAAAACGATCTCGCGTGTACTCATGGTCGACTCTCCTTTCATATGCGCCGTTCCATGTACATTCTATGTATGCATATGCACACTTTCAAACGCTTTTGTGGAACAAGCGCTCGCGTGCGCTGGCACGATTGATGTCGTGTCCAGCGCACGCGGGGTGGTAAAACCGTTGCCGCTACGTTACGGTGCGGCCGGGAAATCCAGCGTCGTATCGTTGATGCGGTTCACGAGGTTCGTGAACGTAATCGACGTCACGGCGAGCGCAATTTCCACGATCTGGCGCTCGGTATAACCGGCTTCGCGAATTGCGCTTACTTCCGCTTCAAGCAGCGTGCCGTGCGTGGTCACCAGCACGCGGACGAAGTGCACGAGCGCGTCGCGCTTTGCGTCGCCGGTCGCTTCGCCTGCGCGGACCGCCTTCATCGTATCCGGCGCGAGCCCGGCGAACTTGCCCGCCAGCGTGTGCGCGGCGAGACAGTAATCACAACCCGCCACTTCGCTCACCGCGAGCTTGATCGCCTCGATATCGGGCTTCGACAGCGTGCCGGCGGAAATCACGGCCTCCATGTTGAGCAACGCGCCCAGCGCTTCCGGGCTATGCGTGCCGATGGTGGTGTAGGCGTTGGGCACCTTGCCTGCGGCCTTGCGGATCTTTGCAAAGATTTCAGCGGCGGCGCCGGTGGCGGCTTCAGGCTTGATGGCGGAAAGACGGGACATGTTTTGCTCCTTTAACGTTGCATGGTCGCGAGCGGGTGTCGGTGTCGCGCTGCCATCGTCGATGGCATGGATGCAGTCTAGTCGCGCACCGTCGCGCTTTTAATGCCAGAATGGCGCGACTTCATGCTCAATCGTCTCACTCGCCCACCATGGATCTGCTGAGCCGCCTTCTCGCGCTGATGCCCGTTGCCGGCCGCCTCGACGTGCGCTGCCATTTCGGCGCGCCCTGGCGCATCGATGATCCCGCAGCGAAGGAACGCGAGATCCGTTATCACGTACTGCTTGCAGGGCGCGCCATCGTCGAGGATGCGCACGGCGCGCCCGTCGCGCTCCATGCGGGCGACATCGTGCTGTTTCCCTCGGGCAGCGCGCACGTGCTGCACGACGGCAGCGGCGCGGCGCCCGGCGCCGTCGCCAAACGCGTGGAAAACGGCGTGAGCATCGAAACGAATGTGGGCGACGGCGCCATCGCCGACGTCCTGTGCGGCCGTTTCCTGCTGCCTGCCGTGCCGCAGCGCCTGCTGCGCGAGAATCTGCCTGCGCGCCTCGTCGTACATAGCGCTCGGGACGGCACGGAAGCACCCGAACGTCTCGTGCGCCTGATCGCGCTGTTGCGCGACGAAGCGTATGAGGCGGCGCCGGGCAGCGAGTCGCTCGTGAACCATCTTTCGGGCGCGCTCTTCGGGCTCACGCTGCGCTACGCCAGCGCAGGCGACGCCCCGCCGCGCGGCCTGCTCGCGCTCGCGCAGCGGCCGCGCCTGCAACCCGCCATCGACGCCATGTTCGAAACGCCCGGCAAGTCCTGGACGCTGCCCGAGCTTGCCGAGCTTTGCCACATGTCGCGCGCGACGTTCGCGCGGCACTTCGACGAGGCCATCGGCCGCTCGGCCGCCGACGTGCTCACCGATATCCGCATGACACTCGCGGGCCGCATGCTCGCGCAAAGCAACGACAGCGTGGCCGAGATCGGCGAGTTCGTCGGCTACCAGTCGGACGCCGCGTTCCAGCGCGGCTTCAAGCGCCACGTGGGCATGACGCCCGCACAATGGCGCTCGCTGGCTCGCGAGGCGGCTTCCGGCGCTTGAGCGCAAGGTCACGGTTCTCTCCGTGCCGTTTAGCCGCCGTGCGCCGGCGTTTCCTGCGCGAGCACCACGTCGCCGCTCTGGCTCCAGCCGCCGCCCAGCGACCGGTAGAGCGCCACCGCCGCGAGCGCGCGCTCGCGCTGGGCGTCGTTGAGCAGGTCCTGATCGGCGAGCAAGGTTTGCTGCGCGCTGAGCACGTCGAGAAAGTCCGCGGCGCCGCCCTTGTAGAGCTGGTTGGCCAGCTTGAGCGATTGCGCCGACGAAGCCAGCGCGTCGTTCAACTGCTGCGTCTGGCTCGCCGTGCTCACGAGATCGCTGCGGCTGTCTTCCACTTCGCGCAAAGCCTGCAGCATGGTCTCCTGGAGATTCAATTGCGACTCGCGCATGCGGCTCTCGCTCTGGTCGATATCGGCCGTGATGCGCCCCGCGTTGAAGATCGGACTCGTCGCGCCGATCGCGGCGCTAAAGAGGTTATCCGTCAGCGTGGGCATGCCGAGATAGGACGCCGCGAGAATGCCGTCCGTGAGATTGAGCGTGAACTTCGGATAACGCTCGGCGCGCGCCACGCCCACTTCCGCCGCGCGCTGCTGCACGGTCGCGTAGGCGGCCTGCACGTCGGGGCGGCGCAGCAGCGCTTCGGAAGGCAGCGTCTGCGGCACGCTCGTGGGGACACCGGGAATGGGCGCCGTTTGCGCGAGCGCGAGTTGTGCCACGGACTCCGGCGTGCGCCCCGTATACACGGCGATCAGGTTCAACTGATGATCGATGCTCGCTTGCGCACGCGGAATGCGCGCTTGCAGCTCGCTTAGCTGCGTTTGCGCGCGCGCCACGTCCAGTTGCGTGGAGAGGCCGTATTTCAGGCGGTCTTGCGTGAGCAGCAAAGTACGCTTGCGAATCTCCAGGTTATCCTGAAGGATCTTCAACTCTGCCTGTGCATAGCGCAGATCGACGTATGCCGAGGCCGTATTCGCCGCGAGCGCGAGACGCACCGCATCGAGCGCTTGCTTCTGGCCCACGAGATTCGCTTGCGCCGCGAGCAGGTCGAGCCGCTCGCCGCCGAACACGTCGGGCGACCAGCTCAACGCGAGGCCCGCGCCTGCCTGCTTCACATAGCCGAGCGGCGGCGGCGTGTTCTGCCGCGTATAAGCGCCATGCGCGGTGAAGTCGAGTTGCGGCAGCAGCGCTGCGTGCTTTTGCGTCGTGATCGATTGCGCCTGCTTCACGCGTTCGGCGGCGGCCTGCAAGTCGAGGTTGCCTTCGAGCACCGTGGCGAGCAGCGTGTCCAGCGTCGGATCGCCGAATTGCGCCCACCAGGCGCGCGCTTCGATGGCGTCCTGCGGCGCGTCGATGCGCCATGCCACCGGCGCCGTTTCGTGCACCGTGGCGGGCAGATCGGGATGCTGCGCGGGCTGCACCGCGCACGCGGCGAGCACGGCAGCGGAAAGCAGCGAGAGTACGAGGCGCATGGGAGTCGATGAGCGTTCAGGGGTTTTCATGGGTCACCTCAATGGGCGTCGGGCGGCGGGCCACCCAGCGAAATCGGCTTGGAGAACGCCACGCTCGCAATGGCGACCAGGAAGCAAAGCGAGAGCACGAAGAACGTATCGGAGAACGTCATCACGAGCGCTTCGCGCAGAACCAGTGCGTGCAGTTGCGCGAGCCCCGCTTCCGCGGCATCGACGGCATTGCCCGCCACGGACGACCAATACGCGGTGCGGCCCGCCAGCAGCAACTGCACTTGCGGCGCGCCGCCGGTCACGCTCTCGTTCAGGCGCAGATAGTGGAAGTTGAGCCGGTCGTTGAGCATCGTCGCGCTCACGGCAATGCCGATCGCGCCGCCCAGATTGCGCATGAGGTTGAAGAGACCGCTTGCCGACTTGAGCCGCGAAGGCGGCAGCGAGCCGAGCGACATCGTGACGATGGGCGGAATGGCGAATTGCTGGCCAATGCCGCGCAGCGCCTGCGGCACGAGGAACTGCTGCCAGCCCCAGTCGTGCGTAAGCGGCACATACAGGTAGCAACCAAGCCCGAAGCAGATGAGCCCGAACAGCATCAGCGCGCGCATGCTGAAATAGCGCGTGGAGTACGCATAAACGCCGAGCGCGAGCAACTGGAACACGCCCACCGAAAGCAGCGACAAGCCGATTTGCAGCGAACTGTAGCCGCGCACTTCCGCGAGAAAGAGCGGCGTGAGATAAACGGCCACGAAAATGCCGATGCCCGTGACGAACGAAAGCAGACTGCCAATGCCGAAGTTGCGTACGAGCAGCGCGCGCAGATCGACGATGGGGTCCTTCGCCGTGAGCGCGTGGACGATGAAGAGAAAGCCGCAGATCGCCGAGATCCACGTACAGGCAACGATCACGTCGTCGCCGAACCAGTTCTTGCGCGGGCCTTCTTCGAGCACGTATTCGAGGCAGCCGAGAAAGCCGCACATGAGCGCAATGCCGAGATAGTCGCCCCGCTTGAGCAGCGAAAGATCGGGCTTGTCGATGTTCACGTACTTCGGCACCAGCGCGGCCACCGCAATACCCGGCACGAGGTTCAGATAGAACAGCCAATGCCACGACCATTGATCGGTGATCCAGCCGCCGATCACGGGCCCGAGCGTGGGCGCGAGCGAGGCGAGCGCGCCAATGGTCGTGGAGGCGACGAGGCGCTGCTTGCCGGGAAAGAGCACGAAGGCCGTGGTGAACACGGTGGGAATCATCGCCGCGCCGAGTGCGCCTTGCAGGCCGCGAAACACGATCATCGAGTTGATGTCCCAGGCGAGGCCGCACAGCATGCTCGTGATGGTGAAGCCCACCGCGGAGGCCACGAAGAGCCAGCGCGTGGAGAACACCTTCGAGAGCCAGCCCGACATGGGAATCACCATGATCTCGGCAATCAGATAAGCCGTTTGCACCCATGACAGCTCGTCCTGGCTCGCGGAAAGACCGCCGCCGATGTCGCGTAGCGACGAAGCGACGATCTGGATGTCGAGCGTGGCCATGAAGAAGCCGACACACATCAGCGCGAAGGCGAAGGCGCGTTGCGCCATCGGCTGGAGATGCGGGGCGAGTGTCGGGTCGGCGCTGTGCGTGGCGTTCATCGTCGTAGCCTCTTCAATGCGCTTGCGCGAGATGCACTTTCACGGTCGCCGAAAGACCGGGGCGCAGCGCGCCTTGCAGGTCCGCCGGCGCTGTGGCGTCGATGCGGATGCGCACCGGCACGCGCTGCACGATCTTCGTGAAGTTGCCCGTGGCGTTCTCGGGCGGCAGTACGCTGAAGGTCGCGCCGGTGGCGGGCGCGAGGCTCTCCACGGTGCCGTGCAGCGTGCCGCTGGCCGCGTCGAGCATCACGTCGACGCGGTCGCCCGCGTGCATCTTCTTCAACTGGTCTTCCTTGAAGTTCGCGTCCACCCACAGGCCCGTGGCGGGCACCACGGTAAGCAGCGGCGCGCCCACGTTGGCAAGCGTGCCCACCCGCGCCGTGCGATTGCCGATGTAGCCATCCACTGGCGCAGTCAACGTCGTGTATTCGACGTTCAGTTGCGCGAGGCGCTGGTTGGCCTCGGCCGTTGCGACACGCGCCTGAGCGTCGTTGATCTGCGCGGCCAGCACGTCGAGCTGGCGTTGCGCCGCCAGCACCGCCGCGCCGCTTTGCGCAACCGATGCCTGGGCCTTCGCGTAGTCGGAGTCCGCACGCTCGACCAGCTGGCTCGAGACCGCGTCGTCCTTCACCAGCTCGCGGTAGCGCGTCTGGTCCTGACCGCTGCGCGTGAGTTCCGCGTTCGAGGCGCGCACTTCGGCCTGGTGCTGGTTGATCACCGCTTCCTGCAACGTGCGCCTCGCCTGCAACTCGTCGACCGCGGCGCGCGCGCTCGCAAGCTCCGCGTTGGCCTGGGCGAGCTTCGCGTCGTAGTCGCGCGAGTCGAGACGCAGCAGCACCTGGCCCGCGTGTACGCGCTGGTTGTCCTGCACGGGAATCTCGGAGACGAAGCCGCTCACGCGCGGCGCCATCACGGTGACGTTGCCGCCCACGTAGGCGTCGTCGGTGCTCTCGACGAAGCGCAGCACGAAGAACCAGTAGCCGGCGGCAGCCGCCAGCACGAGAGCGACCGCGCCTAGCGCGAGACGCATGCGCGAGATGCGCGTACGCTCTCTCGCTTGCGTCGGCTCGACCGCGACGGGAGTGGAAGGACTCGACATGACGTTTACCTGTGCATATACACTTCTGAAGATGAAAAAAACGCCGCGATGGGAAGAAGCGCGACGCAACCCACAAACTCAACCGAAAACACTAAACCGCCCGAGTGATGCGAAACAACTCGCGCCGCAGCCACGCGGCGCGTCGTGCGCCAAAGCGGCGCTCGAATTCGTCCTGCGCCGCGCGCCAGTGTTCGTGCGCCGCGTCGAGCCGCGTACGGCCCACTTGCGTGAGCGCGAGGCGGCGGCGGCGTTCGCCGAGGTCCGGCGCATCGGCCACGAGCGCACCGCGCAACAGCGGCCGCAAGGCCCGCACGAGCGTGGTACGCTCCATCACCATCGAGCGCCCGAGTTCCGCCATCGTCAGGCTCGACGCGCGACCCAGCGCGCCAAGAATGCTGAACTGCGTGGGCGTGAGCCCCGCTGCGCTCAGGTGCCGCTCGTAAAGCTGCGACAGATGCCGCGCGGCCTGGCGTACGGCAAAGCAATCGTCGTGCTCGGGTGACTGGTAGATGTGCATATGCACAGAGTAATCGTCAATCAGGCCCCGAACAAGCCTTACGCGCGGCATCAGATTATGGCCGCAGCGACAATAATCGCGGCCACGCTTTCAATTAGCCTTCACTTCGGAGGGCACCTCGTGCGTCACGTCGTCGAAAAACGCCGTGGCATGGTCGATGAACGCGCGCACCTTCGCCGGCAGCAACGTGCGCGTGGTGTAGGCGAGGCGAATCTCGATCTGCAAGTCGATGAGCGGGAAATCGTCGAGCACCGTCACGAGCTTGCCCGCCTCGAGTTCCTCCCTCACGAGCGCGACGGGGAGAATGCCGATGCCGAAGCCTTCCAGCACCATCTCGCGGTTGAACTCGGGGTTGTTCGAGGCGATTTCGTGGTGCAACGGCACGACGACTTCCTCGTCGTCCACACGAAACGCGATCGCGGGCTTGCGCATGGAAGGTGGCATCGGTACGAACACGTGGTCGACGAGGTCCGCGGGATGCTTCGGCGTGCCATGCGCTGCGAGATACGCGGGCGTCGTGACGAGCGCGAGCGGAATGCGCTCGAGCAGGCGCGTGACAGTCGATTCGTTGTTGAGCATGAACGGCAGCACGAGGCCGAGGTCGTAGCCGTCCGCGATCAGGTCGACGGGGCGCTCGGTGAGGATCACGTCGAGTGTCACCTTGGGATGCGCGCGCTTGAAGCTGGCGATGAGCGGCACGAGCCGATTGACCGTGGCCGTGGTGTGCGCGACCAGACGCAGCACGCCGCTCGCTTCGCGCGTTTGCACGGTGGCGTCGGCCTCCAGCGCGTCGAGGTCGTCGAGCACGCGGCAGCAGCCTTCGTAGAAGCGCTCGGCCGCCTCGGTGAGCGACACCGCGCGCGTGCTGCGATGAAAGAGCCGATTACCAAGGCGCTTTTCGAGGCGCGCGATGGCGCGCGAGACGACGGGCGTGGTGAGGCTGTGCATGTCCGCGGCGCGCGTGAAGCTGCGCGCCTCGACGACGGAGCGGAAGATCCGCAGGCTGTCGATGTAGTCCATGGTCGTGAGGGGGATGGTGTTGGCGTAGCTTAATGCGTTTCAGTCGCCTTCGCCGAACACCTCAGCACAAAACGCGCACCCCTCATCCGACAGACTCGCCGTGCCGGTTCCATCTTCGGCCTGCGTCGTCACCACCAGGCCGCTGTCCACGAGCGCCGTCAATTGTCTGCGCAATCCGCTCATCGGCACGCCGGCCTGCTTCGAGAGTTTCGCGAGCGACCACGCCCGGCCCTGAGTCTCATGCCGATCGTGCTTTTCGCACTCCGCGCGCCACAACTGCTCGAGCACGGCAATCAGCACCGGATCAACGCCCGACTCGTCTGCGTCGTCTTCTTCGCGTTCTTTATCTGCGTTCATCGCCTGTCTCCTCATGCCATCTTCGCGGCCATTTCGCCTAGCGTCTTCAGCGCGGCTTCGGTCTGCGCGTTCCATGGGTAGCTGTAGTTCAGCCGGATGTAGTGGTGATACTCGTTGCGCATCGAGAACATGTAGCCGGGACCGATGGTAATGCCCTGCGCGAGCGCCGCCTGATAGAGCCGCATCGAATCGACGCGCGGCGGCAGTTCCACCCACAGCACGTAGCCGCCTTGCGGCTCCGAGGTGCGCGTGCCCGCCGGAAAGAAGCGCTCGACCATCGCCCGCATGAGCCGCGCCTGTTGCCGATAGAAGCGCCGCACGCGGCGCAGGTGCCGGTCGTAGCCATCGTGGCGCAAGTAGTCGGCCAGCGCCACCTGGGGAACCGAGGGTGTCGTGAGCGTATTGAGGAACTTGAGTTTCTCGACCTGCGCGCGGTAGCGCCCCGGCAGCGCCCAGCCGATGCGGTACGAGGCGGACAGGCTCTTCGAAAACGAGGCGCAATGCAGCACGAGGCCGCGCCTGTCGAACTGCTTGAGCGTGGAAGGCCGCGTCTGCCCGAAGTACAGCTCCTGATAGACGTCGTTCTCGATCACGGGCAAGTCGTGCGCCTCGGCAAGCGCCACGAGCCGCGCCTTGTTTGCGTCGGGCATGCGAAAGCCCAGCGGATTCTGGAAGTTCGGCATCACCATGCAGGCCGCGACCTTCTGGCGCGCCAGCACGCGCTCTAGCGCGTCGAGGTCGATGCCGGTATCCGCGTGCGTGCTCACTTCGATCGCGCGCATGCCCAGACGCTCGATGGCGTGCAGCATCGCGTAGTAGGTGGGCGATTCGACGGCCACCGTGTCGCCCGGCTTGGCCACGGCTTGCAGGCTCAGGTTGATCGCCTCGGTCGCGCCGACGGTGATGACGATTTCCTCGGGATCGACGCTCACGCCGTTTTCGGCGTAGCGCCGCGCGATCTGGCGGATCAGCTCGGGGTTGCCGGGCGGCAGGTCGTCGATGAGGTTCCAGCTCGCATGGCGGCGCGCAATCGCGTTGGCGTACTGGTTGATGCGCCGCCAGGGGAACAGCGCCGGGTCCGGGTAGGGCGAACCGAGCGGCACGGCGTCCTGCGCGCCGATGCTGCGCAGCGTGGAAAGCACGAGCCGGCTCACGTCCACGTTGGCGGGCACGGGCTGCCTCGGCGCGCTGACGCGGCGCGGCTTGCCCGGCGAGACGGCGTCCTTGCCCTGCGCGCCTCGTGCGCCCGCCGCGCCGCGACCTTGCGGCGCCCCCACGCGCGCACGCACGAAATAACCCGATTGCGGCCGCGACTCGATCACGCTGCGGCTTTCCAGCAGTGCATAGGCGCGCAGCACCGTCTTGATGCTCACGCCGTGCTGCTGGCTCGCGCGCCGCACGGAGAGAATGCGCTCGCCGGGGCCGAACACGCCGCGGCGCACGGCGGCTTCGATATCGTCGGCGAGTTGCTCGTAGCGGGTCACGTTCGGGTTGCGTTCAATCAAGCGAAAGGGTGAGGCCACGCGCGCGAGGCCGATCCCGGCAAGTCTATGACAAAACGCCGCAACTGTATCCCTTGCTTTTTGGTTTTTCTGTGATCTCCGGGGGCACAGGAACACAGTAGCCTTGGGTCATCGGGCAGACCGCCCTGGAAAACGAAAAGCCAACCGCATCATGAAGAAGCCGCAAGGTCGCATCGAGCCGTATCACCACCCCGCCGCCGGCTGGGGCGCGCTCAAGCAGGTCGCCATCAACCTGATCAAGGAAAGGGTGACGGGCGGCAATTACCGTACGCTGCTCAAGCAGAACCAGCCGGACGGCTTCGACTGCCCCGGCTGCGCATGGCCCGACCGCGAGCACGCTTCCACGTTCGAATTCTGCGAGAACGGCGTGAAGGCCGTGGCGGCGGAGGCGACCAGCAAGCACGTGACGCCCCAGTTCTTCCAGGAGCACACGGTTAGCGAGCTGATGGCGGAGTCGGACTACGAGCTGGAGCAGCACGGCCGCCTGACCGATCCGCTCGTCTACGACGCGCTGCAGGACCGCTACGTGCCGATCGAGTGGAACGACGCGTTCAAGCTGATCGCGAAGCACCTCAATGCGCTCGACGACCCGAACCGTGCTGCGTTCTACACCTCGGGGCGTGCGAGCAACGAGGCCGCATTCCTCTACCAGCTTTTCGTGCGCATGTACGGCACGAACAACTTCCCCGACTGCTCGAACATGTGCCACGAGGCCACGAGCCGCGGCCTGCCGGGCACGGTGGGCATCGGCAAGGGCACGGTCACGCTCGACGACTTCGAGCACGCCGACACGCTGCTCATCTTCGGCCAGAACCCCGCGACGAACCATCCACGCATGCTCGGCGAGTTGCGCGACTGCGCGAAGCGCGGCGCGACCATCGTCTCGATCAATCCGTTGAAAGAGCGCGGGCTGGAGCGCTTCGCGAGCCCACAGCACACGCTCGACATGCTCTCGCCCAAGGGCGTGCAGATCAGCTCCGTATTCATCCGCCCGCGCGTGGGCGGCGACTTCGCGCTCATCAAGGGCGTGGCCAAGCGCGTGATCGAACTCGACGACGAAGCGCTCAGAGCAGGCACGGAGCGCGTGCTCGACGTCGATTTCATTGCCGAACACTGCGTGGGATTCGACGCCTTCGCCGCCGACCTGCGCGCCGAGTCGTGGGACACCATCGTCGCCGAAGCGGGTGTGCCGATCGAAGAAGTGCTCAAGCTCGCCGATATCTACGTGAAGGGCCGTGCCGTCATCTCGACGTGGGGCATGGGCCTCACGCAGCACAAGAATTCGGTCGCAACGATCCAGTTGCTTTCGAACCTCATGATGATGCGCGGCAATATCGGCCGCCGCGGCGCGGGCCTGTGCCCCGTGCGCGGCCATTCGAACGTGCAGGGCGACCGCACGGTGGGCATCGAGGAAAAGCCCACGCAGGCGTTTCTCGACCGTCTCGGCAAGACCTACGACTTCGAGCCGCCGCGCGAGCACGGCTATGACGTCGTCGAAACCATCCACGCGATGCTCGAAGGCCATGTGAAGGTGTTCATCGGTCTGGGCGGCAACTTCTCGATCGCCACGCCCGACACGCCGCGCACGTGGGAAGCCATGCGCGCGTGCGCGCTCACGGTGCACGTGACCACGAAGCTCAACCGCAGCCACCTGGTTCACGGCCACGACGCGCTCATTCTGCCCACGCTCGGCCGCACCGAGATCGACCTGCAGAACGGCGTACCGCAAGGAGTGAGCGTCGAGGACTCGATGAGCATGGTGCACATCTCCTACGGCATGAACCGTCCCGCTTCGACGAACCTGCTTTCGGAAATCGCGATCGTCGCGCGCATGGCGCACGCCACACTCGGCAGCGACAAGGTGGACTGGCTCGACCTCGCCGCCGACTATGCGAAGATCCGCGACGGCATCGAAAAAGTGTTCGACGGCTTCGAGAACTACAACGAACGCCTGAAGCACCCGGGCGGCTTCCACCTGGGCGTGGCCTCGCGCGACCGCGTGTGGAAAACGCCCAGCAACAAGGCGCAGTTCGTGGTGCACGCCATCGCGCTCGATACGCCCATTCACCGCGCGCGCGCCGAGCATGGTCCGCGTCTCATGACGCTCATGACCACGCGCTCGCACGATCAGTACAACACCACGATCTACGGTCTCGACGACCGTTATCGCGGCGTGTACGGTTTGCGCCGCGTGCTGTTCGCGAACCGCGAAGACATGACGATGCTCGGCTTCGAGCCGGGCCAGCACGTGGACATCACGAGCGTGTGGGACGACGGCGTGGAGCGCCACGTCGAGGACTTCATGCTGGTGGAGTACGACATTCCGCGCGGCTGCCTCGGCGCGTACTATCCCGAGACCAATCCGCTCGTGCCGCTTTCGTCCATTGCAGACGGCGCGGGCACGCCGACCTCGAAGTCGATTCCGGTGCTGCTGAGCCCGTCGAAGGCGAACGTATCGGCCGACACTGTGCTTGCGGCGGCCTGAAGCGCGCCGCCGATGTGCCACCTAAGCGGCTCCTAAGCGGCTCCTTCGGCCATCGCAAGGAGCCGCTCGACGACCGGCACGAGCGCCTGAGCGCGCTCGGCGTCGCCCGCGTCATGCGCGATGGCGAGAAAGCCCGTAGCCCAAAGCGAAGCGTAGAACCCCGTCGCGCGCATCTGCGCGCCCTGCGGCTGCCAGCACTGCAGCAGCGCGTTGCCATAGGCCCGCCCCGCCTCGCCGATATCGGCTTCAAGGTGAGCGAGTGTGATCCCGAGCACCATCAGCGGGTCGCCGTAGCAAACGGAATCGAAATCGATCAAGCCACTTAGTTTGCCATCCTTGATAAGTACATTCTTGATGGTCAAGTCATGCAGAAAGCAGACCGGCTCGACCAAGGCGAAATAATCTTCCAGCGACGCACGTAAAAGCCCGAGACGCCCTCGGCAACGGTCTAGCGGCGTGGCGTCGGAGCGGTCGCGCATCTCGACGTGAACATGGCGCGGTGCGGGCTCGCCAAAGATATCGCTCCAACGCGCGTGATTGCGGCGCGCGCCGAACAGCGAGACCCAACCGAAGCCCCCAGCGGCCGGCGCTTCGCGCGCGGCAACGCGGTGCTGGAAATCCGTCACGGTCGCTGCAATTCGCGAGGCCTGCGCGTCGCTCAGTTCCTGCAACACAAAGCAGAGGTCGCGCCCGGGCAGCCAGTCGAGCACGATAAAAGCCGCACCCATGGGCGTGACGCCTTCGGCAAGCACAGTCTGCACTGGCATGCCCAGTTCGCGCAGCACGCCGAGATTCGCGCGCGCGTGCACGAACGCGCGCGCATGCGGGCTGATTCGCAGCACGCGAGAGCTGCCGTCCGGCATACGCGCGCGATACACTTCATTGCCGCTTTGCGAGAGCAGCCACTGACGCTCCAGTGCGAGTGGCGGCGCGCCTAATGCGCGCTCCGCCCACAACGGAACAGCCAAGCTTGCGATCGCCTCCAATCCGCCCATATTCCGCGCGCTCCGTGCATAGGGAACGGCGGATTAGAGCAGCGCGACCAGACAGCAACAATGGGCAAACTATTGGGTTTTTTTACGCCGTAACACTCGCGGCTTTGCGCACGTGGTGCTGCGCCGCCGCTGTCATCGGATGTAATGCGGTGAAATGCAGCGCCGCAAGAAATCAGTTAGCTAGCTTTCGGAAGGTTTCCAGCACGGCTTCGCCCTTGAAAGGCTTCACGATCCAGCCGCGCACGCCGGCCGCCTTGCCACGCTCCTTCATGGCCGGGCTGCTTTCCGTGGTCAGCATCACCACGTTCACGGCCGTGTTCGCCAACTCGCTGCGGATCTTCTCGACCATCGTGAGGCCGTCCATGTTCGGCATGTTCACGTCGCTCACCACGAGCTTCACGCCGGGGTTCGAACGCAGCTTCGCGAGCCCGTCCTTGCCGTCCACGGCCGTGTCCACGTCCAGACCGTTCTTGCGCAGAAAGCCGGCCACTTCGTCGCGCACCGTGCTCGAATCGTCCACTACCAGAATCTTTGCCATGTTGTCCCTCTCTGTTGCGCCGCGTAGGGCGCGCATTTGATCAAAATAACTCGAGTTCGCCGCTGGCCTGCTCTTCAACGGCGGCAGCGGCGGCCTGCGCGGCCGTCTCGTCAAACCTTTCGCGCGACCAGCCGAGGCTGAACACGAACCGCTGGTCGATCACCACTTCGCGGCCCGTATTCGGGCACGTGAGCCGGTACTTGATGCACAACTGCGGATTGTCGGAGCCAAACGACAGATAGCGCCGCCGATGATTGATGAGCAGCGGCACCTGCACCTGCGCGCGGCCCCAACCCGCCTCGTCGGCAGCGTGCGCGTTACCCAGATAGCGGTTACGGAACGCCCCCCACACGAGATTCGTGAGTTCGGCGAGCACGCCGTTCACGTCGCGGAAGTCGCTCGCTTCGTCGCGGCCCGCGCGCGGCGGCAGCAGCTCGATCAGCGGCGCCTCCTCGGTCTGCATGAGAAGCCAGCCGCGGCACCATGCGGTCTCGATCGGAATCAGCGTCAACACCTCGCCGAAGATGATTCGGTCGCGCACGATGCTCGGCGTGTCCCAGCTCACTTCGAGTCCGGCAAAGAGGCCGCGCAGGCGCCCGAGCGTCATGTCGGTGATGCCGTCCACGAGCGGGTCCGGATAGTCGTGCGAGAAGACGTGCGCTTCGAGCGCCGCGATCAGCGTTTGAGGATCGCTTGCGTGCCAGCTGGCGCACGGCAAGCGGCGCAATGGCTCGGGCAACGCATCGCCGTGTTCGTTTGCCGCGCGCCGCAGCACGACGGGCAGTTCGGGGCGCTCCGCTTCCAGCGCGACGGCCACCGCCCCCGCGGCTTCGAGCGAGCCGCCGAAGTCCTCGCCCAGCATCACGCCGCCCAGGTCGTAATGCGTCTTCAGCGCCGCCGAGAGTGCTTCGCGTCGAACCGGCACGCACACGCAATTGTGTGCGGCTGCGGTTTGCGCGATCGCCTCGGCGCGCTCCGTATCGCTTTCCAGCAGCAACAGCTTGCTGACTGGCTTGTTCGCGTTCATGTTTCCTTTCTCTGCCTTCAAAACAATTCGAGTTCGCCCGCGCTGTCGTGCACCTCGACCGCGGCGGTGCTCGCCACGAAATCGAGCGGCGCTTGCGTGCAGATGCACAGCGTGGCGCCGAGCCGGACGTCATGATCGATCGTGAGCGCATACGACTGCACGTAATCCGGCTTCAGTTCGCGCAGATACGGCAGGCATCCACTGCTGAGCGCATAGGGCGTGGACATGCCGAGGTCGGGGAAATGCTCGACCAGTTGCTGGTTCATGGCCCCGCAGCACAGGTTGCAGAACTCCATGAAGCATTCGGTGAGCGCGCGCGAGGCGTCGCCCACGTAGTAGCGCTGCGTACGCTCGTCATCTTCGAAGTGCAGGAGCAACAGCAGGCGAAACTGCATCGACGAAATCGTCAGCACGACCAGATGCTCGCCCTGGGGCGCCTCGCCCGCACGAGGCTCGATCTCGCAGCTGTGCTGCGCGTCGGTCACGAGACGCATGCGCGCCGCCGCGAGAAAAATCCGCTCGATGCTGTCCTTCGCGTGCGTGCCGATCATGCGTGCGCCCCGGCACGCGTCGCTTCGAGCTGGTGATGCAGCTGCTGCGACGACGCTTCCACGCTCGCCAGCGTCGCCGCGATCATCTTGCCGCCCGCCTGAATGTCCTGGAACGTCGCCGCCGTGATGAGGTCGTTGCGGTTCAGGCTGTCACGATAGCTCTTCGAAAGGTCCTGCGAACGCGTGGCGAGCGAGCGCACTTCGCCCGCCACGATCGAGAAGCCGCGGCCGGCCGCGCCCGCGCGTGCCGCTTCGATCGAAGCATTGAGCGAGACGATCAGCACATGGCTCACGATCGACGACAGCTCCTGGTTCTTCTTGTGCATGTCGTTGTTCTGCGCCATCAGCGAAATCATCTGCTCGTGCCAGCGCTCGAACGTCGACGACATGAGCTTCAGGCGCGAGGCCTCGCTCGCGATACGCGCCGCGTGCTGCATGGCGTCGTCACGCTGCGACCGCTCGCCGGCGAGCGCCGCTTCGAGTGCGTCGGCCACGGACCTGCGCTGCGCGAGTTCCGCGCGCAGCGACTCGATCTGCGCAGCCAGCGCCTCGTGCTCGCGCGCGGCATCTTCCTGCTGCGCCGTGTAGTGCGCTTGAGCCTGTGCGAGCGCGGCCGCGTGCGCGGCGTCCTGCGCGCGCGCGGCCTCACGTGCCTGCGTTTGCGTACGCTTGCCCCACGCGACGGCCACGCCGGCTGCCAGGGCGACGAGCGCCGCGCCTTCGATCAAATACGGTAAGACCACTGCAACCCCCGCGATGCGCTAGCCCGCCAGCGCTTCTTCTTGCTTTGCCTGCGTTGCATCCGCCACTTTTACGGCCCACTGCTGCGGCAAACGCACGACGGTCTGGAAATGCCGGTAATCGGCGCCCTGGCGGTCATCGGTGAAACGTAGTTCGATTGCGCCGCCCTCGCGCTCGAGGAAATCACGTACCGCGTCCATGCCCACGCCGCGGCCCGAGACTTCGGTCACGCTCGCCGCGGTCGAAAAACCGGGGCGGAAAATGAACGCCGCGATCACGTCGTCGCTCACCGCTTCATCCGCTTGCAGCCAGCCGCGCTCCACCGCAATGCCGCGAATGCGCGCGAGCGCGAGGCCGCGGCCGTCGTCGGCGAGCGTCAGTTGCAGCGCACCGTTGTGCACATTCACGTCGATGTCGATATGACCCGACTCGTCCTTGCCGATTGCGCGGCGTTGCGCCGGCATTTCAATGCCGTGGTCGAGCGAGTTGCGCAGCAGGTGCATGAACACGTTCTTCACCGTGCCGGCAGCCTCGCTGCGCAGGCGATAGCCGTTGTCCGCGATCCGCACCACCGGTTCGACCTTGCCGAGTTCCTGGGCGAGCGAGGGCAGCGAACCGGTCACGCCCGCAAGCGCATCGGCCACGCGCTCGGTGCCGATGGCGCGCAGCGTAGCGCGCAGTTCGGCGCGCATCGCGCGCAGTGCGGGCAGGTCGTTGTCGTCGGTGCGATCGACGATGCGCAGCGTCTCTTCGATCGCTTCGCGCGTGACGGTGAGGCTCGCCGCGCCGTTCTGCGCGCCGGCCGCCCGCGGGCCGCGCCCGAGGCTCACTTCGTTGATGCTCGAATAGTGCTCGAGCGCCGTCTTCACACGCTCCAGATCGTCGATGAGCGCCTGCTGGTCCCACGTGTGGCTCGTGTCTTCGCGGCGCAATGCGTCGTAGCGCTGCTCGACTTCGTGCACCACGCCCGTGAGATGCTGCAGGCTGTACGTACGCGCATTGCCCTTGATCGTATGCATGTTGCGGAACAGCGCGGCAATCGCGCTCGTGTCCGCGCAGTCGTGCTGGCGAATGATGTGCTCGTTCTCGTGAATGAAGCCCGCCGAGCTTTCGACGAAATGCTGGAACTTCTCTTCGCTCACCGCGAGGATTTCGCCGATCATTTCGAGGCGACGCTTCTGCTCGCCCGCTTCAGCCGCGAGTTCGCGCAGCTCCGTCACGTCGCGCACGCACAGCATGAGGCGCACGACCACGTCGTTTTCGTCGGTGATCGCCGACCAGCTCAGGTCGAGCACCTTCGCGCGGCCATCGGGCAGCGTGCGCGTGATTTCATTCACGAGCAGATGTTGATTGAAGGCGAAGTTCACGTCGTCTTCGCCAAGGCACGCGTGCACGGCGGCGTCGATTTGCGCGAGGGTGTCGGCGTCGAGATCCGTGTGCGAGAACACGAGGTCCATGAGCGAACGGCCCGCAATCTCGTTCGTTTCGAAGATTGCCTCTAGATACGCCGAATATTCGTTGTGGATCGTCGCGCCTTCCACCACCGTGAGAATGCCCTGCTGCATGTTCTGCAGCATCGCCTGAATGTCGGCGGTCTTGCGCTTGAGCTGCGCGGAGCTGTGCTGGATCTTCTCGATCATGCCGTTGAACGCGACGATCGAATGACCGATTTCGTCCATGCTGGCCACGGGCACGCGGCGTGTGAAGTCCTGGCTCGACGCGATCTCGCTCATCATGGCCTGCATGCGCGAGAGCGGCCGCGTGATCTGGCGGTAGAGCAGCGCGCCGATGAGCGTGAGCAACAGCACCGCGCCGCCCGTCACGCCTGCAATCGCGCTCGTCGTGGTGTCGAGCGTGCCGTTGAGGGTGCGGATTGCGTCGTCCTTCTGGCGGTTCTTTTCCACGCGCATCGTCGTGACGATGCCTTCGAGTTCGTCGCGGTACTGCGCGACGTTCGCGAAGAGATAGGCCTGCGCGAGTTCGTTCTTGCCGCTCGCCTTCATCTTCGCGGTGTCGTCGATCGCGGAGAAGTAGTTCGCGAGGCTTTCCTGCGCCTGCGAAACAAGACCTTCCTGCGCGTGGCTAGCTGCTGCCTTGCGCTGCACGTCGAGCGCGGCGCGCAACGCGGCTTCCTTGTCCTTCAGTTCGTTTTGCGCGAGCGACGCGACCGTGGCGTCGGGTGCGTAGACGAGCGTCATGGTCGCGAGCTGCACGTCTTTCACGAGCGACACGAGGTCGGATGAAGCGAGCGCGCTCGGCACGACGCCCTGGGTAACCTGGCGGACGTCGGTGGCGCTGCGGCGGGCCTGCCAGGCCGCGTAGCCGCCGATGGCGGACAGCGCGACGAACATCAGGACGATGAGTAGCGTGATGCGGTGACGAATGGTCATGTCGAAATCCCCGGGCCTTCGTCACGCCGGCCGCGCTATGGTTGCGCGGCTCGGGACACGTTGGCCAATTTATTCGCGATGGATTATCGACGTTCAGGTATGACGAAATGATGACCATGCACAATTCGCCCGAGCGCACTGTGCGTTACACCACACTTGACGTTCGCGGTCCGTTGCGCACTGACCGGCGACGGCGTGCCGCTCAGTCGGGCACGGCGGGGTCGTCGAGAAAGCGCACCATGAGTTCGTCGTCGGCGTACTCGCCGTCGATGCACAGGCCGCGGGGCTCGACCCCGTAGCGCACGAACCCGCACGAGCGGTAGAGCGCCTGGGCGCGGGGGTTCAGCACGCTCACCACCAGTTGCACCTGGAGCAAGCCTAGCGCGCGGGCGTGAGCGATTGCACCCTCCATCAATTGCCTTGCAATGCCGGCGCCTCGCCATGCAGGATCGACAAAGACGCCCCAAATGAGCCCCTTGTGTGCGAGCTTGCGGCGCGGCTCGCGCATGAGGCCGGTGATGCCGACGAGCGTGTCGCCCACGAATGCGCCGAATACGACCTGGTTCCCGGTGGCGCGTACCCGGGCCCGGCTTTCTTCGGGCGTGCGCTTCGATTCCTCTTCATAGGTCGGGACGATACCGGCGGGATAATTTTCGGTCGCGTACAAACGCATGGCGTGAAACGCCTCGGCGTCCTGCTCGGTCAACGGGCGAATCGTTGCATTCGTCGCATTCGTTGGCTTCATTTCGTTCATGTGCAGTGCCTGGCAATGGAAAGGGATTGACCCGCGCGATGCGAACAAGCCTATCACGTCCCCCCTGCCTGCTCGCGTTGCGCTAATATGGACCACCTGTGTCGCTTCATGCGCGCAGCATCACTCCGAGGTCTCCCATGCCGCAAGCCACGACGTCCGACGCACAACCCTACTTCTGGCGTGACGCACAGCTGCCGTTCATCGAAGTCCGCGCAATCGCCGACGGCCGCAAAGTACGCTACGGCCGTCACGCACACAGCACGTTCTCGATCGGCGCGGTCACGGGCGGGCGCAGCACCTACCTGAACGGGAGCACGCTCTCGTATATCAGCGCGGGCGCGGTGGTGGTCATCAATCCGGAAGTCGTGCATGCATGCAACCCGGCCGCGGACGAGCCCTGGGCCTACCGCATGTTCTATCTCGACACGGCGTGGCTCGCGAATCTGCAACACGACCTGGGCTTCGGAGCCCACGAGGGCTTTCGCCCGTTCGACCAGACCTTGAGCTGGGAGCGTGAATTGTTCGATGGGCTCAACGCGCTTTACGCGTTGCTCGTCGATACGAATGAGTCGGCGTTGCGCAAGGAATGCGCCGTCGTCGCTTATTTCTCCAGGCTCCAGCAGTCACTGAATCCTGCGCCGGTCAGCGTACGCGAACCGAACGAGCGTCTCGCGCGCGCAGCAGAATTCATCGACGGCAACTACACGCGCGCGCTCAAGCTCGAAGAGATCTGCGCCGCCGCCGATCTTTCGCCCTCGTACCTGATACGCGCGTTTCGCGAGCAATACGGCATGACGCCGCACGCGTATGTCGTGAACCGCCGGATCGAGTTCAGCCGCGCGCAACTGCGTCGCGGGCACGCCATTGCAGATGTCGCGGCGCAGGCGGGTTTCGCCGATCAAGCGCATCTGCAGCGCGCGTTCCGCCAGTTCGTTGCCGCGACGCCTGGCCAATATCGCGGCTAATGTAGTCGTCGCGCGCTCAGGCAAGCATCAGCCAGACCGCACTGCCCGTCAGCAACAACGCCATCGCGCGGTTCACCAAACGCACGCGCGACGGCTCGCGCAAGGCCTGGCGCAGCGACGCGCCCGCCCACGCCCAGCAAGCAATCGACACGTAGCACACCACAAAATAGATCGCGGCGAACTGCCAGACGAGCGCACTCTCGCCGGAGGCCGCATATAAGCCCATGCCCGCGACCGAGGCGAGCCACGCCTTGGGATTGAGCCATTGCATCGTGGCGCCCACCATCAGCGAGGGACCGCGCGCCGCGTTCGGGGCGTCGATGCGGCCATCGTCGGTGGCGAGTCGGTACGCAACATACAGCAGGAAAGCCACGCCCGCCCATTCGAGCGCGCGCGTGAGAAACGGCAAGCTCGCCAACAGTTCCTGCATGCCGAGGCCGATCAGCAGCAGCAACAATACGAAGCCCACGGTCGCGCCGGTGACGTGGCGCAGGCTCGCGCGCAGCCCGTAACGCGCGCCAGCACTCAGCGCGAGGATATTGACGGGGCCAGGGGTGATGGAAGTGGCCAGCGCGAAGGCGGCCATCGACAAAGCAGTGCTCACGGTTATCCTCGCTACGCGCATGGGCGATCGGTAAGCGTCGAGGGTAGACGCGCGCGCCGCCGGCGTATTGAAGAAAATTGCCCTGCCGGCGAGCGCGGCACCGCGCCGAACTCGCGCTATCATTGCGCCGCACCGACGACTCCCATTCCGGAACTGCAACGTGAAAAAGATCCTCATCATCGGCATCGGCGCGGGCGATCCGAAGTACCTGACCGTGCAGGCAATCGAGGCGCTCAACGCCGCCGACGTGTTCTTCGTGATGGACAAGGGCGCGGCCAAGGACAAGCTCGTCGCGCTGCGCAAGGAAATCTGCGCTCGCTTCATCAAGGACCACGACTACCGCATCGTGGAAGCCACGAGCCCCGAGCGGCGCCGCGACGAAGGCCTCGATTACAAGGCCGCCGTGGACGAGCTCAACCGCGACAAGCAGCGCGTATTCGAGCGCCTGATCGAAGCAGAATTGACCGATGGCCAATGCGGCGCGTTTCTCGTCTGGGGCGACCCGTCGCTCTACGACAGCACGATCCGCATTCTCGATTCGATCCTGGCCGATGGTCGGCTCGCGTTCGACTTCGAGGTGATTCCCGGCATTAGCAGCGTGCAGGCCCTCGCGGCGAAGCATCGCGTGCCGCTCAACTTCATCGGCAAGCCGGTGAGCATCACGACCGGAAGGCGGCTCGCAGAGGGAGGTTTTCCGCAGGACGTGGAAAGCGCGGTGGTCATGCTCGACGCGCAGAACGCGTACGCGCAGCTCGCGGGCGAAGAACTCGATATCTACTGGGGCGCCTATGTCGGCACCCCTGATGAGATCCTGATGGCGGGCCGGCTGGAAGACGTGAAAGACGAGATCGTCCGCGTTCGCGCCCAGGCGCGCGAAGCGAACGGCTGGATCATGGACACCTATTTGCTGCGCAAGCGCGGCGTGAAAGACTGAAATAGAACGGGCGCGAACCTCGGCGTTCGCGCCCGTTGCCGGGTTCACTCATCGAGGCTTACGCCAGCCCCACGCATACCGACACGATAATCGAGCCGAACAACAGCACGGCGCCCACCGTCTTGCGCTTGTTCAGCTCCGTCCACAGCAGCACGCCCGTGAGCGAAAGCAGAATGAGCGCCCCGGCAAAGCTGTCGATGAACAGCACCCAGCCGACGCTCATGCCCGTACCCTTGTGCAGGTTCGTGATCGTCGAGACGAGCGAGTTGTCGTTGCGCTTGAGCGTGAGCTTGTCGTTGCCCACCCAGTACTCGACCATCACGCTCTCGGCGGGCGACGTGAACATCATCTGCCAATGTTCGGGCTGTACGACCTGGCGATCGCCCCAGGCCACGTTGTGCTCGGGCTCCTTCTGCACGCGGCCCGTGCGCGCGGGTAGTTTCAGATCCGGTTGCGAGCGCAACCACTTCACCATCTCACGCGGCGTTTCGGGCGCGGGGTCGGGCACGGCAATCTGCACCGTCGAGACTTGCGGCGCGCCCGGCGAAATGCGCAGCGGCTCGGCGCGATGGTTGAGCACGAACCCCGTTGCGCCGAACAGTAGGCCAAGCGCCGCGCCCCACAATCCCACCCAGCCGTGCACCTTGCGCAGCCACTTGATGAAGGTAGCGCGGCGCGAGCGCTTCGCACGTTCGTCGCGCTGTTCGGCGTCGAGGCGCGTGCGCGGCACTGCCGGCGCGTCGATCTCGGCGATATCGGGAAAGCTCATGTTTCACTCCAGAGTCGCAAAAGATTGTGGTAGCAGCCCACGAGGCTGCGCCGCGCCTGGGCATCGGCGTCGCTCGCGTTGAGGCGCTGGATAGCGGTGTCCATGTCGAAGAGCAACGCACGCTTCGTGTCGTCGCGCACGAGGCTTTGCACCCAAAAAAAACTCGCCACGCGCGCGCCGCGCGTGACCGGCGTAACCTGGTGCAGGCTCGTGGCCGGATAAACGATCATGTCGCCCGCCGGCAGTTTGACCTCCTGCACGCCGTAGGTGTCTTCGACCACGAGCTCGCCGCCGTCGTATTCGTCGGGCGACGAGAGAAAGAGCGTGCAGGAAACGTCGGTGCGCAGCTTCACGCCGTTGGGCAGCACACGCACCGCGCCATCCACGTGACTGCCGAACGTCATGCCGCCTTCATAGCGGTTGAAGAGCGGCGGATACACCTGGTTGGGCAGCGCCGCGCTGATGAAGAGCGGATTGCGCTCGATGGCCGCGAGCACCATGTCGCCCAGCTCGCGTGCGATAGGCGTGCGCTCGGCGATCTGCACATTGCGCTTCACGGGCGCACCTGACCAGCCGGCCGTTGCGCGGCCGTCCACCCAGGCGTCGCCCGCATGGTCGAGCCGCGCGCGCAGCGTGCGCACCTGCTCGGGCGTCAGTACGTTGGGGACGTGAACCAGCATCGTCAATTCCTTCGTTGTGCCGCATAAGCGGCAAAGCGGCCGCATTCACGGCCGTGCGCGCAGTTGCGCAAAAACGCACGGCGCACGCGTGACACTCGGGTGTCAGAACCGGTAATCGGCCGTCGCGAGGAACGTGCGACCGATACCCGGCACCGACCGCCCGCCGTCCGACTGGATGAGGGCGTCATAGTAGAACTTGTTGGTCAGATTCAGCAGATTCAGCCGCACGTCCCACTTCTTCTCGTGGTACGCGGCTGTCGCGTCCCAGCGGGTGTAGCCGCCGGTTTCCACGTAATTCGTGTTCGCTGCGTAACGCGCCGACATATAGGTCGGGCCGCCGCCGATTTCCCAATGCGGGGTGAAGGCATACGTGGTCCACAGCGTGAAGGTATTGCGCGGCGTGTTCGCTGGGGTGTTGCCCTGGGTGCCGTCGAGCGCCTTGAGGACCACGCCGTCCATATACGTGTAGCCCGCGAACACCTGCCACTTGTTGGTAATGTGGCCCGTCGCACCCGCCTGGAAGCCGCGCACGCGAATATCGCCTTCGAGCGAGTACTCACCCGTCGAAGTTTGCGTGCGCGCGTTGTCCATCTCCTGCTGGAAGAATGCCGAGGTCACCGAAAGATTGCCGCCCAGCAGGTCCCACTTCGCGCCCACTTCATACGACTTGGTATGTTCCGGCGCGAGATTTTGCGTGTTGTTCGTGACCGTGAGCGCTTCGAGCGACGGATCGAACGACGTGCCGTACGAGAAGTAATACGACTGCCAGTCGGTCGGCTGATAGATCGCCCCCGCGCGCACACTCGTGAACGTGTTGGTCTGATCCGCATAGGCCGGCGCGCTGATCGTGTTGGCGATATGCGCCTGGAAGCGATCCCAACGCACGCCGCCAATGAGCTTCCAGTGCTCGCCGATCGACATGGTTTCGTTGAAGTAGGCCGCGAACGTGTTTGCGCCCGACTCCGCGTGATTGCCGACCGTCGTCGTGACGTTCGAGGGCGTCGAAATATAGACCGGGTTGAGCAGCGAGAGAATCGGCAGGTTGTTGCGCGTATAGGCCTGATTCGTGTAGCTGTCGTGGCCCAGCTCGATGCCCGCGAGCATCTCGTGCTTCAGGAAGCCCGTGGTGAACTTGTATTGCGCCATCGTATCGTTGTAGATCGAGTGGTTTTCGATCACGCGATCGTGGCTCGCCAGCTTGATGTAGAGATCTTCGAGCGGCAGGTTCGTGAAGTTGCCGTTCTTGAGCGCCGTGCTCGAAGAAAGCGGGCCCGTGAGCACCGCGCCAGGCGCAGTTTCGCGCGCGTCCGTGAGCGAGTGCGAGAACTGCGTCTGGTTGGTGATCTTGAACTGGTCGTTGAAACGGTGCTCCACGCGCGCCTGAACCGTCTGCACGTCCTGGATCGTGCGGTCGTCGGTCAGGCCGTAGAACGTGCTCTTCGAAGGCGCGAACGGACGGCCGTTGATCGCCTGCACGCCGTAGTCCGGCATGTCGTAGTTGTGCTGGATGAGCGCCGAGATCGTGACCTCGGTCGGCGTGCCGATGCCGAAGCGCAACTCGGGCGCGAAACCGTAGTCCTTGTTTTTCATCACGTCGCGCGTCGAGCCCATCGACTGGCCGAACGCATTCAGACGAAATGCAGCGTGATCGCCGAGCGGACGGTTCACGTCGAGCGTCGCGCGATAGCGGTCGTCGGTGCCGATGGTGGTCGACACTTCGGTGAGCGGCTTGAGGTTCGCCTGCTTCGTGACCTGGTTGATCACGCCGCCCGTGGAGCCGCGGCCGAACAACATCGACGAGGGGCCGTAGAGCACTTCGATCGATTCGAGGTCGAAGGTGTCGCGGTAGTACTGGTTGCGGTCGCGAAAGCCGTCGAGGTAGATGTCGTTTTGCGCCGTGAAGCCGCGCAGGTTGATGTTGTTGCCGATTTGGCCGCCCTCCGCGCCGCCGATGGTGATGCCGGGCGCGTTGCGCAGCGCGTCCTGGAACGACGTGGCGCCCTGCGACTGCATCACGGCCTTGTTGATCACCGTGACCGACTGCGGAATGTCGCGCAGCGCGGTGGGCGTTTTCGCGCCGACGGTCGAGCGATCCGCCTGGAAGTCCTGCGCATCGCTTTGGCCTGACACGGCGATCGTGGGCAGCGTGGTGGTGTTCGTGGCGCTTGCCGCCGTTGCGGCGGCAGGCTCGCTTTGGGCGAGTGCAGACGAAGCGAAAGGCACAGCAAAGGTCAGCGCGAGCGCACTCGCGAGCGGCGTCCGGTTCAACATGAGGTCCCTGTACACGGCGTATGACCCGGCCGTGCGACACGCGGACAACGGGCGTGGAGGACACGGGTCGATTGGCTGGCTGGGCCGTCCCGAAAGGACCGGGGACACGACGCTAGGCTGGCTGGTCTTGTTGTTTGGCCGCGGAAATGTCCGCGGTAATGAGAATCGATATCATTCCATATCTTGCATTTTCTTTCAAATGGAATTGGCGTTTTAGCGACACCATTGGCGATATCAAGGTAAATGTAATTTTGCGGATGGCGCTCGAATTAGCACGCCGACGAATCGTCTGATTAAAGCCTTTGCGCGAGGCAAACTTTGCACGCCGCAAATATCGTCTGCATGCCGAAATAAATTCAAAGCCTTGCGCTAGGCGAGCTGCGCGCATTCGCGCAATTGCTGCGCGAGGGCGCCAATCGCCTCGTCGAGCGTCACGGTGCTGCGCCGGAGAATGCCGATCGGCTCCGCGCCCTGCGGGGCCGGCACGTCGATCCGCACGAGCAACCCCGCGTCGATGTCGCTTTGCGCGACACGCTGCGGCACGACCCACACGGCGTCCGAACCGGAAACAAGCAAGCGCGCCACAGAGGCCGACTGCGTTTCGATCGCGCCTTCGGGCACGGCGAAACCATGCGTTTCGAAAAACGCCTCGGTGTGATGGCGCGGCGCGGTGCGCTCGCCCGCGATCACGAGCGGAAACCCGAGCACGTCGCCGAGCGCGGGCGCAACGCTGTCGCTGGCAAGCGGATGCCCCGCCCGCACGACGACGAGCAGCGACTCCGTGTAGAGATATTCGAACGACACGCCCTGCATCATCGCCGGCTCGGCCATGCGCCCCACCATCAGGTCGAGGTCGCCGGCTTTCACGGCCCGCAGGAGGTCGGCATTCGAGTCGGTGTGAATCTTCACGCCCACTTGCGGGCGCAACGCCTTGAAACGCAGCAGGGCTTCCGGCAGCAGCGCCGTCGCCACGGTTGGCAACGCGCCCAGACGCACCGCTGGCACTGCATGCGCGTCCTGCCGCGCCAGTGCGAGGGCCGACGCCTCGACCGCGCGCGTGGCGTCGAGCGCATAGCGCAGGAAGCGCTCGCCCTGCGGCGTTAGCGCCGCGCCGTTTCTGCCGCGTTCGACGAGACGGACGCTCGCCCATTGCTCGAGTTCCACGAGCGTCTTCGAAACGGCTGGCTGGCTCAAGTGCAAACGCGCCGCCGCGCGCGCGAGCGTGCGCTCCTGGGCGATCGCCACGAAACAGTTCAAATGCCGCAGGCGCAGCCTCGAAGCCAGCTGCCGCTGGGCCTCGTCTGCGGCTGCGCGGGCCGCGTCTGCGTTGATGTCCGCCTTGCTGGCCGACTCCGGACGCCGCCGGGATGTTTTATTTTCCATAATCTGAAGTTATGGAATTTTCGCGAATAAGTCAATTTACATAACCTGCCGTCAACCCTACATTGGCGCCATCCACATAAATCACCCGCAACAAGGAGCAGGGAGACATGGCCACGATCGTTGGCGGCATCGCCGTTTCGCACACCCCGACCATCGGCTTCGCGCACGACGCGCACAAGGAGCAGGATCCCGCCTGGGCGCCGATCTTCGAAAGCTTCGAGCCGGTCAAGCGCTGGCTGCGCGAGCAGCAGCCCGACGCCATCGTGTACGTCTACAACGACCACGTGACGTCGTTCTTCTTCGACCACTACTCGGCGTTCGCGCTCGGCATCGGCAACGAATACGCGGTCGCCGACGAAGGCGGCGGCGTGCGCGACCTGCCCGGCATTGGCGGGCACGCGGCGCTCGCGCGGCATATCGGCACGAGCCTCATAAGCGACGAGTTCGACATGTCGTTCTTCCAGGACAAGCCGCTCGACCACGGTTTCTTCTCGCCGATGTCGGCGCTGCTCGACCGCACGGAAACGGGCTGGCCTACGCGCGTCGTGCCGCTGCAGGTGGGCGTACTGCAATTCCCGATTCCGACCGCTCGCCGTTGCTTCAAGCTCGGCCAGGCGCTGCGGCGGGCGATCGAAAGCTATCCCGAGGACCTGCGCGTGGTGGTGATGGCAACGGGCGGCCTCTCGCACCAGGTGCATGGCGAGCACGCGGGCTTCAACAACGTGGACTGGGACCACCGCTTCCTCGACGCCATCACGAACGACCCGCAAGCGCTCGCGGAAATGACGCACGCCGAGTACGCGCAACTGGGCGGGCTCGAAGGCGCCGAAATCATCATGTGGCTGATCATGCGCGGCGCGCTGAGCGGCAACGTGAAGCAGGTGCACAGCGGCTACTACCTGCCTTCGATGACGGGCATCGGCACGCTCGTGCTCGAGAACACGGCGATGACGCCGGCGGGTGACGCGCAGGCGCGGCACCGCCAGCACATGGCGCGGCAACTGGCCGGCGCGGAGCAGCTCACGGGCACCTACCCGTTCGGGCTCGAGTCGAGTGTGAAGGCGTACCGGCTGAACAAGTACCTGCACGCGATGATCGACGAGGGACATCGTCGCGCGTTTCTCGCCGACCCGGAGCGCTCGTTTGACGAGGCCGGGCTGACCGATGAGGAAAAGGATCTCGTGCGCCGGCGCGACTGGCGCGGACTGATTCACTACGGCGTGATCTTCTTCATGCTGGAAAAGCTTGGCGCAGTGGTTGGGACTTCAAACCTTCACATCTACGCGGCCATGCGCGGCGAGACGCTCGAAGATTTCCTCAAGACGCGCAATACGCGCGTGCTTTATTCGGTAGCGGGGGATGTGGATGCGACCGAAGAATGGCAGGAAGGGGAAGCGAAGTAAGCGTGCGTGGCGGGGCGGCCGCCCGCTTGCGGCCGCCCCATTAACNCCCGCCGATCAGTCGAGCGCCCGATCGTTCGGATGCGCAAACAGCGCCCGATTTTCGTTGGACAGCGGATAGTTCAGGTTCATCCCCTTGGGCGGAACGGGCTGCGTAAACCACTTCGTGTACAGCCGCTGCGCTTCACCCGAAGTCTGCATGCGAGCGATCACGCCATCAGCCAGTTTCTTGAAGACGGGATCGTCCTTGCGCACCATGCAGCCATAAACCTCCGAGAGCGGTGGCGTGCCGGTGATCACATAGTCCTGCTGGTCCGCTTCCTTGGCCCGCGCCCCGTACAACAGCGGCTCGTCCATCACGAACGCGACTGCGCGCCCCGTCTTCACGTTGAGAAACGACTCCGCGTGGTCTTTGGCGGCGATGAGTTGCATGCCCATCTTCTTGTCGTTGTTCATCTCGCGCAGCAGCCGGTCCTCCGACGTGCCCGCCGTGGTCACGACCGTCTTGCCTGCGAGATCGGGGAAATCCTTGATGCCGGAATCCTTTTTCGCAATCAGGCGCACGCCGTACTGAAAGAAGCTGTTCGTGAACGCGACCTGGTTGTCGCGCTCCTTTGTGTGCGTGGTCGAACCGCATTCGATATCGATCGTGCCGTTCTGGACCAGCGTAATGCGGTTCTGCGAAGTGATCGGAATTTCCTTGACCGTGAGCTTGTCGAGCTTCAGCTCCTTTTTCACCTCGTCGACGATCTTCAGCGCGATGTCCTGCGCATAGCCGATCGTGTGTTGCTCGCTGTCGTAGTAGGAAAACGGCACTGACGATTCCCGCACGCCCAGGGCGATCACGCCTGTATCGCGGATTTTTTTGAGGGTAGCGCTCGTGGCGTCTTGCGCCTGGACCGGCGCGAGATACGTGCATCCCACGACGACTGCTGCGAGCGTTGCAACTTTTTTCATTTAGTCTCCTCCGGATGGTCCGTCGGCGCTTCGTGCGCCGCACCCGAGTATTCATGCCTTGCAGCGAGGCGGCAATTGAAATCGGTTACGTCGACATAACTCAAGGTTAAGTCGCTAGTGAAGGCGCGCCGTTCGAAGCGCCGCCGTCGACGCCGGATTCGTTGGCAACACGAACCGTTCCGCACGCCATGACTTGTCCACACATTTTGTTGGCAGCCCTGTGTGTAACCCTTGGAAGACCGCATCAAGTCCTTGATGCGTTTCGGTTAACCCACCGCGTTCCCAATCGCGGCAACACCGTCTCGCAGCGCCTCGAAACCCACCCGTCTTTTCCACAGATTTTGTTGGCAGCCCTGTGCACAACTTCTGGACAGCGAACCTAAGTCACTGATCGCAAACGCCAATGCGCCATGCGACAGAGAAGTTGCACGTTTTGGAGGCACTGGACTTGTCCACAGTTAACGGGGAAAAGTCTGTGCATATACCCCCCAACATCCTCGCCAATCCATTGATAGCACAACGGATTTTCTCGCTGCGCACGGATCGGCCCATACGCGCCTCACGCGTGCAAATCCCTAAAGTTTGTAAGGGAAATGCCGTTATGCCTCGCTGTGTTGTTGGGTCTCAAGCGGCCCCATCGAAGGAATCTCATGCGCAACAATCAACCCGTCACGCAACAGGAATTCGACTATCCCGCTTCGCAGATGCTCGTCTCGGCCACCGACCTCAAGGGCCGCATTCAGTACTGCAATCCTGCGTTCGTCGCGGTGTCGGGCTTTACCAAAGAAGAACTGATCGGCAAGGCACATAACATCATTCGTCATCCCGACATGCCGGCCGAAGCGTTCGCCGACTTGTGGGAGACCGTTCGCGAAGGCCGTCCCTGGACCGCGATCGTCAAGAACCGCCGCAAGTCCGGCGACCACTACTGGGTGCGCGCGAACGTAACGCCCGTCTCCGAGCAGGGCACGGTGGTCGGCTATCTGAGCGTGCGCGTGAAGCCCACGCGCGAGGAAATCCGCACGGCCGAAGCCTTCTACGCGCAAATGCGCGAGGGCCGTCTGCACGGCGTGCGGCTGCTCCATGGCTCGGTGGTGCGCACGGGCCTCGTGGGGGCGCTGCAGTCGCTCCTGCGTGTGCCGATCGCCACGCGTATCGCCTTCGGCTATGGCGCCGTGCCCGCGGTGTTCGCCGCGGCCGGCTTCGCCGCCTGGCAGGGGCTGCCGCCGCTGCCGTTCTGGGGCGCATTCGGCGCGGCCTGCGTTTGTGCGCTCGGCGCCTGGCGTCTCACCACGCGCCACCTCGGCGCGCCGCTCGCGCAGATGACGACGGCCTCCACGCGCATGGCCGCGGGCGACCTCACGGCCACGCTCGCGGTCGCCACCAACGACGATCTCGGCGACGTGCTCCAGGCGCTCAACCAGTTGCAGGCCAATCTCACGGCGATCGTGTTCGACGTGCGCTCGCAGATCGACGGCATGCTCGACGCCGCGCACGAAATCTCGAGCGGCAATCTCGATCTCTCGCGCCGCACCGAAATGCAGGCCGCATCGCTCGAAGAGACCGCCGCCACGATGGATCAACTCACGACCACCGTGCAGGCCAACGCCGAAGCCAGCGCCCGTGCACTCGATCTCGCGCGCGACGCACAGTCGGCCGCCGCCGAAGGCGGCTCGATCGCCGCACAGATGGAGCGCACGATGACGGGCATCACCGACGCGTCGCGCCGTATCAGCGACATCACCGGCGTGATCGACGGCATCGCGTTCCAGACCAACATCCTCGCGCTCAACGCCGCCGTCGAAGCCGCGCGCGCGGGCGAGGCCGGCCGCTCGTTCGCCGTGGTGGCGGGCGAGGTGCGCATGCTCGCGCAGCGCTGCGCGGCGTCGGCCAGGGAGATCAAGCAGGTCGTGGACGCCAGCGTCAACGAGATCGCCGAGGGCACGCGCCTCGTGGGCAACTCGACGGCGCAGATGCGCTCGATCGACGAAGCCGTGAGCCGCGTCTCGTCGATCATCACCGAGGTCGCGAACGCAAGCGGCGAGCAGGCCGAAGGCATCCGCCAGGTCAATCAGGCCGTCGCGCATCTGGACAGCGCCACGCAGCAGAACGCTGCGCTCGTCGAGCAGGCCGCCGCCACGGCGCAGCGGCTCGCCGAGCAGGCCGACGTGCTCGACGAGGCCGTGCGTCTCTTCACCGTGGCCGGCGCGGAGGCGGCAACGCGCTCGAAGCCCGCTCGCACCCCGGCGCGCCGCCAGAGCGTCAATCTTGTCGAAGCGGCCGAGGACATAGCGGCATAACGACCGGCTCGCACGCCTCGCCGCCAGCGCAGTCGAACCGCCGCGTCTATTGGTCTGAGAGATCGGCGTTAGTCCCATCTCGACAGTGCGGCGCGCGGGCGTCACCATCAAAACCGTCAGCAAGCCGTACCACGGTTTGCTGATCCGAGTAACAACGGCGTTTCAACGGCTCGCCCGGCCTGCCCGGGTGGGCCGTTTTTTCTGGCGCGCCCGCCTGGCGCCTGGCATCGCTTTGCTTCGCAACCATGACAGCGATGCAACGCGCAACGCATTTCGCATGGCCCGTTGCAGGGCGCGCAAAAACGGGCGTTGCGGCGGCGAGTCGCGTTACACTGGCTGGCCAGGGTCGCGGCACAGCGATCTCGCTGTGTGTGTCTGCGCTCACTTGCATAAACACGCCGCGCAGCCGACCCCGTACAATGGCTCGACCACCCAACGCACGAGGACAACATCAATGCGCACGACCGGGTCTTCCGGAAACATGACCCTGCTCACCGAGCATGACGACGCGACCGGACGCGAACTGCGTTCACTGCGCCTCGAATCGGCGGCCGACGGCAAAAGCCTCTTGCTGGTCGAAGTCGACGAGCGCAAGCCGGGCATCCATCGCGAAGTGCGTTACGAAATCACGCCGGCCGAGCTGATCGCGGCAATTCGCGCACAAGGCGCCGAGTTGCCCGGGGAATCACACACGCGTTAAGCGCTCGGAAACTGGCGGCACGAACGCGGCACGCGCAGTCTCGTGTGTGCCGCGTTCTGTCGCTTTCCACTCAACGCGCGCATCTCGCGAACACCTCGCGTTTCATTCTTTTCAATCCGGCGCTTTTTTCATATGCCTGCCCCACTCGGCAGGCATTCTCACGCGCGTGCAGGGGGTCGCTTGCACGCCTTCGAAATGCGTCCATAATCTTTACGTTACCCTCCTATCTTTCCCGTTCCTCGCCTCAAGGCGCAACGGAAGTAAGCCAATGCTACATGACCTCATCGCGCAGTACGGGCCTGCGCTGGTGTTCATCAATGTGCTCGCCGGATCGCTTGGGCTGCCCGTGCCCGCGATGCCCGCGCTCGTGTTGTTCGGCGCGATGGCGGCCATGCATCCCGGTTCGATCGGCCAGCAGGTCGCGCCGGTGCTCGGGCTCGCCATCTTCGCCATGCTGATCGGCGACAGCGTGTGGTTCATGGCCGGGCGCCTCTACGGCGGCAACACGCTCAAGACGCTCTGCAAGCTCTCGCTCTCGCGCGACACCTGCGTGAAAAAAACCGAGCGCTTTTTCGGCCGCTGGGGCGTGCGCGTACTCGCCGTCGCCAAGTTCGTGCCGGGGCTGTCGCTCGTTTCCGTGCCGATGGCCGGCGCGATGGGCGTGCCCTACCGCCAGTTCGTCGGCTTCGACGGCATTGGCGCGGCGCTGTGGTCCGGCACCGGCCTGCTCATCGGCGTGATGTTCGCGCCGCAGATCGACATGCTCATGAGCGGCGCGAGCCGCCTTGGCCGCTTCGCCCTCGTCGTGGTGGTCGTGCTGCTGGTGCTCTACGCGACCTACCGCTGGCAGCGCCGCCGCCAGCTCATCAAAAAGCTCGCGAACGCGCGCATTACGGTGGAAGACCTTTACCGCGCGATGGGCGCGAAGCCGCCGCCGGTCGTGTTCGACATTCGTTCAGAAGAAAAGCGCAAGCTCGATCCGTACATCATCCCGGGTGCGTTGTTCGCCGACGAGCGCAAGCTCGACGAGATCGTCGGCAAGTTTCCGAACGACCAGAAGCTCGTGATCTACTGCTCGTGCCCCAATGAAATTTCCGCGGCCTGGATGGCGAAGAAACTCGCCGAGGCCGGCTTTACCGATGTGGTGCCGCTCCTTGGCGGTCTCGATGCGTGGCGCGATGCCGGCCGCACGCTCGAGTCGCTCCAGGTGCTCGCCCACGCCAGCGTCCCGGTCAACATCACGCCTAAAGCTGTCTGATCCGGGCGGCCCGCTCCCGAGCCGCCCGCACGAGGAGAACCGCCAGATGGGCACGATCACCGAAGCCGAGGTTCCGGAATCCGCGGAGCTTCCTTCCGCGAGCCGCCACTCCGACACGCAGCCGCAACCCGCGGAAGCGCCGTTCTCGACGCTCTCCACGCGGCGCCACCAGATGTTCCCCGAGCTCAACGACGACGAAATCGCGCGCCTTGCGCGCTTCGGCGACGAGCGCCACTGGTCGGCAGGGGAGTTGCTCTTTCGCACGGGCGAAACCGGCCCCGGCATGTTCGTGCTGCTCTCCGGTTCGGTCAAAGTGTCCCAGCGCGACGGGCTGGGCCGCGAGCGGCTCATCGTCGAGCACGGGCGCGGGCATTTTCTCGCCGAAGTGGGCCAGCTTTCGGGGGGCCCGGCGCTCGTGGACGGCACGGCGCTCGAACCCGTCGACGCGATCCTGATTCCGCCCGAACGGCTGCGCGCAGCCATCGTCGCCGAAGCCGAACTCGGCGAGCGCATCGTGCGCGCGCTGATCCTGCGCCGCGTCTCGCTGATCGAAAAGGGCGCGGGCGGCCCGATTCTCGTGGGCAAGCACGACGATCCCACGCTCGTTTCGCTGCAAGGCTTCCTCTCGCGCAACGGCCATCCGTATTCCGTGCTCGACGAGCGCGACGAAGGCATGCTTTGCGGCGTGATCGAGCGTTTCGCTGCGCGCTGCGAAGACCTGCCGCTCGTGATCTGCCCCGACGGGTCGGTGCTGCGCCATCCCAGTGCCCCCGAACTGGCCACGTGCCTCGGCATCCTGCCCGAGCTGGACGGCGAGCGCGTCTACGACGTCGCCGTGGTGGGCGCGGGCCCGGCCGGTCTCGCCACGGCGGTCTATGCCGCGTCCGAAGGCCTTTCGGTGATCGTGCTCGACTCGCGCGCGCCCGGCGGCCAGGCGGGCGCCAGCTCGCGCATCGAAAACTATCTGGGCTTTCCCACGGGCATATCCGGCCAGGCCCTTGCGGGCCGCGCGTTCGTGCAGGCGCAGAAGTTCGGCGCGCACGTGGCCATTCCGGTCTCGGTGCGCAAGCTGATCTGCGATGAAGAACCGCGCCGGCTCGAAACCTGCAGCGGCGACGTGCGCGCGCATACGGTCGTGATCGCGAGCGGCGCCGTGTACCGCAAGCCCGCGATCGAGGGTATCGATCGCTATACCGGGCGCGGGATTTACTACTGGGCCTCGCCGGTCGAGGCGAAGCTTTGCAAGCACGAGAACATCGTGCTCGTGGGCGGCGGCAATTCGGCCGGCCAGGCGATCGTCTATCTCTCCACGCACGCGCGCCAGATCGACGTGCTGATCCGCAAGGCCGGTTTCGAATCGACGATGTCGCGTTACCTGATCGACCGTATCGCCTCGCTCTCGAACGTACGCGTGCATGGGCACAGCGAGATCGGCGGCCTGGACGAAGACAACAGCGGCCTCGCAGCGGTGCGTCTGAAGATGCCGTGCCCGGAGGGCGCCGACCATTTCGATTCGCGCCATCTGTTCCTCTTCACGGGTGCGGACCCGAACACAGGCTGGCTGCGAGCGTGCGGCGTGAAGCTCGACCCGCACGGCTTCGTGCTGACCGGCGATAACGAGTCGTGCAGCCTCGCGACTTCGGTGGAAGGCGTCTACGCGATCGGCGACGCGCGCGCGGGCTCGACCAAGCGCGTGGCCGCGGCGGTGGGCGAAGGTGCGGCCGTGGTCGCGCAGATCCATCAACGGCTCGCGGCGCTGCGGCCGGTGACGGTGGTTGCGGGCGTCCATGCGTGAGCGCGCTGTGGAGGTTGCAGAAGCGCCCACGGTTTCCGAAGCCCGTTCCTCGCTGGTTCTGCCGCTCACGGCGGCCCGCACGCTGCATCTCGCGGCGCAAGGGCTGCTCGCGCCGCCGCGCCGCAAGGCGACCCGGGACGACGTGCTCGACGCGATCCGCCGCATGGCGCAGTTGCAGATCGACACGATCCACGTGGTCGCACGCAGTCCCTATTTCGTGCTGTTCAGCCGCGTTGGCGCGTTCGAGCCGGCCTGGCTCGACGCGCACCTTGCGCAAGGGCGCCTGTTCGAATACTGGGCGCATGAGGCCTGCTTCCTGCCCATCGAAGACTACGGGCTGCTGCGCCATCGCATGCTCGATCCTTCCGGCATGGGCTGGAAATACGCGGCCGAGTGGCACGACCAATACCGTAACGAGATCGACGCGCTGCTCGAGCGCATTCGCGCCGAGGGCGCCGTTCGTTCCGCCGACTTCGCGCGCGCCGAGGGCGCCAAAGGCAGCGGCTGGTGGGACTGGAAGCCGGAGAAGCGGCATCTGGAAGTGCTGTTCGCCACCGGCGCGCTGATGGTGGCCGAGCGCCACAACTTCCAGCGTGTGTATGACGTCGCCGAGCGCGTGCTGCCGCACTGGAACGACGCGCGCGACCTGCCGCCACGCGCCGAAGCGGAACGCGAACTGCTCCTGCGCTCCTGCCGCGCGCTCGGCGTGATCCGCGCGGACTGGGCCGCCGACTACTTCCGCCTGCCGCGCCGCCCGTATGCCGACGCCCTGCACGCACTCGCCGACGCGGGCGAGTTGCTGCCCGTGCGCGTGGAAGGCTGGAAGCACGACGCGTTCGTGCATCGCGAGCACGCGGCGCTCATCGACGACGCGGCGAGCGGCAAGCTCGCCTCCACGGTCACGACCCTGCTCTCGCCCTTCGATCCAGTGGTGTGGGACCGCAAGCGAGCGCTCGCGCTATTCGATTTCGATTACGCCATGGAATGCTATGTGCCGGCTGCGAAGCGCAAATTCGGTTACTTCGTACTGCCGATCTTGAATCGCGGGCGGCTGGTCGGGCGCATCGACGCAAAGGCGCATCGGGCGCAGCAGGTGTTCGAGGTGAAGTCGCTGCATCTGGAGCCCGGCGTGCGCGCGAGCGGCCGTCTGGTGACCGACTTGCGCCGGGCGCTGCAGCGTTGCGCCGATTGGCACGGTACGCCGGCGCTACGCATCGGCGCAGCGCCAGACGGCCTCGCGGCCGCCCTGCTGGCTGCGTGAGCGTGCGGCTGCTTACCCCGCAGAGCGGCCGCACGGGTTGAGAACGATTAGTGCTCCAGCTTGGCGCGCAGCTCGCGCGCGGCTTCGAGCAACCCTTCGTAGCCCGAACGCGCGTGTTGCGGCAGGTCGGGGTCGCCCACCAGCGCGCCCAGCGTTTCGACGAGGCTGAAGACGAGGCCCTTGGCCGCGCCCGCCGCGATCTTGCCGGATTTCACACCTTCGTCGACGTGACTGAAGGCGGCGTTCAGACTCTCCAGATCCGGTTGCGATGAACCGGCGCCAGGCTTTTGAGCGTCCTGCTTTTGCTTGTCGTCGCTCGTCATGATGAACTCGATCTCCCTTGGTGAGCAGTAGTCAAAAGAATCCCGCACTTTTTAATGTTATATACCCATCGGGTGCGGGCGTCCATTCGAGGCCAGGCAGCGCGAGGGGCAACGCAAAGTGCACTCCCGAATCTTCTCACCTTTGCCGCCCACGCGCCGCGGCCGCGAGCGCGACGGCTTGTCGCTTCGTCGTGCCCGGCGACTAAAAAACGCCTTGAAATCAGGGCTAATGTGGGTTTCGCACGATGGCTTGGCAAGTGCCTCGCCTCGCTTCGCGTGATCGCCGATGGCGCTCTCCAGCCTCTCCCGTAAGCGCTCACCTTTGTGCTTCGAAGCGTGGATTCACGCCGCTTCGAGTGCGCCTGCCGATCGGTACGCGCTCACCGCATCACGCGCTGGTTTTGCGTTTCACCCTTGTTTTCAAGGTACTTTTGCTCGTGACGGCACGACCCACGCGCTCGCGCCATTGCGTTCAAGGTGCGTCAACACATGCCAACCAGCTCACTCCCGAAAAGCCTCACCTCTCGCGCGAACGTCCATGTGGGCGCCCAATGCGAAGCCTGAACGATGCCGCGCGATGCGGTATCGTACGTGGATATCTGCCGATCCCAAGACGAGGAATCACACGATGAACTACGCAACGCACGCGCCCGCCCGCAAGGAAATCGACTCGCTCAGCGGGGCCGCCGTCGTCGAATTCGGCACCGACTGGTGCGGCTATTGCCAGGGCGCGCAACCGCTGATCGGCGCGGCGTTCGAGCGCAATCCGCAGGTGCGTCGCCTGAAAGTGGAAGATGGACCGGGCCGCGCGCTAGGCCGCTCGTTTCGCGTGAAACTCTGGCCCACGCTCATTTTCCTGCGCGACGGCGTGGAGGTCGCGCGCGTGGTGCGTCCGCAAAATGCCGCCGAACTCGACGAGGCGTTCGCTGCGCTCGCGTAGTCCCGTCACGCCCTCCTACGCGGTCCGAACGATCCGCGCGGCCCCCTCCCGAAAAGCCTCACCTTTGCCCGCGAGCGCGCCCGAAAGCGCGCGCCACGCTCACGCCTCCAGGCCGGCGAGCAGGTCGTCGATCGCGCGATACACCCGCTCGACCACCTCCGGCCCCACCTCCGCTTCCAGCGCCTTGTAGCGCGCCTCCAGTTCCTTCGAAATCGCTTTCACGAGCTGATGGCTCTTCTTCGTGAGCGAGACGAGCACGCGCCGCTGGTCGTCGGCGAAACGCTCCTTCGTGACGAGGCCGAGCGCCTCCATGCGCGCGAGCACGCCCGCCATGCTCGGGCTGGATATCGTGCACAGGTCGGAAATCTGCCGCGGCTCGAGCGGTCCGCTTTCGTTGAGCGCGCGTATCACGCGCCACTGCTGCTCGGTGAGGCCGTGCGACGTGATGAGCGGGCGAAAGCGTTCCATCATCTTTTCGCGCGCGCGCAGCAGCAGCATGGGCAGGTTGCGGTGCGCAACGCGAGTGGTCGGACGCGAAGTATCGGACATGGCGGTTTCAGCTAAACGAGGAATTCGACGATCTGGGGAGCCCTGGGGGAAACCCGAAAAATTCTCATCGACGATTGACGACGGATGATAGCAAGCGCATTATCACTCACATATTAGTGTTTCCGTGAAGCCTATCCAAGCCATGTTCTCCGTTGCCGATCATCTGCTGCATGTCGAAGGCGAGGCCTTGCCGCGCGACGTCAGCGCCGCTGCCATACGCGGGCTGCTCGCCACCGGCACGCGTTGCCGGGCGCCGGTGAGCGGCGCTGTCTACGGCACGCTGCTCAACGACCGCCCCGCGCTCGAAGCGCTGGGTGAAGCCGTGAACGGACCCCCTTATAAGGCGCCGCCGCGCGCGCCCATCCTCTACCTGAAGCCGCGCAACACGCTCGCGGGGCACCGCGCGCGCGTGGTCGTGCCCGGCAGCGAAGGCGTCCAGGTGGGCGCGTCGCTCGGCGTCGTGATTGGACGAACCGCCGCGCGCGTCGCCGCACCTGAAGCATTCGATTACATCGCGGGGTATACGCTCGTGGCCGATCTGAGCGTGCCGCACGCGAGCGTCTATCGCCCCTCGGTGCGGTTTCGCGCGCGCGACAACTTCTGCGTAATCGGCCCCGCCGTGGTCGCACGCCGCCATGTGGCCGATCCCGATGAGCTGGCCATTGCGGTGAACGTCGAAGGCGGCGCGGCCTTCCATGCAACAACGGCCGCGAGCGTTCGCGGCGTCGCCCAGTTGCTCGCCGATGTCACCGACTTCATGACGCTCGCCCCCGGCGACGTCATCACGCTCGGCGTGCCGCATGGCGCACCCGTGGTTCAGGCCGGTGCGCGTGCAGCCATCTCCGTTGGAGACTGGGCGCCACTCGAAATCGAATTCGTCGCGGCAGGCGTGGCACACGGAGCACAAGCATGATGCGCGGACGCGTTGGCTATGCAGGCGCCATACACGAAGCCACACCCGAAGGAAACCGCGTGCGGCTCGCGGACGGCCGCGTGCGCGAGGAGCACGAAGTCGTCTGGCTCGCGCCTTTCGAGCCCGGCACGATCTTCGCCCTTGGGCTCAACTACGCCGAGCACGCCAAAGAACTGCAGTTCTCGAAGCAGGAGGAGCCGCTCGTGTTCCTCAAGGGGCCGGGCAGCGTAGTCGGCCATCGCGGCACCACGCGCCGCCCCGCCGGCGTCACGTTCATGCACTACGAGTGCGAGCTCGCCGTCGTGATCGGCCGCACCGCGCAGCACGTGAAACGCGAGGACGCCATGCAGTACGTGGCCGGCTACACGATCGCGAACGACTACGCGATCCGCGACTATCTGGAGAACTACTACCGCCCGAACCTGCGCGTGAAAAACCGCGACGGCGGCACCGTGCTGGGCCCCTGGTTCGTCGACGCCGCAGATGTCGCCGACTTCAATGCGCTCGGGCTGCGCACCTACGTGAACGGCGAACTCAGGCAGAACGGCAACACGCGCGATTTCGTCACCGGCATCGCGGAACTCATCGAGTATTTGAGCGGTTTCATGACGCTCGCCGCTGGCGACGTCATTCTGACCGGCACACCCGAAGGCGTCGTCAACGTGAATGCGGGCGACGAAGTGGTGTGCGAGATCGACGGTCTGGGCCGTCTCGTCAACACCATCGCGAGCGACGCCGACTACGGCCGCTGATCCGCCAACGAATCGAACACGGACTACGTTAGACATGCGAATCGAACATCTGATCAACGGCCGCGCGCACCCCGTGCGCGACTACTTCGAAACCGTGAATCCGGCCAACCAGGACGTGCTCGCGGAAGTGGCGCGCGGCAGCGCGCAGGAAGTCGATCTCGCGGTGCGCGCCGCGAAAGACGCGTTCCCTGCCTGGGCGGCCACGCCCGCCGCTGAGCGCGCAAAGGCGATTCGCAAGCTCGGCGAGCTGATCGCGAAGCACGTGCCCGAAATCGCGCTGACCGAAACGAAGGACACGGGCCAGACCATTTCGCAAACCGGCAAGCAACTCGTGCCGCGCGCCGCCGACAACTTCAGCTACTTCGCCGAAGTCTGTACCGCCGTGGACGGCCACACCTACCCCACGTCCACGCATCTGAACTACACGCTGTTTCATCCCGTCGGCGTGTGCGCGCTCATCTCGCCCTGGAACGTGCCGTTCATGACCGCCACGTGGAAGGTCGCACCCTGCCTCGCGTTCGGCAATACCGCGGTGCTGAAGATGAGTGAGCTATCGCCGCTCACGGCCTCGATGCTCGGCCAGCTCGCGCTCGACGCGGGCATTCCGGCGGGCGTGCTCAATATCGTGCACGGCTACGGCAAGGAAGCGGGTGAGCCGCTCGTCGCGCACCCCGACGTGCGCGCGGTGTCGTTCACGGGCTCGACGGCCACGGGAAACCGCATCGTGCAGGCCGCGGGCCTCAAGAAGTTCTCGATGGAGCTGGGCGGCAAATCGCCGTTCGTGATCTTCGACGACGCCGATTTCGAACGCGCGCTCGACGCCGCCGTGTTCATGATCTTCTCGAACAACGGCGAGCGCTGCACGGCCGGCTCGCGCATTCTCGTGCAGCGTTCGATCTACGCGAAGTTCGCCGAGCGCTTCGTCGAGCGTGCGAAGCGCATCAGCGTGGGCGATCCGCTCGACGAGAAAACCATCGTCGGCCCGATGATCAGCCAGGGCCATCTCGCGAAGGTACGCAGCTATATCGAACTCGGGCCGAAGGAAGGCGCGACGCTCGCGTGCGGCGGCCTCGACGCGCCGGCGCTACCCGACGCGGTCAAGAAGGGAAACTTCGTGCAGCCGACCGTGTTCGTCGATGTCGATAACCGCATGCGCATTGCGCAGGAAGAAATCTTCGGCCCGGTTGCGTGCCTGATTCCGTTCGACGACGAAGCGCACGCGATCCGCCTTGCCAACGACATCGCCTATGGCCTGTCCAGCTACGTGTGGACCGAGAACACCGGCCGCGCGCTGCGCGTGGCCGCCGCCGTCGAAGCAGGCATGTGCTTCGTGAACAGCCAGAACGTGCGCGACCTGCGCCAGCCGTTCGGCGGCACGAAGGCGTCGGGCGTGGGCCGCGAAGGCGGCACGTGGAGCTACGAAGTGTTCCTCGAGCCGAAGAACGTGTGTGTCTCGCTCGGCTCGCATCACATTCCGCACTGGGGCGTGTAATGGGCAAACTCGCGCTGGCAGCCAAGGTCACGCACGTGCCTTCGCTGTACCTCTCGGAACTGGACGGCCCCCACAAGGGCTGCCGCCAGGCGGCCATCGACGGCCATCGCGAGATCGGCCGCCGCTGCCGCGAACTGGGCGTCGATACGATCGTCGTGTTCGATGTGCACTGGCTCGTGAACAGCGAGTATCACATCAACTGTGCGCCGCGCTTCGAAGGCGTCTACACGAGCAACGAGCTGCCGCATTTCATCAAGAACATGCCGTATGCGTATCCCGGCAATCCGCAGCTTGGTCATCTGATTGCCGATGTCGCGAACGAAATGGGCGTCAAGACGCGCGCGCATAGCGAAACCACGCTCGACCTCGAATACGGCACGCTCGTCCCCATGCGCTATATGAACGGCGACGAACATTTCCGCACGGTTTCGGTGGCGGGCTGGTGCATGTGGCACGACCTCGCCACCAGCGCACGCTTTGGCCTCGCCGTGCGCCGCGCGATCGAAGAGCGCTACGACGGCACGGTGGCGATACTCGCGAGCGGCTCGCTGAGCCATCACTTCGCCAACAACGGCACGGCCGAAGCCTTCATGCACAAGGTCTGGGACCCGTTTCTCGAAGCAACCGATCGCAACGTCGTGGCGATGTGGGAGCGCGGCGACTGGAAAACTTTCTGCGACATGCTGCCGATGTACAACGAAAAGTGCTGGGGCGAGGGCGGCATGCACGACACCGCCATGCTGCTCGGCGCGCTCGGGTGGGACCGCTATGAAGGCCACGCGGAAGTCGTCACGCCGTATTTCGGCAGCTCCGGCACCGGGCAGATCAACGCCATCTTGCCGGTCACGCCGCTGCCAGCTTGATCACGGGAGAACGCCATGCCCCATCTCACCCTCGAATACAGCGCGAATCTCGCGGATGCGAGCCGCATGGGCCGGCTCTGCGAAACGCTTGCCCACGTGCTCGATGCGCAACGCGATGAAAACGGCGCACGCGTCTATCCACGCGGCGGCATTCGCACGCGCGCGCTGCGCTGCGAACAGTACTTCGTTGCCGACGGCGATCCCGGGAACGCCTTCCTGCATGGCTGCCTGAAGATCGGCGCGGGCCGCTCCCAGGCCGTGCGCCGGGCAACGGGCGATGCGCTCTTCGATGCGATCAAGCAGCACTTCTCCCAAGCCTTCGCGTCGCACGGCCTCGCGCTCTCGCTTGAAATCGTCGAGTTCAGCGAGGAAGGCGCGTGGAAGCACAACAACCTGCACACCCGGCTCAAAAACGTGAGTTCATGATGCTAGATCAGCAAACCATCTGCGAGCTGGCTGCACGGCTCGACGAAGCGGAACGCACGCGCACGCAGCTGCGGCATTTTTCACAGTCGCATCCGGACATGACGATCGACGACGGCTACGCGATCCAGCGCGAGTGGGTCAAACTCAAGCTCGCCGCGGGCCACGCGATCAAGGGTCGCAAGATTGGCCTTACGTCGCGCGCCATGCAGCGCGCGTCGCAGATCGACGAGCCCGACTACGCGCCGCTGCTCGACAGCATGTTCATCCCCGCAGGCAGCGAGATCCGCGCGGACCGCTTCATCGCGCCGCGCGTGGAGGTAGAACTGGCGTTTGTGCTGAACCGGCCGCTGCAAGGGCCGAATGTGACGCTCTTCGACGTGCTCGACGCGACGGCCTACGTCACGCCGGCCATCGAGATCATCGACGCGCGCATCGAGCAGTTCGACCGCGAAACCCAAGCGCCGCGCAAGGTGTTCGACACGATTTCCGACTTCGCCGCCAACGCGGGCGTCGTGCTGGGTGGCCGCCCGGTCAAGCCGCTCGACGTGGACCTGCGCTGGGTCGGCGCGCTGCTCTACAGGAACGGCGCCGTGGAGGAGAGCGGGCTGGCCGCTGCGGTGCTCAACCATCCGGCAACCGGCGTTGCCTGGCTCGCCAACAAGATCGCGCGCCACGACGAGCGCCTCGAAGCCGGCGACGTGATCCTGAGCGGCTCGTTCACGGCCCCGGTTCCGGCGCGCGCGGGCGATACGTTCCATGCCGACTACGGCCCGCTGGGCGGCATCGGCTTCAATTTCATCTGATCAGGACGCCGCAATCATGGCCGTACCCGCCAACCCGTTCAAGCGCGCGCTCGCGCAAGGCCGCCCGCAAATCGGCCTGTGGGCCGCACTCGCCGACTCGTACGTGAGCGAACTGCTTGCGAACACGGGCTTCGACTGGCTGCTGATCGACGGCGAGCACGCGCCCAACGATCTGCGCAGCACGCTCGCGCAACTGCAGGCCGTCGCGCCCTACCCCACGCACGCGATCGTGCGGCCCGTGCGCAACGACGCCGCCATCATCAAGCAACTGCTCGACATCGGCACGCAAACGCTGCTCGTGCCGATGATCGAGAACGCCGAAGAGGCACGCGCCGCCGTGGCCGCGACGCGCTATCCGCCGCACGGCGTGCGCGGCGTGGGCAGCGCGCTTGCGCGCGCCTCGCGCTGGAACGGCTCAGCCGACTATCTGCATCACGCAGCGGAAGCACTGTGCGTACTGGTCCAAGTGGAAACGGCAAGCGCGCTCGCCCAGCTCGAAGCCATCGCGCAGGTGGAAGGCGTGGACGGCGTGTTCTTCGGGCCGGCGGACCTGAGCGCTTCGATGGGCCTGCTGGGCCAACCGGGCTCGCCGCCGGTGCGCGAGGCGATCTGCAAGGGTATTCGCACCGTGCGCGCGCAAGGCAAGGGCGCGGGCGTGCTCGCGGCCGATCCGGTCATTGCGAACGAATATCTGGAAGCCGGCGCGACGTTCGTCGCCGTGGGCAGCGACGTGTCGTTGCTTGCACGCAGCGCAAGCGAATTGGCCGCGAAATTCCGCCAGCCTGCGGCACTCGACTAACGCGAGCTCACCCCGCGTTCACTCCATCACGCGCGGGGCGCGCTTCATTCGCCCTCTTCCCCGCTTTCCACGAGCTTGGCCAGCACGCTCGCCAGCACGTCGCGCTCGTGCTCGCTGAGCGCGGCGAGAATCGCGTCGTTCGTCGCCTTCGAGATCGTCGCGGCGCGCCGGTAGGTGCTGCGCCCTTGCGCCGTGAGCGCGACGAGCACGCCGCGCGCGTCCGCCTCGTTCGAGGTCTTGGCGAGCAAGCCCTTGCGTTCGAGCACGTCGGTGGCGCGGCTCGCCTGGCTGCGGTCGAGATTCGACACGCGCCCGAGATCCGACACCGACAACGATCCGAACGCGCCCACGCTGAGCAGCAGCCGCGCCTCCGTGAGCGACAGGGAAAGCGCCGCCTCGAACGCTTCGCTCATCGTGCGATCGGTCTGCTTCTTGAGCACATGGAGCCGGTAGGTGAACAGCTCCGCGATGTTGTACTTCCCCGTCATCGATCTTCCCGCCTGGTTTTCACCGGCCGCGAAATGCGGCAACGCCATCAGGATAGCATCGATGAAAGCCATTTTCTGCAGGCATTTCATCGAAAATTTGATGCTTGCACACGCATTTATTTACGCGTAGGATCGGCGTGATCAGAGCCCGCCACGAGGAGACTTTCATGAATGAAAACATCAAGCGCACGCGCCCCGAATGGTGCGACCCCACGGAATGGGCGGCGCGCGTGCAGCTTGCCGCCGTGTATCGCGTGTTTCATCTCATGGGCTGGACCGAGCTGATCTTCAATCACATTACGCTGCGCGTGCCCGGGCCGCACAAGCATTTCCTCATCAACCCGTTCGGGCTCACGTATGACGAAATCAAGGCCTCGAATCTCGTCAAGATCGATCTCGAAGGCCATGTCCTGAGCCCGAGCGAGTATCCGATCAACCCGGCCGGCTTCGTGATTCACAGCGCGATTCATGCAAACGTGGCAGACGCGCATTGCGTGATGCACACGCACACCACGGCAGGGCTCGCAGTGGCCTGCATGGAAGGCGGCCTCGCGTATACGAACTTCTATTCGGCGCAGCTGCACGACATGGTCGCGTATCACGACTTCGAAGGCATCACCGTGCACGCCGAAGAAAAATCGCGCATCCTGAAGTCGATGGGCGACAAGCGGCTGCTCATCCTGCGCAACCACGGGCTGCTCTCGCATGGTGTGACCCTCGCACACGCTTTCGCGCTGCTGTGGACGCTCAACCGCGCGTGCGAAGTGCAGGTGGTGACCGATTCGATGCGCGGCCAGACGCTGCCGATCTCGCCCGCCATCGCCGAACGCTCGACGCGCGACGCCTTGCAGTTCTCGCCCGAACATGGCGCGGGCCAGAACGTGCTCGACGCGCTGGTCCGTCGTGTCACGCGCATCGACTCGTCATATCAGGAGTGAAAGTTTGAACACACCGAATCAGAAGATCACCGTCGTCGGCGGCGGTGCGATCGGCGGCCTGATCGCGGCGCGTCTCGCGCGCGCGGGCATCGCCGTGAATCTGCTCGCACGCGGTGCGCATCTCGAAGCGATTCGCCGCGACGGTCTTACGATCGTCGAAGGCGACACGCGCTACACGCAATCCGTCAACGTCACGAACGACGCCACAACGCTTGGCGTGCAAGACATCGTCTTCGTTTGCCTGAAGGGCCAGGCGCTCGCGCAGTCGGCCGCTTCGCTCGCGCCGCTCGTGGGCCCGCACACGCATATCGTCTCGGCGATGAACGGCGTGCCCTGGTGGTTCCTCCACGGCTTCGGCGGCACGCACGCGAACGGCCGGCTCGAAGCGGTCGATCCGAACGGTGTCGTCTCGAAGGCGTTGCCGCCCGTGCAGGCTTCGGGCTGCGTCGTGCATCTGTCGTCGTCGATTGCGGGGCCGGGCGTGATCCGCAAGGGCGGCGGCAATCAGCTGATCGTCGGCGAGGGCTCGACGCAGATGGCCGCGCGCGCGCAGGAAGCGCGCGATCTGCTGGCGCGGGCCGGCTTCGAGGTCACGCAGGCTGCGCCGATTCAGGCCGATATTTGGGCGAAGCTCTGGGGCAATATGACGATGAACCCCATCAGCGCGCTCACGCGCTCGACCGCCGACGTGATTCTCGACGACCCGCTCACGGCGCAGCTCGTGAGCGCGGTCATGGCCGAGGCGCGTGCGATCGGCGAAGCGCTCGGCATTCGCCTCGCGATGACCATCGAAGAGCGCAACGCGATCACGCGCAAGCTCGGCGCGTTCAAGACTTCGATGCTGCAAGACGTGGAGGCGGGCCGCTCGCTCGAAGTCGAAGCCCTGCTAGGCGCGCCATACGAACTGGCGCAGCGCGTGGGCATCGCGGCGCCGTCGCTCGGCATGCTCTACGGTCTTGCGCGCCAGCTCGACGCGAATCTCGAAGCGGCGCGCCAGAAACGCTAGCCATCAATCCTCGAGCGGCTTGCCCGTGAGGTCGCGAATGAACGGCAACGCGAGGCACGAGATCGCCACGCACGCCATCACGTACCACGCGGGCGCGAGCAGATTGCCCGTGCTCTTCACGAGCCAGGTGGCAACGGTCTGCGCGAAGCCGCCGAAAATCGCCACGCCGATGCCGTAGACGATCGCCATGCCCGTCGCCCGCACCGCGCGCGGGAACATCTCGGGCAGCATCGTGATGGAGGGCGCGGCCTGCAGCCCCAGCAGCACGCTCAGGCCGCCTACGGTGATCAAAAGCCGCGTGGCGTCCGGGCCGCTCGCCAGCCACAGGAACGCCGGGTAGATCAATAGCAAGACGCCCACGCGCGGCCAGAAGATCAGCGCGCGGCGGCTGAACCGGTCGCACAGCAGGCCCGACACGGGCGCCACCAGAAAGGTCACGACGCCGGAAACGAGCCCCGCCAGCAAGGCCGTGGGCGCGGGCACCTTCAGTTCGTGAATCGCATACGTCGGCATATAGAACGTCACGACATAGGCCGTGACCGTGGAGCCGATCGTCAACAAGATGCCGAGCGCCGCGCGCCGCCAGTGGTCGCGCAGCACGGCGAGCACCGGCATGCGCACCGCGTTCGCCTGCTGCGGCAACTGTTCGTCCAGACGCCGGCGAATCCACATGCCGATCGGCGCGATCGCCACGCCCATGAGGAAAGGCACGCGCCAGCCCCAGGCGAGCAGCGCGTCGGCGGCGAGGAAAGTCGTCAGGAGTCCCGCCATTAACGCGCCGAGCGAAACGCCCAGCCCCTGGCTCGCGAACTGCCAACTGCCGAGCAGGCCGCGATTGGCGGGCGTGCCCGCCTCGATCAGCAGCGTGGTGGAAGCGCCCACTTCGCCGCCCGCGGAAAACCCTTGCAGCAGGCGCGCGAACACGATCAAGACCGGTGCGGCCACACCGATCTGCGCATAGGTGGGCGCGAGACCGATCAGCATGCAGCCCAGCGCCATCATGAAGATGGTGAGCGTCATGGCGGGCTTGCGTCCCGCGCGGTCGGCATAAGCGCCGATCACGACGCCGCCCAGCGGCCGCATGACGAAGCCCACGCCGAAAGTCGCCACCGAGGCGAGCAACTGCCCGTAGCTCGACATGGTGGGAAAGAACAGCTTGCCGATGGTCAGCGCGAAGAAGCTGTAGACGGTGAAATCGAAGAATTCGAGCGCATTGCCGATGGTCGCGGCGACGATCAACTGCGCGCGGCTCAGTTTGCCCTTGCGCGCTCCGGTCATGCTGACGCTATTCATGGCTCTCCTCGTCGGCCTCTGGCGGGCCTGAATGTTGACCGTGCAACGGTAGCATTCGTCCCGGCGCATGCGCCACTAATCAAAACCCGCGTAGGCGGCGGACCGCGAACGGCATTGAAGCGTCCCTTTTATCGGCAGCCCGGCGCGCGCGCCTCATCCGCGTTCGTAAGGTAAAAAAGGCATACTCCCGCCATAGTCAGCACTTACGTTTCGCGCGCCGCGCCGTTTTTGGCGGTTCCGCAAACGCCATGTGGCCCACCTACGCACAAAGTGGGCACCAAAATTGCGGCAGCGCGTCGAACGTTCCGACGAATCGGGCGGCGACAGGCTGTACGCCGCGCCAATGCGCTTCCAGCCGCGCGTTTCGTCCCGCTGTCGTTTCCTCCGCCGCCACTGAAGGGTCGCCGCAGTCGCGACCCGTAAGCCAATGACTAGGATGTCCCTTTCTTCTGCCTTTCGGTTCCCGCGCACGTCGCGCCTGCATGCTTTCGTTGCCGTTCTCGCCGTTTCTGCCGGCCTGACGCTCGCGCTCGGCGCGTCGAATGCGACGGCGGCGACACCGGCCACCGTCGCCGAAGCGCTCAAGCCCGGCGCGAGCCCCGCGCATCCCGCCCAGCCTGCCGCGCCCGCCACTGACGCCAACGCGGCCAACCCCGCCGCCCCGGTGGCGCTCACGCCCACCCAGGCGCAAGCCGCCCTGCGGGTTCTCGACGATCCCGTGCAGCGCGGCCACATGGAAGACACGCTGCGCGCCATCGCCGCCGCCGGCGCGCTCGCCGTGCCCGCCTCGGCGAGCGCGCCGGCCAGTGCACCGGCCGCGGCCTCCGGCGCGGCGGCGGCCACGGCCGCTTCGACGCCGCTCGCGGGCGCGCTGCGCTCCAACGGTCTGGTCGTGCAGATCGCCGATCACGCCGCGCACGGCGCACGCACGGTCGGCCAGCATCTGAACCATACGTTCGCGACGCTGCTCGGCCTCTGGTCCACGCGCAACTGGTGGCAGGACCATCTGAACACGCCGCAAGGCCACGCGCTGCTGCTTGCGCTGCTGCGCGTGCTGCTGCTCACGCTCGTACCCGCGCTCGCGCTCGCCACGGTGCTGCGCCGCGTCGTCGCCACGCCGGAGCGCGCCATTGCCGCGCATCAGGCCGCGAAACAGCGCGAGGACGCCGAGCCCCCGCAAGGCGGCACGCCAACGCCACAGCCACAAACGCCTGAAGCGACGGGCACGAGCGTCGCACTCGCCGCGCAGGCGAAAGCCGCCGATGCGCAAGCCGATGCGGAGCAAGACGCCCTGCGCGAAGCCGCCGGCATGGAGCCGGCCGAGGGCAAGGACAATAAGGACAACGACCCGAACGCCGGCCCCAACGCGAACGCGAGCGCCAACGCGGCAGCGCGCGCCACCGTGGTCGCGGCGCAAGCCGGGGACAACGCCGACGCCTCGCCGAAAACCGCCGCCGACCGCGCGAAAGAGGCCTACCACGCGCTGCGCGGCGTGCATCACTGGCGCCTCTTGCAGCGTCTGCCGGGCGCGTTGCTCGTGATGCTGCTCGAGGTCGTGCCCGTGGTCGCCTTCGGCCTGTGCGCCGCGGGCGTGCTGTCGCTGTTCGGCCCCGACGACGCCGCGCCCGCCGCAGCCGTGGGCCAGATCGTCGATACGTATGTGATCTGCCGCGTGATCGTGATGTTCGGCAAGCTGCTGTTCGCGCCCGACGCCGCCGCGCTGCGCCTCGTGCCGCTGCCCGACGACTGGGCTGCTTACGCGCAGCGCTGGCTCGTGCGCATCGTCGTGATCGGCGGCGTGGGCGGGGCGATTGGCGGCGCGGTGCCGCTCGGCATGACCGAGGACGCGCATCTCGCGCTCGTGAAAGTCGTCACACTGGTCGGCCACCTCGCGCTTGCCGTGATGATCCTGCAACTGCGCCGCCCCGTGGCCGACGCCATGCGCGCCGCCGCCGCGCGCCATGGCTCGTATGCCTGGTTCATGCAATGGTTCGCCGACATCTGGGTTGGCGTGGCGCTCTTCGTCGTCCTGGCGCTCTGGTTCGTCTGGGCGCTCGATCTGCGCGGCGGCTATGCGGCGCTGCTGCGCGCGGGCGGGCTCTCGCTCGTCGTGCTGCTCGCCGCGCGCGTGAGCGCCATCGTGCTGCTCGGCGCGTTGAGCCGCGCGTTCGGGTTGCGCGAGGATCAGGAGAAGATGAGCTTCGGCCAGCGCCGTGCGTATCGCTATTACCCCGCGCTGCGGCGCATCGTCGTCGTGGCAATCGGGATCGTGACGCTCGACCTGCTGCTGCACGTCTGGGGCCTGCGTCCCGCACGCATTCTCGCGCTCGCGCCGATCGGGCATTTGCTGGGATCGGCACTCCTGACTATCGTGATCGCCATCGTCGCCGCCGTCGCGATCTGGGAGTTCGCGAACGGCGCGGCCGAGCGGCGCCTGAACACGTGGACCGACGCCGGCGACTTCGTGCGCGCCGCGCGGCTACGTACGCTCTTGCCCATGTTCCGCACCACGCTGCTCGTTTCGATCCTCGTCGTGGTCGGGCTCACCGCGCTCTCGCAGCTCGGCGTGAACACCGCGCCGCTGATTGCCGGCGCAAGTATTTTCGGCGTGGCGCTCGGCTTTGGCTCGCAAAAGCTCGTGCAGGACTTCATCACCGGCATCTTCCTGTTGACGGAAAACGCCATGCAGGTGGGCGACTGGGTGACGGTGGCGGGCGTCTCGGGCACGGTCGAGTTTCTCTCGATCCGCACCGTGCGCCTGCGCGGCGGCGACGGCTCGCTCTACACCGTGCCGTTCAGTTCCGTGACGACCGTGAACAACACGAATCGCGGCATCGGCAACGCGGCGGTGAAGGTGCAGATCGCGCATGGCGCGGATCTGCAGCGCGCCATCGACACGCTCAAGGACATCGGCGCCGAGATCCGCAAGGAAGACGCGTTCAAGAACGGCATCCTCAGCGACTTCGCGTACTGGGGCGTCGATCAGGTGGATGGCGCGACCGTGACGCTCGTCGGGCAGATTCAGTGCAAGGACTCGGCGCGCTGGGGCGTGCAGCGCGAGTTCAACAAGCGCGTGTTGCTGCGCTTCACGGAACGCGGCATCGAGCTGGCGAATCCGCAGCGCAACTTCCTCGTGGGCATGGCGCGCGGCGACGACGTCGAAGGGCATACGTATGGTGACGATCACGACGACGACGCCACCGACAACGATCGCGGGCAGGCGCAGGCGCGCGGCGCTTCCAAGGCTGGTTCGCAAGGCGGCAAGCCGCGCAATGGCCGCGCCGGCGCATCGGGCGACGGTAGCGGGTCGTCGAGCGGCAAGCCGAATTGATGCGTCGACACCCTGGCCGGTGCGCGGCTCGCGCGCACCGGGCTCACCCTTTGCTTCGCCCGGTCCATCTCCTGAAAAGTCTCACCGATGCAGCGCAAGCAACCTCGCGGCGCAACGCTGACAGGATAAAGTTCTCCGTCTAATCAAGGGTCTGCGAGCGGTGGCACGGTGCGCCGCACGCGCGGCGCGGTGGGTCCCGAAGAAGCTCACCTTATCATCACCGGCATACCCGGCAATGAACCGGGACCCAGGCCGCGCGCCCGATATAATCGATTTGCCATTCAACGAGGACATCTCATGAAATCACTGATTGCCCTGGTCGTCGCTGCCACCGTTGCAACGACCGCGTTCGCCGCCAACACCATCGACAAGTTGCCGTCGGGCGTCGTCGTCGAACACATCAAGCAAGGCACCGGTCCGCAACCCTCCGCCACCGACGTCGTGCGCGTGAACTATCGCGGCACGCTCGCGAACGGCACCGAATTCGACAGCTCCGACAAGCACGGCGGCCCGGCGACCTTCCCGCTCAATCGCGTGATTCCGTGCTGGACGCAAGGGGTACAGAAGATGAAGGTCGGCGGCAAGGCGAAGCTGACCTGCCCGGCGGCGACCGCTTATGGCGATCGCGCGGTGGGCCCGATCCCGCCGAACAGCGACCTCACGTTCGAAATCGAGCTGATCGGTATCGGGCAGTAAGGCCAGCAGATTCTGAAGGCAAAAAGAACGGGCGGTCGAGGTGTCACCCTCGCCGCCCGTTTTTGTTTTTACAGGGACACGGGCCTTACGCCTCGACGTCCTCGAAACTGAAGATTTCCGACTGGTCGTTGTACGAAAAGACCTCGCCATAGCGCGCCCATTCGATCACGGTATCGAGCGTTTCTTCGGCGTCGACATCGGAAAGCACGTCCTCGAGCTCCTGCTCGAAGCGCACGCGCGGCGCGCGATGGCCCGGCCGCTCGTCGAGCACTTTCTTGATCCGCGCCGCGAGTGGCACGTTGCGCAGCAGGTGATCGGCGAACATGAGCTTGCGCGCCTGCGTGCCCATCTCCGAAAACACGCGTGCGGGCGGCGTGAGCAGCACGTCGCCTTCGCGCACGTCGGCAAAGCCGAGCTGCTGCAGCATTTCCACGATCGGGAACAGGTCGTCCACTTCCAGATGCAGCGAGCGCGCGATTTCCGGCATGTCGGCGCGGCCGTGATACGGCGCGGCCGCCAGTGTCTCGATCAGACCCGCCATGATGTTGGTCGACACGTCCGGCAGGCGGCTGCCCACTTCGAGACGGCGAGTCGTGGCCTCGGCGGCCTCGCGCGCCGTCATCTTCGCGTAGATGTCATCGACGAGCTTGCGGAACGCCGGGTCGAGCCGGTTGCGCGGATGCTTGAACGGCACCTTGATCTCGGCCGACACGCGCCCCGGATTCGACGACAACACGAGAATGCGGTCGCACATGAACACCGCTTCCTCGATGTTGTGCGTGACGATCAGCACCGACTTGATCGGCAACCGGCCTTGCGTCCACAGGTCGAGCAGATCGGTACGCAGCGTTTCGGCGGTCAGCACGTCGAGCGCGGAGAACGGCTCGTCCATGAGCAGGAGCGTCGGGTCGACCACGAGCGCGCGCGCGAAGCCCACGCGCTGGCGCATGCCGCCCGAAAGCTCACGCGGGTAGGCGTTTTCGAAGCCGTCCAGACCGATCAGGTCGATGGCCGCCAGCGCCCGCTCGCGGCGCTGGCGCGCGCCCACGCCTTGCGCTTCGAGGCCCGCTTCCACGTTCTGCAGCACGGTGAGCCACGGGAACAGCGCGAAGGTCTGGAACACCATCGACACGCCTTCGGCGGGCCCTTCGAGCGGTTTGCCGAGCCAGTTCACCTCGCCTTCGGTCGGCTCGATGAGCCCGGAGATGATCCGCAGCAGCGTGGACTTGCCCGAGCCCGACCGGCCCAGCAAGCCGACGATCTCGCCCTCGCGCAGCGAGAGGTTCACGTCGTCGAGCACGAGGCGCTCGTCCTCTTTCTTCGCGAAGCCACGCGAAACATGCTTGACGGCGAGCACTTCCTGGCCGGGAGCGGGCCGCATCGGCAGCAGGTCGGATGAGACGATTTTCGGATTCAGCATGATGTCACTCCATCTCAATCGAGGCGCAGCCGGGACTCGGCGTACGTGTACAGCGGACGCCAGAGCACGCGGTTGAACAACGTAACGAACAGGGACATCATCGCGATGCCCAGAATGATCTTCGGGAAGTCGCCAGCGGCGGTCGTTTGTGCGATGTACGCGCCGAGGCCATGCGCGACGACTTTCGTGTCGCCCCACTGCACGAACTCGGAGACGATGCTCGCGTTCCATGCGCCGCCCGAGGCCGTGATGGCACCCGTGATGTAGTACGGGAAAATGCCCGGCAGCATGATCTTCTTCCACCATTGCCAGCCGCGAATGTGGAAGTTCTTCGCCGCTTCCTTGTAATCGTTCGGGTACGCGGTCGCGCCTGCGATCACGTTGAAGAGGATGTACCACTGCGTGCCGAGCACGATCAGCGGCGAGAGCCAGATGTCCGGGTTCAGATGAAAGCGCACGATCACGATCACGAACACCGGGAACAGCAGGTTGGCCGGGAACGCCGCGAGGAACTGCGCGAGCGGCTGGACCTTCTCGGCCAGCGCCGGGCGCAGGCCGATCAGCACGCCGAGCGGCACCCAGATCACCGAAGCGATCACGATCAGCAGCAGCACGCGGAAAAGGGTGATGAGGCCGAGCACGAGCACGTGCCAGACCTCGTCGAGCGTCACGCCGGTACGCACATAGGCCACCACGTGCCATACCACGTACACGGTCAGCGCGATCACGAACACGGCCCAGACGATGTCGCCCAGGCGCGAGCGCTTGCTGATCTTGGTGACAACGGGCAGCGCCTTGGGCAACTTCACGCGGAAAGGCACGCGCGCAAGCGTGGCGAGCAGAAAGCCCATGGGCACGAGCAGGCGATGAATGAGACGCGTGCGGCGAATGAGGTCGAGCAGCCACGACTCAGGTGCTTCCCCCGAGCTCGTGGTCTCCATGCGGAATTTGTCGGCCCACGCTACGAGCGGGCGGAACAGGAACTGGTCGTACGCGAGAATCACCACGATCATCGCGAGAATCACCCAGCCCACGGCGTGCAGGTTCTTTTCCGCGATCGCCTGGGCCAGATACGCGCCAACACCCGGCAGCGTGATCGTGTTGTTGCCCACCGTAATCGCTTCGGAGGCCACCACGAAGAACCAGCCGCCCGACATCGACATCATCATGTTCCAGATGAGGCCCGGCATCGAGAACGGCACCTCGAGCTTCCAGAAGCGCTGCCATGCGGTCAGGTGGAACCCGCGCGAGACTTCATCCAGATCGCGCGGCACTGTGCGCAGCGACTGGTAGAAGCTGAAGGTCATGTTCCAGGCCTGGCTCGTGAAGATCGCGAAGATCGCCGCGAGCTCGGCCCCCAGCACGCGCGAAGGAAANAGCGCGAGAAAGAACGTGACCGTGAACGAGATATAGCCGAGCACCGGCACCGACTGCAGGATGTCGAGAATCGGCACGAGCANCTGGCCCGCGCGGCGGCTCTTCGCCGCGAGCGTGCCGTACACGAGCGTGAAGATCAGCGAAGCGACCATCGCCGCGAGCATGCGCAGCGTGGTGCGCAT
>NZ_JAFA01000039.1 GCF_000519185.1 Paraburkholderia nodosa DSM 21604 | reverse complement strand
CTGCTGGGCGGCAACGTGCCGTGGACGCTGCATCACCAGCATCGCGACCACGAGATGCTCAAGCCCGCTTCGCAGTGCAAGCCGATCGAGTATCCGAAGCCGGATGGCAAGCTCACATTCGACCGGCTTTCTTCGGTGTTCATCTCGAACACGAACCACGAAGAGAATCAGCCAGCGCACCTCACGCTCAAGGACATGACGGTGCCGGTCGGCATCAACCTCACGACTTACGCAGGCCCCGAGGCGCGTTTCTGTCCCGCAGGCGTGTATGAGTTCGTGAAGGACGAGCAGGACGCCCATCGTCTGCAGATCAACGCGCAGAACTGCGTGCACTGCAAGACCTGCGATATCAAGGACCCGACGCAGAACATCGTATGGGTCACGCCCGAAGGTGGCGGCGGCCCGAACTATCCGAACATGTAAGCACCGACGGGAGATTTTCCGGGTTTTCCGGTGCGTGCCGTCGATACGGCTTGTGGCAGGCGAGGCGTAGTGCGCCTTCCCTGCCATTTTCTACGTCCGCGAATACCAGTACATGCCATCGTCGCGCAACTCGCGTTTCACTTCGCCGCGATACAGCAGGTAGTTCAGGCACGCCAGGCTCTCGCCGGTTGCGAGGCTCACCTGCCCGAGATCGTCTTCGCCGATACGCCGCGCGAACAGCGCACCGAACACATCCACGGCGCGGCGCGGTTCGGCGAGCGTGGCGCGCAGGCGCGCGAGGCTCTTGTCCTGCCCCTGGCGCAAACGCTCGATGCGCGCGTGCAGCCAGTAAAAGCAGTCGTTATGCGAGGGGAGCACGAGCACGTCGTCGGGCACTTCGCGTTGCAGCTTGTCAAACGAGGCGCACCACTGGGCCATCGGGTCCGCGTCGGGCTCGATCGGATAGATCGACACGTTCGAGGATATGCGTGGCAACCTCCTTTTGAAGGGGCAGAGCGCGTGACACTGCGGCACAGCGCTGCGCTGCTGCACGCTTGTTTACTTTTGTTTCCGCTTGTTGCTTCTCGTTGCGGCCTGTTTCGCTTTGTTGCCGGATGACGACGCCCGATGGCGTAGCATCGCCACTCAACGTCGATATTTATTGCGCCGCAACAAAATGATGCCTACACTGATCAATGTCTGCCGGCTACCTCGACGCTTTCGCAAAGGAGGGCGTGACATGACGACTCGATCAAACACATTGCATGCATCTCTGAAGCTGCACGTCTTCGAACAGGAAGGAGGGTGGCATTGGGGCATCACCATCCCTCGCAGCGCGGGTAGCGGCTTCAAGCTCATCGCATACAGCGAAACGACCTTCAACGGCGAGAGCGAAGCGCTGCGCGATGGCAGCCGCGCGCTCGAAAGTTTTCCGGAAGACGCGGCACTCGCGTTCGCACCCTGAAACGGCGCGCATCAACAACAAGCACGTTCACGAAGTCTCTTTACGGCACATGCAGTAGATGAACTTCTGCGTGGCGCCCCCCGGCGTGTGATGTTCCTCGCGTTCCTGTTTGAGCAGCGTGAAGGGCGCGCCAAATTCGGCGTGCAACGCATCGGCGCTATAGCGCATGACGGGCAACCCGCTGCAATGGTCGGGGCCGTCCTCGGCAAAGGTCGCCACGATCACGATGCCGCCCGGTTTCACGGCGCGCAGCACGGCGTTCACGTAGGCTTCGCGGTCTTCGTGGCTCGTCAGGAAATGAAACACGGCGCGGTCGTGCCAAACGTCGTAAGCCCGCACGGGCAGTTCGATTTGCGTGATGTCGCCCACGATCCACGAAACGCGGCTTGCGCGTTCGCCCACTCGCGTTTCCAGGCGCATGCGGGCGGCGGCGAGCGCGGCGTCGGAAAGGTCCAGCACCGTGACGTTGCGATAGTCATCCGCCACGAGGTCGTCGACGAGCGTCGAGGCCCCGCCGCCCACGTCGATGATGGCCGCGTCCTTCGACAAGCCCGCGTGACGAATGAGCGCCACCGACTGGAGCGCATGCTCCTGAAACCAGCTTACGTGGGTCGGCGTCTTTGTCGTATAGACGCGATTCCAGTGATCCCTCGACTGCATAAAACCTCCTGCCTCGTTACTCGTAAAGCTCGATGTCCGAAAGCGTCTACGCGCTTGTTTCCTTGAGCAGCGCGAGGACGCTCTCACATATTGTCACTGAAAATAGGTCTGCACGGCGTTCAGGACCCAGCGTGCGAGTCGCGCGGTGCATGTGAGGGGACCCCAGCTGACGTGATGGCTGCCTGCGGCGCGTTTTTGGAGTGGAGAGTTTTGTGCTCAGATCGTGCCATTGTGATAAGAAAAGTTATCTTATCGGCGTGGTTTTTTCAGACGCACTTGGAGCGCGTCGGGCGGTCGTGCCGAAAAGCGGGTGGCTTGCACGTCGCGGTTTTCGCGCGACTTGCAAGCGGATCCAGAGGGTAGGGCGTGCGAAACCGGCGCCGGACCACACTTATCGCACGCCTTGCGCCTTACCCCAGCTTATTGGCCTGCTCCTTCGAAAGCAGGCGTTGAGCCTGTCGATCTCCGCGGTTGGCTTCCTGCGCGGTCTGCACCGATGTTTCGGTGGCTTCGGCCAATGCAGCGCGTGCGGCATTGCTGATTGTGACGGCATACGAAGCCGACGACGTCGAAGCGTGTGTCGTCGTGCTGGACTGAGCCTGCGTCTTGCTCGCCGGTTGCGTAGCGGCAGTCGCCTGCTGGTTCTGCGCGCCGGTATTCGCTGCGGTTGCAGCGACGGGTTGGCTAGAAACTGCCTGGATTGTCATCAGAAGGTCTCCAATAAAGAGAGAAAAAACCGAGAACTGCGCCCGGTTTATCGGAGCACCTTCCAAATACTTAAGAAGTATTTATTTTCTGAAAATGAATCAACTTAAGGCTCGCATAAGCTGCGGTTCGATTTGCGCCAGTGCCGCTCATAATGGCCCGGCGATGTGTTTTAAAAGCTGATCAGGTCCGAGTTTTCTGACGCCCCGTGCCATGGCGCGTCTGCCCATTGCAATTGCTGAGTGTGCGTTCTGGAATGAAAGCCGCTTTTATTCAGGCTAAAAGGCGTACCTTTGGCATCGCAAAAATAGGGTTCCACGTCGGGAATAGGGTTTAGATAAGGAGTTCATCAGAATTCAAAGCTACCATCGTGCAAGTCTTTCAAGTTTCCCCTGGAAATCCATTTTGTTGCCACTCACGAACGACGTAACTCAGGACAACTGGTCCACATGGATCCTCCGGCAGCGTCATGGCGACGATCGCGCCCATGAGCACAATGTCCGTGCCGAGATCACAAAATACGCAGACCGTGTGCTGGATTACGTCCGCCTTCGCCCTGGCATGACGTTGGCCGACATCGGCACGGGCGATGGTCTGGTCGGGTTTCGTGCGATTGAACGGGCCGGCGCCTCGATCCGGGTGCTCATGACCGATATTTCGGCTCCGTTGCTACGGCACACGGAAGAGAGCGCCCGAAGCCTGGGTGTGCGCGGGCAGTGCGCATTCATACACGGCTGCGCCGAGAATCTGGAAGGCATCGCCAACGAAGCGGTCGATGCCGCCACGATGCGCGCGGTTCTGGCGTATGTGGAAGACAAGCCTGCCGCAATGCGAGAGGTCTTCCGCATCCTCAAACCGGGTGGCCGTTTCGCCATCGCCGAGCCGATTTTGCGCGACGAAGCGCTTGAGGTTTGCATGCTCAAGCAACTGGTCGATTCCCGTGCGTTCAACACGGAAGATCCCTTCTTTCCCTTGCTGCACCGATGCCGGGCGGCGCAGTTCCCCGACACGGAGGAGAAGGCGCGCTCGCTCCCCATCACGAATTATGGTGAGCGCGACCTCGTGCGCTTCGCGATCGACGCGGGCTTCACTGACATTCATCTGGTATTGCACATCGAAGTGCGAACAGAAGACAGCCTGCCTTGGGAAACGTTTCTTCGTACCTCGCCACACCCGTTGGCGCCGAGCCTGGAAGAGGTTTTCGAAAAAGAATTTACCCGCGATGAGCGCGCGTATCTGGAAGTCAGGATGCGGGCGATTTTCGAAAGCGGAGCGCAACTCGGCGCTGAGCGCATCGCCTATCTGACGGCGAAGCGGCCGTAGCGATTGGACACGGACGCCTGCTTAAGGATTGCATAAGCGTTAACCCTGCAGAATGTGCCGCATGCCTGCCGCAACGCCACCAACGTGTGGCGTTTGCGTTCAGGTCCATGCTCGCGCATTCATGCTGCGCGGGATTGGCTCGAGGAGTCCATATTGTCCAGCCCGCAGTCTCGCGCGATGTATCCGCGCGTCTTTCACTTCAACATCCCGCATCGCGCGCGTGCCACGCTCGTCGCCGTTGTATCGGGCACCGCACTGCTTGCCGGTTGCGCAAGCTACAAGGCGCAGCCATTGGCTACGGGTCCTTCGTTGACAACGCCGGATGCGCTCGCGCGGGTGCAGATCGATCCCGCGAAAATGCCGTTGCCCGAGCTTGCAGCGCATCGCTTCGATCCATCGAACGGCTTCGATATCGAGGACGTCGCGATGCTGGCCGTCGTCAACAATCCCGACCTGAAACTTGCCCGCGGCGATCTCGGCATTGCGCAAGCGCAGGCGTTTTCGGCGGGACTCCTGCCGGATCCCCAAGTAAGCATCTCCAGCGACTATCCCGGCGCTGTTGGGTTGTCGCGCGCGTTCAGCTACGGCCTGAGCATGGACGTGATGGCGATTGTCACGCGTGGCGCGAACACGAAGTCCGCCAACGCCACGGTTCGCAAGACCGACCTCGGCCTGCTCTGGCAGGAGTGGCAGGTTGTTGCGCAAGCGAAGCAGCTGTATGTGAGAGCGCGCTTTCAGGATGAGGTGTTGCCGCTGCTCGAGCAGCAGACGGCGCTCGCCCGCATGCGTTATGAGCGCACCGCACACGCGGCAAGCGAGCACAACGTCACGGCGGACAGCGTCACCGCGTCGCTCACCGCATACGAAGACGCCCGCAAGCAATACACCGACATGCAGCATGCGCGCGAGCAGACGCACCATGACCTCAATGCTTTGCTCGGCCTCGCGCCCGACACGACGCTCGCACTGACAGGCGACACGGCAGTCACGCCGCTGCCCGATGTCACGCTCGACGCCGCCGTTGCGAAGCTGGCGCAGCGCCGTCCCGATCTGATCGCGCTGCAGGCAGGCTACGAGGCGCAGGAGCAGAAGTACCGCGCCGCGATCCTCAACCAGTTCCCCAGTCTTTCGGTGGGCTTTACGCGCCAGCGCGACACTTCGGAAATCTACACGAGCGGTTTCGCGATCAACCTCACGCTGCCGGTCTTCAACCGCAATCGCGGCAATATCGCCATCGAGCAGGCCACGCGACAGCGTCTCGCTGACGAATACCAGACACGCCTGAACGCGGCTTACGCCGATATCGCCCACCTGCGTGCCGACAGCGCGATCGCCGCGCATCAACTCGATCAGGATGACGCTGCGCTGCCAGGGCTCGAGCGTGCCGCCGCGCAGGCGCACGACGCCTACGCGGCGCGCAACATCGTGCTCGGCCAGTACGTCGACGCGCAAAGCGCAGCGCTCGCGCGCCACATCGATGCCGCCACCGCGCGCGAAGCGCTAGCGGAGCAGCGCATTGGCCTCCAGGCGCTGCTCGGCAGCGCGATTCCCGATCCTGATCAGACTCCGCCCGCGCGAGGCGCCACTGCTGAAAGCGCGCCCTCCAATACCATCGTTGCACGTTGATCTCCATGACTGAGCACCGCTTTCTTTCCGGCACGCGCACGCGTGTCACCGTCTACGCACTCGGCGCGGCGGCCACACTCGTCGCTGGTGCAACGCTTTTCGCACCGCATGCAGCGCGCGCCGATGACGCCGGCTCCTCGGGCAGCACGCCTGCGCCATCCGCCGCCGTGCACGTCGTGCACGTGGTGCGCCAGCCGGTCGCCCAAACCGTCGTCGCGTATGGCGCGGTCGCGTCTGCGGCTTCGAACGCAACGACCATCAGCCTGCCGTATCTCGCACGCGTCATGCGCGTGCTCGTCCAGCCCGGCCAGACCGTCGCGCAGGGCGCCGCGCTCTTCGTTGTGCAAGCCGATCCGAACGCCGTGATCGCCTATACGCAGGCACAAAGCGCAGCGACGCTCGCACGCGGCGAACTCGCGCGCACCGGCTCGCTCTTTCACGACGGTCTCGCCACGCAATCGCAGCTCGCCGCGGCGCAAAAAGCGCTTGACGACGCACAGCAGGCGCTCGCTGCGCAACAAGCGACGGGTATTGCACCGGGTTCGAAAACGATCACGGCACCGGTGGCCGGCGTCATCGCGCAGCTTGCCGCGGTACCGGGCGACCGGATCCAGGCGGGCACGGCGCTCGCCCAACTCGTGGCATCCAACGGTGCAGCGGGCAATGCCGCGAACATTTCGCTGGGCGTCGAGCCCGCCGATGCGCTCGCGCTGCGCGCCGGAGATCGTGTCGTGCTGCGCCCGCTGTCCGCTTCGCTCGGGTCGCAGCGTGCGCAGGGGCGCATCGTGCTCGTCGGCGCAGCCATCGACGCGCAGAGCCAGCTCGTGAACGTGAGTGCGAGCGTGCCGCTCGCGGGGGCCGCCTTCCTGCCAGGAACGCGCGTGCGGGCCGACATCGACACGCAGACCGGCACGTGGTGGAACGTGCCGCGCGCCTCGGTACTCCAGGACGCGAAGGGCAGCTATGTGTTTCAAATCGCGCCGAACAACAAGGCGCACCGCGTCGACGTGAAGGTGAAAGTCGAGCATGGCGATACGTACGGCGTGGATGGCGCGCTCGACGCCTCGCTGCCGCTCGTCGTCGTCGGCAACTACGAACTCGAAGACGGCATGGCCGTGCGCGTGGCGCAAGGCGGCGCGCGATGACGTTTAGCCAGTGGATGCAGCGCCATCGACGTTCGCTGCTGTTCGTGATCGCGCTTGCTGCGCTTGCCGGTGCGCTCACCGCGTTGCGTCTGCCGATCTCGCTCTTTCCGAACGTTTCCTTTCCGCGCGCCGTGATTTCGCTCGACGCGGGCGACCGTCCGGCCGAACAGATGGCGACGCTCGTCACCATGCCGGTGGAAGAAGCGTTGCGGCGGGTGCCGAACGTGCGCGACGTGGAATCCCGCACGAGCCGGGGCGCGGCGGAAATCTCCCTGAATTTCGACTGGGGCACGGACATGGCGCAAGCCACGTTGCAGGCGCAGTCGGCCATCGCCGAGATCCTCGCGACGCTGCCGCCCGGCACCACCATGCAGGTGCGCCGGATGGACCCCACGGTGTTTCCGGTACTCGCGTACAGCCTGACGTCGTCGCGCCTGTCGCTCTCGCAGCTCTACGACCTCGCCCAGTTCCAGTTGCGTCCGCTGCTTTCCTCCGTTGCGGGCGTGGCGCGCGTGGACGTGACGGGTGGGGCGCGCAACGAGCTCGAAGTCGCCGTCGATCCCGCGCGCCTCGCGACGTACAAGCTTTCGGTCGCCGATGTCTCGCGCGCGATCGGCGCGGGCAACGTGCTGATGGCCACCGGGCGCATCGAGGACCACGACAAGCTCTATCTCGTCGTGGCGAATTCGGCTTTCAGCGGGCTCGATACGCTGAAAAACGTGGTCGTCTCTTCCGCGGGCGCGACGCAGATCCGCCTGCGCGATGTGGCCACCGTTGCCCAGGGGACCGTGCCGCAATGGATCCGCGTGACCGCCGACGGTCAGGACGCGGTGCTGATCAACGTCTACCAGCAGCCCGGCGCGAACAGTGTGGCGATGGCGCAGGCGATACGCGCACGCCTGAAGGACTTTGGCCCGCAGATGCCGCACGGCGTGACGCTCTCGAACTGGTATGACCAGAGCGAGCTCGTGATCGCCTCGGCCACCAGCGTGCGCGATGCCATCATGATCGGCGTGGTGCTCGCAGCGCTCACGCTTTTCGTATTTCTGCGCAACACGAAGATCACGCTCATCGCGGTGGCGCTCGTGCCCATCGTGATGGCCGCGACCATTCTGCTGCTCGACGTGTTCGGCATGGGCTTCAACATCATGACGCTCGGCGGGATGGCGGCGGCGGTGGGCCTCGTGATCGACGATGCCATCGTGATGATCGAGCACATCGCGCGGCGTATGCGCGAAGCCGGCGCGCATGCGTTTCATGGCCGCGTGATGAGCGCGGCGCTCGAATTCACGCGGCCGCTCGCCGGCTCTTCCGCGGCAACGCTCATCATCTTCGTGCCGCTGGCGTTTCTCTCGGGCGTAACGGGCGCGTTCTTCAAGGCGCTTTCCGTGACGATGGCGAGCGCACTCTTTATATCGTTCCTCGTCACGTGGCTCGCGATCCCGATTCTCTGCGACCGCTGGCTCACGGCGAAAGATGCCGAGGAGCATCGCGAAACGCGCTTCGCCGCATGGCTCAACCGCACCTATGCGCGGCTCGTCTCGCGCGTGAGCGCGCGGCCCGTGTGGGTACTCGCGCTCGTCGTTCCGCTTGCGCTGCTTTCGGCGCTCGCGTTCACGCGGGTCGGAAGCGGCTTCATGCCGTCGATGGACGAGGGCGGTTTCGTGCTCGACTATCACACGCAGCCGGGCACGTCGATCACGGAAACCGATCGTCTGATGCAACAAATCGAAGCGATCATTCGCGCGAACCCGAATGTGGCGACGTATTCACGCCGCACCGGCGCTGGACTTGGCGGTGACCTGAACGAGCCGAACAAAGGGGACTTCTTTGTGCGCCTGAAGTCGGGTAACCGCGAACCGATCGACACGGTGATGGAGGAAATCCGTTCGCAGATCGAAACGAAAGTGCCTGGTGTGAGCGTCGAGCTTGCGCAGTTGATGGAGGATCTGATCGGCGACCTCACGGCGGTTCCACAGCCTGTGCAGATCAAGATCTACTCGGACGACCCGCATGTGCTCGAGACAACCGCCCAACGTGTGGCCGCACGCATCGGCAAGATCAGCGGCATCGTCGATGTGAACGACGGCATCAATCCTGCCGGCGACGCCATCGATCTGCGCATACGCCCCGACGCCGCGGCTGCCGAGGGCATGGACCCGCAGGCAATCGCGCAACAGGTCTCGGACCTGCTGGACGGCAACGTGGCCACGCAGTTCCAGAACGGCCCGAAGACGGTCGGCGTGCGCGTGCGTGCGCAAGGCGCGCTGCAAATGACGGACACCGAACTCGCGCGCCTGCCGTTGCGCGCACCGGATGGGCACGTGTTCGCGCTTTCACGCGTTGCCGACCCGGTGCACGTGAGCGGGCAACCCGAGATCAGTCGCGACAACCTCAAGCGCATGGTGGCGGTGACGGCGCGCATCGATGGGCGCGACCTCGGCTCGACGATCGCCGACGTGCAGCGCGCGCTTGCCGATCCCGCGCTCCTGCCGACGGGCGTCTACTACGAACTTGGCGGCTTGTACCAGCAACAGCAGATCGCCTTCAAGGGGCTGCTCGCGGTGTTCGGCGCGGCCGTGGCGCTGGTGTTCGGCCTGCTGCTATTCCTCTACGAGCGCTTTCGCGTGGCGCTCGCGGTGATGGCGATGCCGCTGCTCGCCACCGGCGCCGTTTTCATCGGACTGTGGGTGACGGGGATCGAGCTCAACATCTCCGCGATGATGGGCATGACGATGATCGTCGGCATTGTGACGGAGGTCGCGATCTTCTACGTTTCCGAGTTCCAGGGGCTCGTACGCGACGAGGGCGTGCCGCTCGAGGAGGCGTTGCAGGCCGCGGGCCGCAATCGCCTGCGGCCCATCGCGATGACGACCATCGCAGCCATTCTCGCGCTGCTGCCGCTTGCCTTCGCGCTCGGCCAGGGTTCCGCAATGCAGCAACCGCTCGCCGTCGCAATCATCTCGGGCTTGATCGTGCAGATGCCGCTCGTGCTGCTGGTGCTGCCTGTGCTGCTGCGCCTCCTGCTGCGGATAAAAGAGGGTAGGTGAGTGGCGGCAGATGGAGCGCGTTTGCAGACCTGGCGTTGCGAAGTCGTTTCCGCCGTATCGATTTCTCTTATCGGCGACCGGGTCTGCAAGCCGGTCTGCCAGCCCCCCACCGTGCACCGATGAATCGCGCCAAGCCTTGTCCAGCTTGGCGCCGCGCGGCTCATCGCGAGCCACGGACGTGCCTTGCGCGCGCTTTCTTGCCCACGGAACGCCTCTTGCCTGCCGTTAACCCGATGTAGTTTTCCGTTAGCCCCGTTTCTATCTTGGCGAAAAACATTTCGTGCAGTACGACAGGAGGAGACGGCGATGAGCGGCAATGCAAGCGTAGGTGAGGGCGGGTATCAAGGGACGAAAACGGCAATCGACGGCAAGCCGACGCTCGGCGCTATCTTGCGCGCCGGCATAGCCGGCGGCTTGACGGGCGCGGTGATCATCTGGATTTACGAGGCGCTCATCTGGGTCGGCGCCCAGCATCTCATGCCGCTTGCGGGCATTCCCCGCAACGCGACCGGCCTCGTGTTCGGCAAAGGCGTACAGGACTCGCTCGGCATCTGGGCGTATTTCCTCGGGACTGCCATTCATTTCTTCTTCGCCATTGCGTGGGGCGTGCTGTTCGCCGCGGTCTGGCCGTATTTCCGCCGCCGTGGTTACGAGGCCACGTTCGTCGCGCTCTTTTACGCGATCCTGGCCTGGATCGTCATGCATGTGGCGATCAGCATCGCATCCGACAACCATCCGAATTACTACGACCCAGTCGTCATCATCGGCGGTTTCATGTCGCACTTTTGCTTCACCGTGCCGCTTGCACTCGTGGTCAAGCGCATGCTTGCGACCGACCGCGCGCGCTGAAACCTTCACCTCAGCGCCGAACTATCAAGAAGTCAACAACAGGGGAAAGTGACGATGCCGTTAAATAGAGGATTCCTTAGCTTGTCGGTGGCCACTGCGGCTGTCATCGCCAGTACGCCGGCAATGGCGCAATCGTCGGTGACGCTCTATGGCGTGCTGGACGTGTTCGCCGGCTACCAGAACACGAAAGTCGACGGCAAGACCACGTCGCTCGCCGTGCTCGGCAATAACGGCTTGATGACGAGCCGTTGGGGCTTGCGCGGCACGGAGGACATAGGCGGCGGATACCGCGTGAACTTCGCGCTGGAGAGCGGCTTCGATCCGGGTACGGGCAAGCTGCAGAACAGCTATCGGTTCTTCGATCGCCAGGCGTGGGTCGGTGTGGGCGGTGGCTTCGGCGAGGTGCGCTTCGGCCGGCAGAACACGCCGATGTTCGCCTGGAGCGGCAATATGGACGCCTTCAGCGCGGCGACCTACGCCTCGGGCTACAACAATTTCGCGAACTGGCTGGCGCGCGTCGACAACGACATTGCGTGGATCTCGCCCAAGTTCGTGGGGACCCAGGTCGAGCTGCATTATTCGGTGGGCGGCCAGCCGGGCACGCTCGCGGGCAACGCCGTGTATCAGGCCGGGGTGCAGACCACCCAGGGCCCGGTTTATCTCGCGCTTGCCTATTTGAATGCGGCGAATGCGATAGCGTCCAACCGTGTGCAGGAATTCATGGCGGGCGGCAATCTGGACTACGGGTGGGGGCGCATCTACGTCGGCTATTTCCGCGCCAACGACGTCATTTCCGCGACCACGGGCAATGCGCTCAGCAACCCGGCGGGCAAATACGATCCGACGGTCGGGCCGGTCGGCAATACGGCGGGCGACTGGCACAGCACGTATTCGCTTTCGGCCGACTACCGCTTCACGCCGTTCTTCAGCGTGGGCGCCGGCGCTGCCTACACCAAGGACAGCACGCATCTCGGCAACGACGCCCTGCAGTATGGGGCGATCGTCAACTACGATCTCTCGAAGGGCACGCGGCTTTACGGCACGGTTTCCGAATTGAAGAACTACGGCACCGCCCAGTTCAAGATGGCGGGCGCCAGCATTACGACGGGTTCGTTCCTGACGCCGGGACCGGGTCAGAGCGAATTCGGTGTTCAGGTCGGCATCCGGCATCTGTTCTAGCGGTTGAGCGAGCACAAGAAAGTCATGCTTAACGCATGAACCTCCACGCCATCACTTCGTAGCCATCGGACATTGGACTACGATCATGAATGCAAGGGCGACGTCGTCGCTATTTCGAATCCGTTCACGGCGGCTCACCGTGTATCGAAATATGCAAACCTTGCAGAGGGAGACGGACTCGCCGCGCGCGCGCTGACTGAAAGGAGGGCGCCCGGCGAGCCGGCCCATTTCCGGTTGTCGATGGAGGAACCATGAAAGCACTGGTCTACAACGGTCCGGGCAAGTTCGCACTCGAAACGCGGCCAATGCCCGCCTTGCAAGGACCCGGCGACGCCGTCGTCAAGATCTCGAAGACGACGATCTGCGGCACCGATCTCCACATTCTCAAGGGCGACGTGCCGAGTTGCGAGCCGGGCCGCATTCTCGGCCACGAAGGCGTGGGCGTCGTTCACGAAATCGGCAGTGGCGTCTCGACGCTGAAAGTCGGTGATCACGTGCTCGTCTCGTGCATCTCGAGTTGCGGACAATGCGAGTACTGCCGGCGCGGCATGTATTCGCACTGCAAGACGGGCGGCTGGATTCTCGGTAATCGCATCGACGGCACGCAGGCCGAATACGTGCGTACCCCGCACGCGCAAACGAGCCTGTACCGGATTCCCGACGGCCTCGACGAGGCCGCGCTCGTGATGCTCTCGGATATCTTGCCGACGGGCTTCGAATGCGGCGTGCTCAACGGCAAGGTCGAACCCGGCAGCACGGTGGCCATTGTCGGCTCCGGGCCGATCGGGCTGGCCGCGCTCCTGACCGCGCAGTTTTATTCACCCGCGCAGATCATCATGATCGATATGGACCCCAATCGTCTGGAATGCGCGAAGAAATTCGGCGCGACGGCGTGCATCGATCCGCGCGGGGGCGATGCCGTGGATGCGGTGATGAAGCTCACGGATGGCGTAGGTGTGGATTGCGCGATGGAGGCCGTTGGCGTGCCTGCGACGTTCGAACTGTGCCAGCAGATCGTGGCGCCGGGCGGCGTGATTGCGAACATCGGCGTGCACGGCGTGCCGGCGTCGCTTTTCCTCGACAAGCTCTGGGACCGCAACGTCGCGATCACGACGCGTCTCGTCGACACGGTGAGCACGCCCATGTTGCTCAAGACCGTGCGCGCCGGACGGATCGATCCGAACCGGCTGATCACGCATCGGTTTGCGTTCGACGACATGCCCAAGGCGTATGAGACGTTTTCGCAGGCGGCCAGCACGCAGGCGTTGAAGGTGATTGTCGAGATGTGATGTTTATCGATGTTTGCGAACATCGATAAACTGCGATAATTTATCTTATGTTAAATAAAATAAATCCACGGGCGGCACCACCTGGCAAGTCTTCCCGCCCGTTGGCACCCCGGTCCCGATAGCCCGCATCCTCGGGACCGATTGCTTGCGCCGCTCGTTCACTGAGCCTCCTCGAACGAAGGCCGCGCGGCAGCCGGCTCCAGTTCGATTCGCTTCGCACCGGGTTTCGGATGCAACGCGAATGTCGAAGCGACGAACGACGGCGCCCGATTCCAGTGGTACGTCACTTCATGGCGCGGCCTCGAGGCCTGGGTCGTGTCGGTAACGACCAAATGGCACGGCAGCGGCCGCCGTCCCTGCTCGATCCACATTTCCCAGTCGGCGCCACGCTGCTGAAACGCGTAATGCGTGCACCAGCGCGTATCGACTTTCTCGACGCCGAGCACCTGCGCCGTCGTGATCGCCGCGTTGTCGTCCTTGTCGTTGCCCCAGTAGAAAAGCTCCGCGAGCGGCGCTTCGATACGCCAGCTATTCGCGAGTTCGCGCACAAAGCCATCGAGCGTCGGTGGCGCGTCATTGCGCGTGTAATAGCCTTTCTTTTCGTTGAAGGTCATCAACTCGCGGCCGTCATAGATCAGTCCGCGCACGTTGCCGTTACCCGTGATGTCGGCGCGCAGCCGGTCGGGCCGCTTGACCTTGAGCACCGTATGGCGCAGCAGAGCCGCGTTCTGGCCGTTGTCGAGCACGACGTCGGTCGACATGTCCGCGTTGACCTCGAACTTGCGCAACGTGCGCAGATAAGCGCCCATGGCATTGAGCGCGTCGAGCGCCTGCGGATCGACGGCTGGCTGCGGCGCGCTCGCGGCGGCGGTTCCCTCGCCGTTGTCGAGATCGGTGAGCGGCGATGGCACATTCGATTGCGCCTGTGTGTGCCCCCCGCTCTCCGGATGCGCACAGCCTGAGAGCGCGATAGCGGCGCAGAGCGACAAGGCGAGCGTGGCAGGAACGGCTCCGGAAAAGACTTTCTTCTTCAAGACGTCTCCTGACTGAGCATCCGTATAAAACGACGGGCTTGTAGCACACGGCATGCCCAACAGGCCGCTCACGAACGGCGAACGACGCGGCACAGCGACCGCATACCGCCGGTCGACCTGACTAGGATGAGGCCCTATGTAACGCGCACGCCACCCCCTCCGTGCGCGTCCCACTCAGTAAAACCCCTGGTCGGTTGGCTCAGCGCCTCGCAGTATCATCGAGCCATATTTTTAGAACGACGTTCTGGCAGATAGAACTAACACGCAAACGAAGCGTTCAGGAGAGTCCGATGTCCAGCTTGCCAATCGGAGCGACGCGTGCGTCGCTCCGGGACCACGCCGCCGCGCCCGCCAGTGCGGCAGAGATCAACGCGCGCATCGACCGCCTGCCGGCCACGCGAGCCATCTGGACGCTCGTGCTCCTGCTTTCGTTGGGCGGCTGGTTCGAGTTCTACGATCTGTTCTTCACGGCCTATGTCGGGCCGGGCCTCGTGAAAAGCGGCCTTTACTCGACCACCACGGCTTCGTTCTTCGGCTTCTCGGGTCTCGGCGCATTCGTGGCGGCATCGTTCGCTGGGCTCTTCATCGGCACGTTCTGCCTGACCGGCCTCGCCGACCGCTATGGGCGCCGCACCCTGTTCACCGCGTCACTGCTTTGGTATTCGGTGGCGACCTGCATCATGGCGCTTCAGACGAGCGCGCCCGGCATCAACCTGTGGCGCCTCATCGCGGGCATTGGCGTCGGGGTCGAACTCGTCACCATCGACACCTACGTGAGCGAACTCGTGCCCAAGCACATGCGCGGCCGCGCGTTCGCGTTCGTGCACCTGGTGCAGTACACGGCCGTGCCGGCTGTCGCGTTGCTCGCGTGGTGGTTCGTGCCGCGCGCGCCACTCGGCTTCGACGGCTGGCGCTGGGTCGTGATGTTCGGCGCGTTCGGCGCGCTCATTGCCTGGGCGATCCGCCGCCGCGTGCCCGAGAGCGCGCGCTGGCTTGCCCAGCGCGGCCGCACCGAGGAAGCCGCGCGCATTCTCGCGAAGCTCGAAGCGAAGATCGAGGCGCAGCACGGGCGTTTGCTGCCCGTGCCTGCCGAGGAATCGCCCAGCGCACAAACGCTTGCCAAGGCTCGCTTCGCCGAAATCTGGCAGCCGCCTTACCGCCGCCGCACGATCACGCTGCTCGTGTTCAATCTGTTTCAGGCCATTGGCTTCTATGGCTTCGCCTCGTGGGTGCCGACGCTGCTCGTTTCCAAGGGCGTCACAGTCACGCACAGCCTGCTCTACTCGTTCGTGATCGCTGCGTCGAATCCGTTCGGTCCGCTGCTCGGCATGGCGATTGCCGACCGCATCGAGCGCAAGACGCTCGTCGTGCTCTCCGCGCTCGCGATCGCTGTCTGCGGCACGCTGTTCGCCATGCAGACGTCGGCCGCGATGCTCATGTTCCTCGGTGTACTCATCACGCTTGGCGGCACGCTGCTCTCGGTCGGCTATCACGCGTACCAGGTCGAACTGTTCCCCACTCGCATGCGCGCCACGGCAGTGGGTTTCGTTTATTCGATGTCGCGCCTCTCCGCGATGTTCTCGGGCTTCATGATCGCGTTCGCGCTGCGCCACTTCGGTGTGCCAGGCGTTTTCGCACTCATCACTGGCGCGATGATCGTGGTGATGGCGGCCATCGGCATCTTTGGGCCGCGCACGAAGAATCGCGCGCTCGACGACATCTCCCACTAATTTTTTCAATACGAGGCGGTAACCATGCTCCCGTTAGCCGGCGTGCGCGTCCTGGATCTGTCGAATGTGCTCGCGGGTCCGTTCTGCGCCTATCAACTCGCGCTCTTCGGCGCCGAAGTCACCAAGGTCGAGCATCCTGAAGGCGGCGACCTTGCGCGGCGCCTCGGGGCCGACAAGGACGCCGCGGCGCGCAATATGGGCGCGTCGTTCGTGGCCGTGAATGCGGGCAAGCGCTCGATCACGCTGAACCTGAAAGACCCGCGCGGCAAAGCCATCTTGCTCGATCTGGTGCGCCACGCCGACGTGCTCGTCGAGAACTTCCGGCCCGGCGTGATGGACCGCCTCGAACTCGGCTACGATCAGTTATCCAAAGTGAATCCGGCGCTGGTCTACTGTGCCATCTCCGGTTTCGGCGACGAAGGCGAGTTGTCGCGCCGCCCTGCGTACGACCAGATCATTCAGGGCATGTCCGGCGTGATGAGCGTGACGGGGGACGCGCACAGCGCGCCGCTGCGCGTGGGCTATCCCGTCTCCGATACGGTGGGCGGCCTCACCGCTGCGTTCGGCATCTGCGCGGCGCTCGTCGACGCGCGCACGAGCGGCCGCGGGCGGCGCCTCGACGTTTCGATGCTCGAAGCCACGCTCGCGACCATGGGCTGGGTCGTGTCGAATTATCTGAACGCCGGGGTCGAGCCCGCACCGATGGGCAACGAGAATTTCACGGCCGCACCCTCGGGCACCTTCCGCACCGGCGCGGGCCTGCTCAATATCGCCGCAAACGAAACGCGCCAGTTCGAAAGCCTGTGCGAGGTGATCGGCCGCCCCGACCTGCCGCGCGACGAGCGCTTTTGCGCGCGCCATTCGCGCAAGCAGTATCGCGAAGCGCTCAAGGCCGAGATCGAAACCGCGCTCGCCGCAGACAGCGCGGCCAATTGGGAAACGCGCCTGCTCGAGCGCGGCGTGCCCGTGGGCCGCGTGCTCTCGGTGCCCGAAATCCTCGCGCATCCGCATCTCGCCGAACGGCGCTTCATCCGCGAGTTCGAACCGGCACAGGGCGAAGCCGCGCAACGCGTGACGCGCGCGGGCCTGCGGCTCGCCGATGCCGACGCCGCGCCCTCAACTCCTGCCCCGACGCTCGGCGCCCACACGCGCGAAACGCTCGCACAACTCGGCTACGAAGCCGCCCAAATCGACGCCCTCCACCATGACGGAGTGATCTGACCATGCCGACGACGAACACAACCACGCCCGATCTCGCCGCCCTTTGCGCCGACTACTGGAGCACCTCGATCATCGACATCCATCCAGGCTCCATCAAGGTGCGGGGCTATCCGATCCAGGAGCTGATCGGCAACGTGAGTTTCCCGCAGATGATCTGGCTGATGCTGCGCGGCGAGCTGCCCGGCGACGAAGAGGCCACGCTGCTCGAAGCGGCGCTCGTGGCCTCGGTCGATCACGGGCCACACGCGCCTTCGATCGCGATCTCGCGCATGGCCACGAGCTGCGGCTTGCCGATCAACGGCGCAATGGCCTCGGCGCTCAACGCACTCGACGACGTGCACGGCGGCGCCGGCCAGCAGGCGGTCGAACTCTATGCCGACATCGCCGCGCGCGTCGTGGCGGGCGCCTCATTCGAAGCCGCGGTCGAAGCCGGCGTGGACGAATTCATCGCCGTACACGGCAAGTATCTACCGGGCTTCGGCCATCGCTTTCATCCGGTCGATCCGCGCGCCGGACGGCTGCTCGCGCTCGTCGATGCACGTGTGGCGTCCGGCACGATCAAGGGCCGCTATGCCGCGATTGCGCGCGGCATCGAAGCCTTGCTGAAAAAGCGCAAGGATCGGCCCGTGCCGATGAACATCGACGGCGTAACAGCCGTTATCTACGCCGAACTGGGCTTTGCGCCCGAACTGGCGCGCGGCGTGTTCTGCCTCTCGCGCGCGGTGGGCATCCTCGCGCATGCGTGGGAGCAGCGCGGGCGCGGCGAGCGGAACAAGGGGCCCATGCCGCGCCAGATTCCGTATGCGTATACGGGCGCACCGGAGCGACATCTGGAGCAGTCCTGACCAACGCGACGTGAAAGCGAACGCGTACAAACGGCGCCTTGCGCCTGCAGGGTTCTCGCTAGCCGCACGTGGCTTCAGGCGTCCTGGCGTGCGCGCTCAGCGTGCGCACGTTGGGCGGCGCGCAGCGCGCGCGAGTCGCCGCCGAGCGCGTCGGTAGCACGTATCGCGCAATCGAACAGCGCGTCGAGATGGCGCTCGACGAACGCCCCGTCGATGCGCGAACTCGGCCCCGCGAGCGTGAGCACGCCGCGCAAGGTATCGTGAACGCCGAACACGGGCATGGAAACGCCCGCGGTCTCGCGGTCTCGCTCACCGATCGAGATGCAATAGAAGTCGCGGCGAATGTTCTCGAACAGCTTGCCCGGCTCGCCGCCGAATGCCAGCAGCGCGCGCCCGCCTGATCCGCTTTCGAGCGGCAGCACGTCGCCCTCGCGCACATGGTGGCGCACCACGTGATGGGAATCGACGCGATGCAGGCACACGCGCACCGCGTTGTCCCGCACGTAGAACGAAACGCTCTCCCCGCTCGCGGCGGCCAGATCACGCATCAGCGGCAGCAGAATGTCGCCTATGTTGAGGCTGCGCTGATAGAGCGCGCCCAGCGCGAACGTGGCGGGGCCGAGCTGGTAGCGGCCGTCGTCGAGGCGCAGCAGCAGGCGATGCTGAATCAGCGCGCCGGCCAGCCGCAGCAACGTGCTTTTATAGAGGCCAGTGCGCGCCGCGAGTTCGGCGAGCGTGAGCGCGCTGTCTCCGGGTCGAAACGCGAACAGGATGGCACACGCGCGGTCGATGACAGCGACGCCTTCTTCTTTCTTGACCGTACCAGCCGGGTCTTGCGCGGGCATGAATGGAAAACGTGGGCATTGGGATGCGTTCGATTTTACGCGACTTGCCGCCTCGCGGGGGCCGCTCCCCACCCTCACCATCGCCTCCACCACGGTTGCTCGATGCACGCCACGCGCGCGTTACTTCGCCCGCACCACCGAATCGCGCATCGTCACGCTCACAGGGAACGTGCGCTCGATCGGCCACTGCGTGCCGTAGCACTGGTTGATGAGCCAGCGCACTGCATTGCGCGTGAGCTCCGCGGTGGGAATGTGTACCGAGGTCAGCGCCGGCGCCATGTAGGCCGCCGAATAATCGTCGTCGTAGCCGATGACCGAAACGTCGTGGGGCACGCGCAATCCTGCCTGCTGCAGGCGCGCGAGCGCACTCATGGCCATCGTGTCGTTCGCGCAGAACAGCCCGGTGAAGCGATGTTTGCGTTCGAGAAGCGCCCCGGCCGCCACATAGCCGCCTTCGGGCGAGAAGTCCGAGACGATATGCGGCACGGTCCGGCGTTCGATGCCGTGACGCGCCAGCTCGGCGAAAAATCCATGCAGACGCGCCGCATTGTCCGATGACGTGGACGGCCCGCCGATCACCGCAAGCTCGCGATGGCCGTGCTCGATGAGTGTGCGGGCAGCCATCTCGCCGCCGTGAAAGTGATCGGCGCAAAACGATGCTTCGGGTAACTGATCGAATGAGCGGTTCAGGAAGGCCATACGCGGGTGCATGGCGTGCAGCATCTGCAGGTCGTCGTCGTACAGATCGTGGCTGATGACGACCACGCCGTCGCAATCGCGGCCAATCAGGAAGCGCACGGCTTCGATGGCCTGCTCGCGCGGCGAGGCTTCGCCGCAACCGGTGGCCACCACCACGTGGCGCCGCACGGCGCGCAGCTGCGTGTCCGTCTCCTTCAGGATAGTGCCGTAGTACGAGCCGAAAAACGTCGGCACGAAGATACCGATGATGCCGAGCGACTTCGTGGCCATCGCCCGGCCGATGGATGAAGGCCGGAAATTGAGCTGCTCGATCGCAGCCTGCACGCGCGCGGCCGCCTCCGCCGACACCGGACCGTTGCCCGATATCGCCCGCGAAGCCGTCGAAAGGCCCACGCCGGCCAGCGCCGCCACGTCTTTCAGGGTCGCCACGTTCCTGGTCTCTCTGTCTTTGTCGGTTGTGTGCATCAAATTCGTGCGCCGGTTTCTTCGTCGAACAGCGAAACATGCGCACTGTCGATGGAGAACGGCATCGCCGCACCACTCGCCAGCGGCGTCTTGTCCTGATCGATCGACGCGATCTGCCCGCCCTCATGCTCGATCCACAGGACACGATGATTGCCCATGGGCTCCACGAGCGTCAAGCGCCCTTCCCACGCCGCCTCGCGCGGGCGCACTGCACCGCCTGCGCGCACGTCTTCCGGGCGCACGCCGAGCACGCAGGGGCGCGTCGGATCCGGCGTGCCCTTGAACGCGTATGCCGAAACATCCACGTCGAGGCCGGGCCCGCGAAAGCGCAGCCGGCCTTCGTCGGCTTCGAGCCTGCCGCGCAGCAGGTTCATCGGCGGCGCGCCGAGGAAGGTCGCGACGAACAGGTTCTCGGGGCGCGCGTAGACTTCGGCCGGCGTGCCGAACTGCTGGATCGCCCCGCCCTTCATCACCGCCATGCGCGTGGCGAGCGTCATCGCCTCGACCTGGTCGTGCGTCACGTAGATCATCGTCGCGCCCAGTTGCTGGTGCAGCTGCTTGAGCTCACGGCGCAATTCGGTGCGCAGCTTGGCGTCGAGATTCGAGAGCGGCTCGTCGAACAGGAACACGTCCGCCTCGCGCACGAGTGCGCGCCCGATCGCCACGCGCTGGCGCTGGCCGCCCGAGAGCTGCGCGGGTTTGCGCGATAGCAGCGGCCCGAGCTGCAGCATGTCGGCGGCGCGCTTCACGCGGCGGTCGATCTCCGCCTTCGGCGTGCCATTGATACGCAGTGCGAACGAGAGATTGCGCTCCACGTTCATGGTCGGATAGAGCGCGTACGACTGGAACACGAGCGCCACGCCCCGATCCTTCGGGTCGGCCCATGTCATGTCCTCGCCGCCGATTTCGATGCTGCCGTCGGTCACGTCGACGAGGCCCGCGATGCTGTGCAGCAAGGTGGATTTGCCGCAGCCCGAAGGGCCGAGCAGTACGACGAACTCGCCTGCGCGCACATCGAGATCGAGTTCGTCGATCACCGTGTTCGCGCCGAGGTCGATGCGCAGATTGCGTACGGAAACGTTCGTGAGATTGCCCATGCCCTGCTCCTAGCCTTTCACCGCGCCCGAGGCGATGCCGCGCACGAACCAGCGCCCCGAAATGAAGTAGATCGCGAGCGGCACGGCCGACGTGAGGATCGTCGCGGCCATGTTGACGTTATAGACACGCTCGCCGGTCGTCGTGTTGATGATGTTGTTCAGCTGCACCGTCATCGGCAGGTTTTTCGTGCCCGCGAACACGAGGCCGAGAATGTAGTCGTTCCAGATGCCGGTGACCTGCATGATGATCGCCACGACAATGATCGGCACCGACATCGGCAGCATGAGCTGCACGAAGATGCGCCAGAACCCGCCGCCGTCGATGCGCGCGGCCTTGAACAGCTCCTCCGGCAACGACGCATAGTAGTTGCGGAACAGGAGCGTCATGACCGGCATGCCGAAGATCGTGTGTATCACGACGATGCCAGGCAGCGAGCTGAACAGATGCACAAAGGCCAGCACGCGCACGAGCGGGTACACCATCACCTGCACGGGAATGAAGGCGCCCGCGAGCAGAATGCCGAACAGCACGCCCGCCCCGCGCGGCCGCCAGAACGACAGCGCGTAGCCATTCACGGCGCCCACGGCAATGGAGATGACCGTGCTCGGCACGACGATGCGCACCGAGTTCCAGAAGCCCACGCGAATGCCGCCGCAGTCGAGGCCCGTGCACGCGGAGGCCCACGCGTCGCGCCACGGCGCGAGCGTGAGATGCACCGGCAGCGCGAGCAGATGGCCGAGGCGGATCTCGGTCATCGGCTTGACCGAAGTCACCAGCATCACATAGAGCGGCAGCAGGAAGAACAGCGCCGCCGTGAACAGAAACGCATACACGCCGAGCCGCGCGGGCGTGAAGCGGCTGCGCGGCTTGCGCCGCTTTTGTGCCGCACGCGCCCGAGCGGGCGCAGGGCGCAGCGAATCGGCCAAAGGCGTGCTCATGCCCGGTCTCCCTTGAGCGCCGCGCGGCTGCGCGCGTAGAAGAATGGCGCAAGAATCGCGAGCACGGTGGCGAGCAGCACGATCGACGCTGCCGAAGCGAGCCCGATGTTCGCGCGATTGAACAGGTAATCCATGATGAATTTCGCGGGCACCTCGCTCGCCGTGCCGGGGCCGCCCTGGGTCATCGCAACCACGGCGTCGTAGAGCTTCACGACCATCACGAAGAGCAGCACGAATGCCGTGGAAAGCGAGGTCTTGAGCATCGGTACGACGATGCTCGCGTACACGCGCCAGCGCGGAATGCCGTCGAGGCGCGTGGCCTTCCATATTTCGTCGTCGATGCCGCGCAGGCCCGCGAGCATGAGCGCCATCACGAGGCCCGAGGCCTGCCACACGGTGGCGATCACGAGCGTGTAGATCGCAAAGCGCTGCGTGACGATCCAGTCAAAGCGCGCGTGCTCGAATCCCATGTGCCGCAGCACGGCCTGCACGCCGAGTTCGGGGTTGAGGATCCACTGCCAGACGAGGCCCGTTGCGACGAACGACATCGCATAGGGATAGAGAAACACCGTGCGCAGCGCGCCTTCCGCCACGACGCGCTGATCGATGAAGATTGCGAGCAGCAGCCCGATCACGAGGCACGCCGCGATGAAGCACGCGCCGTAGATCACGAGATTCTGCAGCGACAGGATCCAGCGGTCGTTCTGGAAGAGCCGCACGTACTGCGTCACGCCCGCGAAGGTGTTGGTGGGCAGCGAGCGCGAGAAGCTGAGCGAGACGCGCGCCGTCCACAGCATGGTGCCGAGATACGCGAACAGGACCGTCGCCGCCATCGGCGCGAGCGCGATCCAGGCGGCGAGCGAGAGCCGCCGCCGCGCGGGGCGCGCGCTGCGCGCTTGCCCCGCCTGGCGTTTGGCCGGGTGCAGCTTGGCGGCGTACATGGCTGCGCTCAGCTCTGGATTGCCGTGGCGAAGGCCTTCTGCGCGTCTTCGGCCGACTGGTTCTTGTTCCAGAAGTTCGTGATGACGTCCTGGAGCGCGCCCTGGACATCAGGCGGAATCAGCATTTCCGGATTCGGCAGTTGCCGCGACTTGTCCTTCATGATCGCCATGCCCTCCTTCGCGCAGATATCGAAGCCCGAGGTGTCCACGTCCGGGCGAATCGGAATCGAGCCCTTCTTCTGGTTGAACGCGACCTGCGCGGCAGGCGACGTCATCACCGTGGCGAGCAGTTGCTGCGCCTTGACCTGCTCGGGATTGTCGGTCTTCGGGAACACGAACACGTCGCCTGCGATCATGTACGGCGACTTCGGGAAACCGGGGAAGCATCCGAAATCCTTGCCCGCCACCTGGTTCGCGGCCGAGAACTCGCCCTTGGCCCAGTCGCCCATGATCTGCATGCCCGCCTTGCCGGAAATCACGAGCGCCGTGGCGTCGTTCCAGTTGCGGCCCGGCGAGCCCGGATCCACGTAATTATGCAACCGCTTGAAGGTCGTGAGCACGTTGCGGAACGCAGGCGAATTCACGGCGTTCGCATCGCGGTCGCGGTAGACCTTCATGTAGAGATCGCGGTCCATGTCGGCGAAGATGGCGTCGAAGGTGATCTTCTCCTGCCATGCCTGGCCGCCCAGCGCGAGCGGAATCACGCCGGCCGCCTTGAGCTTGTCGAGATCGGCGAAGAGTTCGTCGAAATTCTGCGGTTCGCTCTTGATCCCGGCCTTGGCGAACGCAGGCTTCGAATAGAAGAACCAGTCCTGCATGTGGATGTTCACGGGCGCGGCATAGTAGTGCCCTTTGACCTTGATCGCCGTGAGAATCGACTCAGGGAAGATGCCGCTCCAGTTCTCCTTCGTTGCGACCGCATCGACATTGTTCAGGAGTCCCTGGTCGATGAGATCGTGAAACTGCTTGGACGTATTGAACTGCGCTGCGGTGGGCGGATCCCCGCCCACGATGCGGTTGATTGCCGTTGCACGCGCCTGATCGCCGCCGGCGATCGCGTTGTCGACCCACTTCCCACCCGCCTGATCGTAGGCAAGCGCAAACTGCTTGATCGCGGCCGACTCGCCGCCCGACGTCCACCAGTGAATCACGTTGGCCTTGAGCGGCTCCGCGGCGTGGGCCGCGAGCGCGCCGGCCAGCGCGAGAGCGGCGACGATGCCGCGCAGAACGGGTACGTTGTGCTTCATTGCGTCTCCTGTCGATCCGGAGCTGGCGCTTCAGCTGTCGCCTGGCGTCAGTGCCTTCGGCACCGGCGTCGGGCCCATGCAGGGCTCCGGTTGCTCCGGGTTGGTCTGCAAAAGCTTTTGGGTTGGAAGTTTTGCGACCACGGCGCATCGTACGGCATGCCCGAGCGTCGCATGCCCTGCCGTGGTTGTCACGCTAGTTGTTGCCCTTGCTCGGTAACCCTGTCAAGCGCCCCCGAAGTGCCGTCAAGCGCCGTCGAGCGCGCGCCGCTGCGCGATGAAATGCGCGATGAGTTCCGCACTGCGCTTCGGCGTGCGAACCTGCGTGTCGTAATCGACATGCACGACGCCAAAGCGCCGCTCATAGCCGAACGCCCATTCGAAGTTGTCGAGCAGCGACCAGACGAAATAGCCGCGCACGTCCACTCCGGCCTTGATCGCGGCGTCCACAGCGGCGAGATGCCGTTTGAGGAACGAGATGCGCTGCGTGTCGTTCACCTCGCCGTCGCTCACGCGGTCGTCCGAAGCCATGCCGTTCTCGGTGATATAGATCGGCGGCAGGTTCTCGTAGGTGCGGCCGAAACCGATCAGCAGGTCGCGCAGACCGTCGGGGTGAACCTCCCAACCCATCTGCGTGCGCTCGACGTCCTTCAGCGGCACGTCGACGAAGCCGTGCGCACCGTCGCTCTTCACGTTGGTGCGGAAATAGTAGTTGATGCCGAGAAAATCGAGCGGCGCCGAGATCGTCTTCATGTCGCCTTCGAGCACGAGCGGCTCGGTGCCCGGCCACAGCTCGAAGAGTTCGTCGGGATACGCGCCCTTGAGCAGCGGGTCGAGAATCCACGCGTTGTGCTGCACCTCGAAGCGGCGCGCGGCGCGCACATCTTCCGGCGACGAGGAGTCGGGCGTGCCGCGCCCCACGTTGGCCACGATGCCCTTGGTCGAGCCCGGATCGTTCGCGCGCAACACGCCGGTGGCGAGGCCGTGGCCGAGCAGCAGATGATGCATGGCCTGGGTGGCGTAGCGGCCGTTCGCGAGGCCCGGCGCATGATGGCCGTTGCCGTAGCCGAGGTACGCCGAGCACCACGGCTCGTTGAGCGTCATCCATGCGTCGACGAGGCCGGACAGTTCGCGGCTCATGAGGTCCGCGTAGTCGGCGAAGCGGTATGCGGTGTCGCGATTGAGCCAGCCGCCGCGATCTTCCAGGTGCTGCGGCAGGTCCCAGTGGTAGAGCGTGGCGAAGGTGCGCACGCCCTTCTCCCGCAGGCGCTCCAGCAAACGCTTGTAGAAGGCGATGCCTTTGGCATTGGGCCGCCCCGCCTCGTCCATCACACGCGGCCACGCGATCGAAAAGCGATAGGCCTCGAAGTTCAGGCTTTCGAGCAGGTCGAGATCGGCCTCCCAGCGGTGATAGTGGTCGCAGGCCACGGCGCCCGTGTCGCCCGCGAGTACCTTGCCCGGCGTGGCGCTGAAGGTGTCCCAGATCGACGGCAGGCGGCCGTCCTCGTGGATCGCGCCTTCGATCTGATACGAAGCCGTGGCCGCGCCGAGGAGGAAGTCGCTGCGCCACAGTGCGGAGCTGGCAGGCGGAGTGAACGGATCGTCGGCAACTGCGGCGGCGGAATGCGGCAATGCGGTGTCCTGAGTCACGAAGCCTCCTGCGCGGGAATCACCGGCACATGTGTTCTGGGCAGCCGGATCGGGTTGGAGTGGAAGCGCTTCCACAGCGCTTGAGGCGCACAATAGCAGCGGCGAATTCCAGCGGGCAATCGGGGTTTCTCTGGACGTTTTTATGTAGCTGCTTCACATGTTTTTCGCACTACATGGCTTTCTGGCTTGTAGCATGGCTACACGAGCGTCACGCATCCGAGCGCGACTCCAGCTCGGGACGCACCGCCGCGAGCGCTTCGTGCAGGGTCGGGAAGAGGTTCGCACGGCCCACCACGTCCGTGATGCCATGCCGATCCATGTCTGAAAGCAGATAGCGGTTAACACGCCCGAAAATCACCTTTACGCCGCGCTCCGCGAGTTCCGAGCAAAGGTCGATCACGGCGCGCCCCGCGGAATAGTCGAGATCGGTAATCGCCCCCGCATCGACGACCACGCAATGCACGGGCGACGGCGCCCCATCGATCAGCGCGCGCAGTTCGTCGACGAACAAGTGGTCGTTCGCATAGAACAGGTCGGCACCGAACCGATAGACGATCAGCCCCGGCGCCGTGAGCTGGCCCGCTTGCGCGGGTTCGGGCAGCCAGTGCCCCTCCTCGTTCGGTACGAGCACCATGGTGTGCGGCCGGTAGCTATGGCGCACGTGGCGCAGCAACGACAGGCCAATTGCGATGAGGATGCCGTTCTCCACGCCGATCACGACGACGGCGAGCGCCGTCGTCACCGCAAGCCTGAATTCGCCGGGACTTTCGCGGCGAATATCGATCAGCTGGCGAATGTTGACGAGACCCACGGCAATCGTGAAGACGATCGCGGCCAGCACGCAATGCGGCAGGTATTGCAGCAAGCGGCTGAAGAACAACAGCACCACGAGTACGACGCCTGCAAACACGAGCTGCGCGAACTGGCTGCGCGCGCCGGCCTGGTCGGCCATGGCGGTCTGCGTGAGGCTGCCGTTCACGACGAAAGCGCCGCTCATCGAAGCCGCCGCATTGGCCGCCGCGAGGCCGAGGAGATTAGTGTCCTCGTCGGTGCGCTCGCCATAGCGCTCGGCAAACGCGCGGCTCGTGGCGGCGCTCTGCGCGACGATGATGACGAAGCACGACGCCGCCACCTGCAGCAGATCGATCATCTGGAACCAGCCCACCGCGGGAAAGCTCAGGCGCGGCAAGCCGCCCTGCACCGGCCCGATCACCGAAATGCCATGGCCCGCGAAGTTCAGCATGGCGCTCGCGGCGATGCTCCCCGCCACGGCGACGAGCGGCACCGGCCAGCGCGGCCGGAACGTCTTGAAGACCAGGATCGCCGCTACGACGACCACGGCGATGGCAAGCGTCGGCCAGTGAATCATGCCCAGTTGCGTGACGATCTGCTTCATCTGCAGGACCGTGCGGCGTGAGTTCACAGTAATGCCAAGCATGTCGCCGAGCATCGCCACGCCCACCTGCACGCCCACACCCGTGAGAAAACCTGCGAGGACGGTGCGCGAGAGAAAGTCCGCGAGAAAGCCGAGACGAAACAGGCGTGCGATCAACAACATCACGGCCGTGAGCAAGGCGGTCATGCCCGCGAGCGCGACATACTCGGCGCTCGAAGGCGCCGCCATGGTCGTGAGACGGCTCGCGAAAATGGTGGCCGTGGCGGAATCGGCGGCGACCACGAGATGACGCGACGCGCCGAAGAGCGCGAACGCAACGAGCGGCAGAAAGCCCGTGTACAGACCGGTTACGGCAGGCATGCCCGCGATGCGCGCGTAGCCAAGCAGTTGCGGCACGTTCATCGAGGCAAGCTGCACGCCGGCGAGCGCATCGCGCAATGCAGACGTGCGAGACAGCGGCCGCACGCCGCGAAACAGTTCAAACGCCATTACGCCATCCTTTCGAAATCCGCCTCTCGGTGCGGTGTTTTTTAGCTGCGGGTTCACTGGCGCAGTATGTTAGCGCGCGTGGGCGTTCCGGTACGTGCCCGATTGCAATGTCGTTGCACGCGCATCAATGAAAGAGGCCAGCCCGCAGGCTGGCCTCATGACTTATGCGCTCAATCGCGTCACGCAGCGAGTTGGCTATACCCGAATCGGCGGCGGCATATAACGGCATTCGTAGCGTTTTCGGACCGTGCCGTTTTCGTCCACGCTTTCGAGGAACACGTCGAACTGCCAGAGGCGCGCCATGTGGCGCAGCACTTCGTCGGTGTCGCCCGTAAGGTGACGGTTGTCGCTCATGAAGTGACGCAGCGTGAGGCTGCGATCGCCGCGCGTGTTGACCGACCACACCTGGATATTCGGCTCGCGGTGATGCATGTCGTACTGCCGCGAGAGCGCCTGGCGCACGTACTGGTAGCCGCTTTCGTCGTGGATGGCCGAGACTTCGAGCGCGTCGCGCATATCGTCGTCGAGCACCGAGAAGAGCCGCATTTCGCGGATCAGATGCGGCGAGAGGTATTGCGCCACGAAGCTCTCATCCTTGAAGTTGCGCATGGCGTAGTGCAGCGCCTTGAGCCACGGACTGCCGGCCAGCTCGGGGAACCACTTGCGGTCCTCCTCCGTAGGGTTCTCGCAGATGCGGCGAATGTCGCTCATCATCGAAAAGCCGAGCGCATACGGATTGATGCCGCTGTAATACGGCTTCGTCACCGGCGGCTGATAGATCACGTTGCTGTGCGAATGCAGGAACTCCATCATGAAGCCGTCTTCGAGCTTGCCCTGCGTATAGAGCGTGTTGAGCAGTGTGTAATGCCAGAACGTGGCCCAGCCTTCGTTCATGACCTGGGTTTGCCGCTGCGGATAGAAGTACTGCCCGATCTTGCGCACGATGCGTATGACTTCGCGCTCCCACGGTTCGAGCAGCGGTGAGTTCTTTTCGGCGAAATACAGCAGGTTTTCCTGCGGCTCCGGCGGAAAGCGCTCGTCGATCTCCTCGGCAATGGGCATTTGCTGCTTGGGCAGCGTGCGCCACAGCTCATTGACCTGGGACTGCAGATAAGCCTCGCGTTCCCGGCGCAATGCGGCCTCGCGTTCGAGCGACAGCTTTTGCGGTCGTTTGTAGCGGTCCACGCCGTAATTCATGAGCGCGTGGCACGAGTCGAGCAGCTCTTCCACGCGGTCGAGACCATAACGCTCCTCGCATTCGGCGATGTAATTCTTCGCGTAGACAAGGTAGTCGATGATGGCGTGCGCGTCCGTCCAGAGACGGAACAGATAGTTGCCCTTGAAGAACGAGTTGTGCCCGTACGCGGCGTGCGCGATCACGAGCGCCTGCATCGTCATGGTGTTCTCTTCCATGAGATACGCGATGCAGGGGTTGGAGTTGATGACGATCTCGTAGGCGAGACCCATCTGGCCGCGGCGATAGCTCTTTTCCGTGGAGAGAAAGTGCTTGCCGAACGACCAGTGGCGATAGTTCACCGGCATGCCAACGGACGCATAGGCGTCCATCATCTGCTCGGCGCTGATCAATTCGAGCTGGATCGGATAAACGTCCAGTTCGTATTGCTCTGCAACATGCGAGATATGTGTGTCGTACTCCTCGATGAGTTCGAAGGTCCAGTCGGAGGGGCACGGCAACGGCCGTTTGTCGGCTACGTTCATTTGCACTTCCCTTTGCTGGGCGAGCCCATGCTCCTTGTGGCGAGCAGCCCCGGCGGCATGTCCGGGCGCTTCGGCGTCTTCGTGGTGGCCGCGCTTGCGCTCGTCACCGTGTTCGCCATGATGCCCTTTTTCGTGGCCGCTCGTCTTCCGGCGCTCCGGCTGGTAGCCGCGCGCCTCATTGTGCAGGTGGCGTGTCGTCATGAGTGCTCCACCTGCTTTTCGAAAAGCTCCCGGAACACCGGGTAGATGTCCGCCGCGGTGTCGACTTTTTTCATCGCCAGATGCGGTTCGGTGAGTGCGAGCTGCGCGTATTCGAGCCAGAGGTTCTGCTCCTCCGGCGTCACCTGAATATACGCAAAATAGCGCACCTGAGTCAGTATGTCATCCGCGAGGATCTTGCGGCATTTGGGTGAATCGTCAGTCCAATTGTCGCCGTCCGAAGCCTGTGCGCCGTAGATGTTCCAGTCGCTTGGCGAATAACGGTCCTCGATCACTTTTTTCATCAGCTCCAGCGCACTCGACACGACCGTGCCGCCGCTTTCGGTGGAATGAAAGAAGGTGTCCTCGTCCACTTCCTCGGCGCGCGTGTGGTGGCGAATGAAGACCACCTCGATCTTTTCGTAATTGCGCTTGAGGAACAGGTACAGGAGGATGAAGAAGCGCTTGGACAAGTCCTTGCGCTGCTCGTCCATCGAGCCGGATACGTCCATGAGGCAGAACATCACGGCCTGGCTCGACGGTTGCGGCTGCTTCACGCGATTCACGTAACGCAGATCGAACGGGTCGATGAATGGAATGCGCCAGATGCGCCCGCGCAGGTGATGAATCTGCTCTTCGAGCAACGCGATCTCTTGACGCCGGTCGGCCGGGTCGGCCTTGAGCGCTTCGAGCTGCTCCTCGAGCTCGTGCAGTTCGTTGACGAGCGGCGCACCGAGCGCGATGCGCCGGCCGAGCGCACTGCGCAGCGATCTCACGACGTCGATGTTGTTCGGCGTGCCTTCGGCAGCCCAGCCCGCGCGGATGCTCTTCCACGTAGGCACGGCCATGAGATGGGTTTTGACGAGGCGCGGCAGTTCGAGGTCGTCGAAGAAGTACTGCATGAATTCTTCGCGGGAGAGTTCGAACACGAAGTCATCCTGACCTTCGCCCTCGTTGCTCGCCTGGCTGCCGCCACCGCCTCCACCGCCCTGTGGCCGCGGAATGCGGTCGCCGCGAATGTAGTCCTCGTTGCCTGGGTGAACCATTTCGCGCTTGCCGCCAGGGCCGTGCCGGAACGACGGCTCCGCGATGTCCTTGCGCGGAATGGTGATGCTCTGGTTGCTCTGTATGTCCTTGATGCTGCGGTCACGCACCGCTTCCGAAACGGCGTGACGAATATAGTTCTTCACGCGGCGCAAAAAACGCTCGCGATTAGCAATACTCTTGTTCTTTCCGGCTAGCCTGCGGTCGATGATTTGATGAAGCACATTCAGTCTCCCGCTCCAGTTGCGAATGGGCGAGGTGCGCAGTGTTCATTGCCGCGTCTGCCATCGTGCGTGCCGCGTTCACCCGCTCATGGCCACGCCGCCTGCGCCCCGCCGGGGGTCCTTTTGCGCCGCCGCAAACCTGCGGCAGCGCGCTCGGACAGTAAAGCCTCTTCGTTCACGACGACTTGCGCACCCGCAGATACCAGTCGCAGAGCAACCGGACCTGCTTCGGCGTATAGCCCTTCGCCACCATGCGGTTGACGAAGTCTTCGTGCTTGCGCTGCTCTTCCGCCGATCCTTTCGCATTGAACGAGATGACCGGCAAAAGTTCTTCCGTGTTCGAAAACATTTTCTTTTCGATCACCACGCGCAGCTTCTCGTAGCTGATCCAGGCCGGGTTCTTGCCGGCATTGGCCGCACGCGCGCGCAGCACGAAGTTCACGATCTCGTTGCGGAAGTCCTTCGGGTTGCTGATGCCCGCGGGCTTCTCGATCTTCTCGAGCTCGGCATTCAACGCCGCGCGGTCGAAGCTTTCGCCCGTATCGTGATCGCGGAACTCCTGGTCCTGAATCCAGAAGTCGGCGTACGTGACATAGCGGTCGAAGATGTTCTGCCCGTATTCGGAATACGACTCGAGGTAAGCGGTCTGGATCTCCTTGCCGATGAACTCCGCGTAACGCGAGGCCAGCACGTCCTTCACGAACGACAGATATTTCTGCTCGGTTTCCGGTGGGAACTGCTCGCGCTCGATCTGCTGTTCGAGCACATACATGAGGTGCACCGGATTCGCGGCCACTTCGGTCGAGTCGAAGTTGAACACGCGCGAGAGAATCTTGAACGAGAAGCGCGTGGAGACCCCGTTCATCCCTTCGTCGACGCCCGCGAAGTCGCGATACTCCTGGTACGACTTCGCTTTTGGATCGGTGTCCTTGAGGTTTTCGCCGTCGTACACCTGCATCTTCGAGAAGAGGCTCGAGTTTTCCGGCTCCTGCAAGCGCGTGAGCACCGACATCTGCGCCATCATCTTCAGCGTGCCCGGTGCGCACACGGCCTCGGCCAGCGACGAATTGCGCAACAGCTTCTCGTAGATCTTCATCTCTTCCGAGTAGCGCAGGCAGTACGGCACCTTTACCACGAAGATACGATCGAGCAGTGCCTCGTTGTTGCGGTTGTTGCGGAACGCCTTCCACTCCGACTCGTTCGAGTGCGCGAGGATGATGCCGTTGAACGGAATCGCCCCGAATCCTTCGGTGCCCTTGAAGTTACCTTCCTGGGTGGCCGTGAGCAGCGGGTGCAGCACCTTGATCGGCGCCTTGAACATTTCGACGAATTCGAGCAGGCCCTGATTCGCGAGACACAGGCCGCCCGAGTAGCTGTATGCATCGGCGTCGTCCTGGGCGTATTGCTCGAGCTTGCGGATGTCCACCTTGCCGACGAGCGACGAGATGTCCTGATTGTTTTCGTCGCCAGGTTCGGTCTTCGCGATGCCGATCTGGCGCAGGATGGATGGGAAGCGGCGCACCACGCGGAACTTGCGGATGTCGCCGTTGTATTCGTGCAGGCGCTTCACGGCCCACGGGCTCAAGATGCTCCGCAGGTAACGGCGTGGTATGCCGTATTGCTCTTCGAGTATCGGACCGTCTTCGTCGTAGTCGAACAGCCCGAGCGGAGATTCGTTCACGGGCGAGCCCTTGATCGAGTAGAACGGCACGCGCTCCATGAGCTGCTTCAGACGCTCGGCAATGGAGGACTTGCCGCCGCCCACCGGACCGAGCAGATAGAGAATCTGCTTCTTCTCTTCGAGTCCTTGCGCCGCATGGCGGAAGTACGCGACGACCTGCTCGATCACGTCTTCCATGCCATAGAACTCGCGGAATGCGGGGTACACCTTGATGACCTTGTTCGCAAAGATGCGCGACAGACGCGGATCGTTGCGGGTGTCGATCTGTTCGGGTTCGCCGATTGCCGTCAGCATACGTTCGCCAGCCGTGGCGTACGCATTGGGATCTTCCTTGCAGAGCGCGAGATACTCCTCGAGCGAGAACTCTTCTTCTCGCGTTTTTTCGAAGCGGGTCGCGAAGCTGCTGTAGATATCCATGCTACCTCCTCGCCGAGATCTGCGACCGATGTCGTGCGCGGCGCGCTATTCGGAAACGACATCGCTCAAATTCATCCTAAACCCTTTTGAAATTTTTCGCACCGTTAAATCGCGCCGGATGTGCCCTCGAAAGCTAAGCATTATTGAGCGCTTGGAGGGCGCCAGACAACGACTTACAATGATCTTCCGCACTGGTGCAAATTTCAGACCGGGGTCACGCTCCTTCCCAAATGCTGTGCCTGCGTATTGGCCAATTCCGTCTGGCCGGGCATTCGCAGCAACCCGCTTTTTACCTGGTGTTCGACCGGCTTTTCGCCTCGTCGTCCGGCCTGTCCGGTGCTACGGCATACGCAGCGCCTCTTCATCAAACGCACCAGTGCAGCGCCGGTGCACACCCATTCGTTACGATTTGTTCGCGAGCCCGCAAAGCGCGCTCTCGTTGCGCACTGCCACGCAAATGTTGTGAGCACGCGTCAATGCGATTTTTTTCCCGTTTTACGCGTCGATTTCGCCGTCGTCGGTGACCTGCCGCGCATTCTTGCGCGGATGCCAATCGACGCTGGCCGGCCCTGTCGGCGGTAGTGGTTTTCCCGCTCCAATCGGACAATGAGCGGACAACGCACGAACGACGCACGCGCGCGATGAAGATGACGCGCGTGACAGGTTGCCAGGTTTACACCCATGAGCCACACAGCGCGCACAAAAAAATAAAGCCGCCGCGCAATGCGCGCGGCGGCCGTTCGTGAGAGCAAATATGACAGGGGCGACAGTTACATGATGCGCCCCTGGTCTACCTAGACGAACTCGACTTCGACTTCCCCCAACCCGTCGATGTGGCCGTGCAGGAGACCCGGTGTATCGATGCGGTGCGCACCGACATAGGTGCCGGTCGTAATGGTCCATTCGGGCTCGATCGTGATGCCCATTGCGGCGCAATGATTGACGAACCAGACCAGCAGTTCGCGCGGATCGCCAGCGGGGTTGCCCGGCGCTTCCGGCACGAGCGAGGCGCCGTCGAACGTCAGTTCGAGCTCCGGTGCGACGAAATCGAGCACGCGGGCAAGCGCTGGGTAGGGCAGCGCGTGGCCGGTCACGAGTGCGCCATTGTTCTGCGCATCGGCGAGCTGGGCGAGCGGCGCGACATTAGGCCACTGCGCGAAACGGCTATCGACGATCTCGATGGCCGGCAGGATCTGGCCGACGCGCGCGAGCACCTCGTCGCGCGCATAGGCTTCGGCACGCGGGACGATCGGTTCCGAAAAACGAAAGGCGATCTCCAGCTCCACGAGCACGCGGAAGAAGTGGCGGCGCTCGAAGCGCGCCGGCGAGGCGTGCACGAGCGGCGCCGGGATCGGCGCGCCGGAGGCGGGGCCGCCCGGCGCGCGCGCGCCGACCTTCCAGCCGCCCGTGGTCGTCTCGAGCCCGGCGAGCACCGCCTGCTGGATCGCATAGGCCGTGGCCGCGTCCGGCGGCACGCGCTCGGGTTCCAGCGCTTCGATCAGATGATGATGCCGGCGCGCATTCACGAGGCGTTGCACGAGGTCGTCATGCGTCATGTCGGGTTCCTTGTTTGTGCTGTCATGCGGCGCCGGCGCTCGATGCCGGCGCAATCCGTCCTGCCTGGCGCGGTGCGCCCTCCCTTGCCCTGCGGCGCGGGTCCTTCCCCTTGCGGCGCCACCCCGTACGGACCGCGCTCGGGCATCGGCGCGGGCTGAACCGTCCAGCACGACGCCTTGCCGCTCGCGGGCACCGCTGGGCGCCGCAGTGTAGCGCGCCGACCGGGCCGCGCAGATGACACGGCTGACAATGTACCGTAACGGCGCTCGTGTGGCGCACGGCGGGGCCGCACAACGGGGTCAAAGGCGCAAAAAAAAGCCGCTGGGGCGCAGCGGCTGGCTCGCGTGCGCGGACGGCCCGCGCGGCTGATCAGAGGAACTTCAGAAGGTTTCCCAGTCGCCGTTCGAACCCGCGCCCGACGCCACAGCGCTCACGGGCACGCTCGGGGTTGCGGTGGGCCGTGCGGCCGGCTGGGCGGCGGGAGCGGGAGCCGGAGCGCGGCGCGGTGCGCGCTTTGCAGCAGGCGCAGCAGCCCCGCCGGCCGATGCCGGGCGCGTGACAGCACGGGAGACGGAAGCCGCCCTGGCTGCCGGCGCGGGCTTCACCTGCGCCGCCCCTCCCGCTGCGTCTTCCAGATTGAACACCGCGACGGCCTCGCGCAGGCGTCCGGCCTGGTCCTCGAGCGACTGCGCCGCGGCGGCGGCCTCCTCGACGAGCGCCGCGTTCTGCTGGGTCACCTCGTCCATCTGCGTGACCGCGCGCGCGACCTGGTCGATGCCGCCCGACTGCTCCTGCGAAGCCGCCGCGATCTCGCCCATGATGTCGGTCACGCGCTGCACCGCGGCGATGATCTCGGTCATGGTGCGGCCCGCCTCGTCGACCAGCGCCGAACCCGCCTGCACGCGCTCGACCGAGGTGTCGATGAGCCCCTTGATCTCCTTGGCTGCCGCCGACGAACGTTGCGCGAGGCTGCGCACCTCGCCCGCCACCACGGCGAAGCCGCGCCCTTCCTCGCCCGCGCGTGCCGCTTCGACGGCCGCATTGAGCGCGAGGATGTTGGTCTGGAACGCGATGCCCTCGATGATCGTGATGATGTCGGCGATCTTCGCGGAGCTGTCGTTGATGTCGCCCATCGTGCCGACCACCTGATTGACGACCGAGCTGCCCTTGTTGGCGATTTCCGAGGCGTTGGCGGCGAGCGCGCTGGCCTGGCGGGCGTTGTCGGCGTTCTGCTTCACGGTGCCCGTGAGCTGCTCCATGCTCGAAGCGGTTTCCTGAAGTGCAGAAGCCTGCTCTTCGGTACGCGACGAGAGGTCGAGGTTGCCCGCGGCGATCTCGCGCGTGGCCGTGGCAATCGATTCGGTGCCCGAGCGCACCGAGCGCACCGTTTCGGTGAGGCTGCGCTGCATCTGCGCGACACCGCCCAGCAGTTCGCCCATCTCGTCGTTGCGGCGCACGACCACGGGCCGGCGCAGATCGCCGGCGGCGATCGCATGGAAAGCGCCGAGCGCTTCGCCGAGCGGCTCCGCGATGGCGCGGCGCAGCGAGAAGAACGAATAGGCGGCCGCGCCGATGCCCACGAGCAGCGCCGCGATGCACGCGATGCGCAGTTGCGAGAACGCGGCCTGGGCGTCGTCGAAGCCCTGCTGCGCTTGCGTCATCTGGAACTTGTCGAGCACGGCGTCGGCCTTCGAGAGCCCGTCGTAGGCTTCCTTGAGCGCCTTGGCGCCCGCCACGACCTTCGCCTGGTCACCCGACTGGACGGTTGTCATGAACTGGTCCGCGATCTGGTGCAGGGTATCGCGCCGGGCCGCGACTTCCTGGGCGAGGCGCGCTTCCTCGCCGTCGTGCGGCAAGGCCATGTACTTCTTCCAGAAGTCGTCCGACACGCCGCGCAGCATACGCGCGCGGTCGATCGTCGCGGCGGCGTCGGACGTACCCAGTTCGAAGGCGGCCCGGTCGAGTGCGAGACGCTCGCGCGCCGCGTAGATCTCCGCGAGGTTGACCGCATGCGAACTCGGCATCTGGTCAGTGAAGGTCTCGCGATACGCGTCGTTCGAACGCGTGAGACCCAGCAACCCGACCGCACTGATCGCGACGATCAACGTCGCCAGAAAGCCCATTGTGATGCCGATGCGCGCCTTGATACTGATGCCCTTGCCCATGACTCCCCCAACGCTTGTGGTGTGGTCGGGCCGGCGCCCGACATCGAGTTGTCCCTCTAAGAGACGTTTACGGCACAGGGTTTCACGGGCTTGAAATGTGTATATGGTATGAAGTATTAGCGGAATCCATTCATGCGCGGCGCGAATAAGCCGCGCCGGGCCAGCAATGGCTTACGGCAGCAAGATGCGCGGATACGCTCAGCCCGCGAGTTCGGCGAGCGTGGGAATGGAAGGTTGAGCGCCCGCGCGCATGACGGAAACGGACGCCGCACGCAATGCGAAAGCGATCGCTTCGAGCGCAGGCGCACCGGCGGCGAGACGCGCGGCCAGGCCGCCGATGAAGGTGTCGCCGGCCGCCGTCGTGTCCACCGCACTGACGCGTGGCGCGGGCAGATGGGCGGGCGCGGCGCCATCCAGCAGCACGCATACGCCCTGCGCACCGAGTGTCACGAGCACGTTGCAGGCGCCCGCCTCGCGCAGCGCCAATGCCGCGCGCGCCGCCTCTTCGGGCGTGCTCGCGGGCAAGCCGGTGAGCGCGGCGGCCTCCAGTTCGTTCGGCACGAGATAGTCGATGAGCGGGAGCCACTGCGCGGGCAGCGGCCCCGTAGCGGGCGCTGGATTGAGGATGGTGATCTTGCCGAGGCGCCGTGCGGCGGCCAGCGCGGCCGCCACGGCGTCGGTGGGCGTTTCGAGCTGGCAGACCACGACGTCGGCCTGCGCGAGCACGGCCTCATGGCGCGCGATCGTTTCGGGCGTGACCTCGCCGTTGCTACCCGCCACGATGACGATGGCGTTCTGGCTCGCGTCGTCCACGATGATCAGCGCCACGCCGGTCGGCGCGCCCGGCGACGTTTCGAGCGCGCCGCAGTCGATACCTTCTGCGACCAGCCCCGCGCGCAACACCTCGCCGTTGCTGTCGGCGCCGACCCGGCCGACCATCGCCACCCGGGCGCCCAGGCGCGCCGCGGCCACCGCCTGGTTGCCGCCCTTGCCGCCGGGCACCTGCGCAAACGCATTGCCGGCGAGCGTCTCGCCCGGAGCCGGCAAGCGCGGCGCACGCGCGACGAGATCCATATTCAGACTGCCGACCACGGCCACGCGAGCGCCGATCGGCTTGGCTACGTCAGTCGTCACGATGCCTCCTCGATGGCTTGCGCCTTCGGTACGGCCACCCTGCCTCAGGCCGCAAGCGGCGCGTATTCCTCCGCGCCGACCCAGGGCCCCGTCGATTCACGAGGAAAGAGCGTAGGCGGCATAACGCGGCGCCGCACCCTCGCACCTTCTTCGCGCACGTTCGCGCCTTCCTCGCGCGCGTTCGCGATGCGCTCGATCAGCGTGAGCGCCGCCATGTCGCCGAGCGCGCGCGCCGGCTGGCCGACCGTCGAGAGCGCGGGCCAGGTGAAGTTGCCGAGTTCGATATCGTCGAAGCCGATGATCGAGCAGTCGCCCGGCACGCGCAAGCCGCGCTCGGCGGCCGCGCGCAAGGCGCCGATGCCCATCATGTCGTTGCCGGCGAAGATCGCGGTCGGCCGCACGCTGTCGAACAGTTGCGCCGCCGCGCGGTATCCGCCCGCTCCGGAAAAGTCGCTTTCGACGATCGCTCCCGGCGCGATCTCGACGCCCCGCTCGGACATGGCGCGCAGGAAGCCGTGCATGCGCATCGCGCTCACCGCGGTCGTCACCGGCCCGGTGATGCAGCCAATGCGCGAGTGCCCGAGTTCGAGCAGATGCCGCGTGGCGAGCCAGGCGCCGCGCTCGTGGTCGATCTGCACGAGATCGGCGTCGAGCCCCTCGATGTTGCGGTCGATGACGACGATCGGCTCGCGGGCATCGGCAAGCGTCGAGGCCAGCACGGCGTCGTCACCGGCCGAGGCGACGATGAGGCCGTCGATGCGTTTTTCCTGCAGCACGCGCAGGTAGCTGCGCTGCTTGGCCGGGTCGTCGTCGGAGTTGCAGAAGAACACGCAGTAGCCCTTGCGCGCGCAGGCGTCCTCGACGCCGCGCGCAAGCTCCGCGAAATACGGGTTGGTGCCGTTCGGCACGAGCAGACCCACGGTCGCCGTCGCACGCGCCTTGAGCGAGCGCGCCACCGCCGACGGCACGTAGTTCAGGTCGCGGATCGCACGTTCGACCTTGGCCCGCACGTCCGCCGACACCGGACGCGAATTGTTCACCACATGCGACACCGTCGTGAAAGATACCCCCGCCACGGCGGCCACATCCTTGATCGTCGCCATATTTATGTTGCTCCTGCTTTTTTGCTGCCCTGTTGCTGCCGGCTCTCTGCGCGCCCGTTGTTGGTTTGGTCTGGCGTCGCTTTCCCGGTCATTTCCGCCGGCCCGCGCTGCGTTGCGGACCGCGCCCTCGAAAAATTGTTATGCCCTGCTGCCTCTACGACTTCGCCTGCTGCGGTACGTGTCGAGCACGACCGCCACGACGATCACCGCGCCGGTGATGATGCGTTTGGTGGGCTCGTTCGCGCCGATCTGCGCGAGCCCCGCGGCCAGCACCGAGATGATCAGCACGCCGAAGAACGTGCTGATGACCGAGCCGCGCCCGCCCATCAGGCTCGTGCCGCCGATCACCACGGCCGCGATCACCTGCAGCTCCAGCCCCACGCCCGCGTTCGGATCGGCGGCTTCGAGGCGCGAAATCTGAAACAGCGCCGCGAGCCCCGAGAGCGCGCCCATCAGCGCAAACACGATCACCTTGTACGGCCGCGGATCGACGCCCGCCAGGCGCACCGCTTCCTCGTTGGTGCCGATACCAATCAGATATCGTCCGAATACCGTGCGCGTCAGCGTGAGCTGCGCGATCACCATCACCGCCACCGCGATCAGGAACGCCGGCGAAATGCCGAATGCGATCGGATTCGAGAGAAAGTCGAACGCGTCGCCGATATACGCCGTGCGCGAATTCGTCATCTGGTACGCGAGCCCGCGCGCCGCTTCGAGCACGCCGAGCGAGACGATGAACGACGGGATGCGCCAGCCCACCGTCACCGCGCCCGTGAGCGTGCCCGTGGCCGCCGCGGCGACGAGGCCGAGCAGCGCCGCCGGCAGCGCGCCCCAGCCCCACTTGAGCGACGCCACGCTCACCACCGAAGCGCCGAGCGCGAGCACCGAGCCCACCGAAAGATCGATGCCCGCGATGATCAGCACGAAGGTCATGCCCACGGCCATCACCACGAGATCGGGAATCTGGTTAGCGATCGTGCTGAACGTATCGTACGTGAGGAAGTGTGAACTCAGCAGCGAGAACAACACGATCATCGCGATCAGCGCGAGCGCGAGGCCCAGGTAGTTCGACAAGCCGAAGCGCGTCCCCACGGGCTTGCCGCTCGCCTGCACCGCATGCGGCGCAGGCTCGGGCGCCGCGGCCGGCACGATTTTGGTCGAACTGGTTCGCCCACCGCTATCGTCACCCTGCGGTGACGGTTGCCCGCGCAACGGATCGTTCGTCATGAAGCGCTCCCTCGTGGGTCGTCGTTTCGTTCCTGCGGCTTTCGCGTGTCCACGTGTGGCGGCACATCGCCCATCTCCGGCAGATCGCACGCGTTCGCGACCAGCGCATCCTCGGCGCGCAGCCCCGCGAACGCGGCGGCCAGCAGCTTGTCCTGACTCCACTCGTCGCGACCGTAGATGGCCGTCATCTTCCCCGCCGACATCACGCCGATGCGGTCGCAGATCAGCATCAGCTCGCGCAGGTCGCTCGACACCACCACGAGCGCCCGGCCTTCGCGAGCGAGCGCGCCCATCAGCGCGTAGATGTCGAACTTCGCGCCGACGTCGATGCCGCGCGTGGGCTCGTCGAACAGCACGACGCGCATCGACTGCGTGATGTCGCGCGCGAGCCAGCGGCCGATCACCACCTTCTGCTGGTTGCCGCCCGACAGTTCGCCCACCGGCTGCGCGGGTCCGGACGTGCGGATTCGCAGTGCGTCGATCTGCGTGCGCGCCAGCGTGTTCTCGCGCGCCGCGTCCACCACGCCATAGCGCGATACCGCGCCCACGTTGCCGAGCGTCACGTTCGCGGCGAGCGGCTGCGGCAGCAGCAGCCCTTCGCCCTTGCGGTCCTCGGTGATGAGCGCGATGCCGAGCCGTACCGCGTCGGCGGGCGAGGCGATTTGCACCGGCTGCGGCGCCGCGCCCGGCGTGGGCGCCAGCGCCACCGTGCCGCGCTCCATGCGGTCGGCGCCGTAGATGAGCCGCATCAGCTCCGTCCTGCCCGCGCCGATCAGCCCCGAAACGCCGAAAATCTCGCCGGCGCGCACTTCGAACGACACGTCGCGCACGGCCTTCGCGCGCGTGAGCCCGTCCACCTTCAGGAGCGGCGCGCCGATGCGCCGCTGCCCGAGATCGATGCGCTCGCCAAGCTCGCGCCCCACCATCAGCGCGACGATGCGCTCGGGCGTGAGGTTGGCCATGGCGTCCACGCGCACGAGCTTGCCGTCGCGCAGTACCGCGACGCGCTGCGCGATGCGCTCGAGTTCTTCGAGCCGGTGCGAGATGTAGACGATCGCCACGCCGCGCGCCTTGAGCCGCGCGATCTGCTCGAACAGCAGCTCGACCTCGCGGGCCGTGAGCATGGCCGTCGGCTCGTCGAGGATCAGCACGCGCATGTCGCCGCCATCGGCACCATCGGCACTAGCGGCGCTGCCGATCAGGTTGCGCGCGATCTCCACGAGCTGCTGATGCCCGATACCCAGCTCCCCGACCGGCGTGTCGGGGTCGATCGCCTCGAGCCCGACCTGCGCCATCGCGGCCCGCGCGTCGTCACGCAGCCGCTTGCGATCGATCCAGCCGAAGCGCAGCGGCCCCGACTGCGGCAGGCGGTCCAGAAACAGGTTCTCCGCAACAGTGAGCGTGGGCAGCAGGTTCAGCTCCTGCATGACCATGCGCACGCCGAGCGCTTCGGCTTCGCGGCGGCTCGCCGGGGCGTAGGGCTGGCCCATCAGCGTCATGCTGCCCGCACTCGGCGCCGTGAGGCCGCTCACGATCTTCGAGAGCGTGCTCTTGCCCGCGCCGTTTTCCCCCGTGAGCGCAAGCACTTCGCCGGCGTGCAGCGCGAGGCTGACGTCGGCGAGCACCGGCTGCTCGTAGGTCTTCCCGACGCCCGTAACCGTAAGCACGGCGGGCGCAGGTGACGCTACGTCGGGGACATTTGCATCCATCACGATCCTGTAGTCGCGAGCCGCGCCGCCGGGTTCAACCGGTGAGTCGCGCCGCCCGGATACTGCGGGTCCGCACCGCCGCTGCACGCTCCGGTAGAGCGTGCAGCGAACGGCGCGCTGGGCAGCGAATCGCCACACAGCGGAAGACGGCCGCCCATGCGGTCATCCCGGTACAAATAACGGCTGCGCGGCGAGATTCTTGAGCGTTTATTGAGTTGCGCACGCAAATACCGCCGTAGCACGCCGTGGCGCCTGCCGGCAGCGCTTTACTTCGTGACGAGCACCACGGGCGTTTCGACGATGCCCGACAGCTCCGACTGCTTCTTGTGCTCCTTGAGCGCCTTCAGGGCCGTGTCGATGCCGAACACGGCCTGTTTCGCCGCGTACTGGTCGGCGGTGGCGAGCACGCGGCCGTCCTTGAGCATGGGCTTGATGGCGCCGATGTTGTCGTAGCCGACCACGTACACCTTGCCCTGCTTGCCCGCCGCGCGCACGGCCGACACGGCGCCGATCGCCATGTTGTCGTTGCCGCACAGGAGCGCCTTGATGTCCGGGTATTCATTGAGCATGGCGGAGGCGACCGCGTTGCCCTTGTCGATCTCCCATTCGCCCGATTGCGTCGAGACGATCTTCGCGCCCACGGCGTCCATTGCGTCCTTGAAGCCGGCGGTGCGCTGCTGCGCGTTGGTCGTCGTGGAAACGCCCTCGACGATGCCCACCTGGTCGCCCGACTTCAGGCGCTTGGCGAGATAGTCGCCCACGAGGCGGGCACCTTTGCGGTTATCCGGACCGACGAACGGCACGTTCAGATCCTTGGACTTGAGCACGTCGGCGTCGAGCTTGTTGTCGATGTTCACGACGATGATGCCCGCGTCCACCGCCTTCTTCACGACGGGTACGAGCGCCTTGGAGTCGGCGGGCGCGAGCACGATGGCGTCGACCTTCGAGACGATCATTTGCTCGACGATCTGGATTTGCGCGGCGGTATCGGTCTCGTTCTTGATGCCGTTGGTGATGAGATCGAACTGGTCAGCGTTGTGCTTCTGATAGTCCTTCGCGCCGGTCTCCATGGTGAGGAAGAACTCGTTGGCGAGCGACTTCATGACGAGCGCGACCTTCGGCTTGTGAGGCGTCTGTGCGCGGGCCGCGAGCGGCAACGCGCCGGTCACGGCGGTCGTGGCGAGCGCGCTGGCGGCGAGGAGGATGCGGCGGCGAATGCGGGAGTTCATTTTGGAAGTCTCCGGTTTGTCGGGCCCGGCTGGGCCCTGCTTTCTGGTTATGCGCAAACGTTTTCTGCCGGCCCATTCTCGGCGCAGGCGCTGAACGATGTCAACTTCGCTCTGTCATTGGCGTCGCTGCCGGCAATGCGGCGGCGCAGCAACGCCCGCCTCGCCTCAGAGCCGCGTCAGAGCCGAGTCAGAGCCCGCCTCAGAGCCAGTTGATACGACGAAACAGGAAAAACAGGAAGATATCGAGCACAAGCATGGCCGCGAGGCAGATCTGGTAGCCAAACCTGAAATGTAGCTCGGGAATGTGCTCGAAGTTCATGCCGTAGATACCCGCGATCATCGTCGGCACGGCGAATAGCGCGGCGAACGAACCGAGCCGCTTGGTCACCTCGTTCTCCGCGAGCGAGATCATGCCGAGGTTCACCTGGATGGCCGTGACGATCATTTCGCGGCGAGCGTCGATCATGTTGGACACGCGCACGAGATGGTCGGACACGTCGCGGTAGTACGCCTGCATGCCCACGCAGATCTGCGGAATGCGGCCGCCCACGAGCTTGCCGACGGCATCGACGAGCGGCGTGACGTGATGCGCGAGGATCACGAGACGGCGCTTGAGCGAATAGAGATCCTCGATGATCGCCCGCGAGCCCGCGAGGTCGTGCTTGTCGAAGATGCGGTCCTCCAGTTCCTCGATTTCGGCGGAGAGCGTTTCGAGCACCGGCGCGTAGCGGTCGACCACGCTGTCCATGAGCGCGTAGAGCACGAACCCGGAGCCTTCGCGCAGCAATTCGGGCTCGCGCTCGCAGCGCGCGCGAACGTCGGTGAAACCCTGCTGCGCGCGGTGGCGCACCGAGAGCACGAAATTGGGGCCGGCGAATACGTTCACCTGGCCTATGACGACTTCGCCGTCGTCGTCGAGTTCGAGCGTGTGGAGCACGCAAAAGAGCGTGTCGCCGTATTCCTCGATCTTCGGACGCTGGTTGCCGTTCATCACGTCTTCGATCGCGAGCGCATGCAGCCCGAACTCCTCCTTCATCGCCGCCATTTCGCCGGCGTCGGGATCCTTGAGCGCGACCCAGACGAAACACTCGGGCTTCGCCAGATAGTCGCTGATGGCTTCGACGGTGACGTCGGCCAGTTTCTTGCCGCCTTGATACGCGACGCAGTTGATTAGCATGTTCCTTTTCTTCCGCGCGGCGGGTCGCGCCCGCGCCGCTTCGAGTTGCACCGGTTGCCAAGTTTAAGGGGTTCCGTCGACCGGCGGCGTCTGGACGGGGTGCCCGCGCGGCGTGCGTGCGCCCGCCTGACGGGGCCTGACTGGCGTTCGAGAGCACTGCCCGTGCCCGCCGTGTAACGGCGGCGGCGAACTGGCGGCCTGCCGGCGGCCGTCTTCCGGCCTGCTGCGGACCTACTGCGCGACGCGGCGGATGCCGATGCGGTCATCCTTGTCGAATGTGACGCTGGCGCGGTTGGTGTAGCGCGGATCCACGAGAAAGCGCAGCTCGATCACGGGATCGAACTGCGTCGTCACGCCGATGCGGTGCACGCCCGGCTTGAGGTAGAACGTGACGTGCTCGCCGTCCATGAGGTCGGTCACGCGCTCGCCGTCGAGGTAGACGGGCGCGTCGCGAAATTTGACGATGACGTTGCGGGTGCGCTCGCGGCGCACGTCCACGGCCACGAGGCCCTCGCCCGCCTCGGTGTAGCCCGGCTTCAGGATGCGTTCGGCCGGTACGGGCTTGAACGGCATGGGCTGCGGCTGCTCCTCGGCGCAGCCGCCGAGTGCGAACGCGGCAACCACCGTGAAGGCGGCGGCGAGGCTCGCAATCGACCTGCGCGACGGCAAAGGCGGCATGGGCGCTTTCCCCTTTTCTGACCTCTGGCTGCTGGTTCGCGCCCATCATATCCGTACGGACGCCGGATCGATCATCGTTGTTATATTCTTTGGAGAATGCGCGGCAGCGCTCGCAACCGGCATAAAGAGGAGGCGACGGCCATGTGGTACTTCTCGTGGATCCTCGGCATCGGCGTTGCGCCCGGCTTTGGCATCATCAACGTGATGTGGCTCGACGCCAACGGCAAATTCCTGAACGGACACGAGCCCGGGCAAACCGGCGCGAAAAACGCCCCGTCGGCAGACGCCGGCACACAACACGGCGAGGCACGCCGCCCGTGACGAAACTGGTGTTCTTCTGCGGCCACGCCGGCGCCGGCAAAACGTCGCTCGCCAAACGCCTGTTCGCCCCGCTCGCCCGCGAGACCGGCGAGCCGTTCTGCCTGCTGGACAAGGACACGCTCTACGGCACCTATAGCGCCGCCGCGATGGGCGCGCTCACGCACGATCCGAACGATCGCGACAGCCCGCTCTTCCTGCAGCATTTTCGCGAACCCGAGTACCGGGGGCTCATCGACACCGCGCGCGAAAACCTGGAGCTTGGCGTGAGCGCGCTCGTGGTCGGCCCGCTATCGCGCGAAGTGCGCGAGCGCAAGCTGTTCGACCGCGCGTGGCTCGGCGTCGGTCAGGAGGTGGGGCTCACCGTGGTGTGGGTGCATACGAGCGAGGAAACGGCGCACGCGCGCATCGTCGCGCGCGCCCATCCGATCGATGCCTACAAGCTCGCTCACTGGGACGAATACCGGCAGCGGCGCTTCATGCCGTCGGGCGCGCAACTCGACGGCCTTCTGCTCTTCGACAACAGCGCGCCCGCCGCGGCCGACTACGACGCCTTGCTACAGCGCATCGTGTCGGCAACGGCATCGACCTGAGATTTCAGGCCGCCACCTTCGCGCGGCTGTCGAGCGTCGCGCCTTCGTACACCTGACCAAAGCGGTTCGCGAGGAACTGCTGGAGCGACACCTGCTCCTGACGCACGAACCCGGCTTGCGGCAGACGCTTTTCGCGGAACAGATCGAGCACCGCGCACATGGCGCCGGCGGTGGTGATCTGGATCGCGCTCATGGGCACGCCGCACACCGTCTTCGCGAAGATCTTGCGCGTGAACACTTCCTGCACGAGCTTGCCGTCGCGCATGCCGGTCACGGTCATGAAGATGAGCACGACGTCCTGCTCCGTAGCGGGCACCGAGCGGCGCATGATGGACTTGAGCGTGTCGCGGTCGCTGGACAGGCGCAGATCTTCGAGCAGGAACTGCATGAGCGCGCGATGACCCGGATAGCGCACGGACTTGTAGTCGAGCGATTCGACCTTGCCCGAAAGCGTCTCGCAGAGCGTGCCCAGACCGCCCGAGGTATTGAAGGCCTCGTACTCCACACCGTCGAGCGAGAAATGCTCGAGGCCTTCGAGCGGCTGCACCCACTGCGTGCGGCCTTCACGGATCGCTTCGCACGGCTGGCAGTACTCGTTGATGAGACCGTCCACGCTCCACGTGAGGTTGTACTTGAGCGCGTTGGTGGGGAACTGCGGCAGCGCGCCTACGCGCATCTTGACGTCGCGGATCTCGGTGAAGCGGCTCGCGAGCGCATGCGCCGCAATGCCGATGAAGCCGGGCGCGAGACCACACTGCGGCATGAAGACATGCTCGGCGCCCTCGGCCAGCGCGCGGATCGCGTGGGTCGCGCGCACGTCCTCGGTCAGGTCGAAGTAATGGACGCCCGCGCCCTTCGCCGCCGAGGCGACGTTCACCGCCAGGTAATACGGCAGCGCGTTGATCAGCACGTCGTAGCCTTCCAGCGCGCCGCGCAGCGCGGCGGCGTCGCCGGAATCGACACGTGCGGTGGGGATGCCCTGCGCCGCGAGCGGCTCGAGCGCCTTCGCGTCGCGGTCGAACGCCGCGACTTCGTAGTCGCCGCTCTCGCGCAGCATGTGGGCAATGGTGTGGCCGATCAGGCCGGCGCCTGCAATCGCAACTTTCATGTGTCATCTCCTTTGGTTTTCTATGCTTGGGGATGGGCAGCGCCCGCTCAAACACAGTCTAGGGAGAGACAAATACGGTTCATAGACGCAAAACGATGCGTTTCGACCGCGATTTTCGTCATTATGACGATCGGTTTCGTCGAAATGACGAAACCATTCCATTTCGATGGCGAGTGCCTCGTCGCTCGGCCCGTATTTCGGCCCGCGGTTCAGTCCTCGATTCAGCCTGTCACCGAGCCGCGGTCGACCTTGCGCGCGAGCACGATCGACGTGGTCGTGCGCTCCACGCCGGGCATGCCGCCAATCTGGTCAAGCAGATCGTTGAGGCGGTCGGGCGAATCGGCGCGCAGCCACGCCACGTAGTCGTACTCGCCGCTCACCGCGCACAGCAACTGCACTTCGGGCATCTTGCCGAGACGCTTTTGCACATCGGGCCCATGGCGCGGCGCGATGATGAGCCCGACCCACGCCTGCAGGCTCGCGTCGAGCACGTCCTGGCCCAGGCGCACGCCGTAGCCGGCGATCACCTGTGTGCGTTCGAGACGCTCGATGCGCGCAAGCACCGTGGTGCGCGCGACGCCCAGGCGCCGTGCGAGATTCGCGACGCTTTCGCGCGCGTTTTCCTGCAGCAGCGCGACGAGGCTGCGGTCGAGGTCGTCGAGTTGATCGAGGCGCGGAGGTCTCATCGGGCGGCGGTCTGGATGGGAAGTCTGAACGGCGTCATTATCGCGCGCGGGTGAGCGCGGCGGGCGGCGGTCGCGGCGCGCAAGCCATGCGCGACGGGTATTTCCACGCGTTTCGTTTGTAAGCAAGTGTCGCAGCCGGGGCGTGGCGAAGCGAGAACGTGGTACTAATAACGGCTGCAGCCATTCTGGCCATGCTACCCGCTACGAAATGATTCAAGGAGTCACAATGAAGAAAGCTTTCGTCATCCTTGCCGCCTCGCTCTCGATGAGCGGCGCGTTCGCGCAAAGCGCTGCGCCGGCCGCTTCGGCAACCGCCGCGGCCGCGTCGAGCGCCGACGTGCGCGCCGCGCAGCATCAGCAGCGTGTCGAGGAGCGCATCACGTGGCTGCATACGCAGCTCAAGATCACGCCCGAGCAAGAGCCGCAATGGAAGACCTTCGCCGACGTCATGCGCAGCAACGGCGAGACTATGGCGAATCTCTTCAAGCAGCGTGCGGAGAGCGAAAGCTCGCGCAACGCGCTCGACGACATGAAGCAGTACGCGCAGATCGCCCAGGCGCACGCGGACGACATGCAGAAGCTCGTCTCGGCGTTCGAGCCGCTCTATACCAGCCTCTCGCCGGAACAGAAGAAGCTCGCCGATCAGTCCTTCCGCCACGGCAATGAGCACGGCCCGTCGGGCAAGCCGGGCCATCCGGAGCACAAAGGCCGTGCGAAGCCGTCCGCAGGCGCCGCAGCCAGCGACACCGAAGCGGCCAGCACGCCGGCCGCGCAGTAAGACGGAGTCACCCGCCAGTCGGGCCGCGCGCCCATGCGTGCGCGACGGCCCGATCCAGGGTACCCTTGCGGACCGCGCGACGGCCGGGCAGTTTCGCCCGGCCGTCGCTACTTTGAAAGCCGCTTTTTGTGAAGCAGGTCCGCTGCTGCCGCCATGATTGAACTGACCCAACTCGACCTGCGTGTCGACCCCGCCGCACAGCGCGTCGTCAAGGACGAAACCGTGAGCGTCGAGTTCGCAGCCCTTGCCGGCGAGCTGATGAGCCTCGAAGGCCCGAACCGCTATGCGCTGGGCGACGCGATCATCACCGGTTCGACCGGCGATCGCTGGGTCGTCTCGCGCGATCGATTCGATGCGAAGTACCTGCCGGCGAGCGACACCCTCGCCCACGGCCACTCAGGCGCGTATCGCAACCGCCAGGTCGTGGTGCTCGCAAGGCGCATGGACGAGCCGTTCACGCTCGTGCGTTCGGCCGGCGGCGACCGGCTCAGCGGCGTGGCCGGCGACTGGGTCATGCAGTACGCGCCCGGCGACTATGGCGTCGTGCAGGCCGCACGCTTCGCCAAGGTCTACAAGCTCGCCGACTAAGTCCCAGCGCAACGCTGACCGGGCGCGCTGCGCCCATCGCTTCAAGCACACGCGCTTCAAGCACACGCTTTACGCAAATTCTTCGTCCAGCGCGATCGTCACCTCGCGCGGCACGTCTTCGCCCTTCGCGTGCTGTTCCTCGAGCGATTCGATCGTCGCCTCCGCGTAGGCGCGCAACACCGCGAAGCTGCGACCGCGCAGCCGCGGCGGCAATGCGCGATAGCGTGCGAGCGCGGCGGGCGCGATGGCGACCGTGAGCGCCATGCGGCGCGCCTTCGAGCCGAAGCGCATCGCCACCCAGTGCACGACCAGCTGCGGCACGCCGTTCTCGTTCGGCTCTTCGGCAAAGCGCGTCTGCTCGGGAAAGATGTCGGCGATCACGCGGGCGAGCTCGTCGAAATCGGGGCTCGCGCATTCAAACAGATAGGCTTCCATTGACGCCACAAAAAAGAGTGAGACGCGCGCACTCACGCCGCGCGTGCGACGCGCCGCTGCTGGCGGCACGTCCTGAAAAGCACGACGGCGACCACCACAGCCGCCACCACGTACAAACCATCCACGGCCACGAGCGGCACGAGTTGCGCCTGGTACATCGCGGCAGGCACGTCGATGAGCGCGTGCACGAGGATCGCGAGCGGCAAAATGCCCTTCCATCCCGCGCGCACGCCGCGCCACATCAGCACCGACAAGGCAATCTGGAACACGAACGCGGCCGTGCGCTCGAGCGCGAACACGCCCGCGAAAAGCGGCGAAAGGCTTGCGAGAATCAGATGCACGCGCAAAACCGAGTCCATCGTGAGATTGGACAGATGCTCGTCGAGATCGCCGCGATTCGCGAGCACCGCGAACACGATCCACTGCAGTTGCACGAGCACGCCGACGAACCACGCCTCCGCACCCGCATGGCCGATGCCGTAGCCGAACGCCGCGCCGTCGGTGGGGGCGCTCGGCTTGCGTGCGCCGCGGCGCGCGATGAGCCGCATGGCGATATAGCGCCCGGCCTCCTCGCACACGCCCGCGGCGAGCGCGCCGTACAGCACGAAGAAAACGGGATTCGAAAGCACCTGCGCGACGGCGGCGTTGCCGTGCAGCATGTAGTCGTTGATGGCGCGCTCGATCACAGTCGCGAACAACGCGAAGATGGCGACGCCCGTGATCGTATCGCGCCAGTCGAGCGCGAACGGCACGCGCAGACGGCGATAGAGCGATACGGGCAAGGCGGCGACGAACAGCGTCGCGAGCGAGAGGCAGACGAGCGTGATCGGGGCTACGGACATGGGCTTCCTTATGACGTTCGGCACGCACGCACGCGCGCCGCAGCCCGAATGATCGCAGATATCGGCGCCTGCGCGCAGCCCTGGCTGCGCGAGAGACCCGCAATTGCGCTGTCGTCACCCCAGCGTCGACGCCCTCACCACCAGTTCGCCCTCGAACGCCGCCGCGCGTGCCCTGGGCGCCGCGCCCTCGATGCGCTCGTGCAGAAACTCCACCGCGCGATAGCCGATCTCGCGCGTCGGCTGGCGGATCGTCGTAATGCCGGCAAGCTCGGCCCACTCCGGATCGTCGATGGCAAGGAGCGCCACGCGCTGCTGCCACTGCGCGCCGAGCGCCGCCTTCAGATGCAAGGCGAGACGCAGCGCCACCGGCGCGTTGGCCGCGAACAACGCGCACCGCGCACCGCGCGCGAGCGCTTGGGCAACATGAGTGTCGAGCGTCGCGAGCGCGGCTTGCACGGCGGCTTCGTCGTGGAGATCGAGCACATGCGTGAGGCCGCGCGCCGCGCCCTTGGTCGCCTGCATCGACTCGCGAAACGCCGTTTCGCGTTCGCGCCGCGAACTCACCTGCTCGAACGGCTGCACGACGAACACGATGTCGTCGTAGCCGCGCCCCAGCAGATGCTCCGCGCCGAGGCGCACGGCCGCCGCGTTGTCGAGACCGACCATGTCCGCATCCAGGCCGTCGACGGTACGGTCGATCAGCACGGCCGGAATGCCGCCGCTGCCCACGGGTTTCAACATCGATTCACGCACGCCGAGTGCGTTGACGATCACGCCTTCCACGCGATACGTGGTGAGCAGTTGGAGATAACGCCGCTCCATATCGATTTCGTTCGCCGCGTGGCAGATGAGCGGCATGTAGCCGAGCGCGTGACACGCCTCCTCCACGCCCTGCAGAATCTCCACCGAATAGGGATTGGCGAGATCGGCGATCAGCAGGCCGAGCAGACGGTTGCGGCCGCGCTTGAGCCCGCGCGCCATCTGGTTGGGGCGATAGTCGAGCCGCTCGATCGCCGCCTCGATACGTGCGCGCAGGTCGGGCGAAAGCACGCCCAGCTCGCCGTTCAGATAGCGCGAGATACTGGTCTTGCCGGTGCCGGCTTCACGCGCCACGTCGCTAATGGTCGCGCGGCGCGGCGCCGTGGCCGTTGCGCCCGTTTCCGCGTGATCGTCGCGATCCGCGCCGCCCGCAGCCATGCTCATCGCGCGAGCACGTCGCGGTTGACGACGTTCACGTCGAGCGTGCCAGCGAGCGCCGCGACGAGGTTCTCCGCCGCGCAGCGCGCCATCGCATGACGCGTCTCATGCGTGGCCGAGCCGATGTGCGGCAGCGCCACCACGTTCGGCATGCGCAGCAGCGGCGACGCGGGATCGATCGGCTCGCGCTCGAACACGTCGAGGCCCGCGCCGTGGATCGTGCCCGCTTCGAGCGCCGCGATCAGCGCCTTTTCGTCGACGGTCGCGCCGCGCGAGGCGTTGATGAGAATCGCGCTCTTCTTCATCTTTTTCAGCTGCTCTGCTCCGATCAGATGGCGCGTGGCGTCGGTGAGCGGCACCTGGAGACACACGAAGTCCGCGCTTGCGAGCAGTTCGTCGAGTTCGACACGGCGCGCGCCGTAGTTGCGTTCGGCCACTTCGTTCGGACTGCGGTTCGTGTAGAGCACCTTCATGTTGAAGCCGAGCGCCGCGCGGCGCGCCACGGCGCCGCCGATGCGCCCGAGCCCCACGATGCCGAGCGTTTTGCCCTGCACGTCCACGCCGAATTGCGCCGGGCCGATGCTGCCCTTCCATTGGCCCGCCTTGACCCAGTCGGCCAGTTCGACCACGCGGCGCGCGCTCGCGAGGATGAGCGAGAAGACGGTGTCGGCCGTCGATTCGGTCAGCACGTCGGGCGTGTGGGCGAGCACGATGCCGCGCTTCGTGAGATCGTGGACGTCGAACTGGTCGTAGCCCACGGAGATCGTGGAGAACGCCTTCACGCGCGAACCGTCCAGCATCGCCGGTGTGATCTTCACGCTCGCGCCGATCGCGCCGTCGGCGTCTTTTAGCGCGGCGGCGAGTGCGCCGGGCTGGTCGGCATCGACGTCGATCAGTTCGGCATGCTCGCGCAGATAGTCGGCGACATCGGCGGGCAAGGCTTTGTAGACAACGATTTTCGGCTTCATAAGTGCGCTAGAAAAGAGAGGTTATTTTCCGTGAGCCGGCGATGCATAACCACGGGCGGCGTCGCGCTGCGGCTTGACGGCGAGCGTGAGGCCCACCGCAACGAGCAGCGCCACGCTCATGAACGCATAGGATGCCGCAGGCGAGCCCGTCGCGCCATTCAGATACCCGACCACATAGGAACCGACGAACGAGCCGAGCGCGCCCATGCTGTTGATCAGCGCCATCGCACCGCCGGCCACGTTCTTCGGCAGCAGTTCCGGCACGATCGCGAAGAACGGGCCATACGGCGCGTACATCGCCGCGCCCGCCACCACGAGCAGCGCGTAGGAGATCCAGAAGTGCGTCGAGCCGAGCGCGTAGGAGCCCGCGAAGGCCAGCGCGCCGACCAGCAGGAACGGCCACACGAAGGCGCGGCGATTGTCGAGCTTGTCCGAGGCCCACGAGGCGGCGAGCATCGCGATGGTCGCCGCGAGATACGGCACGGCGGAGAGCCAGCCCGTTTCGACCATGCCGAGCGCCGAGCCATTCTTCACGATCGAGGGCAGCCACAGCACGAAGCCGTACACGCCGATGCTCCAGCAGAAGTACTGCGCCGAGAGCAGCATCACGGCAGGCGTGCGGAACGCCTCGGCGTAGTTGCGCACCGGCTTGATGGCAGCCTGCTCGGCGCGCATCGCGGCGTCGAGCGCGCGTTTTTCATCGTCGGAGAGCCAGGTGACCTGTGAGGGCTTGTCGCGCACGAGGAACCACCAGCACACGGCCCACACGACAGCCGGCACGCCTTCGGCGATGAACATGTGGCGCCAGCCGAAGGCATGCACGAGATAGCCCGAGACGACCGACATCCACAGCACCGTGACCGGATTGCCGAGAATCAGGAACGTGTTGGCGCGCGAGCGCTCCTTCTTCGTGAACCAGGTGCTGATGAAGATGAGCATGGCGGGCATCACGGCCGCCTCGACCACGCCGAGCACGAACCGGATCGCCATGAGCGACGGGATGTTCGTGACGACGCCCGTGAGCGCTGCGCAGCCACCCCACAGCACAAGGCTCGCGAACACGAGCGTGCGCACACTGCGGCGCTCCGCATACATGGCGCCCGGCAGCTGGAAGAAGAAGTAGCCGAGGAAGAACAGCGCGCCGATCAGCGACGAGAGCCCCGGGCTGATACCGAGATCGCGGTTGATGCCGGCCGCCGAGGCGAAGCCGTAGTTGGCGCGGTCGAGATAGGCGAGGCTGTACGTGATGAACACGATCGGCATGATTGCCCACCAGCGGCGCGGTGCGAGCGAGGTTGAGGTCATCGGTGTCTCCAGTTGAATGGGGCTCGGTACCTGACAGTGCCGCCCTCTGGTCTCATGTCACTTGGCGCGCCGCCCTTGGCGTGGCGCCCCTTGTTCCGTTATGCGGCTGTCGCGGCGGCCTGCGTTTGCGCGCCTTCGAGCGCATCGAGCTGCGCGCGCGTCGGCAAACCTTCCGAGTCGCCGATCACCTGGACGGCCAGCGCGCCGATGCGGTTGCCGCGAGCGACGGCCGCAGCAAGCGGGCGTCCTTCGAGCAGCGCGCTCACCACGCCCACGGCGAAGCCATCGCCGGCGCCCACGGTATCGACCACGCGCTCCACGCGCTGCGCTGCGACGCGGCCCTGCTCGCCTTCGGCCGTGGCGTAGTACGCGCCCTCCGCGCCGAGCTTCACGATCACGCCGCGCGCGCCGCGCGCAAGATAGAACTGCGCGATGGCTTGCGGGTCGTCCGAGCCCGTCAGCACGCGGCCTTCGCCGACGCCGGGCAGCACCCAGTCGGCGAAGCTCGCGAGTTCGTTGAGCGTGCCGATCATTTCGGCTTGCGAGCCCCAGAGCGTCGGGCGCAGATTCGGGTCGAACGAGATCGTGCGGCCCGCCGCGCGCATCTCGTGCGCAAGCTTGAACGCCAGTTCGCGCGAAGAGGAAGAGATCGCGGGCGCCACGCCGCTCAGGTGCAGATGGCGCGCCCCGAGCACATAGTCGGCCTGATAGTCGCAAGCCGAGAGCTTGCTCGCCGCCGAGCCGCGGCGGAAATATTCGACAGCGGGATCGCTGCCGTCGTCGTTCTTCGACTTGAGCTGGAAGCCGGTCGGAAAGCGCGTGTCGGTGCTCACGCAGCGCGCGTCGATGCCTTCGTGCGCGAGCACGTCGCGCACGAACTGGCCGAACGAATCGGCACCCACGCGGCTCATCCAGCCCACCTTGAAATCGAGGCGCGCGAGGCCGGTCGCGACATTGAGCTCCGCACCCGCCGCGCGTTTCGTGAAATGCGCGACCTGGGCAAGCGACCCCGGCTCCGTGGCGACGAACATCGCCATTGCTTCGCCGTAGGTGATGACATCGAGTGCTTCGGTCATGAGATGCGTTCCTGATGAATCGGATGGGTAGTCTGGGGCTCGGCTTCGAGGCTTCACGCGAAGCTCAAGCGGCGGCGAGCCACTCGACGTAATGTGCGGCGTCGTCGTCCACGCGCGCCGGATCGAACGGAAACTCGATGCCGCGCGGCACGTGTGTCGGCAGCAGCGCGAGTGCGGCGCGGCACAGCGTGTCGTCGTCGCCCGGCGCGGCGGCGAAACGGCGCGCGCCCTCGCCCACCACGGCCTTGCAATGGATGTATTCGACGTACGGCGCGAGCGCGGCGGCGGCGAGCAGCGGCGGCTCGCCCGGCCATTGCCAGTTGCCGATGTCGAATGTCATGCCGATCACGCCCGGCGCACCGCCATCGCGCAGCGCGTTGAAGAGGCCGATGAACTGGTCGAGCTTGCCGCCCTGCTCGAGCTGGCCGTTCTCGACGACGACGCGCGGACCGTTGCCCGCTGCAACGGCGTCGCCCGTGCGCGCACCCAGTGCTTCGAGCAGGCTCGCGAGCCGCGCCGCGCTGGCGTCGCCTGCGAAACCGCCCAGTTGCAGCTTCACGAAACGCGCACCGAGTGCCCGTCCCGCGGCGACCGCGGCGCCAAGTGCCGCCTCGTCGAGCGCGCCATCCTCGCCATACAGGGCGTCCGGGGTGGACCAGACGCGCCACAAACCCTCGTCCGCAAGCACCGTTCCGAGCGCGCGCAGCGCTTCGGGCTGCGCGTCGGCGTCGTGCATCAGCTCGCGCCGCACCTCGAACGCCTGCGCGCCCGCGCGCCGTGCCGGCCGGCTCCATGCCGCGTGACCGTCACGCCTGATTGCCTGCGCGCCGAACGCGCTTGCCACGATTGCTACTTCCGCCATTGCCGTCTTCCTGTTGCCTGCCGCCGCGCACTTTGCTCTTCTTGGAACCGGTTCCAAATCCAGCCCGAAAAAAAGCGCCTGCGCGCCGGTTGATTAGGGCGGATAGTGCGCGCTAGCCGCTCGGGCCGCCATTGTGGATTGCCCTGGGTCTGGTGGATCAGGCGCCCGGAACATCGGCGAGACACAGTTCCAGGAAGCGCTGCGCGACGCGCGAAGCCGCGCCCGCGTGCGGCACCAGGATCGAGAAACGACGCGCGAGCGGTTCCGGGCCAAGGCGGATCTGCCGCAAGGCGCCGTTCTCGTGACGCATCGACATGGCCGAAACGAAACCGATGCCCATGCCCGCCCGCACCGCCTCCTTCACGCCCTCCACGCCTGCGATCTCCAGCGCCACGCGCATGGGCACGCCCGCGCGCGCAAACGCGCGCTCAACCACCTGGCGCACGCCCGAGCCATCCTCGCGCAGGACCAGCGGCCACTGCGCGAGCGCTTCCACCGTAATGGCCGGCATCGCTGCGGCCGCCTCCCCTTGCGCGTCGAGCTGCGACGCCAGTGCGTGAGAGCGCGGCACGATCGCGACGATTTCGTCCTCGTGCCAGGGATGCACGGCGGTATCCGGCGGCAACTGCTCGCCCACCGGCCCCTCGATCAGCGCGATATCGACCGCGCCGAGCATGCCCGCGACGTCCGTCGTATTTCCGCTCGACGTTTCGAGCTTGACCTGCGGATAGCAGCCGTGGAATTGCGCCACCAGATACGGCAGCCGGTAGCTCGCGGGCGTGGTGGTCGCGCCGATGCGCAGCGTGCCGCGCTCGAGGCCGCGCAAGGCGTCGCGGTAGGCGAGCGCGTCGCGCCAGGTGTCGCGCAGGCGCGCCGCGTAGCCCGCGAGCTGCTCGCCCGTGGGCGTGAGGCGCACCCCCCGGCCGTCGCGCTGATACAGCGGCTCGCCGATCTCCTCCTGCAGCAGCCGCAACTGGCCCGAGACGGCCGGTTGCGACAAATGCAATGCCAGTGCAGCTCGACTGATATTGAGATGCTCGGCGACTGCAGCGAAAGTTATCAGTTGTTCCGGGGTCATCGTGGAAAACCATCGTGTTGTCCTATATATTACTTCACAAATCACGATTTTTCATATCGATATATCTAAATTAGGATTAGGCCATTCGATAGCGACCTGTTCGCTACCCCATTTTTCGACCGGCTCGCCCGGTAGAGAGGCCGTCATGTCTACACCCAGTCTTGCCCGCTCGTTGCCGTCCACCCGCGGGCAGCTCAACGGCGTACTGTTCGTCGCGCTCTTTGCGGCCGCCGTCACCAGCGTCGCTTCGCTGCCCGCCATCGCCGGGCTCGGCATGAGCCCGCTGATCGTCGGCATCGTCGCGGGCGCGATCTATGGCAATGCGCTGCGCGACGGCATGCCCGAAAGCTGGGCCGCCGGCGTGAACTTCTCCGCGCGCAAGCTGCTGCGCATCGCCGTGGCGTTCTTCGGGTTGCGCGTGAGCCTCCAGGAAATCGCCCAGGTCGGCGTGCCGGGGCTCGTCGAATCGGTCGTGATCGTCGTGAGCACGCTCGTGATCGGCACCTGGGTCGGCATGAAGCTCCTCAAGCTCGACCGCGACACCGCCATTCTCACGGCGGCCGGCAGCGCGATCTGCGGCGCAGCGGCCGTGCTCGCCTTCGAATCCACGCTGCAATCGAAGCCGCACAAGAGCGCCATGGCCGTCGGCAGCGTGGTGCTGTTCGGCACGCTTTCGATGTTCCTCTACCCGGTGCTGTTCCGCGCAGGCTGGCTGCACCTCGATACGCTGGGCGCCGGGCTCTTCTTCGGCGGCACGATTCACGAGGTCGCGCAGGTGGTGGGCGCGGCGAGCAATGTGAGCCCCGAGGCCACGCACATCGCCACCATCGTCAAGATGACGCGCGTCATGCTGCTCGTGCCGGTGCTGCTCGTGCTCGGCGTGTGGCTCAACGGCGCGGCGCGCAGCAAGGCAACGGCCGACGGCCACGCCAGCCACGGCGGCGCGCGCAAGCTCGCGGTGCCCTGGTTCGCGCTCGGCTTCCTCGCGCTCGTGATCGTGAATTCGCTCCACGTGCTGCCCGAAACAGCCACCCACGCGGTCAACACGCTCGACACCTTCGCGCTCACCATGGCGATGACGGCGCTCGGCATCGAGACGCGCGTCTCGCAAATCCGCCAGGCCGGTCCGCGCGCGCTGACCGCCGGTTTCATCATCTACCTCTGGCTGGTCGGCGGCGGTCTCGCGATCACCTGGGGCGTGCAGCGCCTGTTCGGATGACCCGGCGCCCGAGGGCCGCACGCCCCGACCCGATCCCCTGTGCGCCGGCGCTCCCGGCCACCGGCCCCGCCTGCGGCGGGGCTTTTTGCGTTTCTGCGCGCGGCGCCCTTGCGCCATCTCGCGCACACACGCCACGCGCGTACCAGGCGCGACCGTTGCGAGCGATACTGTGCGTTGCTGCCCGTTGCGTGGGCAGCGGCCGCACAGGCCGTGGCGAGCACGGCCATGAACGCAAGGGGACGACCGATGGCATACGAGCTCTATTACTGGGACGGTCTGCAGGGCCGGGGCGAATTCGTGCGGCTCGCGCTGGAGGAGGCGCAGGCGCCCTACGTGGACGTGGCGCGCGGCGAGAAGAAGGACGGCTTCGGCATCGGCGCGATGATGGGCGAACTGGAGAGCGACGAGCCGTATCCGCCCTACGCCCCGCCCTTTCTCAAGGACGGCGACCTGATCGTGCCGCAAACCGCCAATATCCTTTTCTATCTCGGCCCGAAGCTCAGGCTCGCGCCGCGCGACGAGGGCTTGCGCATCGTCGCGAACGGCCTGCAGCTGACGATCGCGGACCTCGTGACCGAGGCGCACGACACGCATCATCCGATCGCAAGCGGCCTCTATTACGAGGACCAGAAAGACGCAGCCAAGGCGCGCTCGGCGGATTTCATCGCGCATCGCATTCCGAAATTCATGAGTTATTTCGAGCGCGTGCTCGCGCAGAATCCGGACGGACCGCGCCACATGGTGGGCAACGCGCTCAGCTATGTCGATCTGTCGATGTTTCAGATCGTCGAGGGCCTGCACTATGCGTTTCCAAAGGCGACGAAGCATTTTGCGGATCACTATCCGCATGTCGTCGCGCTGCGCGACGCCGTGGCGAAACGCCCGAATATCGCCGCCTACCTCGACTCGGAGCGGCGGCTGCCGTTCAACGAAACGGGCATCTTCCGGCACTACCCCGAACTCGACCGGGCCGTGCGCTGAATGCGCGCGGGCCGTGGAAGGCGTCCGCCGCCGCCCGGTTTCACGCACGCGGCGCGCAGTTGCCGCGCAGTTGCCGCACTGCACCCGTTATGCTTGCCGCCGCACGTCGCGCTCCGCGCACGCGCGGCTTTCTTTCACCCGTAACCTGACCCGCCCGCCGTGCTGTCATTCCTGCTGAAACTGCGCACCCGCGCCCGCGAGCTCTTTCGCCTGTCCGACGCCCACACGATGCTGATCTGGTCGGTCATCGTCGGCGTGGCGGGCGCGTTTGCGACCGTGCTCTTTCGCGAGGGCATCGCCCATGTGCAAATGCTCTTCACAGGCAGCGAAGGCAGCCTCGTCGAGATGGCGCGCCATCTGCCGTGGCACCGGCGCATCTGGATGCCGGCCGCGGGCGGCTTCATCGCGGGATGCCTGCTGCTGCTCGCGCGGCGCAAGGCGCCCAGTAATAGCGGCAAGGCGATGCATGCCGACTACATCGAGGCGGTGGCGATCGGCGACGGCGTCATGCCGGTGGGCACGAGCATCTGGCGCAGCCTCTCGTCGCTCTTCACGATCGCGAGCGGCGGCTCGATCGGCCGCGAAGGCCCGATGGTGCAGCTCGCCGCCCTCGCCGCCTCGCTGATCGGCCGCTGGGTCCACTTCGATCCGCCGCGGCTGCGCCTGCTCGTCGCGTGCGGCGCGGCGGCCGGTATCACCTCGGCGTACAACGCGCCCATCGCCGGCGCCTTCTTCGTGACCGAAATCGTGCTCGGCTCCATCGTGATGGAAAGCTTCGGGCCGATCGTTGTTTCCTCGGTGGTCGCCAATATCACCATGCGCGAGTTCGCGGGCTACAAGCCGCCGTATGAGATGCCTGTGTTCCCGCCCGTGACGGGTGTCGAGGTGCTGCTCTTTGTGGCGCTCGGCCTCCTGTGCGGTGTGCTCGCGCCGCAGTTCCTCATGATGATGGCCACCGCGAAAAAGGGCTTTGGCCGCATCAATGCGCCGCTGCCCGTGCGGCTCGCGCTCGGCGGCCTCGTGGTCGGCATCCTTTCCGTGTGGACGCCCGAGGTGTGGGGCAACGGCTATAGCGTCGTGAACTCCATCCTCCATTCGCCGTGGACCTGGACCGCGCTTGCCACGGTGCTCGTCTTCAAGCTCATCGCGACGGCCGCGACGGTCGGCTCGGGCGCCGTGGGCGGCGTGTTCACGCCGACGCTCTTCATGGGCGCCGTGCTCGGCTGCCTGTTCGGCCAGGGCATGCACGCGCTCTGGCCCGACGGCACCTCCGCTTCGTACGCCTACGCGATCGTGGGCATGGGCGCGTTTCTCGCGGGCGCGACCCAGGCCCCGCTGATGGCGATCCTGATGATCTTCGAGATGACGCTGAGCTACCAGGTGGTGCTGCCGCTCATGCTCTCGTGCGTGGTTGCGTATTTCGTCGCGCGTGCGATTGGCAAGGCGTCGATGTACGAAATCACACTGCATCGCAACCGCGAGGAGGCCGAGCGCATGCGCCTGCGCATGACGCAGATGCGCGAGCTGGTGCGCCCCGCGCAGACTGTCGTACTGGAGAGCGCCACGGTGCAGGAGATGACGCGCGTGTTCCTCGAATATCCGGTCAAGTATCTCTACGTGACCGACGAGACGGGGCGCTTTCTCGGCGCGGTCGCGCTGGCCGACATCACCTCGGACCTGCTGCAAAAACGCGATACCTCGAACAGGCACGCCCGCGACTACCTGAAGCCGACCTTCGACGTGCTTACGCCCGACATGCCGCTCGCCGTCGGCCTGCAGCACTTCATGTCGTTCCAGGGCGAGCGCCTGCCGGTGGTCGAAAGCACGCGCGAGCCGACGCTCGCGGGCGTGGTGTACAAGACTTCGCTCCTCGACGCCTATCAGCGCATGAACGCGGAGCGGTAGGGCCCGGCCGGCGCGCGTGGCGCGTGGCAAAGCGCAGCGGATTTTCTAGAATCTAGAGTGAAACGCGCTACGCGGCCCGCGCGGTGCGCCTGCGTACGGACGCGCGCGCAGGAGGCAGCGAGAATCGACGCGGGGATGACCGGAGCGAAGATGAGCGAACCCTCACTCGAAGCCGTACGCCGCGACCACGCGGGCTGGATATTCGTGCACCTGCAGGGCGAACCCTACGACCGGGGCGAGCAGCACGGCAAGTTGCTCGCCACCGAAATACGCAACGCGATTCGCACCGCGCGCTACCTCGCGAAATGGGACACGGGCGAAGACTTCGACACCTTCATCAACGCGGCGATCGTGCAGTTCGCGCCGCGCCTCGACACCGAATTCGCCGACGAGATCCAGGGCATCGCCGACGGCGCCGGCCTCAAGTTCGCCGAAGTCCTCGCCTGGAACGGCTACATGGACCTGCTGCAAAGCTGGTGGCCGGTTCATGTCGCAGCGCAGCAGGCGTCCCAGGGGCAAGGCGCGGTGCGCCCATGGCGCGGGCGGCGCGGCCACCACTGCAGCGCCTTCATCGCCACGGGCAGCGCGACGCGCGACGGCCGCATCGTCATGGCGCACAACTCGTGGGACCGCTACGCGGCCGGCGACGCCTTCAACGTCGTGTTCGATATCGTGCCCGACTCGGGGCACCGCATCCTCATGCAGGGCCTGCCCGGCTGCATTTCGAGCCTCACCGACTTCTGGATCAACGGCGCGGGCCTGATGGTGACGGAGACGACCATCTCGAACTTCATCGGCTACCGCGCGAACGGCGCCCCCGAGTTCTATCGCTCGCGCCGGGCGACGCAGTATGCGTCGAGCATTGCGCAATGGTGCGAGATGTTCGCGCAGGCGAACAACGCAGGCTATGTGAACAGCTGGCTTCTCGGCGACACCAAAACGGGCGAGATCGCGCGCTATGAACTGGGCCTGCAGCACGCGGGCTTCGAGAGCACGAAAGACGGCTTCTACAGCGGTTTCAACACGGCCACGGACCTCAAGATCCGCAACCAGGAATGCACCGGCGAAGCCGACGACTACACCGACGTGCGCCGCAACGGCGCGCGCCGCCTGCGCTTCATGCAGCTCGCGCAGGAGCACCGCGGCGCGATCGACGCCGAACTCGCCAAGGCGATGATCGCGGACCATCACGACGTCTATCTCGAACGCAGCGACAACCCGTGCTCGCGCACGATCTGCGGCCATCTCGAACTCGACGACGCGCGCTTCGGCGGCGCGGACCACGGGCCGTTCAACCCATGGGGCGCGAACGACGGCAAGGTGGTCGACAGCGAAATGGCGCGCGATCTGTCGTTCTGGGCGCGCTGGGGCCATCCTTGCGGCCGCCCGTTCGACGCCCAGGCGTTCATGCAGCGCCACCCGCAATGGAACTGGCTCAACGGCTATATGCGCGACCGCCCGTCGTGGCCCTGGACGCGTTTCGAGGCGCTGCGCAGGCCCTCGCCTTAATCCCGCGTAACGGCGGCGCCGGAAAAAAGCACGCGCGTTCGAGACGCGTCGGCGCATTTCCTGCCATTATGGTATTTCCGTATGCGCCTCGCGCACATGAGCCGTCCAGACGGCTCGTGGCGCCGTCGCGTAGCGGCGCGCCGGGCCGCCCCGGCTGGCGCGGCTGCCTGCGCCGCCACCCAGGTTGGCGGACGCGGTACGGCGCTTGCTGCGGCCTGTGGGCCGCATGAGAAAGGAGGTCGAGCGATGAAAACCTCGACACTGATGACCACCGTGCTGTTGTCGGCGTCTTGCTTCGCCGCTCCGGTACGCACCGCGCAGGACTCACCGGTCGTCCAGGCCAGCGCGCACATCCCGCTCGCAAGTGGACAGTCCCACGCCTACGACGCCCCCGTGGCGCCCCCCGCCCCCAACGTGCCCGTGACCGCGAACGGTCCGCAACACTGGGAGTACCTTACGCTGCCCAGGTCGCATCGGCTGGACAAGACGCTAAGCCCGGACCTGCACGAGCAGACCTGAGCCTGACCGGTACTCCCGTTTGCGAACAAGCGGCAAAGAAAAGTGGCGCATGGGCGGCAAATGAGCAGCGCGTGCGCACGCCGCGAGGGCGTGCGAGGCGGATTGTGTATGCTTGAGGCGCGGCGCTAGCGCTGCGCGCCACAATGCAAGCCAGGCGCGAACACAATCTGAACAAAAACCGCACAACAAACGAGACGACGACGCGGACCGCCAACGCCGGCCGCCCGCGCAAAGGACGCCACGCATGTCAGCCTCTCGCATTCCCGACGAACCCATCGACCTGCAATTCGCCGACGTGCTGCGCGAAGTGCGCTGGCCCGCCAACAAGGACGAACTGGTGGACGCCGCGCGCGAGGCCGGCGCCAGCAACGAGGTGCTGGCGATCCTCGACGGCATGCCCGAGCAGGATTATCACGACGTCGCGTCCGTTACGCGGCTGATCGGCAGCAACTACGGCCCTGGCCTCGGCGCCTGAAGCGCGCGCGTCGCCGGCGGCGTGCTTCCTGGGCTCACGCGTCGCGGCCGAACACGACTCGCGCGAAGAACGTCCCCAGCACGGTTTCAACGACCGGCGGCGTGACATGCTGCGGATCGGCCGTGGCGAGAAACTGCACCCCGTCGCACAGCCCCATCAGCCCGAGCGCGAGCAATTCGGGATCGAGCGGCACCGGCATGCCCACGCGCGCCGCAAATTCCTCGATGTACACGGCGAGACTCTCGCGCTTTTCCTTCATGAATGCGTTGTAGCGCGTGCGAAAGCGCGCGTCGCGCGCAGCCAGCAGTCTGGCTTCCACCCACAGCAGGAAAACCTTGTTGTCCTGCGGCATGCGGCTGTAATAGGCGAGCACGCGCGCCTCCATCTGCTCGCGCGAGACCTCGGTTTCGAAGATCGCGCGCAGGTCGGTCTGCATGGCTTCGTGATCGCGCCGCAGCAATTCCACGAGCAGGTCCGACTTGCCCGAAAAGTTCGAGTAGAACGCGCCGCGCGTGTACCCCGCCGCATGCGCGATGTCCTCGACGCTCGCGCCCACGAACCCTTTTTTCATGAACATGGCCTGCGCAGCGTCGAGCAGACGCTCGCGCGTCTGGTCGCGGCTTTGTTCGCGGGTGAGTCGAATGCGCTTCATGGCGTGGGGCGTCGTTATGTGTCACGGATTGACGCGAGTCTAGCACTGAAACATTCCTCGGATTCAGTTTCGCACTCAGATACAAGGTTGTATTAGAATCCGGTTCATCATCCCAAGTCCGGGTCGGTGCGCGAGCCGCGCCGCGCCCGCGACTCAACGGTGGCGCAACCGGCGCGGCGGTATTGCGGTCTGCGTGCGCACCCAGCCTATCGAGGTCCAGGTGAATCGTTGCGGTCGTGGCGCATCGAGCAGGATGCGCAGTGGTACCGGTAAGTTCAGTGCGCCGTGGCGGCATGCCGCGAAGGTGCTTCTCGTGCTCGGCGTTGCCGCGCTGGCTGCCTGCGGCAAGCAAAAGGAAGCGCCGCCGCAGCCGCGCCCGGTCGTCTCGATGACCGTGCACCCGGACGGCGGCGGCGTGAGCCCCGTCTATCCCGGCGATATCGAGGCGCGCAACGCCACGCCGCTTTCGTTTCGCGTGAACGGCAAGATCATCGAGCGCAGCGTGCGCCTCGGCGACAGCGTCAAGCCCGGCCAGACGCTCGCCCGGCTCGATCCGGCGGACTTCGAAAAGAACGCAGCCAGCGCGCAGGCCCAATTCGACGCCGCGCAGCATCGCCTCGTCTTCGCGAAGCAGCAGCTCGATCGCGACACGGCCCAGTCGGCGGCCAATCTCATCGCCCGCGCGCAACTCGAACAGACGCAGGATGCGTACGCCTCGGCCGCGGCCCAGCGCGATCAGGCCCAGCAGCAGCTCGCACTGGCAAAGAACCAGTTGCGCTACACGCAGATCGTCGCCGACCACGCGGGCGTCATCACCGCCGAAAACGCCGATACCGGCCAGAACGTGCAGGCCGGCCAGGCTGTCTACCAGCTCGCGTGGAGCGGCGACGTCGACGTCGTATGCGACCTGCCCGAGCGCGCCGTGGCCGCGCTGCACACCGGCGACACCGCGCAGGTCACGCTCGGCGCCCTGCCCGGCCGACACTACACGGCGCGCCTGCGCGAACTCGCCGCCGCGGCGGACCCGCAAAGCCGCACGTGGCGCGCGAGGCTCACGCTCGAACATCCCGATGCCGACCTGCGTCTCGGCATGACTGCCAACGTGGCGTTCGCGGCCCCTGGCGAGGCCAATGCGCCGGCCGCGTTTACCGTGCCCGCTACCGCGCTCTTCCACGACGGTGAAGCGGCCGCCATCTGGGTCATACACGCGCCCGACAACGTGCTGCAGCTGCGGCGCATAAGCATTGCGCGCTACGACGCGCGCACGATCACCGTGGCGAGCGGCTTGCAGGACGGCGAACGCATCGTGCTGCAAGGCGTCCACACGGTCCACGCGGGCGAGCAGGTGCGTCCGGTGGCGCCGCTGCATCCCGAGGACTTTGCGTCATGAGCCAGATGACGGGCTCGGGTCCCGGCTCCGATCACGAAGAGGGCCGCTTCAACCTGTCGGCATGGGCGCTTCGGCATCGGGCGCTCGTCACCTTTCTCGTTGCGCTGGCAACGATATTCGGCGCGCTCGCCTATACGCGTCTTGCGCAATCGGAAGACCCGCCCTTCACGTTCCGCGTGATGGTCATCCAGACCTTCTGGCCCGGCGCGAGCGCGCGCCAGGTCGAGGACCAGGTGACGACCCGCATCGGCCGCAAGCTTCAGGAAACGCCTTATATCGACTTTCTGCGCAGCTATTCGCGGCCCGGCGAATCGCTCGTGTTCTTCACGATGAAGGACTCCGCGCCCGTGAGCGAAGTGCGCGAGACCTGGTACCAGGTGCGCAAGAAGGTCGGCGACATTGCGTACACGCTGCCCCAGGGCGTGCAAGGGCCGTTCTTCAACGACGAATTCGGCGACGTCTACACCAACATCTACGCGCTGGAGGGCGACGGCTTTTCGCCCGCGCAACTGCACGACTACGCGGACAAGCTGCGCGAGCAGCTGCTGCGCGTGCCCGACGTCGGCAAGGTCGATTATTTCGGCGATCCGCAGCAGCGCATCTACATCGAGATTCCGAACACGCAGCTCACACGCCTCGGCATCTCGCCCACGCAGCTCGGCCAGGTGATCGGCGCGCAGAACAGCGTCTCCGCCGCGGGTACGCTCACGACCGCCGACGACCGCGTGTTCGTGCGCCCGAGCGGTCAGTACGAGGACCTCAAGGCGATCGCCGATACGCTGATCCGCGTGAACGACCGCACGTTTCGTCTGGGCGACATCGCCACGATCCGGCGCGGCTACGACGAGCCGCTCGCCACGCAAATGCGCTTCCAGAACCAGGCCGTGCTCGGCATCGGCCTCACGATGCAGCCGGGCGGCGACGTGATCCGCCTCGGCAAGGCGCTCGATGCTCGTGTCGAGCAGTTGCGCGCGCAACTTCCCGCGGGCCTGAAGCTCGTGGAGGTGTCGAGCATGCCCGATGCGGTCTCGCGCTCGGTGGACGACTTCGTCGAAGCCGTGGCCGAGGCCGTGGGCATCGTGCTGCTCGTGAGCCTCGTTTCGCTGGGCGTGCGCACGGGCATGGTGGTCGTCATCACCATTCCGATCGTGCTCGCCGTCACTTCGCTCGCGATGTACCTCTTCGGCATCGGTCTGCACAAGGTTTCGCTCGGCACCCTCGTGCTCGCGCTCGGCCTGCTCGTGGACGACGCCATCATTTCCGTCGAGATGATGGCGGTGAAGCTCGCGCAGGGCTGGAACCGCACGCGCGCCGCCGCATTCGCCTACACCAGCACCGCGTTCCCGATGCTCACCGGCACGCTCGTCACCGTTGCGGGCTTCTTGCCCATCGTGCTCGCGAGGTCGAGCACCGGCGAGTACACGCGCTCGATCTTCCAGGTGTCCGCCATCGCGCTGATCGCCTCGTGGTTCGCGGCTGTGGTGCTGATCCCGCTGCTGGGCTACCGGCTGTTGCCGGAGCGCAAGCCCGATCCGGATGCGGCGCACGCCGCGCACGGCGAGGATCAGGAGCACGAGATCTACGACACGCGGTTCTACCGGCGCCTGCGCGGCTGGATCGGCTGGTGCATCGAGCGCCATGCCATCGTGCTCGTGCTGACCATCGCGCTTTTCGTGGCCGCGCTCGCGTGCTTCAAGCTCGTGCCGCAGCAGTTCTTCCCGAGTTCCGATCGGCCCGAACTGCTCGTGGACGTGCGCCTGCCCGAAAGCGCCTCGATCGAGGCGACGCTGCGCCAGACGAAGCGACTCGAAGCGGCGCTCAAGGGCCGCCCCGAGATCGACCATTTCATCGATTTCGTCGGCACCGGCGCGCCGCGTTTCTATCTGCCGCTCGATCAGCAGTTGCAGCAGCCCAATTTTGCGCAGTTCGTGATCACGACGAAGTCGGTCGAAGACCGCGAGAAGCTCGCAAGCTGGCTCGAACCGATGCTGCGCGACAAGTTCCCGGCCATCCGCACGCGCCTCTCGCGGCTCGAGAACGGGCCGCCGGTCGGCTACCCCGTGCAGTTCCGCGTGAGCGGCGACGACGTCCCGACCGTGCGCGACATCGCGAACAAGGTGGCGGCGACGATGCGTGCCGATCCGCGCACCGACAACGTCAGTTTCGACTGGGACGAACCGGCGGGACGCTCGCTGCACTTCCAGATCGACCAGCAAAAGGCGCGCGCGCTCAATGTCTCGTCGCAGGACATCGCCAACTTCCTGCAGATGACGTACTCGGGCTATACCGTCACGCAGTTTCGCGAGCGCGACAAGCTCATCAGCGTCGATCTGCGCTCGCCCGCGGCCGAGCGCGTCGATCTGCGCTCGCCCGCGGCCGAGCGCGTCGATCCCGCGCGTCTGCTCACGCTCGCCATGCCTACGCCCAACGGACCGGTGCCGCTCGGTGCGCTCGGGCATCTCGCCAACGATCTGGAGTACGGCGTGATCTGGTCGCGCGACCGGCAGCCCACGATCACCGTGCAGTCCGACGTGCGAGCGGGCGCACAAGGCATCGACGTCACGCATGCGCTCGACGGCAAACTGGACTCGATCAAGCGCGCGCTGCCGCCCGGCTACCACATCGAGGTGGGCGGCTCCGTGGAGGAAAGCGCGAAGGGCCAGGCGTCGATCTTCGCGCAGTTGCCGGTGCTCGCCATTGCCGTGCTCACGCTGCTCATGATCCAGCTGCAAAGCCTCACGCGCGTGCTGATGGTCGTGTTGACCGCGCCCCTCGGTCTGATCGGCGTGGTGATCGCCCTGCTCGTGTTCCGGCAGCCGTTCGGCTTCGTGGCCATGCTCGGCGTGATCGCCATGTTCGGGATCATCATGCGCAACTCTGTGATTCTCGTGGACCAGATCGAAACGGACATCCGCGCCGGCCACAAGCGCTTCGACGCCGTAGTGGGCGCAACGGTACGTCGCTTCCGGCCGATCATGCTGACGGCCGCGGCCGCCGTGCTCGCGCTTATTCCGCTCTTGCGCTCGAACTTCTTCGGACCGATGGCTACGGCGCTGATGGGCGGCATCACGATTGCGACCGTGCTCACGCTGTTCTTCCTGCCCGCGGCTTACGCGGCCGCGTTCCGCGTGCGCAGCAGCGAGACTGACGAGACCGGCAAGACGCCGGAACAGGCATCATGACGATGGATTCTTCGACATTGGCGTCGGGCGCGCGCGAAACGACGCGCTTGCACGCAACCCGTTTTGCGTTCGCGCCGGGCTTGCTCGCCGCATGCGTCGCGCTTGCGCTGGCCGGCTGCGCGCTGGGCCCGACCGGTGAGCCGCCCGCCATGCCGCAGCCCGAGCACTACGGTGCGCAGGCGCAACCGGCACAGACGGTCGCCGCCCAGGGCGTCGCGCAGCAGTTCGTGACGGGCGCGGAACCGGTGCCGCAATGGTGGACGCTCTACGGCTCCGACGCGCTCGATGCGCTCGTAAGCGAGGGCCTCGCCAACAGCCCGAACCTCGCCGCCGCCGACCACAACCTGCAAGCCGCGCGCGAGCAGTTGCGCGGCCAGATCGGCAGCTCGCTGCTGCCGACCGTCGACGCCATCGGCATCGCGCAACGCCAGCAGCAACCCGCGATCCCGCAGTTCGGCATCGACCAGCTGCAATACGGGATTTTTGCGGGCTTGATCGACGTTCGCTACACCTTCGACGTGTTCGGCGCAACCCGCCTGAACAACGCGGCGCTCGCCTCGCGCGTGAACGTGCAGGCGTTCCAGTTCGAGGCCGCACAGCGCGCGCTCGCGGCGAACATCGTGGCGAGCGCGCTCGGCGCGGCGACGCTGCATGCGCAGATCGACACGACCGGGCAGTTGATCGCACTCGCCAATGCGCAGGCCGACGACGTGCAAAAGCGCTACGCGCTCGGCTCGGCCTCGCGCACCGATCTGCTCAGTGCGCAGCAGAGCGCGGCGTCGCTCGCGGCGAGTCTGCCGGGGCTACGCCAGGAATGGGTCGCGCAGCGCCATGCGCTCGCCGTGCTGATCGGCCGCACACCCGACCAGGCGCCGCCCGACCTCGATCTCGCCAGCGTGACGTTGCCGGCGCAGGTGCCCGTGGTCATCCCCTCAGAACTCCTGAGAACCCGTCCCGACATCGAAGCCGCCGAAGCCACGCTCAAGGCGGCCGCAGCCGGCGTCGGTGCCGCGACCGCGCAGATGTACCCGAGCATCACGCTTTCGGCGGCGCTCGGTCAGGGCGGCTTCAGCTGGCCGGTCGTGACTTCCGGCGCGGGCGCGCTGTGGGCGATCGGCGCTTCGCTTTCGCAGCCGATCTTCCACGGCGGCGCACTCGTCGCGCAGCGGCGCGCGGCGTTGCAGTCCTACGAGGCGGCCAACGACACCTATAAGCAAACGGTGCTCACGGCGTTCCAGGATGTCGCCGACCGTCTCGCCGCGCTCGATCACGACGCCCAGGCTCTCGACGCGGCCAGTACCTCGGCGCGCACTGCCCAGGGCGTCTACGAGGACACCAACGCGCGCTACAAGCTCGGCGCGGTGCCGTGGTACGCGGTGCGCCAAAGCGAGCAGCAATGGCGCAACGCGCGGCTCGATGAAATCCGCTATCGCGGCACGCGGCTTTCCGATACGGCCGCGCTCTTCCAGGCGATGGGCAATCCGCCGGTCAATCCGGCGACGCTCGGCAGCGGGCGCGGGGCGGACACGGCCGCTGCCGCCGCCGCGCCCGCATCGGACGCTGGAGCCGCCGCGCAAGGCAAGTAACACACGCGGTTTTCCGGGCGCCTCGGCGTACCATGATCGCAAGCGCCGCTCACGCCGGCGCAACCGCTTCACGGAGACGACACCATGCCCCGCCCATCGCTCGACTTCTGGTTCGACCTCGCCAGCAACTACAGCTATCTAAGCGTGATGCGCATCGCCGCGCTCGCGGCGCGAGATGGCGTGGAGGTTCACTGGCGGCCCTTCCTTCTCGGCCCCATTCTCGACGCACTCGGCTGGGAAGGTCCGCCCTTCGTCGTGCAGAAGGAAAAAGGCGCCTATGTGTGGCAGGACATGCGGCGGCAGTGCCGCAAATACGCGCTGCCGTGGCAACAGCCCACCGAGTTTCCGCGCCGCACCGTGCTCGCGACGCGCATCGCCGTGCTCGCCGCCGACGATCCGTGGCTGCCCGACTGGTGCCGCGCCGTCATGACGCGCAACTATGGCGACGACCGTGAAGTCGATTCGCCCGAAGCAGTCACCCACATGCTCGCCGCGCTGGGCTTGCCGGCGCAGCGGCTCATCGAGGAAGCCGGCAGCGAGGCGAACCGGCTGCGCCTGCGCGAGCGGACCCAGGCGGCTCGCGATCTCGGTATCTTCGGCGCACCGACGTTTTTCGTCGGCGCGGAAATGTTCTGGGGCAACGACCGGCTGGAAGACGCCATCGAAGCGGCGCTCTGCGCGCCGCAGAACCGGGACACTGCGTAGTCCTGTTCTCCGCGCTTCACTACCGTCGAGCCATTCGTATTCCTGCCTATTCAGGCGTCACGTATTCGCGCGGTTCGCACAGCCAAACCTTCGGACTGCGTTCCGACGATGTGTTTTGAGGCGCGATGCCTCATACCGCTTGCCTGTGAACAAAGCCTTTGGCGTCAGCCAGTTAGCTTCGATATCCCAGGGTTATGAACAGGGGCTTCAACAAAAACTGTGGAAAAGTCGGCGCGAGAGTTACCCACAGATTTTGTTGGCAAGGCTGGGGACAACTCCCGCCCAACCGCACCAACTCCCTGTCGCACAAGGGTTTTCTGACGACGCGTCGGGGAATGGCGTCTTTCCCCACGTGCCTGCAAACATCGTTCCCCCACGTTTGCCCATGCGTTGCGCTGCCGGGGAATCATTGCCACCCCAGAGGGAGACTGTCCTGCATATCAGGCATGTATCGAGCAAGAGATGCGAGCAAGCGGCACGGTGCAAGCTGACTCTTCAGGTCACTTGTCGCGCCAACTCGCAAACAGCTACGCTGGCGATGCGCCGGCGCACGTCACGCGGGACGCGCGAAATGCGTTCCTCACAAACCGCTTCTGGAGGTCGCGCAAGCGCCCGTGACTGTCAGACCCCCAGCCATTCCCATGTTGTCCCCTCATCACCCGGCATGCGCTCTCCCCGGCTGCGGGTCACAATGCGCGCGAGGTCATAGCTGTACTGCCAGTCCCGCGTCGCCGTACGCGCAAGCCATCGGCCGCTGCGTGGGCAGGCAGCGCCGGGGTCACACGTGTGCTCGGTGCCTTCGACGAGGTCGGGCGACCATGGCTTGACGGGTGTCGGCGCGGTCGCCTCCCACACCCACTGCACCGGCCCGTCGATGTTGACATCGGGCAGTTCCTGCATCGGCATCGTCACGCGCCCGGTGGTCGCCACCTCCCCGGCCTTGAACGGCTTGAGCAACAGACCGCGATGGCCGTTGTCAGTACGCACGGCGCGGTACAGGCCGTCTTCGGAGAAGGTCTGCCCTGGCTTGACCGGTCGCCAGGACAGATCCTTGCGGTGCTTGGCTTCCCACTGTTCGCGCTCCTGGTGGGTGGAGGGGTAGTCGCGGTCGAAGCTAATACGGGTTTTGATGGGACAGAAATCGACGTGTGTTGACAGCCCCCAACCATAGCCCTCATATTGAATATTCAAATAAGCCACACCCGAAAGATCGTACCCACCTTTCTGGATTTTATTGTCCGGAATAGACTCAATTTTTAAAGTTCTACTGTCGCCTGGATTAAGCAATATCTCTCCATCTGGAAATTCATTTTTGTTGAGTATTTTTTTACTCGCCAGATTAAATCCCCAATCATCGCGAGGTTGCATTTTCCCAAGCTCGCTAAACGGAGCAACAGCAAGTCCGCCATTCCGACTGTCGCCGGGCCAATGATCCGGTGTCTTGAACCTTATCCAGCGATTTCCAGAATTAATGAACCGGACAGAAACAATATAGCTCCCGTTTTTATACTCGATGCTCTCCGTTGTGAAGTCTAACTTGATAAGCTTCGCGCCATGCTTCCACGCTTCCTCTGACAGCCTGAACGGCCCATCGAAAATTTCCCTGTTGAATTTCTCAGGAATCTTTCGTATCGATCCACGCCGGTTCACAACCCTCCCATCTTCGAGACAGGCAACCCGGAACGTAGCTGGTGGGTCGTAAGTTTCAGGGCCACCCCTCTGAATATCCGTTTCACACAGGGTCTTGGCAACAGTTGTCAACTCCTGCAAATCCGCGTTTTGAACGGTGAGAACAAACACTCCGATACCCGTCTGGGAATCCTCGTTAATCGTGTCTCCCTTTGCAAAATAAAACTTACTTTCGCCGTCAAAAGTCATCTGCCTTGACCCATACTCCAGACCACCCGACCACGAAAGAGAAAACGCGCCCGGTCGTAGTACACCATTATTCGAATCACTCGCCATCGCGCACCTGCCTCCTATCCATAGCACTATCAGAGACAAAAAAGCCATCCACCATATTTTTTGTAATTTCGGATCACCGTTATTTTTTGGCATCGACCGCCCCCGTCTTTGCCGCAGACTTTCCAGTGCCGATTTCAGTTTTCTTGCCTGCTGCAGCGGGAGCGTTGTAGCCCACCCGCCACAGTTTGTTGGTGTGCGCCGAGAACCATCGGCGTATATATTCAAGGTAATAAGGTGAAGTAGTAGCGATAGGCTTACTGCAGCCGTTCCCCATAAGATTATTTTCAGTTTCAATCACCCAAACGTTGTTCGCCGTCTTGTTGGCGTCTACCAGGGCAAAGTCTATATCCATTCCATCCTTGATATACATGGAATGTACGAATCCACCTTGAATCCAATACTCGTCAGGGAAATTGAACAGATGCCCAGTTTCATGCGCTTTCGTTTGTGTAATTTTTTCGGCATATCGCCCCGTTCTTGCGTCTTTCTCGTATTCCGTTTCCGGCCAATTTCTTGCGTCCGCTCGTGCGGTCGTAGGAAAGAGATTAATAACGATATTCGGATTAAGAGCCGGTGCGTCAGCCTCTCTAACCACATGGATATCTGCACAGAATTTCACCGCAATCCGGCAACCACACGCGCCACCCTTCTGGCATCCATCGAGAATCAGCTTGTAGTTCCCCTGATTCAGCGTTTTCTCGATCATGTTTTTGTACGTCGAAGCATCAACTTCTGCCGGATCACGCTCCACCAGCATTAGTCCCTGCGCAGCTAAAGTCTTGCGAGAGTTCGCTCCGTTTTTAAAAGTCTCATACTGCACGACCGCGTAGTTGTTCTTCTCATCGCGCAGCGGCTCACCGGTTGATGGATTCATTCTGACCAGCAGTTTTGGCACCAATACGGTAACGACTTTTGCGGTCAACGTCTTACTGCCGGAGTCATAACTGAACTGGCACGTCGTGGTATCCGTCCCAGAGCACATTACTGGATCATCGCCATCCTTAATACGCTCGGTTCTGGTCCAACCGTATTTCTGGTAGGCCGGTGTCTCCCGTTCCATGCGGGCGAACTCCGCGAAATCCGGCAGCCTCCAGTCACATGGCGCTGGACTCTGTAACTGGATCGGATCGGGAGCGACACAATACGGGTTGGCGTTTTCAGGGTCGTTGATAATCAATCCGCCGTTACCTGCCGGACCACCTGCGGAACCCGTCGAACCGGGAAGCTGCTGCCTCTGTGGCAACGGTTGCGCGCCCTGCCCTCCGCCACCCGCAGACGCCATAGACCCCGCATCCTGCGACGGCGCAGGCGCCACCGCTCCCGTATTCACCAGTCCCTCCCACTGCGCCGGGAGTGGCGCAGATGCGGGCGGTGGCACAACAAACTTCGGATTGGTCCGCCATACCTCGCAGTCGGTCGTGTACGGCACGAACTTCGGCGCGAACGCTGTGCCGCCCAGGTCCATCTGCGCGGGACCGGTGCCCTTCACGCTGGCCGTCCGGTACAGCACACCGCCACGCGAGCCGATCTCGACGCCTTCCCCGCTGAGCTTCACGTAGGTGCCGCTCACGTTCAGGATGATTTCCTTCGCCGCCTTCACGTGAACCACGTCGCTGACCGATTCAATCGTCAAGCCGTTCTGCGCCGCGAG
>NZ_JAFA01000038.1 GCF_000519185.1 Paraburkholderia nodosa DSM 21604 | reverse complement strand
ACCGTCGATACCGACGCGCTGTGCGCCGCGATCAAGGACGTCTTCCAGGACACGCGCAGCGTGCTCGAACCCGCCGGCGCACTGGCCGTGGCGGGCACGAAGCAGTACGCGGAGCGCGAGGGCATCGANGGNCANACGCTGGTGGCGGTCACTTCGGGCGCGAACATGAATTTCGACCGCATGCGCTTCGTGGCCGAGCGTGCCGAGGTGGGCGAGGCGCGCGAAGCGGTGTTCGCCGTGACGATCCCCGAGGAACGCGGCAGCTTCAAGCGNTTNTGCGAGCTGGTCGGCACGCGCAGCGTNACCGAGTTCAACTACCGCATCGACGACGCCGAACGCGCNCACATCTTCGTGGGCGTGCAGATCCGCAACCGCGGCGAGTCGCAGCAGATCGCGAAGACCTTNGTCGATCACGGCTTTCCGAGCGTCGATCTCACCGGCGACGAGCTGTCCAAGCAGCACATCCGCTACATGGTGGGCGGGCGCTCGCCGCTCGCGCACGACGAACGCCTGTTCCGCTTCGAGTTTCCGGAGCGNCCGGGCGCGCTCATGCGCTTCCTTTCGTCGATGGCGCCGAACTGGAACATCAGCCTGTTCCACTACCGCAACCAGGGCGCCGACTACAGCTCGATTCTGGTGGGCATCCAGGTGCCCGCCGCCGAGGACGCGGAGTTCCGCCGCTTCCTCGCCACGCTCGGTTATCCGCACTGGGAAGAGACGGGTAATCCGGCGTATCGGTTGTTCCTCGCGTAACGAGCCGCAATCGTGTCCGTTTCGCTTTCCGACAAGCTCGTCGTCGCCATTTCGTCGCGTGCGCTCTTCGATTTCGAGGAGGAAAACCACGTGTTCGAGGCCGGCGACCTGCAAGCCTACGAGGCGCTCCAGCGCGAGCGCCTGAACGTGCCCGCGCGGCCAGGCGTGGCGTTCGCGCTGATCCGCAAGCTGCTCGCGCTCAATGACGGTGCGCATCACGTGGAAGTCGTGATCCTCTCGCGCAGCGATCCCATCAGCGGTCTGCGCGCGTTCAGCTCGTGCCGCGAGCACGGGCTCGACATTCAGCGCGGCGTGTTCACGCGCGGGCGCGAGCCCTGGCATTACCTCAAGCCGCTCAACGCGTCGCTGTTTCTCTCCGCGAACCCGGCGGACGTGAAGAGCGCGCTCGACGCCGGATTCCCCGCCGCACGCGTCTTTCCGGAATCGGCGACAATGGCGGAACGCAACGCGCACGAGATTCGCATCGCGTTCGACGGCGATGCGGTGCTGTTTTCCGACGAAGCGGAGCAGATTTTCCAGAGCAAGGGGCTTTCCGCGTTCGTGAGCCACGAACGCGACAACCGCGAACTGCCACTCGCGCAAGGTCCGCTCCAGCCGCTGCTGGCGGCGCTCAACCGTCTGCAGAAGCTCGCCGACGCGAACGCGCAAATGCGCATCCGTACCGCCCTCGTCACCGCGCGCTCGGCGCCCGCGCACGAGCGTGCGATCCGTACGCTGATGGCCTGGAACATCGAGATCGACGAAGCGATGTTCCTTGGCGGACTCGACAAAGGCCCGTTCCTGCGCGAGTTCGAACCCGATTTTTTCTTCGACGACCAGATCCGCCACTGCGAATCCGCGCGCTCGGTCACGGCCACCGGGCACGTGGCGAGCGGCGTGACCAATCTCGCAACCGAAGCCAACGCATCATGACTCCCGATCAATCTCCGCTCGGCAAGGCCTCCACCTACACCGAGCAATACGACGCTTCGCTCCTGTTCCCGATTCCGCGCGCGGGTGCGCGCGAACAGATCGGCATAGGCGCGCAACTGCCGTTCTTCGGCAGCGATATCTGGAACGCCTACGAGCTTTCGTGGCTCAACGCGCGCGGCAAGCCGCAGATCGCGATCGCCACGTTCTTCATTCCCGCCGACTCGCCGAACATCATCGAATCGAAGTCGTTCAAGCTCTATCTGGGCTCGTTCGCGCAAACGCCGTTCGAATCCGCCGACGTGGTGCGCGACACGATCAGGCGCGATGTGACGGCGGCTTGCGGTGCATCGGTTTCGGTGAAGTTCGATCAGCCGGGCGGATTCGGCAAGATTCCATTCGAGGAATTCGACGGGCTCTCGCTCGACCGCCTCGACCTCGACACGGAAATCTATCACCCGGAGCCGACGCTTCTGAAGGCGGCCTTCGACGAAGCCCCCGTGGAAGAAACGCTGATCTCGAACCTGCTCAAGTCGAACTGCCCGGTGACGGGCCAGCCCGACTGGGGCAGCGTGCAGATCCACTACGTCGGGCCGCAGATCGATCAGGCGGGCCTCTTGCGCTACATCATTTCGTACCGCAATCACACGGGCTTTCACGAGCAGTGCGCCGAGCGCATCTTCATGGACATCCTGCGCGAGTGCAAACCGGACCGGCTCGCGGTCTATGCGCGCTACACGCGGCGCGGCGGCCTCGACATCAATCCGTTTCGCACCAACTTCAACATGCCGATGCCGGATAACGCACGGCTCGCGCGCCAGTAAGGGCAAGATCGCCGCCGTCTTTCGATCAGGCGAAACGCCAAAGCAAAACGCGCCGCAAAGACGGCGCGTTTTTCATGGGCGTGGCGATTCGCTGGCGCTTCAATGCGGCAACTCAGCCGCCCCCATGCGCCGCGCAATCACCGCGGTGCGCTGCGCGAGATACGCCGAGTTGCGATGCTCGTCGAAGTACTTGGGACGCGGCAGCATCACCGCGAGCCGCGCCGACTGCCACGGCGTGAGCTTCGCGGCACTCGTGCGGTAGTAGTAACGCGCGGCGGCTTGCGCGCCGTACACGCCGTTGCCCCACTCCACCGAATTCAGATAGATCTCGAAGATGCGCTCCTTGTCGAGCAGCGTCTGCAGCATCCACGTGATGATGAACTCCTGGCCCTTGCGGATATAGCTCTGCTCGCGCGAGAGGAACAGGTTGCGTGCGAGCTGCTGCGTGATGGTCGAGCCGCCGCGCACGATATGGCCGCGCTGCTTGTTCTTTTCCCACGCCTGGAGGATGGCGTCGGTTTCGTAGCCGTTGTTGTTGACGAAGTTCGCGTCCTCGGACGCGATGATCGCGCGCTTCAGGTTGCGCGAGATCTGGTCGTACGGCACCCATTCGTGCTGGATCGAGAGACTGGGGCGGTCGGCGGACAGACGCGCGGCGTCGGTGCGCATGAACGCCGTGGTTTGCGGATCGACGAAGTTCCAGGCCGCGATTTGCGCGAAGTAGAAGAGTTGCGTGACGATCCACGCAATGGCGAACACCGAGACGATCCAGATCAGCCAGCGCAGCGCGCCAGGACGCTTGCGCGACTGCGCGCGCCGCCCGTTGCCGCTCGCGACCGCCGCGGCCTGCGCACCGATGGCTTGCCTGCGCATGGCGTCGTCTCCGTTGTGTGCGAGAAGCGCTGGGCGTTACGCGGCCTGCGCGGCGAGCTGCGCGCGCAACGCCGCCAGCACCGGCGCGCCCTCGGGCCGCACGCCGCGCCACACGAAGAACGACTCGGCGGCCTGCTCGACCAGCATGCCGAGGCCGTCGGCCGCGCGCGCGCCAAGCGCCTGGGCGTGGCGCATGAACACGGTGGGCTGCGCGCCGTACATCATGTCGTAGGCGAGCGTGCCGGTGCCAAACGCACGCTCGTCACACTCGGGCAAGGCCGCATCGAGGCTGCCCGCCGTCGCGTTCACGATCACGTCGTACGGCCTGGGATCGACCGGGTCGCGATAGACCGGGTCGCGATAGACCGGGTCGCGACCGACAGCCTCAGGACCGCCGCCATTGAGGAGGCAGCCGAACTCGCCCGCCGCGCCGGCGAACTGCTCGATGAGCGCGTGCGCCTTGGGCGCCGTGCGGTTCACGATGGTGATCTCGCGCGGCCGGCGTTCTAGCATCGGCAGCACGACGCCGCGCGCCGCGCCGCCCGCGCCAAGCAGCAGCACGCGCGCGCCTTCGAGCGCGACGCCGAGATTCACCTCGATGTCGCGCACGAGGCCAAAGCCGTCAGTGTTGTCGCCGAAGATGCCGTCCGCGTCGAAGCGCAGCGTGTTCACCGCGCCCGCCGCCGCCGCACGCGGCGAGAGCTTGTGCGCAAGCGCGTGAGCCTCCAGCTTGAACGGCACGGTCACGTTCAGGCCGCGGCCGCCCGCCGCGTGAAATGCCTGCACGTGCTCGACGAAACCGTCGAGCGGCGCGAGCAGGCGGTCGTATTCGACGCGCTCGCCCGTTTGCAGCGCGAACTGCGCGTGGATATACGGCGACTTGCTGTGCGCCACCGGGTTGCCAACTACGGCGTAGCGGTCGGCGTGCGCAACCGGCTTCGACTCGCTGGCACTCATTCGCGCGGCTCCGTAGCGTGCTGTTCGCTCGATTGCTCTTCTGCGGCGGGCGCATCGCCTGCCGCCTCGCCTTCGGCGTCGCCGGCTTCCGCGACGGCTTCCGCTTCGCTTTGTGCGGACTCGTCGGCGGCCTCGATCAGCTCTTCGTCTTCGCCCGCATCCTCTTCGGCCTGTTCGCCGCTCGTCACGACGGGCGCATCGAGCACACGCAGCATGCGCACCGAAGCCTCGATGGTCAACTCGTCGATCGACAGCACTTCCATCATCAGGCGCGTGCCGCGCGCATGCACGCCAAGCGCGAGTACGTGCATGAGCAGCGGCACTTCTTCGAAGCGCACCAGGTCGTCCTTCACCACGCTCGCCGGGAATTCGCGGCGCGCCTCGCGCCCGCCCTCACCGCGCATTTCCTGCTGCAGCCAGCGCAGGCACCAGAAGTACTCCATGCGGCGCTGGTGATCGGCGTAAGCGGTATAGGTCTCGTCGAAGCCCTGCACGACGGCGAAAAGATCGGCGTCTTTCGGCTTGAACGGCGCGACGAGCTTGGCGGCCACGCCGTGCTCCACGCAAGCGAGCAACTGCCACTGGTTCACGAGGTCCACATAGCGGCGCAGCGGCGAGGTGCTCCACGCATACTGCGCGACGCCGAGTCCTTCGTGCGGCGCGGCGTTGGTTTGCATACGCGTGCGCTTGGGACCGGTCGGCGCGCCGAACGCGCGCTGCGAGCGGTAGATGCCCGGCACGCCGTGATCGTGCAGGAAGGCGCCCCACGTGGAGTTCGCGAGAATCGCCAGTTCCGCGACGATCAAGTCGAGCGGCGAGCCGCGACGGCGCGGCGAGATGGTCACATGCTCGCCTTCCACGTAGAAGTTGAAGTCGGTGTTGCGCTGGACTTCGCGACGCAGGCCGTATCCGGCGCGCGCCTGCTGGCGCTTCTCGAACAGCGCCTGCGCGAACGGCCACAGTACGGCGATGTCGTCCTTATGCGGATACTCGCCCGTACCCGCTGCGAGCGTCGCTTCGGTGACGACTTCGTCGAGCGTGTTATGACGCAGATTGCTCTTCACGAACACGCGCTCGGCGCGCGTTTCGGTCGCGACGATCTCCTGCGTCTCGCGGTTCACGATGCAGTAGAGCGAAAGCGCCGGACGCAGACCGCCTTCCTTGAGCGTGAACGCGTCCACGAAATCGTCGGGCAGCATCGTGATCTTGTCGCCGGGCATGTAGACCGTCGAAAGACGCGTGCGCGCGATCGTATCCGCCGTGTCGCCGCGCTGGATGCCAAGCGCGGGCGCCGCGATGTGAATGCCGATGCGCACGCGGCCGTCGGCCAGGTGCTCGATCGAGAATGCGTCGTCGATTTCGGTCGTAGTGACGTCGTCGATCGAAAACGCCTGCACGTGCTCGGCGGCGTCGGGCAGATCCTCGGGCAGCGTGCCCACTTCGACGGGCGGGAAACCGGTGCCGTGCGGAAAGAAGTCCGCGAGGAAGCGTGCCTCGTGCAGCGCGCGCGGCGAAGCAATGCCACCGTTTTCGAGCATGAGGCGCGGCATCGAAATGCCGCGCGCGGCGGCCGCCGCTTCGAGCGCCTTGTATTCGATGGCGTTCTTGTCCGGCTTCGTGAGGAGTCCGAGCGCTCGGCCCTTGAACGCCTCGGGCAGTCCACCCGCCTTCAGCTCCTCTTCGTAGCCGGCCTGCACCAGCGCCTGCTGACGCTTGCGCTCGAGCGAGGCCAGCGCCATCTTGAGCTGATCTTCGGGCGCGCGCTGATACTGGCCGCGCCCTTTGCGGCGAAAGTACACGGGCGAGCCATGCAGGCGCAGCACGAGCGCGGCGCGCTCGACAGGGCCGTAGGTTTCGCCGAAATACTCGCTCGCAAGCGCCGTGTACGCGAATTCGTCGGCGGGTGCGCACTCCCACAGGAAGTCCAGATCGATCTCCTGGGCGGCGGCGTCCGCCTGCTCCAGCAGCTCGCCCGCGGCCGGCTTCTCGAACTCGATCAACACGTCTTTGGCGCGCACCTTGGCGCGCCGCCCGCCCGGCAGCTCGACCTGAAACGCATCGCCCTGGCGCGACAGCACGCTGCCGGCCTTGAAACTGCCCGATTCCTCAAAGAAAACGTTCACTCAATACTCTCGTTCAGACTTGCTTCGACCGCCGGCGCGGCGCGCGGGCGGTGCTGTATACATATAGGCGTTCGCACGCATCAAGCGGCATCGCAGAAACGGATCACTTCGTCGACGTAATCTGCGAACTCGCTGATGCCATGATCGCTGCCTTCGATCAGGTGTGTGGGCACACCCGGATAGTGCGCGAGCATCTCGCGGTAATCGAGCACTTCGTCGCCGGTCGCGGCGATCAGATAGTAGCGCGCGGGTTGCGTCACCTTCGTAACGGCCAGCGCGCGCAATTCTTCCAGATGCCGCGGTTCGACGACGATGCTGCCGCCGCCGTGCCAGAGCGGCTGCTCGCCGAGATACTTCGACAGATCGCGGTCAGGCACCACGGCGGGGTTCAAGAGCGCAGCGCGCCAGCCATGCTTTTGCGCGAGATGCGTGGCGAAGTAGCCGCCGAGCGAACTGCCAATGAGCGTGACAGGCTCGCCCGGCTTCAATTGCGCGCCGATCTCCTGCTCGGCGAGCACAATGGCCTCCTGCGGCGACACCGGCAGCGTCGGGCACAGCCATTCACCGCTGCGTCCCAGCTCGGCCATGCGCGCCGCCAGCAGGCGCGCCTTGAACGACTGGGGCGACGAGCGAAAGCCGTGCAGATAGACGATCACGCCGCGCTCCGTGCCGAGAGCGCGTCGAGCAGCTTTTGATGCACGCCGCCGAAACCGCCGTTGCTCATCACGAGCACCTGGTCGCCGGGGCGTGCGGCTGCGGCGACCGCCTTCACGAGCGCTTCGAGATCGTGGAAGGCGCGGGCCTTCTCACCGAGCGGGGCCAGTGCCCCAACGAGATCCCAGCCGAGCGCATCCTTGCCGCTCGGTGCGCCGTAGCCGAACACGAGGTCGGCGTCGGCGAGACTGGTGGGCAGCTGCGCCTTCATCACGCCGAGCTTCATCGTGTTCGAGCGTGGCTCCAGCACGGCGAGGATGCGCGTGTTTTCGTGGCCGACGCGCGTGCGCAGGCCGGCGATCGTCGTTTCGATGGCCGTGGGATGGTGCGCGAAGTCGTCGTAGACGGTCACGCCGTCCACGCTGCCGCGCACTTCCATGCGGCGCTTCACGTTGCGGAACGTGGCGAGCGAGGCGGCGGCCTGCGCGGGCGGCACGCCCACGCTGCGCGCGGCGGCAATCGCCGCGAGCGCATTCAGGCGGTTGTGTTCGCCCTGGATCTGCCAGTCCACCACGCCTGCACGTTCGCTGTTGTGATAGACGGCGAAGCGCTCGTCCACGGCCACGCCGTCTTCAGCGGGCATTGCCTGCCAGCCGCCGTCCACGCCGAAGCGCTCCACGTCGCTCCATACGCCGCGCGTGAGCACGCGTTCGAGCGCGTCCGAGCGGCCGTTCGTGACGATGCGGCCAACACCCGGAATCGTGCGCACGAGATGATGAAACTGCGTTTCGATCGCACCGAGATCGGGGAAGATGTCGGCGTGATCGAATTCGAGGTTGTTGAGCAGCGCCGTGCGCGCACGGTAATGAACGAACTTCGAGCGCTTGTCGAAGAACGCCGTATCGTACTCGTCGGCTTCGATCACGAAGAAGCTCGAATCGGTCAGGCGCGCCGACACGCCGAAATTGAGCGGCACGCCGCCGATCAGGAAGCCGGGATTCAGGCCCGCGTCTTCCAGCAGCCACGTGAGCATCGAGCTCGTGGTGGTCTTGCCGTGCGTGCCCGCCACCGCGAGCACCCACTTGTCGCGCAGCACGTGTTCGCCGAGCCACTGCGGACCCGACGTGTACGGCAAGCCGCGATTGAGGATCTCCTCCATCAGCGGGTTGCCGCGCGTGACCACGTTGCCGATCACGTAGAGATCGGGCTTGAGTTCGGTCTGGCTCGCGTCGTAACCCTCGATGAGGCGGATGCCCTGCGCTTCGAGCTGGGTGCTCATCGGCGGGTACACGCCGGCGTCGCAGCCGGTCACCGTGTGGCCCGCGCTGCGCGCGAGCACCGCGAGTCCGCCCATGAACGTGCCGCAGATGCCGAGGATATGGATGTGCATAAGCCTGTCGCGCCGCGCGGGCGTCGTGAACGCGTTGATCGGATTGATCGGTTGAAAAGGATGGAGGAGCTGGAACGACGGCAGCCCTGCGCCGCCGCAGCAAAGAGCGCTATTGTACCCGAGGCCCCGAGCCCTATTGGCTCGACCAAGGCTCTCGCAGCGACGGAAAATCCCTGACCAACCCGGCAGCGGGTGCGGCGCAGTGGCCGCCTGCAGGAGCCCAGGGCGATCTCTAGTATCATTAAAGGATGGTTCGCAGATCACATTTCGATCCCCAGCGCGTGCGCGAGGAAATCGCCATCGCGGCAGCAAGGATGATTGCCGAGGACGGCCTCGACTACGCCACCGCCAAACGCAAGGCAGCCCGGCAGGTGGTGGGGGAGACGCGTATCGAAGGCACCTGGCTGCCCGACAACGATCAGATCGAGGAAGAGATCCGCGAATATCAGGCCCTCTTTCAGAGCGACAGCCAGCCGGTCGTGCTGCGCCGCCTGCGCGAGATCGCGCTCGAATGGATGCAGCGGCTCGAGGCGTTCAATCCGTTCCTGACCGGCGCGGTGCTCAACGGCACGGCGGGCGAGCACTCCGACATCCATCTGCAGATTTTTTGTGACAACGCGAAGGATGTCGCGATCTGGCTCCTGAATGCGAACGTGCAGTACGACGTGTCGGAAACGCGCCATTTCGCGGCGCGCGGCCTCGTGGAGACACTCAGCTTCATGTGGCGTCCGTCACGCGCCGAGGAGCCAGTGGGCATCCACGTTGCGCTCTACAATACGGACGACTTGCGCGGCGCCGTGCGCGCCGACGCGCGTGGCAGGCTGCCGCGCGCCAATGCGCAGGCTCTCCAGACGCTGATCGACGAGAGCGGCGCCACTTCTTCTACAACCTGAAAACGGCAGCGATGAATACGAAGCGGATTCTGGCCGGCGTGGCAGTGGCGGCAATCGCCGCAGGCGGCGGCATACTGGCTGGGCACTGGGCCACGAGCGGCAGCGCCGGCGTGGCCGACGCGGCCTCGGTAAGCGCGGCCTCGGCGAGCGGCAAGCAGAATGCGGTCGGCCAGCTCTGGTCGGCGGCGGTCACGAACCCGGACGGCAAGGCGCAATCGCTCGCCATCTACAAGGGCCGGCCGATCGTGGTCAACTTCTGGGCCTCCTGGTGCGGCCCGTGTGTCGAGGAAATGCCGGAGCTTTCCGCGCTCCAGCGTGAATACGCGAAGAAGGGGATTCAGTTCGTCGGCGTAGGCGTGGATTCGGCCGCGAACATCAAGACGTTCCTCAAGAAGGTGCCAGTCGATTACCCGATCTACATCGCCGGCTTCGGCGGCGCGGACGTCGCGCGCGCATTCGGCAACAACGCAGGCGGCTTACCTTACACGGTGGTAATCGACGCGAACGGCGCCGTTCGTTCGACAAAATTAGGGCAAATCAAGCCGGACGAGCTTCGACGCACGCTCGACGCGCTTTGACGCAGCGGAATATTTGGCACAATCTTAAGCGCCGTAGCGCAGATTTTGCCGTGTGGATCCTGTCATTTGACTGAAGATCGGCCCAGACCCTCGCCGCAAGGCATGGTCGGGGCCATATCGCCTTATCGGAAAACTAGACAAAATTCTCTAATCGGCGCTAAAGTTCGCGCAATTCCACGGAAAAAGAAGCGACCATGACGCGACTGCTGGCTCTGCACGGCCCCAACCTCAATCTTCTCGGCACCCGGGAACCGGAGGTGTATGGGCGCGTGACGCTGCCGCAGATCGATCAGGCGCTCTCGGACCGCGCGGCGGACGCCGGCGTCGAGCTCGCGACCTTCCAGAGCAACCACGAAGGCGCGCTGGTCGACCGCATTCAGTCGGCCCGCACCGAGCAGACCGACTTCATCCTGATCAACCCGGCCGCGTACACGCATACGAGCGTCGCGATCCGGGATGCGCTGGCAGGTGTCGGCATCCCATTCGTCGAGATTCACCTGTCGAACGTGCATCGCCGCGAGTCCTTCCGCCACCATTCGTATTTTTCCGACCAGGCCGAAGGTGTGATTTGCGGCCTCGGCTGGAAGGGTTATCTCTACGCGCTCGAATACGCGCTCGACCGGCTCGCTGCCCGGTCGGCGGCCTGATTCGCGCGCCGGACGACCGTCAATACCTGAACAACAACCCGTGTCGGGACGCGCGCGCCCCGGCACCTCACGTATTCAAAGCAAAAGGGGCTGCACCATGGATCTACGTAAGCTGAAGACTCTGATCGACCTCGTCTCCGAATCGGGCATCTCGGAGCTCGAAGTGACCGAGGGTGAAGGCAAGGTGCGCATCGTCAAGAACGCGCCGCCCGTTTACGTACAGCCGGGCCCCGCGCAATACGGGGCGCCGCTCATGGGCGCTCCGCTCGCAGCGCCCGCCCACGTCGGCGACGCCGCCGCTGCGGCTCCCGCTGCGCCCGCCGTGCCGCAAGGCCACGTCGTGACCTCGCCGATGGTGGGCACGTTCTACCGCGCGCCGTCGCCGGGCGCCGACCCGTTCGTCCAGGTTGGCGACACGGTCAAGGAAGGCCAGACGCTTTGCATCATCGAAGCGATGAAGCTGCTCAACGAGATCGAGTCGGACACGTCCGGCGTGGTCAAGGAAATCCTCGTCGAGAACGGCCAGGCAGTTGAATACGGCCAGCCGCTCTACGTGATCGCCTAAGCTTTTCTGCGCGCGGCGGCGGCCTTCTTTTTTTGGCCGCGCCGCGTTTGTCGCGTTTGGCGCCCCATGACGGCGACGCACGCGACCGATCCTCTGAGGCGTCCGCTCATACGACTTGCGACGCCCTTTGATGAGTCGAATACCCACCATGTTTGAAAAAATCCTCATTGCCAATCGTGGCGAAATCGCGCTCCGCATCCAGCGCGCGTGCCGCGAACTCGGCGTCAAGACGGTCGTCGTCTATTCGGAAGCCGACAAGGAAGCCAAGTACGTGAAGCTCGCGGACGAGGCGGTCTGTATCGGCCCGGCGCCTTCGAACCTGAGCTACCTGAACATGCCGGCGCTCATCAGCGCGGCCGAAGTCACCGACGCAGAAGCGATCCACCCCGGCTACGGCTTCCTCTCCGAGAACGCCGACTTCGCCGAGCGTGTCGAGCAGTCGGGCTTCACGTTCATCGGCCCGCGGCCGGAAACGATCCGCATGATGGGCGACAAGGTCTCGGCGAAGCAGACCATGATCAAGACCGGCGTGCCCTGCGTGCCGGGCTCGGAAGGCGCACTGCCCGACGATCCGAAGGAAATCGTGAAGATCGCCCGCGCGATCGGCTACCCCGTCATCATCAAGGCGGCGGGCGGCGGCGGCGGGCGCGGCATGCGTGTCGTACACACGGAAGCGGCGCTCGTGAACGCGGTCAACATGACCCGCGAGGAAGCCGGCCGTGCGTTCGGCAATCCGCAGGTCTACATGGAGAAGTACCTCGAGAACCCGCGTCACATCGAGATCCAGATTCTCGCGGACTCGTTCAAGAACGCCGTGTGGCTCGGCGAGCGCGACTGCTCGATGCAGCGCCGCCACCAGAAGGTGATCGAGGAAGCGCCGGCGCCGGGCATCGCGCGCCGCCTGCTCGATCGCATCGGCGATCGTTGCGCCGACGCGTGCAAGAAGATGGGCTACCTCGGCGCGGGCACGTTCGAGTTCCTGTATGAAAACGGCGAGTTCTACTTCATCGAGATGAACACGCGCGTACAGGTCGAGCACCCGGTCACCGAGCTGATCACGGGCATCGACATCGTGCAGGAGCAGATCCGCATCGCCGCTGGCGAGAAGCTCTCGTTCCGCCAGCGCGACATCCAGCTGAAGGGCCACGCGATCGAGTGCCGTATCAACGCGGAAGATCCGTTCAAGTTCACGCCGTCGCCGGGCCGCCTCACGTCGTGGCACATGCCGGGCGGTCCTGGCGTGCGCGTCGACTCGCATGCCTACAATGGCTATTTCGTGCCGCCGAACTATGATTCGATGATCGGCAAGCTGATCACCTACGGCGCCACGCGCGAGCAGGCCATTCAGCGCATGCGCATCGCGCTCTCGGAAATGGTGGTCGAAGGCATCCAGACCAACATCCCGCTGCACCGCGAGCTGATGCTCGACGCGAAGTTCGTCGAGGGCGGCACGAGCATTCACTACCTCGAAAGCCGTCTGGCCGAACGTCAGGCAGTGAAGAAGGACGAAGCGTAATTCATGAGCTATCGGGAACTGATCGTCGAGCTCGAGCGTGACCGCGCGGAAGAACTTTCCGACGCGCTGATCGAGCTTGGCGCCCTCTCGGTGTCGGTGGAAGACGCCGACGCCGACACGCCCGACGAGCAGCCGCTCTTCGGCGAACCGGGCTTAACACCCGATCGCACCGCGTGGCAGCATTCGCGCGTGATTGCGCTGATCGGCGCCGATCAGGATCCCGCCGTGCTGCTCGCGGCCGCTTCGAACGAGCTGGGTCTCGCCGAAACGCCGAAGTTCTCGCTGCGCGAAGTCGAGGAGCAGGACTGGGTGCGTTTGACGCAATCGCAGTTCGACCCGATCCAGATCGGCGAGCGCATCTGGGTCGTGCCGTCGTGGCACGATGCCCCGGACCCGAACGCGCTCGTGCTCGAACTGGACCCGGGCCTCGCGTTCGGCACGGGCAGCCATCCCACCACGCGTTTGTGCATGGAATGGCTCGAACAGCACGTGCAGCCCGGCAATTCGCTGCTCGACTACGGCTGCGGCTCGGGCATCCTCGCGATCCTCGCGAAGAAGTGCGGTGCGAATCCGGTGATCGGCATCGACATCGACCCGCAGGCGGTCGAGTCGGCGCGTCACAACAGCGAGCGCAATCGCGCGGAAGTCACCTACGGCCTGCCCGACGATTGCCCCGCCGGCGAATTCGACATCGTCGTCGCCAACATTCTTTCGAATCCGCTCAAGCTGATGGCCTCGATGCTCTCCTCGCGCGTGAAGCCGGGCGGACGCATCGCACTTTCGGGCATCCTCGCGCGCCAGGCCGAGGAAGTCGCGCAGGTGTACGCGCAGTGGATCGACATCTCGGTCTGGCGCGAACACGAAGGCTGGGTCTGCCTCGCGGGCACGCGACGCGCGTAATCCCTGCCCGTTCCGATCAGGCTCGCGCGAGCCTGATCGCGCCCCAAGCGGCAGGGCCGAAGTCGTAGACTGCGGTGGATTGCCAGTAGAATGCGGGTATCACCAATCCTCCGGTCTACCCAGATCCTCGGCCCACATGCTTCTGGCAACGCGCTGCCCCTTCTGTGAAACCGTATTCCGCATCCAGCCCACGCAGCTAGCCGTGCGCCGCGGCCTCGTGCGTTGCGGACATTGTCAGGAAGCGTTCGATGCGTCGGGCAGTTTGTACGAGATGCCCGAAGGCGGCGACTTCACGCGCGCGGTGCCCGTTGCTGCCGAAATCGCGGCCAGCCTGACCTCGATGCCATCGGAGCCGGCTTCACGTTTTGCTGCGCAGCCCGCTTCGGAACCCGCCTCACAGTTCGCATCGCAGTCTGCGTCACGGTCCACTTTGCAGCAGCCCGAGGTTCAGCCTGATCAGGCGAATCAGCCCGCAGCAGCAGCGCCATCGCAAGAGCCGCCCCCAACGCTGGGCGCCACACCCAATTTCACGAATCGCACGTGGGACCCGTGGGCGCCGCCGCAGGACAGCCAGCGCGATCCGCGTCTGAAATACGACGCCGACAAACTACCAGGGGCAAGCGTTGCCGGTGGCGCCACGCCTGGCGTTACGCCCGGAGCCGAGTCGCGGGTCGCCTTCGACGACGAACCGACGCTTGGGCGCGCACCACAAGATGCGCCGCACGCGCCGGCGGCACCCGCAGCAGCACCGGTACCGCCACCCCAGCCCGCAGCCGCCGAACCCTTCCCGCCCGCCGCGCGCTGGACGCGCAGCGAGCCGAACCTGGGCACGAGCGGCCCGACCGAGCCGACCTTTTCGGCCAGCGAAGCATCGGCTGCGGCCCGCATGAACGACCCGGAGCCCGCGCTCGGCCCCCGCACTCGCGAAGCCGCACCCGAGCCCGCGTTCAGCGCGCTCTCGCCCAACGACGGCGCCTCCCCCTTCGCCGTCACCCGCGAAGCCCCCGCCCGCCCGCGCGGTTCGCGCGGCCTCGTCTGGCGCATTCTCGGCACGCTCATCGCCATTCTGCTGCTCGCGCTGCTCGTCGTGCAGCTCGCATGGTGGCAGCGCGAAACGGTCATGGTCTACTGGCCCGACTCGCAGTCGCTCTATCAGCAGGCGTGCGAGCAGCTCGGCTGCCGCGTGCTGCCGCCGCGCGACATCGACGGCCTGCTGGTCGAGCCGTCCGATCTGCGCCAGGTCGACAACGAGCCGCATCACCTCGAACTGAAGGTGCCGCTGCGCAACCGCTTCAACGTGGCGCTCGCGTACCCCGCCATCGAGCTGTCGCTGCTCGACCGGCAGAACAACATCGTCGTGCGGCGCGTGCTGTGGCCGCAGGACTACGTCACGCCCGGCACCTCCATCGAAGCCGGTCTGCCCGCACGCACCACGCAGACCATGATCGTGCGGCTCGACACGGGCGACGTGGTGGCATCGAACTTCCGCATCGAGATTTTCTACCCCTGATTTGCCGTCTGTGCGCGGGTGCACTGGCGTGCCCCGCGCGTTTCCCGGCGTCCCGCATCGCGCGGGCGCGCCATTCACCACAACATGCATTCCCGGAGAGCACATCATGAGTCAAGTCACGCTAGGCGGTAACCCGATCGACGTCGCCGGCACCTTCCCGAGCGTCGGCCAGAAGGCCCCGGCGTTCTCGCTCGTCGGCAAGGATCTGAAGCCTGTCTCGCTCGCCGATTTCGCCGGCAAGCGCAAGGTGCTGAACATCGTGCCGAGCCTCGACACGCCGACCTGCGCCACCTCCACGCGCAAGTTCAACGAAGCCGCCGCCGGCCTCAACAACACGGCTGTCGTCGTGATCTCGGGCGACCTGCCGTTCGCCGCTGCGCGCTTCTGCACGACCGAAGGCATCGCCAACGTCGTCACGGCCTCGACCTTCCGCGGCCATGAATTCGCGCAAGCCTATGGCGTGGACGTGACGAGCGGCCCGCTCACCGGCCTGACCGCGCGCGCCGTCGTCGTGCTCGACGAAAACGACAACGTCCTGCACGCCGAGCGCGTGAGCGAAATCAAGAACGAACCGAACTACGACGCCGCACTCGCCGCGCTGAAGTAATCCGGCGGCGGCGCACACGCGCCTCGCGCCTGCGCTTTCAGATCGATGCGCAGGTCGACGCGCAGGCCGGTGCGCCGCCCCTTCCCCTACCACGCCCTACAGGAATTTCCGCCTTGGCTACGCTGATCTGCGGCTCGCTCGCCTACGACAACATCATGACCTTCGAGGGTCGCTTTCGGGAGCACATCCTGCCCGAGCAGGTGCACATCCTGAACGTGAGCTTTCTGGTGCCGACGATGCGCCGCGAGTTCGGCGGCTGTGCCGGCAACATCGCGTACTCGCTGCATCTGCTCGGCGGCGACGCCCGCATCATGGCGACGCTCGGCGCCGCCGACGCGCGCCCGTACCTCGAACGCCTCGATGCGCTCGGCCTCTCGAAGGCGCACGTGCGCGTGCTGGAGGATACGTGGTCCGCGCAGGCGATGATCACGACCGACCTCGAGAACAATCAGATCACCGCGTTCCACCCGGGCGCGATGATGCAATCGCATTTGAACCGCGCCGACGAAGCGCCCGGCATCAAGCTCGGCATCGTCGCACCGGACGGCTTCGACGGCATGGTCCAGCACGTCGAGCAGTTCGCGAAGGCCGGCGTGCCGTTTATCTTCGATCCGGGCCAGGGTCTGCCGCTCTTCGACGGGGCTTCTTTGCGCCGCGCGATTGAACTTGCGACCTACGTAGCGGTCAACGACTACGAAGCCAATCTTGTCAGCCATCGCACCGGCTGGTCGTTCGACGAAATCGCCAGCCATGTCGACGCGCTGATCATCACGCGCGGCGAGCACGGCTCGCAGATCTACCACAGCGGCAAGATCGAGGAGATTCCTCCGGTCAAGGCCGCTCAGGTGCTCGACCCGACCGGCTGCGGCGACGCTTTCCGCGGCGGCCTGCTCTACGGCATCGAGAACGGCCTCGACTGGGCAACCACGGGGCGTCTCGCGAGCCTGATGGGCGCGCTCAAGATCGAGCATCTCGGTCCGCAAAACTATGCGCCTACGCGAGCGCAGATCAACGAACGGTTCAAGGAGGCATTCGGCTACGAACTGCCGAACTGAACGCGGGAGCCGCACACGAACGGCGCCCATTGGAGCTACGGGAATGAAAATAACAAGTCGTCTGATTGTTGCAGCCATGCTCGCGGGGTCGCTCGCGATGTCGGGCTGCGCCTATAACAGCAGTTCCGCCGATGTGTACACGGCCTCGCAGGCGCAGCGCGAGCAATCGGTGCGTATGGCCACGGTCGAAAGCGTGCGCGCGGTGAAGATCAGCTCGAACAACGGCCAGCCTAGCGGCCTTGGCGCGATCGGTGGCGGCGCGCTCGGCGCGGTGGCCGGCAGCCAGATCGGCGGCGGCACGGGCTCGATCGTCACCGGCATCATCGGCGGCATTGCGGGCGCCGTGGCCGGCAACGCGGTCGAGAACGGCGTGGCCATGCGCGACGGCCTCGAGATCACGGTGCGCCTCGACAACGGCGACTACCGCGCCATCACGCAAACCGCGACCGGCGAAGTCTTCAACGCGGGCGACCGCGTGCGGCTGCTCTCGAGCGGCGGCGTGACGCGCGTCACGCACTAACGGTTTCCCCTGTACCGCAGCGGCGCCTCGCGCCGGATGCGGAACCTCAGGCGCATGTGCTCCCCTGTGCATGCGCCTTTTTTCATGCCCGCGCGCGGCATGCGCGTGACCTCACCCCAACTATTACGAACTCCAGACGAAAAAAATCCCGTCGCGGACAACCCAGCGACGGGATCGGGATCGAGCCTTGCGCATCATGCCGCCCGGCCCGGCCAACGAAGCGCGCGTACGACGTAGCCTGCGCGCTTCGTCTCGGACTGCTTACGGACGGCTGCCGGTCGGGAACGGCCATGCTGCGGCCGGATTCAGGGCAGTCTTGACCGTTGCTGCGGGCGCGGACGGTTGCGCAGCAGGGGCAGCAGGTGCGGCAGCGGCCTTCGCAGGTGCCTTCTTGGCAGCCTTCTTGGCGGCAGCCTTCTTCGCAGGCGCAGCCTTCTTGGCAGCAGCCTTCTTCGCAGGCGCCTTCTTGGCTGCAACCTTCTTCGCAGCAACCTTCTTGGCCGCGGCCTTCTTCGCCGGCGCTGCCTTCTTCGCAGCAACCTTCTTCACGGCGACTTTCTTGGCTGCAACCTTCTTCGCTGCGGCCTTCTTCGCCGGTGCTGCCTTCTTCGCAGCAACCTTCTTCACGGCGACTTTCTTGGCTGCAACCTTCTTCGCTGCGGCCTTCTTCGCCGGTGCTGCCTTCTTCGCAGCAACCTTCTTCACGGCGACTTTCTTGGCTGCGACCTTCTTGACCGCGACCTTCTTCGCTGCGGCCTTCTTCGCCGGAGCTGCCTTCTTCACTGCAACCTTCTTCACTGCGACCTTCTTAGCCGCCGGTTTCTTCTTGGCAGTAGCCATTTTTTTCTCCTTCAGGTTCAGATGAGAGTCAGTTCAAACTACACCCTTCGTCAAAACCCGCTTCCCGCGAACGCTTCTCACGGCGCACGCTGCGAAGCGGGCTATTCATCGGCGTACGCTGATCCTGCGCGCTTACGCTAATGAATGCGGTAAGGCGCGCCGTGCCACGAGGCACAGCGCGCCGAGTCATTCCGGCGTCGGCTACCGACACCGGGCAACGTTCGTTGAAAGCGGCGGCCTCACGACACGCGAAGCCTGCGCGCTTTTCCGGGGGGAAGTTTGCCCATCCCTCTGAAGGGTTCGCAAAGTGCCTGTCACGTCGGTGAGCCAACCTGGCTCCGGGCATGCTTTGCATCAGGCGTTCCTGCTCCTAATCATCATGCCGGTCGAGGCGCCTGCACGGCGCCTCGCGGCAACCCCAAAAGACTTGCACCGCAGTGCGCCCGGGTTATTCCCAGGACAGCGCACCGCCCGTCTGATATTCGATCACGCGCGTCTCGAAGAAGTTGCGTTCCTTCTTCAAGTCGATCATCTCGCTCATCCACGGGAACGGATTTTCTTCGTTCGGGAACAGCTGATCGAGACCGATCTGCTGGCAACGGCGGTTGCAGATGAAGCGCAGATAGCTTTTGAACATCGATGCGTTCAGACCGAGCACGCCGCGAGGCATGGTGTCCTCGGCGTAGCGGTACTCGAGGTCGACCGCATGCTTGAACAGTTCGGTGATCTCCGCACGGAACGCCGGGGTCCACAGGTGCGGGTTTTCAAGCTTGATCTGGTTGATCAGGTCGATGCCGAAGTTGCAGTGCATCGACTCGTCACGCAGGATGTACTGGTATTGCTCCGCTGCGCCGGTCATCTTGTTCTGGCGGCCGAGCGCGAGAATTTGCGTGAAGCCGACATAGAAGAACAGGCCTTCCATGATGCAGGCGAACACGATGAGCGACTTGAGCAGATTCTGGTCGGCTTCGAGCGTGCCGGTCTTGAAAGACGGATCAGTCAGCGTCTGGATGAACGGGATCAGGAACTCGTCCTTGTCGCGGATCGACTTGACCTCGTGGTACGCGTTGAAGATCTCGCTCTCGTCCAGACCCAGCGACTCGACGATGTACTGGTAGGCGTGCGTGTGGATCGCCTCTTCGAACGCCTGGCGCAGCAGGAACTGGCGGCATTCGGGCGCCGTGATGTGCCGGTAGGTGCCGAGCACGATGTTGTTCGCGGCGAGCGAGTCGGCGGTCACGAAGAAGCCGAGGTTGCGCTTGACGATGCGGCGCTCGTCCTCGGTCAGACCGTTCGGGTCCTTCCACAGGGCGATGTCGCGGGACATGTTGATTTCCTGCGGCATCCAGTGGTTCGCGCAGCCCGCCAGGTATTTTTCCCAAGCCCACTTGTACTTGAACGGGACCAACTGATTCACGTCGGTCTGGCCGTTGATGATGCGCTTGTCGGCGACATTCACGCGCGCTTCGGTCGAGACCGGCGCTTGCGGCGGCGGTGCAACGGCGAAGTCGCTGGCGAAGATGTTGGTCGCCGTGGAAGCCTGAGGAGCGGAACGCAGACCAAACTGCACCTCGGCAGCCTGGACAGCCTGACCCGCGGGGTTGCGCATTGCGTTTTGCTGCGCACCGCTCGACGGAGTTACGGCCGTGATCTCGTCATCCCAGTTGAGCATAAATGTCACCATCAATTTAGATCGGTTTGTACCATCTTTTCGTGAGCGATAAAAGGGTTCGCACACGAAAAATCCTGTTTTCGATTCGCGTTGCGACCTCGATACAACACTTTGTTATCGCATCGTGTCGATTGCATCGCGTGAGCACTGTGTAGAGAGCACTGATTCGTCGTGCTCACTTCGCATGTGCGATGTGCTTCGAAGGTCTTCGCGACATCGAGAGCGTGTGTGAAAGACGGGGTTCGCCGCGCGCTTTTCGCTCGCGCTGCGAGTGCGTTTTCACTCGCCGCTCACTGCTTGCCGCGCGCGGCGACTGGAAGCTCGCGCGGCCTTAAGTCTTGTCCCTGCGAGAAACTCCAGGGATTCCTTCCTGTTGCCTCTTTCGCGTACTGCAACGCGCGTGGTGCACGTTGCCGGGAGAGTCGGCGCGCATTGCGCGCGCCTCGTTCGCTGTTACATCTCGCTACGGCTGCTTCGACTACTGTTTACTACTGATGCTTCGGTCCTCGCATGATGCGAGCGGCGTTGCACCGCACGCATCATGCGCAGCCAGCTTTACTGGCAAGCCTCGCACTCTTCGAAGCCGGGGTCGCCCGGACGCATCATGCACACCGGACCATCGGCTTCCGGCGCCGCTTCAACCGCGGCTTGCGGTGCGGCCTGCATCGTGATCGACCCTGCTGCACCGCCGAATGCGCCGCCCGTTGCGCCGCCAAACGCGCCGCCTGCATTGCCGCCACCTTCGCCGCCCGTCGGCACGGCGTTGAGCGCGCCGTGCGCAACCGTCGACTTCTCGACGTGCGTAGCCCCCATCGTGCGCAGGTAGTACGTGGTCTTCAGGCCGCGCACCCATGCGAGCTTGTAGATCTCGTCGAGCTTCTTGCCCGATGCGCCCGCCATGAAGATGTTCAGCGACTGCGCCTGGTCGATCCACTTCTGACGACGCGATGCGGCTTCGACGAGCCACGTCGGGTCGACTTCGAACGCCGTTGCATACACAGCGCGTAGATCGGCCGGCACGCGGTCGATGCGCGAGAGCATGCCGTCGAAGTACTTCAGGTCGGCGACCATGACTTCGTCCCACAGGCCGCGCGCCTTCAGGTCGCGCACCAGGTAGTCGTTCACCACCGTGAATTCGCCCGAGAGGTTCGACTTCACGTAGAGGTTCTGGAACGTCGGCTCGATGCAAGGCGACACGCCGATGATGTTCGAGATGGTCGCGGTCGGTGCGATCGCGATGCAGTTCGAATTGCGCATGCCGTGCGTCGCGATGCGCTCGCGCAGCGACGTCCAGTCCATCGACTCGCTCGAGTCGACTTCGACGTAGCCGCCGCGTGCTTCGGCGAGCAGCTTGAGCGTGTCCTGCGGGAGGATGCCGCGATCCCACAGCGAGCCGCGGTAGGTCGAGTAGCGGCCGCGCTCGGCTGCCAGCTCCGTCGACGCCCAGTACGCGTAGTAGCAGACGGCTTCCATCGAGCGGTCGGCGAACTCCACGGCTTCCTGCGAAGCAAACGGCGTGCGCAGAACGTGCAGGCAGTCCTGGAAGCCCATGATGCCCATACCCACCGGACGGTGCTTCAGGTTCGAGTTGCGCGCCTTCGACACCGCGTAGTAGTTGATGTCGATGACGTTGTCGAGCATGCGCATCGCCACGCTGATGGTGCGCTTGAGCTTGTCGTGGTCGAGCGCGAACGTGCCGTCGGCCTGTTCGACCATGTGCGCGACCAGGTTCACCGAACCCAGGTTACACACGGCGATTTCGCTGTCGCTGGTGTTCAGCGTGATTTCCGTACACAGGTTCGACGAGTGGACGACGCCCACGTGCTGCTGCGGCGAACGGATGTTGCACGGATCCTTGAACGTGATCCACGGATGGCCGGTTTCGAACAGCATGCCGAGCATCTTGCGCCACAGTTGCGCGGCCGGCAGCTTCTTGAACAGCTTGATCTCGCCGCGCGCGACCTTCTCTTCGTAAGCCGTGTAAGCCTGTTCGAACTCGGCGCCGAACTTGTCGTGCAGATCCGGGCAGGTCGAGGGCGAGAAGAGCGTCCAGTCGCCGCCTTCCATCACGCGCTTCATGAACAGGTCGGGAATCCAGTTCGCCGTGTTCATGTCGTGGGTGCGGCGGCGGTCGTCGCCCGTGTTCTTGCGCAGCTCAAGGAATTCTTCGATGTCGAGGTGCCACGATTCCAGGTAGGCGCACACCGCGCCCTTGCGCTTGCCGCCCTGGTTCACGGCGACAGCCGTGTCGTTCACGACCTTCAGGAAGGGAACTACGCCTTGCGACTTGCCGTTGGTGCCCTTGATGTGCGAGCCGAGCGCGCGCACACGCGTCCAGTCGTTGCCCAGACCGCCGGCAAACTTCGAGAGCAGCGCGTTGTCCTTGAGCGCTTCGTAGATGCCGTCGAGATCGTCGGCAACCGTCGTGAGGTAGCACGACGAGAGCTGCGAGCGGTGCGTGCCCGAGTTGAACAGCGTGGGCGTGGACGACATGAAGTCGAACGACGAGAGCACGTTGTAGAACTCGATCGCGCGCGCTTCGCGGTCGATCTCGTTGAGCGAGAGGCCCATCGCGACGCGCATGAAGAATGCCTGGGGCATTTCGATGCGCGTGCCGCCGACGTGCAGGAAGTAGCGGTCGTAGAGCGTCTGCAGGCCGAGGTAGCCGAACTGCAGATCGCGGCTCGCGTCGAGCGCGTTGCCGAGGCGCTTGAGGTCGAACTGCTGGAGCTTGTCGTCGAGCAGGCCGGCTTCCGCGCCGCGCTTGATGAACTGCGGGAAGTAGTCGGCGTAGCGCACGGCCATTTCGGCTTGCGTCACTTCCTCTTCGAGAATTTCGCGACGGATCGTGTGCAGCAGGATGCGCGAGGTCACCTGGCTATACGCCGGGTCCTTTTCGATCATCGTGCGCGCAGCGAGGATGGCCGAGTCGTAGACCTGGCTCATCGGCACGCCGTCGTACAGATTCTTCACCGTTTCCGCGACGATCGGGTCGGCGTTGACCGCGTCGCCGAGACCGTCGCACGACGAGGCGATCAGCGCGCGCAGTGCCTGCATGTCGAGCGGGCGCGTCACGCCGTTGTCCGTGACGTTGATGCCGGGTGCTGCGCTCGCTGCCGTTTCCGGCGCGTTGGCGCGCTCCTGGTTGCGCTTCTCGCGATACAGCACGTAGGCGCGCGCGACGTTGTGCTCGCCGCCGCGCATCAGCGCGAGCTCGACCTGATCCTGGATGTCTTCGATGTGGAACGTGCCGCCGTTCGGACGGCTGCGCACGAGTGCGCGCACGACGTTCTGCGTGAGCTGCTCGACGAGCTCGCGAACGCGCGCCGAAGCCGCGCCCTGGCCGCCGTTTACGGCGAGGAAGGCCTTCGTCATCGCGATCGCGACTTTCGAAGGTTCGAACGACACCACGCTACCGTTGCGGCGAATCACCTTGTGGTCGGCGAACTGCTGCGCGCTCGTCTGGCCGTCTTGCGGTTGGCCACCCAGCGTGTGCGCGGCGGGCGCGCCTTCATACCGGGTCGAGACGTTATCGGTCGTTTGCATGTGCAAAGCTCCTGGGTCCTGGAAAGGTGCGAAGAGAGTTCGCGGATTAAGACGGACGCCGACGTCGTGCCCCCTTGTGCACGCTCGATCGGGCAGAGAAAAAAGTCCAGCCTGGCGAGGCTGCCGGATGCGACAAGGCAGATGAATCACGGACTGCTTCGGTCTTCATCGTGGATGTCGCGATCATTGGCTGTACCTTCTCTCTCGATTACAGCCGGTGCGCCGGTTCTCTCGGCCGACGGCACCGTACAAAGTTTCTGTTTTTTCTATGCCGGTAACGCGCGCGGCGCCTTGCGCGTGAAGCGGGGCGCCGCGGTACAACACAACATATGGTGTGAAGCCTTGTTTCAGGTACAAAGTATAGTGGAAGAAACTGTACGATCAAATGGCTTTTTTTGCTGGTCCTATCTTGACAAGACCACAAGCCAAGCAGCGCGGGCCTTGGCGGCAAATGCCCCTTCGAGTGGTCTGCGAGGCGCGCGCGAAGACCCTGCGTTTACGCGCAAGAGGTGCTTATTTCTTGTGCAGCTGGAGAGGGTTCAGCAGGCGCTGGAGCGTGTCACGACGCCGCGTTCTGCGCGCCATGCCCCTGGATATAGGGGAAGCTGGCATCGGCGAGCTGCGTATCGTGTTTGAGGCGCGCCCAGTCGAAGTGCGGGCCGGGATCGGTCTTGCGCCCGGGCGCGATGTCCGAATGGCCCGCCAGCGCCTCGATCGGATAGTGCGCGACGAGCGCCTTCACGAGCGCCGCGAGCGTCGCGTATTGCGGCGCCTCGAAGGCCGTCGTGTCGCTGCCTTCCAGTTCGATGCCGATGGCGAAATCGTTGCAGCGCTCGCGCCCGAAGAAGCTCGACGCGCCCGCGTGCCACGCGCGCTCGTCGCACGAGACGAATTGCTCGAGCGCGCCATCGCGATGAATGACGAAGTGCGCCGAGACGCGCACGCCGCGCAGGTTGGCGTCGAAGTACGGATGCGCGTCGCAGTCGAGGCGGTTGAGAAAGAGATTGGCGATCTCGGGGCCGCCGAATACGTTGGGCGGCAGGCTGATGTTGTGGACGACGATGAGCGTCGGCACGGCGCCTTGCGGGCGGCCCTCGAAGTTAGGCGAAGGCAGGTGACGCGCGCCGGGCACCCAGCCCTGCGCATCGACTGCGTACGCGCGCGATCCTGGCGATGCGGCAGCGCTCATCGTGCGGGGCGATCCTGGGCCGTGGTGCGCGCGTCCCAGGCGCGCGCGTGCTCGGAACTGCAGAACGAACGCGCGCCGACATTCACCGATTCACTGCGCGGCGCATGCACGCCGCACTCGGCGCAGCGCACCATCGGCTCGGGCAGCGCAGCCTTGCTGCTCGCGCTCGCGCCGCCATTGGCGTTGCGCGCGGCGCCCTGCCCTGGCTGCGCACCCTGCCCTGGCTGCGCACCGGCACGCGTTTGCGTCTGCGCACGGCGCAGCGCCTTGACGAACCACTGTCCGACCACGAACAGCAGTATGAGGAGAAGAATCTGTCTCATCGGAACACGCGACTCACACGACTCAAACCACAGGGCGGTGCAGCAGCACCTCGAAGACGAAACGGCTGCCCACATAAGCGAGCAGCAAGGCGATGAACGATGCGATCACCCAGCGCAGCGCAGCGCGGCCGCGCCAGCCGGAAATCTTGCGAGCGGTGAGCAGCGCGCCGAACATCAGCCACGAAAGAATCGCGAAGACGGTCTTGTGATCGAGCGAAAGCGGCCGGTCGATCAACTGCTCGCTGAACACGATGCCCGAGACGAGCGTGGCCGTGAGCAGCACGAAGCCCGCGCCGATCAGGCGGAACAGCAGCTTTTCCATCGTGAGGAGCGGCGGCAGCGTCTCGATCCAGTTCGAGAGCCAGCCGCCGCCGCGATTGCTCGCGTTGCGCTGGAAGCCGGCGCCTTTCAGGGCATGCAGCCGGCGCTCGACGGCGAGCATCAGCACCGCGTGCAGCGCGGCGATCGCAAAGAGCCCATAGGCGATGTTCGCGATGACGAAGTGCAGCTTGAACATCGGCGCGGCCGCGTAGGGCAGCACGCGCACGCCGCCGAACACGAGCGGCAGGATCGACGCGACGGCGGCCAACGGCAGCAGCAGGAGACGCAGGCCGTCGAGCGCAAAGAAAAAGCTCTCGATCCAGTAGATTCCCGCGCCGAGCCAGAACATGGCCGACAACGCGAAGGCGAAGCCGAACACCATTTCGTTGGCGGGGAAGATCGTCATGTGCAGCAGCACGCCGTGCGCGGCGAGCGCGACGAAGAGCAGCGCGCGGGAAAGCGGGCCGAAGGTCCGGGCGCGCAGGGCGTCGCCGCCCGCGCCGAGCGTCACCGGAACGGGCGGCACGCTGCCTAGCAGCGGCGCGGTGCCCGCGCGGCGCAGCGCGCGCCAGTCGGCGGCGCACAATCCGCCGTACAGGAGCACGGTGAGGGCATACAGTACAATATCCATGTTCGAAGTTTACTATAGGCCCCCTGGCCGCGCGGGATCGCGACGAAACGCGGCGCGTTCCCATTTAGCGCGCGCGGGCCGGGCCGCACTGCTCACCGCCTCCCCATGCTCGACAATCTCACTCAACGGATGGCGCGCGTCGTCAAGACGCTGCGCGGCGAAGCCCGGCTGACCGAAGCCAATACGCAGGAAATGCTGCGCGAGGTGCGTCTCGCCCTGCTCGAAGCGGACGTGGCGCTGCCCGTCGTGCGCGAATTCATCGCCAAGGTGAAAGAGAAGGCGCTCGGCGAGGAAGTGATCTCCAGCCTCTCGCCGGGGCAGGCGCTCGTCGGGGTGGTGCAGCGCGAGCTGACCGCCGTAATCGGCGGCGACTACGAAGGCAAAGCCGCCGAACTCGATCTCGCCGTCACGCCGCCCGCGGTCATCCTCATGGCGGGTCTGCAGGGCGCCGGTAAAACCACCACCACCGGCAAGCTCGCCAAGCTGCTGCGCGAGAAGTACAAGAAGAAGGTCCTCACTGTTTCGTGCGACGTCTACCGCCCTGCCGCCATCGCGCAGTTGAAGACGGTGACGGAACAGGTCGGCGCCGACTTCTTCCCCTCGCAGCCGGACCAGCAGCCCGTCGAGATCGCCGCCGCAGCGGTCGACTGGGCCAAGCGCCACTATCACGACGTGCTGCTCGTCGACACGGCCGGCCGCCTCGGTATCGACGAGGCGATGATGAACGAAATCACCGCGCTGCACTCCACGCTCAAGCCAGCTGAAACGCTGTTCGTGGTGGACGCGATGCTCGGTCAGGACGCGGTCAATACCGCCAAGGCGTTCAACGACGCCCTGCCGCTCACCGGCGTCGTGCTCACCAAGCTCGACGGCGACTCGCGCGGCGGCGCGGCGCTCTCGGTGCGCCACATCACCGGCAAGCCGATCAAGTTCGTCGGCGTCGCGGAAAAGCTCGACGGCCTCGAGGTGTTCCACCCGGACCGCATGGCGAACCGTATTCTCGGCATGGGCGACATTCTCGCGCTCGTCGAGGAAGCGCAGCGCGGCGTGGACGTCCAGGCCGCGCAAAAGCTCGCCGACAAGGTCAAGAAAGGCGGCGACTTCGACCTCAACGACTTCCGCGCGCAGCTCTCGCAGATGAAGAGCATGGGCGGCCTGTCGTCGCTCATGGACAAGCTGCCCGCGCAGTTCCAGCAGGCCGCCTCGGGCGCCAACATGGGCCAGGCCGAGAAGCAGATGCGCCGCATGGAAGGCATCATCAACTCGATGACGCCCGCCGAGCGCGCCAAACCCGAACTCATCAAGGCCACGCGCAAGCGCCGCATTGCGGCGGGCGCGGGCGTGCAGGTTCAGGAAGTGAACCGCATGCTCAACCAGTACGAGCAGATGCGCACCATGATGAAGAAGCTCAAGGGCGGCAATCTGCAAAAGATGATGCGCGGCATGAAGGGCATGATGCCCGGCATGCGCTGATCCTGCGGGCCGCGCGGCGCATATCGCGCGCACGGCGGCCCCACTCGACGCGGCGCGCGACGGACCAAATGCGCGGGTTTATGCTGTAGCGCGCGCCGCCGTTATTTTCCACACTTCAGTAGCTACAGCTACCTTCCCGCCAGAGTCATGAATCGCGAAGAAGCCCTGCACATTTTCCGCCACTCCGAAGAGATCGTTTCGGAGGGCGACGTCAATGCGTCGATCGGCCGGATGGCCGAAGCCATCCGCGCCGAGATCAGCGAGGACTTCCCGCTCGTGCTGTCGGTGATGGGCGGCGCCGCCGTGTTCACCGGCATGCTGCTGCCGCACCTCGACTTCCCGCTCGAGTTCGACTACATCCACCTCACGCGCTACCGCAACGCGATCAAGGGCAGCGCCGAGATGCAGTGGCGCGTGGCGCCGCGCGAGTCGGTGAAGGACCGTGTGGTGCTCGTGCTCGACGACATCCTCGACGAGGGCGAGACCATGGCCGCGATTCGCGACCGCATCATGGACATGGGCGCGAAGCGTTTCCTGTCGGCCGTGCTGTGCGAGAAGACCCTCACGAAGGCCAAGCCGCTGCATCCCGACTACTGCGGTTTTTCGGTGCCGGACCGCTACGTGTTCGGCTGCGGCATGGACGCCAAGGGTTACTGGCGCAATCTGCCGACCATCCGCGCGCTGACCGAAGGCGCGTGAAGCGCGCATCGGCTTTCTGACGCACCATGAAAAAAAAGCAGCCCGCGGGCTGCTTTTTTGTTGCCGGCGACGCCCGCTGCACGCGACGTCAGAGGTGATGCACGAAGGTAGCGATCCCCGCGAGGATCATCTCCACCGATATCGCCACGAGCACGAGGCCCATCAGCCGCTCGAAGGCCGTCACCACGCGCTCTCCCAGCAACTGCTGGATGCGCTCCGCCATCACCAGCACGACTGCGCAAATCACCATCGTCACGACGAGCGCCGCCACCCATTCATAGAGTTTGCCGGGCGCCTGCGAGGTGAGCAGCATGACCGTGGCGAGCGCCGAAGGCCCCGCCAGCGCGGGAATGGCGAGCGGCACGATGAGCGGCTCGCCGCCCTTGTCGCCGCCGCCGAACGGGCCGCCCGGATGCGGAAAGATCATGCGCAGCGCGATGAGGAACAGCACGATGCCGCCGCCGATGCGCAGCGAGGTATCGGTGAGCCCCATCATGCGCAGGAAGCTGTTGCCGGCGACCATGAAGATGAGCAGGATCACGAACGCAATCGCGACCTCGCGCAGGATCACGACGGCGCGGCGCTGCTTGGCAACGCCGCGCAGGCAGCTGATGAAGAGCGGAATATTCCCGAGCGGGTCGGTGATGAGGAGCAGCAGGACCGTAGCGGACAGAAAACTGTACTCCACGCTCGCAGCGCTCCTTTAACCGGGATAGGTCGTCGTTAAACCGCGAGCGCAGCGCGGATCTTCTGCGCCACTGTCTGCGCGGCCTCGTCGGCCGGCAGCAGCGTCGCTTCGGTATCGCGGCGCCCCTGGTACTCGATCTTGCCTTCCTTCAGGCCGCGCTCGCCAATCACGAGACGATGCGGTACGCCGATCAGCTCCCAGTCGGCGAACATCACGCCCGGGCGCTCGCCGCGGTCGTCGAGAATCACGTCCACGCCCGCTTCGAGCAGTTCGTTGTAGACGCGCTCGGCGTGCTCGCGCACGAGCTCGCTGCGGTCCATGCCCATCGGGCACACGACGACCTGGAACGGCGCGATCGACTCAGGCCAGATGATGCCCTTCTCGTCGAAGTTCTGCTCGATGGCTGCCCCGAGAATACGCGTGACGCCAATGCCGTAGCAGCCCATCTGCATCGGCGCAGGCTTGCCGTTCTCGGCGAGGAAGGTGGCGTTCATCGCTTCCGAGTACTTCGTGCCGAGCTGGAACACGTGGCCCACTTCGACGCCGCGGCAGATGTCGATCACACCCTTGCCGTCCGGCGAGGGATCGCCCTTCTTCACGTTGCGGATGTCGGCGACGACCGGCTCCGGCAGGTCGCGGCCCCAGTTCACGCCCGTGGTGTGGAAATCGACTTCGTTCGTGCCGACCACGAAATCGCTCATGTTCGCGACCGTGCGATCGGCGATCACCTTGACCGGCTTCTTCGTGTTGAGCGGCCCGAGGTAGCCCGGCGGCGTGCCGAACCACTCGACGATTTCCGCTTCGGTCGCGAAGCGGAAGCCGCTCAGGCCTTCGAGCTTGCCGACCTTGATCTCGTTCAGATCGTGGTCGCCGCGCAGCATCAGCAGCCAGATCGTGGGCTCGGCGCCCTCGTTGTCCGTTGCGAGGATGATCGACTTGATGGTGCTTTCGAGCGCAATACCGAGTAGTTCGGCGACCGCCTCGCACTTGGCCGCGCCCGGCGTGGGCGTTTTCGTGAGCGCTTGCGTGGGGGCGCCGCGCTGCGCGATGAGCGGCAGTGCTTCGGCGGCTTCGACGTTGGCCGCGAACTCCGAAGTCGGGCAGTAGGCGATGTCGTCCTCGCCCGTTTCCGCGATCACGTGGAATTCGTGCGAGCCGCTGCCGCCGATCGAGCCGTTGTCGGCTGCGACTGCGCGGAACTGCAGGCCGAGACGCGTGAAGATGCGCACGTAAGCGTCGTACATCTTCTGGTACGAGAGCTTGAGACCTTCGACGTCCTTATCGAACGAATACGCGTCCTTCATGATGAATTCGCGCCCGCGCATCACGCCGAAACGGGGACGGATTTCGTCGCGGAACTTCGTTTGCACCTGGTAGAAGTTCACCGGCAGCTGGCGATAGCTCTTGATCTGGCCGCGCGCGATGTCGGTGACGACCTCTTCGTGCGTCGGGCCCATCACGAAGTCGCTCTGCTTGCGGTCCTTGAAGCGCAGCAGTTCCGGCCCGTATTGTTCCCAGCGACCCGATTCCTGCCACAGCTCGGCTGGCTGCACGGCCGGCATGAGCAGCTCGATGGCGCCGGCGCGGTTCATTTCCTCGCGCACGATCTGCTCGACCTTGCGGATCGAACGCAGGCCGATCGGCAGATAGTTGTAAATGCCGCCAGCGATGCGACGGATCATGCCCGCGCGAACCATCAGCTTGTGGCTGACGATTTCCGCGTCAGCGGGCGCTTCCTTCAGGGTGCCGATAAAGAAACGGGAGGCTTTCATTCAAATTATCCAAAAGCGGCGGCCCGGTGCAGACCGCCCGAAGAAGTGACCAACGGAGGAGTTCACGAGCCCGCCATTATGACAACGTGCCGGGTCCCGCGCCGATGACGCCGGCCAGATTCGAAGCCGATCGCGCCCCGAGACCGTTTTGCGCGGTCGCGGCCATTCGCTCAACTTTCCGGACGCCGGGTCACGGACCGCGGGTGCGTGAGGACCGTTATCTGTTTATAATCAAAGCAATTTTAAAGGATTCGAAGGTGGTTGTATGCTGGATCGTGAGGGGTTTCGCCCGAACGTCGGCATCATCCTCTTGAACGCGCGAAACGAGGTGTTTTGGGGCAAGCGGGTTCGCGAACATTCCTGGCAGTTTCCGCAAGGGGGCATCAAGTATGGTGAAACCCCCATGCAGGCAATGTTTCGGGAGTTGCACGAAGAAACCGGTTTGCATCCGGAGCACGTCAAGATCGTCGGTCGCACACGCGACTGGTTGCGTTATGAGGTGCCGGACAAGTTCATCAAGCGCGAAGTGCGCGGCCATTATCGCGGTCAGAAACAGATCTGGTTTCTGCTGCGTATGGTCGGGCGCGACTGCGATATCTGCCTGCGGGCAACGGAGCATCCCGAGTTCGATGCGTGGCGCTGGAACGAATACTGGGTACCGCTCGAAGCGGTCATCGAGTTCAAGCGTGATGTCTATCAGCTCGCGCTGACCGAGCTCTCGCGCTTCCTACGCCGGCCCGCGCCGCGTCAGGAGCGCCTGGGCGTGCAGGCTCACGAGGTGCGCTACCCGCGCATCGTGACGTCGGCGCACGCAGACGCGGTGCACGCTGAGCCGTACGAAGTCGCGGCAGAAAGCGTACCCGAACGTACGCCGATCGAAAGCGATTGCGCGTCGGCGCAGAGTATCATCGAGCCTGCGCAGGACGAGCAGGATCAAGGGGCTTGAGCCAACGCAAAGAACGCCCGAACCGGCGGGCCCGGGCGCATCACGCGCCGGGGCCCGCCGGTTCGCATTCGCGGCGCAGTTCGTTCGCAACTCGCGCCCGTGCTTCGAGGAAAACCAATTTGAAACGATTTGCTCTTGCTGCGGCATGCGCCGCAGGCGGTGTGCTGCTTGTGTCGGGACTGGCCGCGTGCTCCAGTTCCGGTCCCACGAACAAGGACGACAGCACGTTCGTCTACCTTCTGGACCGCAAGGGCGAATGGCAGGAAAACAAGCTCGAGGGCCTGCCGCCGCTGCCGCAGGCAGGCGCGACGCTGCTGCCGTTCGACGTCTCGAACAATTCGCCGCTCAAGTTCGCAGTCGACCCTGGCTCGCTCACGGTCGGCACGGACGGCGTCGTGCGCTATACGATCGTCATCACGAGCCCGACTGGCGCCCGTAACGTGAATTACGAAGGGATTCGCTGCGACACGTACGAGTGGCGCCTCTACGCGAGCCTCGATGCCGATCACAATGGCTGGGACCAGACCGTCGCGAACAACTGGTCGCGCATCGAGAACGGCACGCTCAACGCGTACCAGTCGAGGCTTTATCAGGACTACTTCTGCGCCAACAAGATGCCGATCGCGAAGGCGTCGACCCTCATCGAAAATCTGCGCTACGGCCGCACGCAGTCGACGCTGGTGCGTTAACGGCCAAGCCACGGCATGCTGTGATGGGCATAAAAAAGCCGCTGCGGCCTTTGGCCACAGCGGCTTTTTAACTTTTGGCGATGCGCGGCTGGCTGGGACCGGCCGTCAAACCAGCACGAGATTGTCGCGGTGGATCAACTCCGGCTCGAGCATATAGCCGAGGATGCCCTCGATCTCGCCGCTCGGATGACGCTGGATCAGCTTCGTTTCCGCGCTGCTGTAGTTGGTGAGCCCGCGCGCCACTTCCACGCCCGCGCCGTTCAGGCAAGCGATCACTTCACCGCGCGCGAACGCGCCCTGCACGCCGGTCACGCCGATGGGCAGCAGGCTCTTGCCGTCTGCCGTGAGCTTCTGCACCGCGCCGTCGTCGATCACGACGTGGCCGCGCACCTGCAGGTGGTCGGCCATCCACTGCTTGCGCGCCGCCATGCGCGCCGTGCGTGCGATGAGCTGCGTGCCGATCGCCTCGCCCGCAGCCAGACGCACGAGTACTTGCGCTTCGCGCCCGCTCGCGATCACCGTGTTCGCGCCGCTATGCGCGGCGCGCTTGGCCGCGAGGATCTTGGTGAGCATGCCGCCGCGGCCGATGCTCGACCCCGCGCCGCCCGCCATTGCCTCGAGCTCCGGCTTGCCTGCATCGGCTTCCTGCACGAGCGTCGCGCTCGGGTCCTTGCGCGGATCGGCCGTATAAAGGCCGCTCTGGTCGGTGAGGATGATGAGCGCATCGCCTTCGATCAGGTTCGCGACGAGCGCGCCGAGCGTGTCGTTGTCGCCGAACTTGATTTCGTCGGTGATCACGGTGTCGTTCTCGTTGATGATCGGCACGACGCCGAGGCGCAGCAGCGTGAGCAACGTGGAGCGCGCATTGAGATAGCGTTCGCGGTCAGCCAGGTCGGCGTGCGTGAGCAGGATCTGCGCAGTGCGAATGTCGTGCTCGGCAAAGCGGCTTTCATAGACCTGCGCGAGGCCCATCTGCCCGACTGCCGCAGCAGCCTGAAGCTCGTCGATCTCGCGCGGCCGCTTGGTCCAGCCGAGCCTCTGCATGCCTTCGGCGATCGCGCCCGAACTCACGAGCACGACCTCCTTGCCCTGCGCACGCAGCGCCGCAATCTGCTCGGCCCAGCGGCCGATTGCCGCATGATCGAGCCCGCGGCCGTCGTTGGTGACGAGGCTCGAACCGACTTTCACTACCAGACGCCGCGAATCGGCGATGACGGAACGCATGCTGCGCGGTCTCCCAAATGACTGATGACGCGTGAAGTTTCCTTGGCGCGGCCAGCGCGGCTCACGGGCCGGCCGGTGCGACGAATTACTCCTGCGGCTGCTGCGCGTTCCCGCCTTGCCCCTCACGGAAGCGCACGTCGGATGCGAGGTCTTCGGCTTCGGCTGCACGGCGCGCGTCGGAGTGCGCGGAGACGTAGTCGTACACCGCGTAACACAGGTTTTCGCAGCCCTGCCCCGTGAGCGCGGAAATCTCGAACACGGGACCGTCCCACTCGAAGCGCTTCACGAAGTCGGCAATGCGCTCGGCGCGCTCGTCCTCCGGCACCATGTCGAGCTTGTTCAGCACGAGCCAGCGCGGCTTGTCGTAGAGCGTCTCGTCGTACTTGCGCAACTCGCCGACGATCGCCTTGGCCTCCACAACCGGATCGACGCTTTCGTCGAACGGCGCGAGGTCGACCAGATGTAGCAGCAGGTTCGTGCGCTGCAGGTGGCGCAGGAACTGGTGACCGAGGCCCGCACCTTCCGACGCGCCTTCGATCAGGCCCGGAATGTCGGCGATCACGAAGCTCTTGCTCGGCCCCACGCGCACCACACCCAGATTCGGCGCGAGTGTCGTGAACGGGTAGTCGGCAATCTTGGGCTTCGCGTTCGACACCGAGGAGATGAACGTGGACTTGCCCGCGTTCGGCATGCCGAGCAGTCCGACGTCGGCGAGCACCTTCAGCTCCAGCTTGAGCATCCGGCGTTCGCCGGCCTTGCCGTCGGTCTTCTGACGCGGTGCGCGGTTCGTGGACGACTTGAAATGCAGGTTGCCGAGGCCACCCGCACCGCCCTGCGCGACCATGACTTGCTGATCGTGCTCGGTCAGGTCTGCGATCAACTCGCCCGTGTCCTGGTCGGTGATGACCGTGCCCACCGGCATGCGCAGCGTGATGTCGTCGCCGCCCTTGCCGTAGCAGTCCGAGCCGCGGCCGTTCTCGCCGTTGCGCGCCTGGTGCTTCTTCGTGTAGCGGTAGTCGATGAGGGTGTTGATGTTGCGGTCCCCGACGGCGTAGACGCTGCCGCCGCGCCCGCCGTCACCGCCGTCCGGCCCGCCGAACGGGACGAACTTCTCGCGCCGCATCGACGCGCTGCCATCGCCCCCATCGCCGGCGATGACTTCGATCTTCGCTTCGTCAATGAACTTCATGAGTTACTCCGTCCCGTGGATATCGATATTTTGCCCGCCATGGCCGAAACTGGCCAACCCGGGCGCCAACGACGCTCCGCAAGCCAACGGAAGCCCGTTACGACCCCGAAAGACTGCGGATAAATAAAAAGGCCCCGCAAACTTCGCGGGGCCTTCTTTGCGTCGCGTGTAGCCCGCTCGCGAGCGGTCTAAAGCTTAGGCCGCTGCCGGGACGACGTTGACCAGTTGCTTGTTGGCTGCGCCCTTGATCGTGAACGCGACGTGGCCGTCGACCAGCGCGTAGAGCGTGTGGTCCTTGCCGATGCCGACGTTCAGGCCCGGGTGCATGCGCGTGCCGCGCTGGCGAACGATGATGCCGCCTGCAAGGATCGCCTGGCCGCCGTACACCTTCACGCCAAGTCGCTTCGACTCTGAGTCGCGGCCGTTACGTGACGACCCGCCTGCCTTTTTGTGTGCCATTTGTTTGCTCCTTTACCTGCGTGCGCTTACGCGTTGATCGCGTCGATGCGCAGTTCGGTGTAGTTCTGGCGGTGGCCGCCATGCTTCTGGTAGTGCTTCCGGCGACGCATCTTGAAGATGGTCACTTTGGCGTGTCGGCCTTGCGACACAACGGTGGCCTTGACGGAAGCCCCACTGACCAGCGGCGTACCGAACTTAATCGATTCGCCTTCGCCCACTGCGAGAACCTGGTCGAGCGTGATTTCTGCGTCAATGTCAGCCGGTATCTGTTCTACTTTAAGTTTTTCGCCAACGGCAACTTTGTACTGCTTGCCGCCGGTTTTTATGACCGCGTACATTGAGAACCTCACTCTGAGTAATCTTTTCAGGCACACTGCGCGCCCGAAACCTTAGATTATACATAGAGTTAGCTTCGCGGTCAAAAGACATGCAAGACCGTTGCGCGAGTGTGCGCAACGGTCTTCGGGCCCGTCAGATGGGCCCCGGGGCTATCCGCACGGCATAGCGCCAGCATCCACGCGGCCGCCCGGGCCGCGCGAAAATAGAGGGAGCCATCGGCAGGGCGGCAGCGGAGCGTCCGGCATGCAGTCGATTCGCCTTATAATCCGCGGCACTACCCCTATTTGCCATCATGTCGTCCACCGCCACTCCATCCCCCAGCGCAGCCACCCTGCTTGCCCCCATCGCCAGTGACATGGAGCAGGTGAATCGTGTCATCCGGCAGAGCCTGGCGTCCGAGGTGATGCTGATCAACCAGATCTCCGAGTACATCATCGGCGCGGGCGGCAAGCGGCTGCGTCCGGCGCTCCTGCTGATGGTGGCCGGCGCGCTCGGCGACCACGGCACGGAGCGCCATGTGCTCGCGGCGGTCGTCGAATTCATTCACACGGCGACGCTCCTGCACGACGACGTCGTCGACGAATCGGACCTGCGGCGCGGCCGCCAGACGGCCAATGCGCTGTTCGGCAACGCCGCCAGCGTGCTGGTGGGCGATTACCTGTATTCGCGCTCGTTCGAGATGATGGTGGGCGTCGGCAAGATGCGCGTGATGGAAATTCTCTCCGCTGCCACGACGATCATCTCCGAAGGTGAAGTCCTGCAGCTGCTGAACATGCACGACGCCGACGTGGACACCGACCGCTACATGCAGGTGATCCGCTACAAGACCGCCAAGCTTTTCGAAGCCGCGGCGCAGCTCGGCGCGGTGCTTTCGGGGGCGGATGCGCACACCGAGGAAGCCGCGGCCGAATACGGACGGCGCATCGGCACCGCATTCCAGATCATGGACGACTGGCTCGACTACACGGGCACGCCTGAATCGATGGGCAAGAACGCCGGCGATGACCTGCGCGAAGGCAAGCCCACGCTGCCGCTGATCTGGCTGATCGAGCACGGCACGGCGGCGGAAGCCGCGCTTGCGCGCGAAGCGATCGAGCAAGGCGGCACGACGCGCTTCGACGAAATCTTCGCGGCGATTACGCGCTCGGGCGCACTCGAGCACACGCTGCAATGCGCGCGCACCGAGGCGCAGGCCGCTGCCGACGCGATTTCAGCGTTCCCCCCTTCCATTTACAAAGATAGCCTGCTAGAATTATGTTCTTACTCGACGACGCGCCAGTCTTGAAACAGACGAAGTTGAAACAGACGAAGCGGGTTGTGGAGTCCAGCAGTCAATTCGGGGTGTAGCTTAGCCTGGTAGAGCGCTACGTTCGGGACGTAGAGGCCGGAGGTTCGAATCCTCTCACCCCGACCAGAATTCAAAAAAAACCGCGCATACATTGCGCGGTTTTTTTTCGTCTGTACCTTTTGTACTGCGTCCTGTCCTGGCAACTCGCGGCGCACCGCCCCTCGCGCAGCCGGCAGCGGCCTTGTCCGTTCGGCCAGTCGCCCTGGAACTGCGGTACCCCTCTGTTATAGTTTCCCCATCCGCCCCCCCTCATTTTCTCGACGCGTGGACCACCTTCCCTTATGGGCGCAGATTTGCGCCGTCTTCGTCCTGCTCATCTGCTCCAGCTTTTTCTCCATCTCCGAAACGGCGATGATGGCGCTCAATCGCCATCGGCTCAAATACCTCGCCAATCACGGCACGCTCGGCGCGAAGACCACCCAGAAGCTGCTCGCGCGCACCGACCTGCTGCTTTCGGTGATCCTGATCGGCAACAATCTCTTCAACACCATCATCCCGGTCCTCACGACCTCGATCGCGCTCCATACCTTCGGCCGCAACAACCTCGTGCTCTCGATCGCAACGGGCATCGTTGCGTTTCTCATCATCGTGTTCGCGGAAATCACGCCGAAGATTGTGGGCGCAACGTTTCCGGAAAAAATCGCGCTGCCCGCGAGCCTCTTGATCGCGCCGCTCATGCGCGTGACGAAGCCCCTCGTCTGGTTCGTCAACATGTTTGCGAACACCATCCTGCGCATACTGCACATCAATACGCACAAGGCGCATGACCAGCGACTCTCGACCGAGGAGTTGCGCACCATCGTGCTCGAGTCGGGCAGCTTCATGCCGACCAAGCACCGCAGCATCCTGCTGAACCTGTTCGATCTGGAGAACATCACCGTCGACGATGTGATGATTCCGCGCCGGCGCATCGAGGCGCTTGATTACGACGCCCCTCTCGAAGAGATCCTGCATCAGCTCGAGACCTGCTATCACAACAAGCTGATCGTCTATCAAGGCGACATCGACCGCGTACTCGGCGTGCTGCATGTGCGCAAGACGCTAGCCGCGCTGCACAATCAGGATTTCGAGCGCGAGACGCTGCGCGAACTGCTCACCGAGCCGTATTTCGTACCTACGGGCACGCCCGGGTTCCAGCAACTTCAGTACTTCCAGGAAAGCCGCCATCGCATCGCGCTCGTCGTGAACGAGTACGGCGAAATGGAAGGGCTCGTGACGCCCGAAGACATCATCGAGGAGCTGATCGGCGAATTCACCACGTCGATGCCGCGCAGCGGCACCGGACGCGGCGGCTGGAACGACGAAGGCGAATGTATCGTGCCGGGCAGCATGCCTTTGCGCGAACTCAATCGCTGGCTTCATATCAAGCTGCCCACGGATGGTCCCAAGACGCTCAACGGCCTGATCCTCGAAGTGCTGGAAGAAATTCCCGAAGGCGACGTGTGCCTGCAGATCAGCGACGTGAAGCTCGAAGTGCTACGCAGCGACGACCAGGCCGTACGCACGGTCAAGCTCTTCAAACCTGGCGCCAAGCCGCGCCAGGGCACGCTGCAAAAGGCGAAGAAGCTGCTGCCGGGACGTTAGCCGTTCGGCCAGGTGGCGGCGCAGTGCGCCGCGCGCCATGATGAAGGCGTCATCTGTTCGAGGCGGCTTCGCGCCGGCATGCCGATGCTTTCTACTCCTTATCGTGCGCGCCCTTTCGCCGCCGTGGCTTCCGAAGGCGGTATGGGCGGCGGAGCAACAGCGCGCGCCCCTGCGCCTGTCTCTGCACCGCAGCTCGACGACGCACCCGCCGTTCGCCTGCTCTCCGAAACGCTGCACGAAGCCGCGCGGCGCAACGCCTCCGATCTGCACGTCGAGCCGATGGAACACGGCTGGCGCGTGCGTCTGCGCATCGACGGCGTGCTGCACGAAATAGCGCGACCGCCTGCGCATCTGCGCGATGCGTTCGTCACGCGCATCAAGGTGCTCGCGCGCATGGACATCGCCGAGCGGCGCATTCCGCAGGACGGCAGGCTGCGGCTTGCGCCCCCGGCTGCGCCGCGCGCCGCCGAGGACTACCGCGTGAATTCGCTACCGACGCTTCACGGCGAAAAGCTCGTGTTGCGCAGGCTCGAAGCACTTCCGGCCGACCTGTCGCTTGCCGAACTCGGGCTCGATGAAGCGCAACAGCGCACAGTAGCCGAAGCGATCAGCGCGCCGCATGGTCTTGTCCTTGTCACGGGCCCCACCGGCAGCGGCAAGACGCTTTCGCTCTACTGTTTCCTGCAAAGGCTCAACGGCACGGCGCGCAATCTCTGCTCGGTGGAAGATCCCGCCGAAATCCAGCTCGCGGGCATCAATCAGGTCAACGTGCGCGAGAAGGCCGGGCTCACCTTTGCGGTCGCACTGCGTGCGCTGCTGCGCCAGGACCCGGACGTCATCATGATCGGCGAAATTCGCGACGAAGAAACCGCCAGCGTGGCCGTCAAGGCCGCGCAGACCGGCCATCTCGTCCTCTCGACCGTGCACACGAACGACGCCAGCGCGGCCTGCGCACGGCTCGTCGACATCGGCGTCGAACCGTACAACCTGGCGGGCTCGCTGCGGCTCGTCACGGCGCAACGTCTCGTGCGGCGGCTATGTCCGCAATGCCGCGTACGCGGCGAAGCTTCGCCGGCGGCGCTCGTCGCGGCGGGACTGCACACGCACGACGGTGACATGACGCAGCTTTATGTCGCGCGTGGCTGCGACGCTTGCCACGGCATCGGCTATCGCGGCCGCGTGGGGATCCACGAGGTCTTGCCGATCTCGGAGACCCTACGCGACCTGATCGTCACAGGGCGCGGCGCACACGAAATCGCTCGCGAAGCACGCAGAAGCGGTGTGGCAACCTTGCGCGACGCCGCGCTCGCACGCGTGCGCGACGGCACCACGAGTCTCGCCGAAGCGCTTGCCGCAACGGAGGCGCCATGAGCACCGGGCGCGCCCATCGCGGCCCATCCGAGTGGCGCTTCGCGTGGCGCGGTCTCGACGCATCGGGCGCGACGAAGCGTGGCACGGTGATCGCGCTCGACGCCACGGCTGTGCGCGTCACGCTCAAGCGCGAGCGCATCACCGTGCTCGCCATCGAGCGCAGATCGAACGCGGGCGAGCCCAGGGCAAGCCACACGGACGTCACGCGTTTTACACGCCAGCTCGCGAGCCTCCTGCGTGCCGGCCTGCCGCTTGCGAACGCGCTCGAGCTGCTCGCGCTCTCGCCGGGGCCGAACGGCATGCCGCGCATTGCCTCAGCGCTCGCGCGCGACATCGCCGGCGGCCTGCGCTTTGCCGAGTCGCTCGCGCGACATCCGGCGCGCTTCAACGCGCTGTATTGCCAGCTCGTCGCCGTTGGCGAAGCCTCGGGTGCGCTCGCCGCCGTACTCGGGCGCCTCGCCGATGACCGCGAGCGTGCCGCGGCGCAGCGCGCCAAAGTGCGCGCTGCGCTCACCTACCCTGTCGCGGTGCTGCTGCTCGCGTTTGTCATTACGGCGGCGTTGCTGGTCTGGGTCGTGCCCACGTTCAAACAGATCTTCGAAGGCTTCGGCGCCGCACTGCCCGCGCCCACGCAGTTCGTGCTGATGCTCTCGGCGGGCGCCGCGCGCTGGAGCGTGCCGGCAGCCGTAGCCGCAGCCACCGGCACGCTCGCCCTGCAAGCGGCTTTGCGCCGCTCGGAAGCCGCACGCATCGCGTTCGGACGCACGCTGCTGAAGCTCCCGCTTTGCGGCGCGCTGCTCACCACGCTGTGCGCCGCCCGCTGGAGCCGTGCGCTCGGCACGCTGCTCGCCGCCGGCACGCCACTCGCCGACGCCTTCGATTCGCTCGCGCACGCAAGCGGCAACGCATTCTTCGATCGCGCGAGCGCAGGCATCAGCGAGCGCCTGCGGCACGGCGAGCGGCTCGCCGCAGCCATGCGTGCGGCGGGATGCTTTCCGGCCGATGTGGTTCAGCCCGTTGCGGTCGCGGAAGAATCGGGCGCGCTCGACGCGATGTTGCTCGATGTGGCCTCGCTCGCCGACCGTCAGGTCGACGAAAAGATCGCGCTCGTGTCGAGCCTGTGCGAGCCGCTCGTGATCGTCGTACTCGGTGCGCTGGTCGGCGGCCTCGTCGTTGCGATGTATCTTCCCATCATTCAACTGGGCAACGTGGTGTAGCATCGCTGCCAGATTCCGGTTCCGTCTCATGCCCGTCCAACTCCTATCCGCGCCCGACACCGCAACGCCGCTCGCAGCCGCTCTCGCCGGTCTGCCCTTCGGCGTGCTCATGCTCTTCGCCATTGCGTTCGGGCTCGTCATCGGCAGCTTCCTCAACGTCGTCGTGCACCGGCTGCCGATCATGCTGGAGCGCGCGTGGCGCGCCGATGTGGCCGAAGCGATTGGCACGCCCGGTCCACTCTTCGAACAAGACGGGCTGCCCGCGCGCTACAACCTCTGGCTCCCACGCAGCGCGTGCCCGCACTGCGGCCACGTCTTGCGCGCCTGGGAAAACATTCCGGTGCTCAGTTGGGTCGCGCTGCGCGGGCGCTGCTCGCACTGCCACGCGCGCGTGAGCGTGCGCTACCCGCTCATCGAAATCGCGAGCGCGGCTTGCGCGGCCGGCGCATTGCTCGCCTTCGGGCCCACCGGCAAGGCGCTCGCCGCCTTCGTGCTGTGCGCCACGCTCATCGCCGCGAGCGCCATCGACCTCGAACACCAGATGCTGCATGACGAAATCACGCAGCCGCTGCTGTGGGCCGGGTTGCTGGTCAATTTTGCCGGCACCTTCGTCACGCTGCGCGAAGCGGTAATCGGTGCGGTCGCGGGTTATCTGGCGCTCTGGTGCGTCTATTGGGTCTTCAAGCTGTTACGTGGCGTAGAAGGCATGGGCCACGGCGACTTCAAACTGCTTGCCGCGCTCGGCGCGTGGCTCGGGTGGAGCGCGCTGCCGCAGATCGTCGTGATCGCCGCAGTGGCGGGCGCGCTCGTCGGCATCATCGCTACGTTGACGGGACGCATGCGTTTCGAAGAGCCGCTGCCGTTCGGCCCGTATCTGGCCGCTGGCGCACTCGTCACCTTGTTTGCCGGCACACCGCTGTATGGCGTATTTGCGTGGGGGAACTGATCAAATGTTCGCGGTCGGATTGACGGGTGGCATCGGCAGCGGCAAGTCCACGGTCGCGGATGGCTTTGCCGCACGCGGCGTGACGATCGTCGACACCGATCTCATCGCGCATCGCATTGCCGCGCCGCACGGCGTCGCGATGGCGCAGATCGCCGCGGTATTCGGCCCTGAATTCGTCGCGCCGGACGGCTCGATGGACCGCGCGCGCATGCGCACGCTCGTGTTCGGCGACGAGTCCGCGCGCAAGCGGCTCGAGGCCATCACGCACCCACTGATCCGCTCCGAGACCGAACGCGAAACGCGAGAGGCCAGTGGGCCTTACGTGATCGTGGTCGTGCCCTTGCTCGTCGAGTCGGGCACCTGGAAGACGCGCGTCGATCGCGTGCTCACCGTCGATTGCAGCGTGGAAACGCAGATCAACCGCGTCATGCGCCGCAATGGCTTCACACGCGAGCAGGTGCTCGCGATCATCGCGCGGCAGGCCACGCGCGAAGCGCGCCTCGCGGCCGCCGACAACGTGGTGGTGAACGACAACGGTGCGACGCTCGAAACGCTCGACCAGGACGTCGACGCATTGCATCAGACGTATCTCAAGCTCGCTGCCGCAAAGGCCAGCAACGCGTAAAACGCGCCATCCGCGCGCGATTAGCGGGTCACATCGGCAAAGCCCCGGGCCAGCGCGATTGCGACCGTAGTCCCACGGCATTAGAATGTCCTGCAATCCGTCACCTACCACGCCCGAGGCGAGCGCGCTTGATTCTTTACGAGTATCCCTTCAACGAGCGAATCCGGACGCTGCTGCGCCTTGAAGACCTGTTCGAGCGCTTCACGTTTTTCCTGACCCAGGAGGATCCGAGGGAACATCACGTCGCGCTCACGACGCTCTTCGAAATCGCCGAAGTCGCAGGCCGCGCCGACCTGAAGTCGGATCTCATGAAGGAACTCGAGCGGCAGCGCCAAACGCTCGCGCCGTTCCGCGGCAATCCCGGCATCGAGCAGAATGCGCTCGAAACCGTGCTGGGCGAAATCGAGCAGACGCTCGCCGGCCTCACGCAGATGCAAGGCAAGACGGGCCAGCATCTGATGGATAACGAGTGGCTCACGAGCATCCGCAGCCGCGCGATCATTCCCGGCGGCACCTGCAAGTTCGATCTGCCGTCGTATTACGCGTGGCAACAGTTGCATCCCGATCAACGCCGTCAGGACATCGCGAAATGGGTCACGCCGCTGCTGCCGCTGCGCGACGCTGCCGCGATCGTGCTGCGCCTCGCACGCGAGTCGGGCCAGGCGTCGAAGGTGATGGCGATGCAGGGCAGCTATCAGCAGATGCTGTCGGGCCGCGCCTATCAGCTCATGCAAGTACGCGTGGCACCGGAATTGCGCATGATTCCCGAAGCGAGCGCGAACAAGTACATGCTGTGGGTGCGCTTCACCGTGCAGGATGGCGATCTGCGTCCGCGAGCCGTCGATCAGGACGTGCCGTTCCAGCTCACACTGTGCAGCCTCTGAAAGCAAACGCGCCGCCACGCCAGACTCAACGCAACCAAAGTTCTATCGCATGACCACTGTCGTCAAATGTCCGACCTGCGGCAAGGAAGTCCGCTGGGTCCCGGAAAACCGCTTCCGGCCGTTCTGCTCCGAGCGTTGCAAGCAAATGGATCTCGGCGCATGGGCAGCCGAAAAGTACCGCATTGGCGGCGCCGACGACGAAACACCGCCCGAAGACGCGCCGCCCACGGATACGCGCCAGTAAGCGAGCGCCGCGACGCGCTCGCGCCAGACGAAAAAAAGGCCGCTGTGCATCAAGCACAGCGGCCTTTTGCGTCGTGGCGGCCCCGCGTAGGGCGTTACTCCGCGGCAAGCCACTCCAGCACAGGAATCGTCGCGGGCAAGAGCGGCTCGACGCTCGCCGGCAGCGACTGCCAGACGAACGCCTGGCCTTCGCGGCCATGCGGCTCGCCGGTCCACTCGGTCACCTTGCAGAAATAGAGCCGCACATAGGCGTGCGGGTAGTCGTGTTCGAGCGTGTGCCACAGGTGACACGCCTTCACGTCGATGCCCAGTTCCTCGTGCAATTCGCGCGCGAGCGCCGCTTCGACGGTCTCGCCCGCTTCCAGCTTGCCGCCCGGAAACTCCCAGTAGCCTGCATACGGCTTGCCTTCGGGGCGCTGCGCGAGCAGGTAGCGGCCATCGGGCTGCACCAGCACGCCCACCGCGACTTTCGTCACGGGGCGTGTCTTTCCGGAAGCATCGTTTGCGGCGTTGGCCTCGGCGCTCATGCCTCTTGCGCCTTCTTGCCCGACCAGTCGCGCGCAAACTGCCACGCCACGCGGCCCGAACGCGAGCCGCGCTCGAGCGCCCACACAAGTGCGTCGCCGCGCGCCGATTCGACTTCGGCGTCGTCGCAGCCGAAATGGCGCAGCCAGTGGCCGACGATCGTCAGATAGTCGTCCTGCTTGAACGGATAGAAGCTCACCCAAAGGCCAAAGCGCTCGGACAGCGAGATCTTCTCTTCCACCACTTCGCCCGGATGAATCTCGCCGTCGGGCATGTGCTTGTACGTCTCGTTGTCGCTCATGTACTCGGGCAGCAGATGGCGCCGGTTCGAGGTCGCGTAGATCAGGACGTTGTCCGACTGCGCGGCCACCGAACCGTCCAGCGCCACCTTCAGCGCCTTGTAGCCCGATTCGCCTTCCTCGAACGAGAGGTCGTCGCAGAACACGATGAAGCGCTCGGGGCGCGCCGAGATGAGATCGACGATATCGCCGAGGTCATGCAGATCGTCCTTGTCGACTTCGATCAGGCGCAGGCCCTCTTGCGCGTACGCGTTCAGGCAGGCCTTGATCAGCGACGACTTGCCGGTGCCGCGCGCACCGGTGAGCAGCACGTTGTTCGCGGGCTTCTTTTGCACGAACTGGCGCGTGTTGCGGTCGATGAGATCTTTCTGCCGGTCGATGTTCTGCAGGTCGTCGAGCGAGATCAGCGAAATCGCGGGCACCGGCTGCAGGAAGCCGCGTCCCTGGCGCTTGCGCCAGCGAAACGCAACGGCCGCGTTCCAGTCGATATCGGGTGCCGAGGGCGGCAGCACGGCTTCGAGGCGGCCGAGCAGCGCTTCGGCGCGGGTCAGAAACTGTTCGAGCTTGTCCATGTGGTGAAGGCGCTTGAAATCAGGAGCGGTAATCGGCGTTGATGCTCACGTAGTCGTGCGAGAGGTCGCAGGTCCAGATCGTGGCCTGCGCGTCGCCGCGGCCCAGCAGCACGCGAATCAGGATCTCGCTCTTCTTCATGACGCGCTGACCGTCTTCTTCGCGGTAAGCCGGGTTGCGTCCGCCCGCTTTCGCCACGAGCACATCGTCGAGATACAGGTCGATCTTGTCGACGTCGAGGTCCGTCACGCCGGCATAGCCGATCGCGGCGAGGATACGGCCGAGGTTGGGGTCCGATGCGTAGAACGCCGTCTTCACGAGCGGCGAATGGCCGATCGCATACGCGATCTGGCGGCACTCGGCCACATCCTTGCCGCCTTCCACCTGCACGGTCATGAACTTGGTCGCGCCTTCGCCGTCGCGCACGATGAGCTGCGAGAGTTCCTGGGCGACGGTCGTCACGGCGTCGCGCAGCGCGGCGTAGGCAGGCGTGTCAGTCGAGGTGATCGCGGGCAGGCTCGACTTGCCCGAGGCAATCATGATGAACGAGTCGTTGGTCGAGGTGTCGCCGTCGATGGTGACGCAGTTGAACGAGCGGTCGGCCACGTACTTCACGAGCTCGTCGAGCACGGGCTGAGCAACGTTCGCGTCGAAGGCCAGGAAGCCGAGCATGGTTGCCATGTTCGGCTTGATCATGCCCGCGCCCTTGCTGATACCCGTGAACGTGATGGTGTGGCCGTCGACCGTGACCTGGCGCGACACGGCCTTCGGCAGCGTGTCGGTCGTCATGATGGCCTGCGCGGCGTCATACCAGTTCGCGGTCTTGCGGTTCTCCAGCGCGGCGGGAAGGCCCGCCTTCAGGCGGTCGATGGGCAGCGGCTCGAGAATCACGCCGGTCGAGAACGGCAGCACCTGCGAGGACTCTAGGCCGGCAAGGCGCGCGAGTTCATCGCAGGTCTCGCGTGCGTGTTTCATGCCCGGCTCGCCGGTGCCCGCGTTCGCGTTGCCGGTGTTCACCACCAGCGCGCGAATACCCTTGCCGCCCGCGCGCACCTTCGCGAGATGTTCGCGGCACACCGTCACCGGCGCGGCACAGAAGCGGTTCAGCGTAAACACGCCGGCCACGCTCGCGCCTTCGTCGACGGAAATCACCAGGACGTCCTTGCGATTGGGCTTGCGGATGTTGGCTTCCGCCCAGCCGAGCGTCACGCCGGCGACCGGATGAAGTTGAGCGGGATCAATCGAGGGGAAATTGACAGCCATGGTGGCGACCTGTCGAAAAGGCAATGCCGGCGAGGGCGCTGGAGCCTGGCCGGCATCGGGATTCAAAACGCAAGGCCCGCAAGGAGAAGCGGGCCACCGGAATCTACGTTCAAGCGTGCGTCACGCGATCTTGCCGTGACACTGCTTGTACTTCTTGCCGCTGCCGCACGGGCACGGATCGTTGCGGCCCACCTTCGGCAGCTCGCTGCCCACCGGCGGCGTGTGGCTCATGGCCGCGCCCACCATTGCGGCGGCGGCGTCGGCGGCCACGGGTACAGCAGCCGCGGGAGCCGGCGCTGCGTCGGCTTCGGCGAACTCGGCATGGCGGAACTCGACGTTCTCGACATGATGGCCCTGCTCTTCGATCTGCTCGGCCGCCTGTTCGAGCTGCTCCGGCGACTGGATCTGCACGTTCATCACGATACGCGTGACTTCGAGCTTCACGGCTTCGAGCATCGCGGCGAACAGTTCGAACGCCTCGCGCTTGTACTCCTGCTTCGGGTTCTTCTGCGCATAACCGCGCAGATGGATGCCCTGACGCAGATGGTCGAGCGCCGCGAGGTGTTCGCGCCAGCTGCGGTCGAGCGTTTGCAGCATGACCGAGCGCTCGAATGCGCTGAACGATTCGCGGCCCACGAGCGCGACCTTCTGCTCGTACGCTTCGTCGCCGGCGGCGAGCACGGCTTCGAGAATTTCATCGGAGTCGATCGACGACGACTCGTTGATCATCTCCTGGATCGCGAGATCGAGCTGCCATTCGTTGCGCAGCACTTCTTCGAGCTCGGGCACGTCCCACTGCTCTTCGATACTGCCGTGCGCCACGAACTGACGCACGATGTCGGTGATCACGCCATGACGCATCGCGCCGATCGTTTCGGTGATGTCATGCGCTTCGAGCAGTTCGTTGCGCTGCTGGTAGATCACCTTGCGCTGGTCGTTCGAGACGTCGTCGTACTCGAGCAGCTGCTTGCGGATGTCGAAGTTGCGCGCTTCGACCTTGCGCTGCGCCGACTCGATCGAACGCGTGACGATACCCGCCTCGATCGCCTCGCCTTCCGGCATCTTCAGGCGGTCCATGATCGCGCGCACGCGGTCACCCGCAAAAATGCGCAGGAGCGGGTCTTCGAGCGAGAGATAGAAACGCGACGAGCCCGGGTCGCCCTGACGGCCCGCACGGCCGCGCAGCTGGTTGTCGATCCGGCGCGACTCGTGACGCTCGGTGCCGATGATGTGCAGACCGCCGGCGGCCTTCACCCGATCGTGCAGCGTCTGCCACTCGTCGCTCAGTTGCTGGATGCGGCGCGCCTTTTCGTCGGCGGGGATGGCGTCGTCGGCTTCGATGAACGCCGACTGCTTTTCGACATTGCCGCCCAGCACGATGTCGGTACCGCGGCCCGCCATGTTGGTGGCGATGGTGACGCGCTGCGGACGACCGGCTTCGGCAACGATCGCGGCTTCACGCGCGTGCTGCTTCGCGTTGAGCACTTCGTGCGGCAAACCGGTCTTCGTGAGCAGGTCCGAGAGAAGCTCGGAGTTTTCGATCGACGTCGTGCCGACCAGCACCGGCTGACCACGCTCGTAGCAGTCGCGGATGTCGCGAATCACGGCGTCGTAGCGTTCCTTCGCCGTCTTGTAGATCTGGTCCTGCTTGTCGGTCCGCTTGGGCGTGCGGTTCGTCGGGACCACGACCGTTTCGAGACCGTAGATCTCGTTGAATTCGTACGCTTCGGTGTCAGCCGTACCCGTCATGCCCGAGAGCTTCGCGTACATGCGGAAATAGTTCTGGAACGTGATCGAGGCGAGCGTCTGGTTCTCGCTCTGAATCTTCACGTGCTCCTTCGCTTCCACGGCCTGGTGCAGGCCGTCCGACCAACGGCGCCCGGCCATCAGACGGCCGGTGAATTCGTCGACGATGATGACTTCGCCGTTCTGCACCACGTAATGCTGATCCTTGTAGAACAGCGTGTGGGCGCGCAGCGCGGCGTACACGTGGTGCATCAGCGTGATGTTCTGCGGTGCGTAGAGGCTTTCGCCCGGGCCGATCAGCCCCCACTCGGCGAGCATGCGCTCGGCTTTCTCGTGGCCCGATTCCGTGAGGAACACCTGGCGCGCCTTTTCGTCGAGCGTGTAGTCGCCCGGCTTTTCCACGCCCGTACCGTCGGCCTTCTCTTCGCCGATCTGCTGCTCGAGCAGCGGCGGCAACGCGTTCATGCGCACGTAGAGTTCGGTGTGGTCTTCGGCCTGGCCCGAGATGATGAGCGGCGTACGCGCTTCGTCGATCAGGATCGAGTCCACCTCGTCGACCACGGCGAAGTTCAGCGCACGCTGCACGCGCGCCTCGGTCTCGTAGACCATGTTGTCGCGCAGGTAGTCGAAGCCGAACTCGTTGTTCGTGCCGTAGGTGATGTCCGCCGCGTACGCTTCCTGCTTCATCGCGTGGTCCATCTGCGACAGGTTGATGCCGACGGACAGACCAAGGAAGTTGTAGAGGCGCGCCATCCATTCGGCGTCGCGCTGCGCGAGGTAGTCGTTCACCGTCACGACGTGCACACCGCGCCCCGACAGCGCGTTCAGGTACACGGGCAGCGTGGCGACGAGCGTCTTGCCTTCGCCGGTGCGCATTTCAGCGATCTTGCCGTAATGCAGCACCATGCCGCCGATCAGCTGCACGTCGAAGTGGCGCATCTTCAGCACGCGCTTGCTCGCCTCGCGGCAAACGGCGAACGCCTCGGGCAGCAGCTCGTCGAGCGACGTGCCATTGGCGACGCGCTCGCGGAACTCGACCGTCTTCGCGCGCAGCTGCTCGTCGGTGTACTGCTCGATCTTCGGTTCGAGCGCGTTGATCGCCGCGACCGTCTTCTGATATTGCTTGATCAGGCGCTGATTGCGGCTGCCAAAGATTTTCTGTAAGAAACCGGTGGTCATCGGATCGGTGTCTGCGTCGCGGCTTCGGCCGGGATTCCTGAGGGTGGGTTCAGCGGGTTGTGCAGGGTGTGCACTACGCATCCGGACCGGAGGGACCTCGGCGGCTTTAGCCCAAAATGGTGGATTCGAATCGGGCATTTTAGCACGCGCCCTCTCACCCGCCTGTGTCAGCGCAAAGACGGCTCTGGCGCGCGCGGTGCCCGCGCGGACGGCCTTCCCGCCGTGCGGCGAAGGGCCGCGATGCGGCCCTGGCCGAATGGCCCGAAGGCGCTTGGATGAGCGGTGCGCAGGCTACAATGACCGCATCGCAGTCGCGTAGTGCGTCGGGCTTCCCGCGTTCAGCAACGAGACGCCGTCCCTGCGCGCTAGCCCATCCATACGCCACATGAGCCGTTTCTCGCCGTTTTCAAGGTCCAGGGGACTACGCGCCCCCCAGCCGCTCGCCGAAGTGCTGAGCCGCACGGACGCGTTCGCGCCGCTGCGCGCCGGCGTCGAGCAGATCGCGGCCATCCAGCGCGACCTGAACGCGCTGCTGCCCGACTATCTCGCGGCTAGCGTCGAGCCCGGCTTCATCAAGGACGGCACGTTGGCCCTTTTCACTGCGCATAACGCGCTCGCCGCGCGCTTGCGGCATCTGGAGCCGCGCCTCGTGGCCGATCTGCAGGCGCGCGGCTGGGCGTTGAACAGCGTGCGCATCCGCGTGCGCCCGCAAGCCGTGAAAGATCCCGCGCCGCCCAAGCAGGCGCGCATGACACCGGCGGGCGCGGCAGCGCTCCAGGCGCTGAGCGACACGCTGGAGGCCTCGCCGCTGCAGGCAGCCCTCGCGAAGATGGCGGCGCGCCACACGAAAAAGCGCTAATCCGGCGCGCTCAAATCTCACGAAACCGCGCAAAAAGAAAAAGGGCAGCATAAAGCTGCCCTTTTTACTGCCAAATCGCGCTCGAGACTCAAGCGAAAGCGGTCTGCGCCTCGTAGCCGAAGCCGCGCGGCGCCTTCTGCGGATCGTCGAACGTGACGATCTCGTAAGCGTCCTCATTCGCGAGCAGTTCGCGCAGCAGCGCGTTGTTCAGGCCGTGGCCCGACTTGTAGGCGTCGTACGCCGCCAGCAGCGGATGGCCGACCACGTAGAGGTCGCCGATCGCGTCGAGCATCTTGTGCTTCACGAACTCGTCGTCGTAGCGCAGGCCATCGTTGTTCAGAATGCGGTACTCGTCCAGCACGATGGCGTTGTCCATGCTGCCGCCGCGCGCGAGGCCCAGCTCGCGCATCATCTCGACTTCGTGCGCGAAGCCGAACGTGCGGGCGCGCGCGATTTCGCGCACGTACGAGGTATTCGCGAAGTCCACTTCGAGCGCCTGGCCCGTCTTGTCGACGGCCGGGTGGCGGAAGTCGATCGTGAACTTGAGCTTGAAGCCGAAATAAGGCTCGAGACGTGCGAACTTGTCGCCGTCGCGGATCTCCACCGGTTTCTTGACCTTGATGAACTTCTTCGGAGCGTTCTGCTCCTCAATACCCGCCGACTGGATCAGGAACACGAACGAAGCCGCGCTGCCGTCCATGATCGGAATTTCCTCGGCGGTCACATCCACATAGAGGTTGTCGATGCCAAGGCCTGCGCAGGCGGACATGAGGTGCTCGATCGTCGAGACGCGTGCGCCGTCTTTCTGCAGCACCGAGGCCAGGCGGGTATCGCCAATCGCCATCGCCGATGCGGGGATATCCACCGGCGTCGGCAAATCCACGCGCGAAAACACGATGCCCGTGTTCGGCGCCGCCGGACGGAGCGTCAGGTCGACCTTGCGCCCCGAATGCAGGCCGATGCCGACTGTCTTCACGATTGATTTGATGGTTCGCTGCTTCAACATGGTCTTCTTGCTCATTGAAAATCCCAATCGGGACTTTTTAATTCATAGCACGAATTATACTCCAGTTGCGCCAAGTCCGTCGTTTTCACCGGCGTGACAAACTGTTTCCCTGTGTTACCCACCAGGGATGGAGGGCGGGCCGATACCCGGAACGGAGGCGTTCCCGGGGTGATCGGCCCGCTGGGCTCACGTAATCGCCTGTCACAATTGCGCCGCAGGTTCGCGTTGCATCAGGGCAACGCCGCGCCCGCGAACGCGCTCATGCGCGGGTCAACGTGGCAAGTATGCTCGCAGCATCGCTTACTTCGAACTTGCCGGGCGCTTCGACGTGCAGCGTCTTGACCACGCCGTCGTCGACCACCATCGCATAGCGCTGGGAGCGGATTCCCATGCCACGCGCCGACAAATCCTGCTCCAGTCCGAGTGCACGAGTCAACGCTGCGCTGCCGTCGGCCATCATGCGTACCTTGCCCGAGGTACGCTGATCGCGTCCCCACGCGCCCATGACGAACGCGTCGTTGACGGACACGCACCAGACCTCGTCGACACCGGCCGCGCGCAGCGCGTCGAAGTGTTCGACGTAACCCGGCACGTGCTTCGCGGAGCACGTGGGCGTGAATGCGCCCGGCAATCCGAAGATCACCACGCGCTTGCCCGCCGCTTCCTTTTGCACGTCGAAGCTGTTAGGCCCCAGCGTGCAGCCCTCGCGCGCGTCTTCGACGAACTCGAAGAGGGTCGCTTCGGGCAGCGTTTCACCCTGTTTGATCATGACTCGTCCTTCGCAACGATGCGCAAGCGTGTCGCGCCGGCGTCGTGCAATGTTGGGCAACGATGTACTCCAAGGTGACACAGGTTCGTTGGGCGACACCGCGCCTGTCCCCCACGCTCGACGCGTGGCGGGCAACCGTCCCTGCCGCGCATCCTCGCGGATGCGGCCTTGCTGGTCCTGCTCGCCTTCATTGCTACGCAGCGCGCGCGCTCTGTCTGCGGGCGAGGGCAACGCGTGCCCTGCCGCAGTCAGATCGGCTCGCGTGTCAGTCCGCCTGCTTGCGCAGGAACGCCGGGATATCGTACGTATCGACGCCCTTTTCCTGCAGCGCTTGCACGTGCGAAGCCGCGGTGTCGCGCGACGTGCGCCACACTGCCGGCGTGTCGAGCGCGCCGTAGTCGGCCGTGTTGCCGTGGCCGCTGTGCTGCGGTGCGTACGAGCCCGCCGGAGCCGGGATCGGCTGGTTGTCCGTGCCCGTGCGCAGCAGTTGCATCGGCGCAGCTTGCTGCTTCTTCGCAGCACGGCCGAGGCCCGTTGCCACCACCGTCACGCGCAGCGCGTCGCCCATCGCGTCGTCGTACACCGCACCGAAGATCACCGTCGCATCTTCCGCAGCATAGCTCTTGATGGTGTTCATCACTTCGCGCGTTTCCGACAGACGCAGCGAACGGCTCGACGTGATGTTGACCAGCACGCCGCGCGCACCCGACAGATCGACGCCTTCGAGCAGCGGGCTCGCCACGGCCTGTTCCGCCGCGAGGCGTGCGCGATCGACGCCGGCAACCGTCGCCGTGCCCATCATCGCCTTGCCCTGCTCGCCCATCACCGTCTTCACGTCTTCAAAGTCGACGTTCACGAGACCGTCGACGTTGATGATTTCGGCGATGCCTGCAACGGCGTTGTTCAAAACGTCGTCCGCGCACTGGAAGCACTTGTCCATCTCGGCGTCATCGCCCATCACGTCGAACAGCTTGTCGTTCAGGACGACGATCAGCGAGTCGACGTGATCCTCCAGTTGCTGCGAGCCGGCTTCCGCCACGCGCATACGCTTGCCGCCTTCGAACTCGAACGGCTTGCTCACCACGCCAACGGTGAGAATGCCCATTTCCTTGGCGATCTGCGCGACGACCGGGGCTGCGCCCGTGCCGGTGCCGCCGCCCATGCCGGCAGTGATGAACACCATGTGCGCGCCGCGCAGTGCGTCGGCGATGCGCTCACGGGCTTCTTCAGCCGCCGCGCGGCCCATCTCCGGCTTCGCACCGGCGCCAAGGCCCGTGTTGCCGAGCTGAATCACGGCCGATGCACGCGAGCGCGAGAGCGCCTGTGCGTCCGTGTTCATCACGATGAAATCGACGCCTTGCACGCCGCGGTTAATCATGTGCTGCACGGCATTGCCGCCCGCACCACCAACGCCTACCACCTTGATGATGGTGCCGTTGGTTTCCGTTTCCAGCATCTGGAATTCCATGTTGCCTCCGTCAAGAAAAAGATTCCGCTCCTCGGCCGTTATCCAGTGGAAGATCGGGCAACCTTCCACTGCGCGCTAGCCGCCGTCACCAGCGCGATTTTTCGAAGCTTGTACTTCGCCTTCTGTCCTGCGACTTCTGTACTTAGAAGCTGCCGAGGAACCAGTCCTTCATGCGTGAAAAGACCTGGCCCATCGACCCCGACTGCACTGCAACCTTGCGCCCGCGCATGCGCTGCGAGCGGCCTTCAACGAGCAGGCCCATCGCCGTCGAGTAGCGCGGATTGCGCACCACGTCGGCCAGACCGCCCGCGTATTCCGGCACGCCGATGCGCACCGGCTTCAGGAAGATGTCCTCGCCCAGTTCCACCATGCCCGGCATCATCGCGGCGCCGCCCGTGAGCACGACACCCGAGCTCAGCAGTTCTTCGTAGCCCGACTCGCGCACCACCTGCTGCACGAGCGAGAAAAGCTCTTCCACGCGCGGCTCGATCACGGCGGCGAGCGCCTGGCGCGACAGCGTGCGCGGACCGCGCTCGCCCAGACCCGGCACTTCGATCATCTCGTCCGGATCGGCGAGGGCCTGCTTCGCGATGCCGTAGCTCACCTTGATGTCTTCCGCGTCGGGCGTGGGCGTGCGCAGCGCCATGGCGATGTCGCTCGTCACCTGGTCGCCCGCGATCGGAATCACCGCGGTATGGCGAATCGCGCCTTCGCTGAAGATCGCGATGTCGGTCGTGCCGCCGCCGACATCGACGAGCACCACGCCCAGTTCCTTCTCGTCCTCGGTCAGCACCGCCAGCGACGAAGCGAGCGGCTGCAGAATGAGGTCGTTTACTTCGAGGCCGCAGCGGCGCACGCACTTCACGATGTTCTGCGCCGCGCTCACCGCGCCCGTCACGATATGCACCTTCACTTCCAGACGGATGCCGCTCATGCCGATCGGCTCGCGCACATCTTCCTGGCCGTCGATGATGAATTCCTGCGTGAGGATATGCAGCACCTGCTGGTCGGTCGGGATGTTGATCGCCTTCGCCGTTTCGATCACGCGCGCGACGTCTGCCTGCGTGACTTCCTTCTCCTTGATGGCGACCATGCCGCTCGAGTTGAAGCTGCGAATGTGGCTGCCCGCAATGCCGGTGAATACGTTAGTGATCTTGCAATCGGCCATGAGTTCCGCTTCTTCGAGCGCTCTCTGGATAGACTGCACCGTGGCCTCGATGTTCACCACCACGCCCTTCTTGAGACCTTTCGATTCGCTCTGGCCGAGACCGATCACTTCGTAGTGGCCCTCGCCCTTCAATTCGGCGACGACGGCCACCACCTTCGACGTCCCGATGTCGAGGCTGACCAGCAGATCCTTATAGTCTTTACTCATATCGCGCTCGTTGCGTGTGATGTTCTGTTACTTCTTGCCCGGAGCGGGCGTGTCACTGATGAAGCGCATGCCGGCCGCCCTTATCGCAAACCCGTTCGGATAACGCAAGTCCGCGTATTCGATCTCTTTGCCCCAACGTTGCGTCACCGCCGACCATGCCGCGATGAGGCGGTGCGATCGCTCGCTCAATGTGTCGGCGTTACGCTCGCGGCCCAGCTCCACCTGCATGCCGTTCGAGAGCTTCACCGTCCACGCGTAACGCGGCGAGAGCGTCACCTCGTCGGGCGTGAGCCCGAGCGGTGCGAACCACTTCTCCAGGTCGCGGTAGCGCGCGACCACTTCGGGCGCGGTGCCGTCGGGACCATCGAACGCGGGCAACTCTTCGTCGAGTTCGCCCTGGTTCGCCGTGAACAGTTCGCCGTCCGTGCTCACGAGCTGATCGCTGCCCCACGTGCCCAGCGGTTTGTACTCCTCGAGCGTGACAGCCAGTGCGTTGGGCCACACGCGGCGCACGCTCGCGTGACGCACCCACGGCATCTGCTCGAACGCGGCGCGCGCCGTATCGAGATCGACCGTGAAGAAGTTGCCCTTCAGCCGGCCGACCACGCTCGCTCGCACGGTGGGCGAATTGATGTGCTCGATGTCGCCCTCGATGCGGATCTCTCGCAGCGCGAAGTTCGGGCGCTGCACGAGCCAGTAGCAGCCGGCCGCCAGCAGCGCGAGCGCGAGCAGCGCGTGCAACGCGTTGGCGGCAAGGTTGAGCTGGCGTACGTTATTCCACATTTCGAGATTGTCGGTTCAATTCCGGTTCGGCAATTCGTCGGTCAGAGATTAATCAGGGGTTCAATCTTTTAGCGTGAGTGCCAGCACGCGCACCACGAGATCGCGATACTCGATGCCTACCGAGCGCGCGGCCTTCGGCGGCAGCGAGTGATCGGTCATGCCCGGCGCCGTGTTCACTTCGAGGAAGTACGCGTTGCCTGCCCGGTCCATCATGAAATCGGCGCGGCCCCAGTCGGTGCAGCCGAGCACGTCGAACGCGCGGCGCGCGAGCTTCTTCAGTTCCGCTTCCTTCTCCGGCGCGACACCACAGGGAATCAGATACTGCGTCGTGTCGAGGATGTACTTCGCGTCGTAGTCGTAGAACTCACCCGCCGGCACGATCTTGATGATCGGCAGTTCGAGGTCGCCCGCGATGCACGCGGTGTACTCGCCGCCGCCTTCGATGCTTTTTTCCACCAGCACGATCTTGTCGAACTTCGCGGCTTCTTCGAGCGCCGGCACGAGTTGGCTTTCCGCCTTCACCTTGATCACGGCCACGCTCGAGCCTTCGCTCGCGGGCTTGACGAAAAGCGGCAGGCCTAGCTTCGCGAGGATCTGCGGCGCGCGCGCCGCGTAGTCGTCGCCGCGCAGCACCGCTTCGAACGGCGGCGTGGGAATGCCGAGCTGCTGCCACACGAGCTTGCTGCGGAACTTGTCGAGCCCGAGCGCGGAGCCGAGCACGCCCGTGCCCGTATAGCGAATGCCGTAGAAGTCGAGCGCGCCCTGGATCTGGCCGTTCTCGCCGTAGCCGCCGTGCAGCGCGTTGAACGCGCGCACGAAACCTTCGTCCTTGAGCGCCGAAAGCGGGCGTTCTGACGGGTCGAACGGATGCGCGTCGATGCCGGCGCTCTGCAGCGCCTGCAGCACCAGCGTGCCCGACTTGAGCGATACCTCGCGCTCGGCGGACACGCCGCCGTACAACACGGCCACCTTGCCGAACTGCTTCGGGTCGAACTTCGGATCGATACTGCTCATGTCGCTCACGCCTTCTGTTCCTGGGCTGCGATCCGGCCCGGCACACCGCCGATCGAACCCGCGCCCATCGTAATCACCACATCGCCGTCGCGCACCACTGCGGCAAGCGCCTCCGGCACTTCATCCACGGTCTCGACGAACACCGGCTCGACCTTGCCCGCCACGCGAATCGCGCGAGCGAGCGCGCGGCCATCCGCTGCGACGATCGGCGCTTCGCCAGCCGCATAGACATCGGTCAGCACGAGCGCGTCGACGGTCGACAGCACCCGCACGAAGTCTTCGAAACAGTCGCGCGTACGCGTATAGCGGTGCGGCTGGAACGCCAGCACGAGACGGCGCTCGGGAAACGCGCCGCGCGCCGCTGCGATCGTCGCGGCCATTTCCACCGGGTGATGGCCATAGTCGTCGATCAACGTCCAGGCGCCGCCGCCGTTGACGGGAATCTCGCCATAGCGCTGAAAACGACGGCCCACGCCGTTGAATTCCGCGAGCGCGCGTTGAATATCGGCGTCCTTCACTTCGAGTTCGGTCGCGATCGCAATCGCGGCGAGCGCGTTCTGCACGTTGTGCGTGCCCGGCAAATTCAGCACGATGTCGAGCGACGGCGCGTCTTCGCGCATCACCGTGAAGTGCATCTTGCCTTCGCGCGCGATCACGTTCACTGCGCGCACCTGCGCGTCGGACGCGAAGCCGTAACGGATGATCGGCTTCGAGACGAACGGCAGAATCTCCTTCACGTTCGGGTCGTCCACGCACAGCACCGCAATGCCATAGAACGGCAGCCGATGCGTGAACTCGATGAACGCCTGTTTCAGGCGCGCGAAATCGTGCCCGTAGGTGTCCATGTGATCGGCGTCGATGTTCGTAATGACTTCGATCACCGGGAACAGGTTCAGGAACGATGCGTCGGATTCGTCGGCTTCCGCCACGATGAAGTCGCCCGTGCCGAGGCGCGCGTTCGCGCCCGCACTGATCAGGCGCCCGCCGATCACGAAGGTCGGATCGAGCCCGCCCGCGGCCAGCACGCTCGCCACGAGCGAGGTCGTGGTGGTCTTGCCGTGCGTGCCGGCGATCGCGATGCCCTGCTTCAGACGCATCAGTTCCGCGAGCATCACGGCGCGCGGCACGATGGGAATGCGGCGATGGCGTGCCGCGAGCACTTCGGGGTTGTCGCTGCGCACCGCGGTCGAAACGACCACGGCATTCGCGCCTTCGATGTTCTCTTCGGCATGGCCGATCGCGATGCGCGCGCCGAGCGCGGCGAGTCGATCGGTGACCGCGTTCTTCGCGAGGTCCGAGCCGCTTACCTGATAACCGAGGTTGACGAGCACTTCGGCGATGCCGCTCATGCCCGCGCCACCGATGCCAACGAAATGGATATGTTTGACGATGTGTTTCATTGCTTTCCTCCCGCACTTACGCCCGCCACGGCCGCGCAGATGCGCGCGACCTGATCGGCGGCGTCGGGTTTCGCGAGCGCGCGAGCGCGCCCTGCCATTTCCGCCAGCGATGTTCTGGTCTGATGCCGCAACCAGTCGGCGAGCCCTTCCGCCGTCAGGTCGCGTTGCTGCACCACGAGTGCTGCGTCCTTGTCGGCAAGGAACGCGGCGTTGGTGGTCTGGTGGTCGTCCACGGCGTAGGGGAACGGCACGAAGCATGCCGCCACGCCCACGGCCGCGATTTCGGCCACCGTCATTGCGCCCGAACGGCAGACCACGAGGTCCGCGTTCCGGTAGGCGCTCGCCATGTCGTCGATGAACGGCACGAGCTGCACCGTGTCATTCAGCTCGAGTCCGGCGTCGAGATAGTTTTGACGCAAGACGTCGATGTGCTTCGCGCCCGCCTGATGCACGATGTGCGGACGCTCTTCCGGCGCAAGCAGCGACAGCGCGCGCGGCACCACTTCGTTGAGCGCCGTGGCGCCGAGACTGCCGCCCACCACGAGCACGCGCAGCGGACCGCTGCGCGAGGCGTAGCGCGCCGCCGGAGCGTCGACGTGTTCGAGCGCTTCGCGGATCGGGTTGCCGGTCCACTCGGCGTTCGGCAAGGCGCCCGGAAACGCCACGAGCACGCGCCTGGCCAGCTTCGCGAGCACCTTGTTCGCGAGACCCGCAATCGAATTCTGTTCATGCAGCACGAGCGGGCGGCCCGAAAGCGCGCTCATCACGCCCGCCGGGAACGTGATGTACCCGCCCATGCCGAGCACGACGTCGGGCTTCACGCGGCGCAGCGCCGCGAGGCTCTGCGTGCAGGCGCGCAGCAGGTTCAGCGGCAGCATCAGCTTGGTCTTGATGCCCTTGCCGCGAACGCCGCCAAAGCGCACGTATTCCATCGTGATGCCGTGCTTCGGCACGAGCGTCGCTTCCATGCCTGCGGGATTGCCGAGCCACACCACGCGCCAGCCCCATTGCTCCATGCGATGCGCGACGGCGAGCCCCGGGAACACGTGTCCCCCGGTGCCGCCGGCCATCACCATGAGCGTGCGCGTCGCTGCGGTCATACCTTGCCTCCGCGCATCAGGACCCGGTTCTCGTAATCCACACGCAACAGCAGCGCCACCGCGACGCAGTTCAGCAAAATGCCCGAGCCGCCATAGCTCACGAGCGGCAGCGTGAGACCCTTGGTCGGCAACAGACCCAGGTTCACGCCCATGTTGATGAAGGCCTGCGCGCCGAACCACACGCCGAGACCCTTGGCGACGAGGCCCGCGAACGTGCGGTCGAGCGCGAGCGCCTGGCGGCCGATCTCGAACGAGCGGCGCACGATCCAGTAGAACAGCAGGATCACGATGAGCACGCCGACGAAACCGAGTTCCTCGCCGATCACGGCGAGAATAAAGTCGGTGTGCGCTTCCGGCAGGTAGTTGAGCTTCTCGACGCTGCCGCCCAGACCCACACCGAACCACTCGCCGCGACCGAACGCGATGAGCGAGTGCGTGAGCTGGTACGCCTTGCCCTGCGCGTAGCGGTCGTCCCACGGATCGAGGTACGCGAAGATCCGTTCGCGGCGCCACGGCGACGCCCACACGAGCAGCGTAAAGGTGCCCACTGCCGTGGCCACGAGGCCGCCGAACAGCTTGCCGTTCACGCCGCCGAGGAACAGCACGCCCATGGCGATCGCGGCGATCACCATGAATGCGCCCATGTCGGGCTCGAGCAGCAGCAGCGCGCCGACCACGCCCACGGCGAATGCCATCGGCAGGAAGCCTTTCGCGAAACTGTGCATGTATTCCTGCTTGCGCACCGTGTAGTTCGCCGCGTAAATCGTCACGGCGAGCTTCATGATTTCCGACGGCTGCATGTTCGTGACGCCGAGCGGAATCCAGCGCCGCGCGCCGTTCACGCCCTTGCCGATGTGCGGAATCAGCACGACCACGAGCATGGCGAGCGCAATCAGAAAGAGCTTCGGCGCGTAGCGGTCCCACGTGGAAACCGGAATGCGGAACGTGACGAGCGCCGCGACCGTGGCAATCACGAGCGAAACGATGTGGCGCACGAGGAACGCCCAGTCGCGATACGAGGCGTACTTGGGCGAATCGGGCATGGCGATCGAGGCCGAGTAGACCATCACCACGCCAAGACCGAGCAGCGCGATCACGGCCCACAGGAGCGAGTGGTCGTAGTCGAGCATGCGCGAGCGGCCGGGACGCACGCCGTTGACGACGCTCGCAAGACCGCCCGAGCGCGCGCCGCCGCCCGACGAACCGCCGGCCTGACCGTCTTCGCGCGAGAGGCGCGCACCGAATCGCTCGGACCAGCTCATATCATCGTCCCCCGTTCTGCGGCGATTTCTTCTACGGTGTCGTGGAACACAGCCGCGCGATGGGCGTAGTTGCGGAACATGTCGAGGCTCGCGCAAGCGGGCGAAAGCAGTACGACGTCACCGGGTTGCGCGAGCGCCGCCGCCGCGCGCGTGGCTTCTTCGAGCGTCGCGTGGTCGCTCATCGCGATGCCTGTTTCTTCGAGCGCCGCGCGGATCTTCGACGCGTCGCGCCCGATCAACATTACGGCGCGGCACCAGCGCGCCACGGGCGCTGCGAGCGGATCGAAGTCCTGGCCCTTGCCGTCGCCGCCAGCGATCAGCACCGCGCGCTGCGCGAGGCCGTCGAGCGCCGCGACCGTCGCGCCCACATTCGTGCCCTTGCTGTCGTCCACGTAGTCGATGCCGTCGATCGATGCGATCAGCTCCACGCGATGCGGCTCGCCGCGATATTCGCGCAGGCCGTGCAGAAGCGGCGCGGGCGCCAGGTCGATCGCGCGCGTGAGCGCGAACGCCGCGAGCGCGTTGGCCGCATTGTGCAGACCGCGAATGCGCAGGGCGTCGGCCGGCATGAGGCGCTTCATGCCGAGATTCACGGGCGCCGCTTCCTGCTGCTTGCGGCGACGCGGGGACACAGGCACGTCGGCCGCATCGAGATCGTGCGCCTGCACGAGCCACTGCATGCCGTTCTCGCGCAACAGACCCAGGTCGCCGTCGTTCTCGGGTTCGTTCAGGCCGAAGGTCACGACCTTCGCGTCGCCGCTCGCCTTCACGCTCGCGAGCGACATGACGCGCGCGTCGTCGCGGTTGAGCACGCGCGTCGTGCGCGGCCCGAAGATGCGGCCCTTCGCGGCCGCGTAGGCGTCGAGGCCGCCGTGCCAGTCGAGATGGTCCTGCGTGATGTTGAGGACCGCCGCGGCGTCCGGCTCGAACGTGTGCGCCGTCTCCAGCTGGAAGCTCGACAGTTCGAGCACCCAGACGTCGGGCAGCGCAGTGTTGTCGATGGCTTCGGCGAGCTTGTCGAGCATGGCCGGGCTGATGTTGCCCGCCACCGCGACGCGCTTGCCCGCGCGCTCGCAGAGCATGCCTGTGAGGCTCGTCGTGGTGGTCTTGCCGTTCGTGCCGGTGATGGCGAGCACCTTCGGTGCGTAGCCGCTCTCGCCGAGATGGCGCAGCGCCTGCGCGAAGAGTTCGAGTTCGCCCCACACTTCGACGCCGCGCTCGCGCGCCGCCGCGATCAGCGGCACGAGATCTTCGGCGAGCGGCGAGAGGCCCGGGCTGATCGCGACGAGTTCCACGCCGTCGAGCAGCGCCGTCGTGAACGGACCGCCGACGAAATCGGCGTCGATGCCACGCGCGGCGAGTTCGGGAAGATTGGGCGGCACTTCGCGCGTGTCGGCAATGCGCAGGCGGCAACCATGCCGCGCGCACCAGCGCGCCATCGCGAGACCCGATTCCCCGAGTCCCAGCACGAGCACCATCGGCTTTTGCCGATCCCGAAACTTCTCGCCAAACATCGCTTGCTTCCCTTGCTTACTTAGAGGCTCAACGCAGCTTGAGCGTGGACAGACCGATCAGACACAGCATCAGCGTGATGACCCAGAAACGCACGACAACCTGCGTTTCCTTCCAGCCAGACAGCTCGAAATGGTGATGCAGCGGCGCCATCTTGAAGATGCGGCGCCCTTCGCCGTAACGCTTTTTCGTGTACTTGAACCAGGTGACCTGCAGCATCACGGAGAGCGTCTCCGCGACGAAGATGCCGCCCATGATGAAGAGCACGATTTCCTGACGCACGATCACCGCAATGGTTCCAAGCGCGCCACCGAGTGCGAGCGCGCCCACGTCGCCCATGAATACCTGAGCCGGATACGTGTTGAACCAGAGGAACGCGAGCCCTGCCCCGCCCATCGCCGAACAGAAGATGAGCAGTTCGCCAGCTCCGGCAATATGCGGGAAGAGCAGATACTTCGAGTAGACCGAGCTGCCCATCACATAGGCGAACACGCCGAGCGATGCGCCGACCAGCACGACCGGCATGATCACGAGACCATCGAGGCCATCGGTGAGGTTCACGGCGTTGCTCGCGCCGACGATCACGAAATACGTGAGCGCGATGAAGCCCCACACGCCGAGCGGATAGCTGATCGACTTGAGGAACGGCAGCAGCAAGTCGGCGCGCGCGGGCAGGCCCATCGACAGGCCGCTACGCACCCACGCCATGAAGAGATCGAACACGCGCACGTTGCTCGCTTCGGAGACGCTGAACGCGAGGTACACCGCCGCGAACAGACCGATCACCGACTGCCAGAAGTACTTCTCGCGCGAAGACATGCCGCGCGGGTCCTTGTAGACGACCTTGCGATAGTCGTCGACCCAGCCGATCGCGCCAAAGCCGAACGTGACGAGCATCACGATCCAGATGAAGCGGTTCGTGAGGTCGCCCCACAGCAAGGTGGAAACCGCGATGCCCAGCAGAATGAGCACGCCGCCCATGGTGGGCGTGCCGGACTTCACGAGGTGAGTTTGCGGGCCGTCCGTACGCACGGCCTGGCCGACCTTCATTGCGGTGAGCTTGCGGATCACCCACGGGCCGAGAAAAAGCCCGATCGCCATCGCGGTGATGGTGGCCATCACCGCACGGAACGTCAGATAACTGAACACGCGCAAGAAGCTTGCGTCATTCTGCAGCCATTGCGCCAGCGCCAGTAGCATGCCTTGTATTCCTTCGTATTTCAGTGCGCACCGGACTTGGTGTCCGGCGCAGGGTTTTGCGGATTCGCTTTCGGGCTCGTCAATGCCGCCACCACGCGTTCCATCTGCATGAAGCGCGAACCTTTCACGAGAATCGTTGCACCAGCGCCGTAACCGGCACCAGCCAGCGCTTGCACGAGTTCGCCCACGTCGGCGGCATGCAGCGCCTGAGCGCCGAACGCCGCCGCGCTGTCACGCGCCGCGTCGCCGAGCGTGTAGAGCGCGTCGATGCCGCGTTCCTTCGCGTAAGCGCCCACCTCGCGGTGAAATGCGGGACCGTCGTCGCCGACTTCGCCCATGTCTGCGAGCACGAGTACGCGCGGCGACACGCGCGAAGCCAGCACGTCGATCGCCGCACGCACCGAATCGGGGTTCGCGTTGTAGGTGTCGTCGATCACCGTCGCGCCCGTCATCTCGCCAAGCGCCGCGCGCTTCACCTGCAAGCGGCCCTTTACCGGCTCGAACGCCTCGAGCCCGCGGCCGATCGCTTCGAGCGAGACGCCCGACGCCATCGCCGCCGCCGTGGCCGCGAGCGCGTTGCGCGCGTTGTGAGCGCCCAGCACCTTCAACTCCACTTCGAGATGGCCTTCCGTCGTCGCGATCGCGAGACGGTTGCCCCCGAGCTTGTCAACGAGCTTGCCGGTGACTGCCGCTTCCACCGCACTCGTATCCGTATGCAGCGCGAAGTCGAGAATGCGCGAACCCGTCGCCGCCACGCGCCAGATGCTCGCGTAGGCATCGTCGGCGGGAAACACCGCGACGCCCGTGGGCTTGAGCGCATGAATCACGCTCGCATGCTCGAGCGCGACGGCTTCCACCGTCGCCATGAATTCCTGATGCTCGCGCTGCGCGTTGTTCACCACCGCGACCGTCGGCTCGGCGAATTTCGCGAGCAACTCGGTCTCGCCCGGGTGATTCATGCCGAGTTCGACCACCGCCAGCCGATGAGCGCCGCTCAAACGCAGCAACGTTAACGGCACGCCGATGTCGTTATTGAGGTTTCCGGTGGTCGCGAGACGCAAATTTTCTCCAACGGCCGCCGCAAAGATCGACGCGATCATTTCCTTGACCGTCGTCTTGCCGTTGCTGCCCGTCACGGCGACGAGCGGCATCGAGAAGCGGCGGCGCCAGCCGAGCGCGAGTGCGCCGAGCGCCTTGCGCGTGTCGTCCACGCGCAGCGCGGGAATGCGCCAGTCGCCAGGACTGCGCGAAACGAGCGCCGCGCTCACGTGGCGATTCGCGACCTCGCCGAGAAAGTCGTGGGCGTCGAAGCGGTCACCTTTGAGCGCGACGAAGAGATCGCCGGGGCCCGTGGTGCGGCTGTCGGTCGAAATGCGCTCGAACGTGGCGTTCTCGTCGCCGAGGACGCTCGCGCCGGGAATCAGCGCCGCGGCTTCCCGCAGGGAAAGCATCGTCATTCACCACCTCCGCGCCCGTGCGTGGCACGGGCGGCGAGTGCAAGCCGCGCGTGGTCCTGATCGGAAAACGCGCGCTTCTTGCCCATGATTTCCTGGGTCGCCTCGTGGCCTTTGCCGGCCAGCACGACGACGTCTTCGCGCGCCGCGCCGCGCACCGCTTGCAGGATCGCGCTCGCGCGATCCTCGATGCGGCGCGCCTTCGCGGCGTCGCGCATGCCTTGCGCGATCTGCTCGATGATTGCGGTGGGCGATTCGCTGCGCGGGTTATCGCTCGTCACGACGACCTGGTCGGCGAGGCGTTCCGCGATCGCCCCCATGAGCGGGCGCTTGGTCGCGTCGCGATCGCCGCCGCAGCCGAACATGCAGATGAGCTGGCCGCCGCGTGCGGCCGCCATCGGGCGCAGCGCCTCGAGCGTTTTTTCGAGCGCGTCCGGCGTATGCGCGTAATCGATCACGACAAGCGGCTCGTCGTGATCGGCGCGGCCGCCAAGACGCTCCATGCGGCCGTTCACCGGCTGCAGCTTGGAGAGCTCGTTGAGCGTCGCGACGAGCGGCACATTCGCGGCAAGCAGCGCGCCGAGCACGCCGAGCAGATTACTCACGTTGAATAGGCCGAGAACATGCGCCTCGACTTGCGCCTCGCCCCAATCCGACGTTTCCAGATGGAACGCCGTGCCGGTGGCAGTCGCTCGCACGTCGCTCGCACGCAGCCACGCGTCGGCAACGACTGCGTCGGCGGCGGGCGTCGCCACGCTATACGCAATCGTGCGAGCCTTGCCGCGCGTCGCGGCGATCAGGCGGCGCCCCGCTGCGTCGTCGGCGTTGACGATCGCGGCGCGCAGGCCCGGCCATGCGAACAGCCGCGCCTTCGCGGCCTCGTAGGCCTCGAAGGTGTGGTGGTAGTCGAGATGGTCCTGCGTGAGATTCGTGAAGACGGCGATGTCGAACGAGGTCCCGTTCACGCGGCCTTGATGCAGCGCGTGCGAGGAGACTTCCATCGCAATCGCCTGTGCGCCAGCGCTGCGCAATTGCGCGAGGCTGCGTTGCAGTTGCGGCGCGTCGGGCGTGGTGAAGCCCGTATGCACGAGCTGGCCCGGAAAGCCCGTGCCCAGCGTGCCGACGATCGCGCACTTCTGGCCGATGGCCGTGAACGCCGAAGCGATCCACTGGCTGCACGACGTCTTGCCGTTCGTGCCCGTCACGCCGACCACGAGCATGGCATCGCTCGGGTCGCCATACCAGCCGCTGGCGATTTCGCCCGCGAGCACGTCGAGCTGCGGCACGGCCAGCGCAATCGACGCGTCGAGCTGTTCGCCCGCATAGCCTTCCGGCTGATACAGCACGGCAGCGGCGCCACGCTCGATCGCATTGGCGATGTGCGGGCGGTTGTCCGCGCCCTCGACGGCGTAGGCGAGAAACACGTCGCCCGGCTTGAGCGAGCGCGTATCGGCGTGCAGGCCGGCTGCGGGCGCGACGCGCGCGCGCAGCCATGCGAGCGCGTCCGCGATCTGCCGGTGCGCGGGATGCTGGGTGCGCGTGGCGTTCATCGGACGACTCCGGGTCGATTTTTCGCGTTGTCCGCGACGGTCATGTGATGCGCGGCTGCGGCGCTTTTCGCGGCGCTCGTGTTCGCCACGTGCTTCACAGGCGCAGCGGGCGCGTTCGCGACGGCCGGGGCCGAGGCGCCGGCGGCGCTGTTGTCCTCGACGACGAGCTGCTTCACCGGCATGTCCGGCGGGACGTTGAGCGAGCGCAGCGTATCGCCGACGATGCCCGAGAACACCGGACCCGACACCGCGCCGCCGAAGTGGCTGCCGGCCGTCGGCTCGTCGACCGTGACGGCCACGACGATGCGCGGATTCGGCATCGGCGCCATGCCGACGAACGACGCGCGATACTTCGAATGATCGTAGCCGTGCGGGCCGTGCTTGTACGCCGTACCGGACTTGCCGCCCACACGGTAGCCGGGCACGGCGGCGTCGGGCGAGGTGCCGTCCTTCGACACCACGCTCTCCAGCATCGTGCGCACTTCACGCGCCGTGGTCGGCGCGAAGACCTGGGTGCCCTGCACCGGCTGCGTGTCGCCCGGGTGGCGGAAGATCGTCACCGGCAGAATCTGGCCGTCGTGCGCGATCGCCGTGTACGCGCGCGCAAGCTGGAACAGCGAAACGGAGAGGCCGTAGCCGTAGGACATCGTCGCCTGCTCGATGCGGCGCCAGCTTTTCCACGGACGCAAGCGGCCCGCCGCCGCGCCGGGGAACCCGACCTTCGGCGCCTGACCGAGACCGATGCTGGTGTACATGTCCCACATTTCTTCGGGCTTGAGCGTCATCGCGATCTTGGTCGCGCCGATGTTGCTCGACTTCTGGATCACGCCACCGACCGTGAGGACGCCGAACGCTGCGTCGTCGGTGATGGTCGCGCCGTCGAGCGTGAAGTGCCCCGGGCCCGTATCTACCAGTGTACTCGGCGAGACGCGGTGCAGATCGAGCGCGAGCGACACCGTGAAGGGCTTCATGATCGAGCCCGGCTCGAACACATCGGTGAGAATGCGGTTGCGCAACTGCTCGCCCGTGAGGTGCGTGCGGTCGTTCGGGTTGTAGGTCGGATAGTTCACGAGCGCGAGCACTTCGCCCGTGCGCACGTCCACCACCATCGCGGCGCCGGCCTTGGCCTTGAACTTCTCGACGGCGGCTTTCAGGTTCGAATAGGCGATGTACTGAATCTTGCTGTCGATCGACAGTTCGACGTCCTTGCCATCGTGGGGCACGACTGTTTCGTCGACGTCCTCGACGATGTGGCCCATGCGGTCCTTGATGACGTGGCGAATGCCCGGCACGCCCGCGAGCACCTTCTGGTCCGACAGCTCGACGCCTTCCTGGCCTTCGTCCTCGACGTTGGTGAAGCCGATCAAGTGCGCGGTGACGTCGCCTTCCGGATAGAAGCGCTTGTATTCGTTGCGCTGGTAAATGCCCGGGATGTCGAGCGCCGTCACTTTCTGCGCGACGTCGAGCGGCACCTGGCGCTTCACGTAGACGAACGTCTTGTCTTCGGAGAGCTTCGCGCGCAGCTCTTTCGTGTTCATGCCGAGCAGCGCGCCGAGCTGGTTGAGCTTGTCGGCGCCGAGATCGTCGGGCACGGCTTCCGGAATCGCCCAGATCGCGCGCACGGGCAGACTCGTGGCGAGCACGAGGCCGTTGCGGTCGAGAATCTTGCCGCGCGTGGCCGGCAGCTCGATCGTGCGCTGGTAGCGGCTTTCGCCCTGCTTCTGATAGAACGCGTTGCCCGGGCCCTGAATCCAGAACGCGCGCGCGGCGAGCGCGACGAACGCCATGAAGAGCAGAAACACGACGAGCTTCGAGCGCCACATCGGCAGGCGCACGGAGAGAATGGGATTGGCGCTGAAGGCGACGCTCTTGCGACGATTGTCCTTTTTCATCGCGTGCCTCCGCGACGGGCAGGCGTGGGCGCGGCGCCCTGCGGGGGCGCCGAGGTCGGCACGGGCGCGTCGACGGCGGTTGCGCTGCCGGGCGCGAGCGTCAGATATTGCGTGCGTCCGGTCGTGACGGGCTGCATCTTGAGCGAGTCGGTGGCGATCTGTTCGATGCGCGACGTTCTCGACAGCGCGCTTTGCTGATATTGAAGCTGTGCGTAGTCCTGCTGAAGCTGATGCTCCTGCGACTGCGCGCGTTGCAACTGGATGAAGATCTGACGCTGCTGATTGGTGGCGTTCACGACGGAAAGCGCGCACCCCATGACGACGATCAGCAGGAAGATGTTCAGACGATTCATGGCGTGATGCGCTCCGCGGTGCGCATCACGGCCGAGCGGGCGCGCGGGTTCGCGGCGACTTCCTCGTCGCTCGCGAACACGCGGCCGAGCAGCTTGAGCGGCGGGCTCGGCAGGTCGACGGCACGGATCGGCAGACGGCGGTCCACCGCCGGCGCGCTCGCGTGCGCCTGCATGAACCGCTTGACGATCCGGTCTTCGAGCGAATGAAAGCTGATGACCACCAGCCGCCCCCCCTGTTCCAGCAACGACAGTGCTGCTTCTAGAACGACCTGCAGCTCCGCAAGCTCTTGATTGACGTGAATCCGTATAGCTTGAAAGGTGCGGGTTGCCGGGTCCTTACCCTTCTCACGGGTTTTGACGACGTTAGCCACGATTTGGGCAAGCTCGCCCGTGCTGTCGAGAGGCCCGAGACGGTCGGACTCTGCCCGGCGAGCAACAAGCGCCTTTGCAATCTGAAAAGCAAACCGTTCTTCCCCATAATCCCGAATTACCTCCGTCAGTTCCTGCAACGTGGCCCGAGCGAGCCAGTCAGCGGCGGACTCGCCGCGCGTCGGGTCCATCCGCATGTCGAGCGGGCCATCCGCGCGGAAACTGAAACCGCGCTGCGGATCGTCGACTTGCGGCGACGACACGCCAAGGTCCAGCAATATTCCCGACACACGCCCTACCCCGCGCGACGCGAGCTCGTCGCGCAGCGAAGCAAAACTCTCATGCACGATCGAAAACCGCGCGTCGTTTACGGTTTGCGCCGTCGCGATCGCCAGCGGGTCCTTGTCGAACGCGATCAGGCGCCCGGCCTCGCCGAGACGCCCGAGGATCGCGCGACTGTGCCCGCCGCGGCCGAACGTGCCGTCCACATAGACGCCGTCCGCGCGCGTGATCAGCGCGTTCACCGCTTCGTCTAGCAGCACCGTGCGATGCTGCAGTCCCTGTCTCATCGCAGATGCCATAGCTTTTTGAACCGCGATCAGAACGTGAAATTTTTCAAGGCGTCGGGCATGCCCTGCGCCATCGCCGCCTGTTCCTTGGCGGCGTAGGTCTGCGCATCCCACAACTCAAAATGACTACCCATGCCGAGCAGCATGACTTCCTTTTCCATTCCCGCTGCCAGACGCAATTCAGGTGAGACGAGCACGCGGCCCGCACTGTCGACATCGACGTCGGACGCATTGCCCAGAAAAATGCGGCGCCACCAGTGCGCGTCCATCGGCAAGGCGGCGACCTTCGAGCGGAACACTTCCCATTCGGGGCGCGGAAATAGCAACAGGCAGCCGTCCGGGTGCTTGGTGATCGTCACCCGTCCTTCTGCCTGTTGTTGCAGCGCTTCCCGATAGCGAGACGGAATCGACATCCGTCCTTTCGCATCGAGTGTTAGCGCCGACGCCCCCTGGAACAATTTGCTCCCCCTAATGCGGCGCTTTTCGCCGCCCGCCTAAATCCCGGAAAATCTACCTGAATACGCGCCTGAAATCACACAAAAATACACTTTCTCACACTGTCTCCCACTTTAGAGGAACGCCCAACGAGGGTCAAGGGAGACCGGACGTTTTTTGACGAAATTTATCCGCTAGAACAAGGACTTAGCGGCGCTTGTTGAAGTCGGGACAAAAGCCAAAAACCGTTATGAATGAATGAGCTAACGCAGGTTCTGAAGGTGATACGTGAAAAGCGCGGCGATAAACGGCCTATGGCGGGATCGAGCGGGGGCTTGCGGGGATTAAAACCGGGGGCTGAAAGCTCTGAAAGATTAATCCGGGCTTGGGCCGACAGCGATTGCCGGCCCAAGCCTATTAAATCAGATGTAGTAGGCGGTTCGCGTCATGACGTTCGATGCTACACGCATTAGCGAACGCACCGGCAAAGGCAATTCGACTCCGCCCAGATCGGTGGCCGATTTTGCGTGCGAGATTTCATCGGCGCGCATTTGCTCGACGACCGCGCGCGATTCGAGATCGGCGGGCGGCAGGCTGTCGAGGTGGCTGTCGAGATGATGCTCGACCTGGCGCTCGGTTTCGGCCATGAAGCCGAGGCTTACCTTGTCGCCGAGGCGGCCGGCGGCGAAACCGAGCGCGAGTGCGCCCGCGTACCACAGCGGATTGAGCAGGCTCGGACGCGAGTCGAGCGCCTGGAGCCGGCGCGAGGTCCACGCAAGGTGATCCTCTTCTTCGCGCGCGGCCTGCTCGAAGGCAGCCTTGAGCGAGGGCGAGCGCGCCGAGATTTTCTGCGCCTGATACAGCGCCTGTGCGCACACTTCGCCGACGTGGTTGACGCGCATGAGGCCGGCGGCGTGCGTGCGCTCGGCAGGCGTGAGTTCGCTGCCGGCCGGTACGGCATCGCCCTCGGGCGTCACTTCGATGGTAACGGGGGAAGCCTGCGGCATCGGACGCGTCATGCGCGACACGCCGGTGAGAGAGCGCAGGCCCCGGTCGAATTCGGTAATCAAGTCGTCTAGCGTCATCCAGCCTCCCTTTCAATTCGTTGGCGAGCCGGAATCGTCGCTCGCCCGGACTGCCCTTTCACCTCTACACAAACTCACGGACATCCGTCAATCCGGGGCAGCGCCGATAGATAGCCGCACATTCTAGACCATGTTGTGTAAACGAAACAGGTACTTAGCGAGGCCCTGGCTTTTCCTTTGTGACTATTAACCCTTTTGTTACATTACGTGCAACTTCTCGCGAAGTTAGAAGGACAGGACCCCGCACTATAAAAAACCGGTCCCGTTAAAAGACGCAAAAGATTCGCAAACACTGGAGATCATTCAATGAAGAAGTCGCTTCTCGCGCTGGCTGCGCTGGGCGCGTTCGCGGGCGTTGCTCACGCTCAGAGCAGCGTCACGCTGTACGGCATCATCGACGAAGGTTTCAACATCAACACGAATTCGGGTGGCAAGCACCTGTACAACCTGTCGAGCGGCGTGATGCAAGGCAGCCGTTTCGGCCTGCGCGGCGCTGAAGACCTCGGCGGCGGCCTGAAGGCAGTCTTCGTGTTGGAAAACGGTTTTGACGTGAACACCGGCAAGCTCGGCCAGGGCGGCCTGATGTTCGGTCGTCAGGCTTATGTCGGCCTCTCGAGCGCACAGTTCGGCACGGTCACGCTGGGTCGCCAGTACGACTCCGTCGTCGACTACGTCGGCCCGCTCGAAGCAGGCGACCAGTGGGGCGGCTACATCGCGGCTCACCCGCAGGATCTGGACAACTTCAACAACGCCTACCGTACGAACAACACGGTCAAGTTCACCAGCGCTAACTACGCTGGCCTGACGTTCGGCGGCACGTACAGCTTCGGTGGCCAGGCAGGCAACTTCTCGGCGAACCAGATCTGGTCGTTGGGCGCCGGCTATAACAACGGTCCCCTCGTCCTCGGCGTGGGTTACCTGAACGCACGTACGCCGAACGCGACCGGCGGCCTGTTCAACAACGGCGGCTCGGCTGGCGCATCCGCAGCCCTGACGGCTGCAGGCAACCCGGTGTATGGCGGCTTCGCATCGGCTAACACGTACCAGGTCATCGGCGCAGGCGGCGCATACACGTTCGGCGCAGCAACGGTCGGCCTGACGTACTCGAACGTCAGCTTCCGCAACCTCGGCACGACGGCTACGTCGGCCTTCGAACGCGGCACGAACGCTACGTTCAACAACGTCGAAGCGAACTTCAAGTACCAGTTCACGCCGGCCCTGCTGGCAGGCTTCGCGTTCGACTACACGGACGGCAACAGCGTCACGCGTGCGAACGGCACGAGCCAGAGCGGCGCGAAGTACTACCAGTACTCGCTGGGCACGGACTACTTCCTGTCGAAGCGCACCGACGTCTACCTGATCGGCGTGTACCAGCACGCTTCGGGCACGGACTCGACGGGCGATGCCGCTGTTGCATCGATCAACGGCCTGACGCCGTCGAGCACGAACAACGTGTTCACGGCTCGCGTCGGTATCCGTCACAAGTTCTAAGAAGAACAGTCGCTGTAATCTCGAAGGCGCCTCCGGGCGCCTTTTTTCTTTGGTGCGTTTTGTCGTTTCGCCACAGTGCGCACGACAAAAAAGCGGCCTGCCCTCGATGGGCAGGCCGCTTTTCGCTTGTGACTCGCTGGCCTTTGGCTTCGTTCTTGCGTTTTCAGGCGCGACCGTCGCGCAGCTCTCGGCGCAGGATCTTGCCGACGTTGCTCTTGGGCAGATCGTTGCGGAACTCGATGATCTTCGGCCGCTTGTAGCCGGTGAGCTGCGTCTTGCAGTACTCGAACACGTCCTTGTCGGTGAGCGCCGGGTCCTTCTTGACGATATAGAGCTTCACCGCCTCGCCCGAATTCTGGTCCGGCACGCCCACCGCCGCCACTTCGAACACGCCCGGCAGCTTGGCCACGACGTCCTCGACTTCGTTCGGATAGACATTGAAGCCCGAGACCAGAATCATGTCCTTCTTGCGGTCGACGAGCTTGATGTAGCCGCGCGCGTTGATGAGACCGATGTCGCCCGACTTGAAGTAGCCGTCCGGCGTCATGACCTTCGCCGTTTCTTCCGGCCGCTGCCAGTAGCCCGCCATCACCTGCGGCCCGCGGATGCAGATCTCGCCCGCTTCGCCAATCGGCAGTTCGTTGCCGGCGTCGTCGCGAATCGAGATTTCGGTGGAAGGCAGCGGCAAACCGATCGTGCCGGTGTATTCCGTCGCCGTGACGGGATTGCAGGTCACGCTGGGCGAGGTTTCCGAGAGACCATAGCCTTCGACGATCGGCGTATGCGTGCGCTCGTACCAGCGCCTGGCCACCGCTTCCTGCACCGCCATGCCGCCGCCGTTTGCAACGAGCAGGTGCGTGAAGTCCAGATTGCCGAATTCCGGATGGTTGAGCATCGCGTTGTAGAGCGTGTTTACCGCGGGGAAACACGTGATCGAGTAGCCGCGCAGTTCCTTGATCATGCCGGCGATATCGCGCGGATTCGGAATCAGGATCGCGAGACCGCCGGTGCGCAGCGTCAGCAGCCCGCAAACGGTCAACGCAAACACGTGATACAGCGGCAGCGCCGCGACCGTCACCGGTTGTGTGCCGGATGGCAATTTCGCAAGCGCGGGCTCGGTCCATGCCGCCGACTGCAGCACGTTGGCGATCAGGTTGCTGTGCAGCAGCGTCGCCCCCTTGGCCACGCCGGTCGTGCCGCCCGTGTACTGCAGGAAGGCGACGTCCTCGGGCGTCTGCTCGACGCGCTTGAAGCCTTTGCGCGCACCTTCGGCGAGCGCGTCGTTGAAGCGCACGTGGCCGGGCAGGTTCCAGGCGGGCACCATCTTCTTCACGCGGCGCACGACGAAGTTGACGATGAAGCCCTTCGCGCCAAGGAGATCACCCATCGCCGCGACCAGCACGTGCTTCACGCGTGTATTGGCGACGACCGCGCTCACGGTCCCGGCGAAATTCTCGAGGACGACGATCGCCTCGGCGCCGCTGTCCTTCAACTGGTGTTCTAGTTCGCGCGGCGTGTAGAGCGGGTTCACGTTCACGACGACGTATCCCGCGCGCAGCACCGCAGCGAGCGCGACCGGGTACTGGAGTACGTTGGGCATCATGAGCGCGATGCGCGCGCCACGTGCGATGCCGCGCGACTGGAACCACGCTGCCAGACGCTGGGAGAGCTGGTCCAGCTCGCCGTAGGTGAGCGTCTTGCCCATGCAGGCGAAAGCGGGCTTTGCACGGAATTCGCTGAAGCTCTCCTCGAGCAGCGCAGTGATGGACGCGTAACGGCTCGCGTCGATTTCAGCGGGAACGCCGGGCGGGTACGATTTCAGCCAGACTTTTTCCATGCAGCGTCTCCTCCTTGATTTTTCGAATGGTCGTGCTAAAAAATTGGATCGTAGCATGGCGACCCAGCTTTTATGTCAGCAAATCAGCGAGTTAGAAAGGCCCCTCGAACGCGCGTTACGGGGCCGCTAGCGGTAGCGTGCGGCGCTTTCAGGCGCGCTCGACCTCGACGAGGCAATCGTAGAAAGTCGCCGAGCCGCCAAGGTCGGTGAGCGCCTGGCTCGTCACCTCGTTGGCGTTGCGGCCGTCCGGCGCCAGCTTCTTCCACCAGATCGACAGACCCACCACGAGACCACTGCGTGCCCGATCGGTCACACGCGCCCGTGCGCGCATCGAGCCGCGGTCGTTGAACACGCGCACCTCGTCGCCATCGGCAATCTCGCGGCGGGCGGCGTCGGCCGGATGGAGGTCCACGTGCGGCTCCCCTTCGGTCGCGCGCAGACTCTCCACGTTCACGAAGGTGCTGTTCAGGAAGTTGCGCGCAGGCGGCGAGATCATCGCGAGCGGATAACGCGCGGCGAGTTCGGGCGCACCGTCCGCCGACTCGTACGGCGGCAGGTAATCGGGCAGCGGATCGAGCCCGGCCTTCGCAAGCGCCTCGCTATGGAACTCGCATTTGCCCGTGGGCGTGCGAAAACCGCCGTTCGCGAACGGCGCTTCGGCAATGTTCAGCTTCAGCCAGCCTTCGCGCTTGAGCGCCGCCCAGTCGGCACCGCCCAGCGCGGGATCGCTCCAGTCGAATGCACTGGCGGCTACGTCTTCGTCGCTTTCGAACAGCGCCGGCTCGGTCAAGCCCATCGCGCGCGCGATGGAACGGAAGATTTCGGTATTCGGCCGCGCCTCGCCAACGGGCGCGATGGCAGGCAAGTTCGCCATGACGTGCGTATGGCCGTACGACTTGTGGACGTCGAGATGTTCGAGCTGGGTCGTGGCAGGCAGCAGCAGGTCGGCGTAGTCGGCGGTGTCGGTCTGGAACTGCTCTAGCACGATCGTAAAGAGGTCTTCGCGTGCGAAGCCGGCCGCGACCTTCGCCGACTCGGGCGCAACCGCGACCGGATTCGAGTTGTAGACGACGATCGCTTCGACTTTCGGTCCGAATGCGGCGTCGCCTGCGTGCGTGAGCGCGTCGCCAATCTGGTTCATGTTGACGATGCGCGGCTGATGCTGCGGCCAGCCCGGGATCAGATCCGGACGCTGGAGCGCGTTCGCATCGACAGGTGCCCAGCCCGACGACGAAAGCAGTACGCCGCCCGCTCGCTCGCGCCACGCGCCCGTCAAAGCGGGCAGGCAGGCGATGGCGCGCACGGCGTTGCCGCCGCCGCGCACGCGCTGCAGGCCATAGTTCATGCGAATCGCCGCTTTGCGCGTCGAGGCGTAGAGATGCGCGAGATCGACGACGACCTGTTCCTCGATGCCACAGATCGCGGCGACGCGTGCGGGCGTGTACGTGAGCGCGCGCGCCTTCAGCGCGTCGAAGCCGTGCGTGTGGGCCGCAATGTAATCGTGATCGAGACGGTCCTCGGTGATCAGCACGTGCATCATGCCGAGCGCGAGCGCGCCGTCCGTGCCGGGCTTGAGCGCAATGTGCTGATGGCACTTCTCGGCCGTCAGCGAGCGATAGGGGTCGATCGCGATCAGCTTCGCGCCGTTGCGTTTCGCTTCTTGCGCGCGGGTCCAGAAGTGCAGGTTCGACGCGATGGGGTTGGCGCCCCAGATCAGGATCACTTCGCTTTCCGCGAAATACTCGGTGAGCATGCCGAGGCTCGAGCCGAACGTATAACGCAGGCCTGCGGCGCCCGCGGCCGCGCAGATCGCGCGATCGAGACGCGATGCGCCGAGCTTGTGAAAGAAGCGCTGGGCGATGCTATCGCCCTGGACGAGTCCCATCGTGCCGGCATAGCTATACGGCAGGATCGCTTCGGGCGCGCGCTGCGCGATTTCGCCGAGGCGTCCGGCTGCAAGGCGACAGGCTTCGTCCCAGTTGATTGGCTCGAAACGCCCTTCGCCCTTGCGCCCCACACGCTTCATCGGCTGCGTCAGACGCTTCGGATGATGGACACGCTCGGCATAGCGGGTCACCTTCGTGCACAGCACGCCTTGCGTGGGCGGGTGGTCGGGGTCGCCGTTCACCTTGATCGCCCGGCCGTTTTCGACCGTCACGCGCATCGCGCAGGTATCGGGACAATCGTGCGGGCAAACCGCACGGGCAAATTCGGCTGGGGCGTTCATCGGAAATCCGTGGGTGAGGCGTTTTGTCGTAAGAGCGATTTTATTATGTTCGGGGTGCGTGCCCTGTACGCACCCTGTGGGTTGGCGCGAAAAAAAAGGTTCGGCGTAGAATGGTCCGTCTAGACCCGGCTAATTTTGGAGACAAAGGCCGGGCGCCCACTTTTCGAGCACCGCCCGCCATGAAACTGATTCCGGAAATCCAGGCCGCCCAAGGCGAAATTCAGGGCCTTCGACGAACGATCCACGCGCATCCCGAACTGCGCTACGAAGAAACCCAGACCTCCGACCTCGTTGCGGCGAAGCTCACAGAATGGGGCATCGAAGTGCATCGCGGCATGGGCCAGACGGGCGTCGTCGGCGTGCTCAAACGCGGCACCGGCAAACGGATGGTCGGATTGCGCGCCGATATGGACGCGTTGCCGATCCAGGAACTCAACACGTTCGATCATCGCTCGCGCAACGAAGGCAAGATGCACGCGTGCGGCCATGACGGCCATACGGCGATGCTGCTTGGCGCGGCGCAATATCTTGCGCGGCACGGTCAGTTCGACGGCTCGATCGTCTTCATTTTCCAGCCCGCCGAAGAAGGCGGCGCAGGCGCGAAAGCCATGATCGAAGATGGCCTCTTCAAACAGTTTCCTGTGGACGCCGTTTTCGGTATCCACAACTGGCCGGGCATGCCGGCTGGCTACTTCGGCGTGACCGAAGGGCCGATTATGGCTTCGAGCAACGAATTCCGCATTGAAATCAAGGGCGTAGGTTCGCATGCCGCGTTGCCGCACAATGGCCGCGATCCGGTCTTCACGGCGGTGCAGATCGCGAACGGGTTGCAGAGCATCATCACGCGCAACAAGAAGCCGCTCGATACGGCCGTGCTCTCGATCACACAGATTCATGCGGGCGATGCGGTCAACGTGGTGCCGAATACGGCCTGGATCGCGGGAACGGTGCGTACCTTCACGACGGAAACACTGGATCTGATCGAATCGCGACTGCGCAAGATCGCCGGGAGCACGGCTGAAGCGTACGACTGCTCGGTGGACATCACCTTCCATCGCAACTATCCGCCGACGGTGAACAGCAGCGCGGAGGCGCAGTTTGCCGCGGAGGTCATGCGTGAGGTGGTCGGCGCCGATCACGTCGACGCGAACGTCGAGCCGACCATGGGCGCCGAGGACTTCTCGTTCATGCTGCTGGAGAAGCCCGGCTGCTACGCGTTTCTCGGCAACGGCGAAGGCGGCCACCGGGATGCAGGACACGGCGCAGGCCCTTGCATGCTGCACAACGCGAGCTATGACTTCAACGATCAACTGCTGCCGGTGGGGTCGTCGTTTTGGGTACACCTGGCGACGAAATTTCTGGCTCAGCAGTAATTCGGGGCACCAATGCAAAAAAGCCGTCCATTGGACGGCTTTTTTGTTTTCCGCGTCCGAAGCCCAAACGCCAGAACCCCGGCTCTCTTTCGGAGACACCGGGGTTCTGGACGTTACAGCATAAGGAGCCTGACGATTACCTACTTTCACACGGGCAATCCGCACTATCATCGGCGTGGAGCTGTTTCACGGTCCTGTTCGGGATGGGAAGGGGTGGGACCAGCTCGCTATGGTCATCAGGCTTGACGGGTTGCTGCGTCGCGGTGTTATCGCGCCACAGCCAATCGGGAAGAAGCGTAAAGAGTGTGCTGCTGAATTGGGGTTGTGTTGTTTCCGGCACAACA
>NZ_JAFA01000037.1 GCF_000519185.1 Paraburkholderia nodosa DSM 21604 | reverse complement strand
GTCGCTGCGCGCGGCAAGGACGAACTCGGCGTGTGGCTCGCGCCGGACAGCGAACCGGCCGATATCGCCGGCGACTTCGACAAGCTCGCGCTGATCGGCGTGGACTTCCCCGTNTTCCGNGATGGCCGCGGCTTNTCGATCGGCCGCCTGTTGCGCGAGCGCTATGGCTACAAGGGCGAGCTGCGCGCGATCGGCGACGTGCTGCGCGACCAGCTGCGCTTTCACGAGCGCTGCGGCTTCGATGCGTTCGCCGTGCGCGCCGACAAGGACATCCACGACGCGCTCAAGGCGTTCACCGAGTTCACGGTGCAATACCAGGGCGCCTTCGACGAACCGTCGCCGCTGTTCCGCCGCCGTCTGGCTCAACAAGCGCAACAAGGTTCGGCAGCATGAGCACCGTCGCGAACGAAATCACGGCTGAGCTGCAGGCGAAAATCGGGCGCCTCGACGCGCTGCTCGATTCGATCGCGGCGCGTCACGCCGACGTGAAGCTGGCCAGTAGCCTCGCAGCCGAAGACATGCTGCTCACGCACGCGATTCTTTCGCGCGCTGTGAAAATCGGCGTCTTCTCGCTGAACACGGGCCGCCTGCACGCCGAAACGCTCGGCATGATCGACGTGGTGCGCGAGCGCTACGGCTACGAGATCGAGCAGCTTCATCCGCAACAGGACGCGGTGGACGAATACGTCGCCCAGCACGGCCTGAATGCGTTCTACGAGAGCGTCGATCTGCGCAAGCGCTGCTGCGAAATCCGCAAGGTCGAGCCGCTGAACCGTGCGCTTTCGGGCGTTTCCGCCTGGGTCACGGGCCAGCGCCGCGAGCAGTCGGTCACGCGCGCGGAGCTGCACGAGGAAGAACGCGACGAAGCGCGCAATATCGACAAGTTCAATCCGCTCGCCGACTGGACCGAAGCCGATGTCTGGGCCTACCTGCGCGCCTTCGAGGTGCCGGTGAACCCGCTGCACGCCCGCGGCTACCCGAGCATCGGCTGCGAGCCCTGCACGCGCGCGATCCGTCCCGGCGAAGACAGCCGCGCGGGCCGCTGGTGGTGGGAATCGCGCGACACGAAGGAATGTGGCTTGCACATCACGTCCGTGTCGGCCATTCCGGTCGTCGAAGTGTCGTCCGAAGTGTCGTCAATCGGCCAGGCGAACTAAGATTCAAGTTTGTCGCGCCGTCGTGAAGACCGGCGCGCTACCGAATACCGAGTACTGCGTGTCCCGTAAAAAGGGCGCGAATAAACGAAGGATCCGAACATGAGCACCACGCTCGACTCAGCAGTGAACGCACCGCTCCAGGTCACGGCGAACCGCATGGACCATCTCGACTGGCTCGAAGCCGAGTCGATCCACATCCTGCGTGAACTCGTCGCCGAATGCAGCAAGCCTGCGCTGCTGTTCTCGGGCGGCAAGGACTCGGTCGTCGTGCTGGCGCTCGCACTGAAGGCGTTCGGCCTCGGCGCGAACCGCAAGACCGCGCTGCCGTTCCCGCTCGTGCACATCGACACGGGCCACAACTACGAGGAAGTGATCGACTTCCGCGATCGCCGCGCAGCCGAAATCGGCGCGGAACTCGTGGTCGGCCACGTGGAAGATTCGATCAAGCGCGGCACCGTGCGCCTGCGCCGCGAAACCGATTCGCGCAACGCCGCGCAAGCGGTCACGCTGCTGGAAACCATCGAGCAATACGGCTACACGGCGATGATCGGCGGTGCGCGCCGCGACGAAGAGAAGGCCCGCGCGAAGGAGCGCATCTTCTCGTTCCGCGACGAATTCGGCCAGTGGGACCCGAAGGCGCAGCGCCCGGAACTCTGGAGCCTGTACAACGCGCGCCTGCACAAGGGCGAGCACCTGCGCGTGTTCCCGATCTCGAACTGGACGGAACTGGACGTGTGGCAATACATCGAGCGCGAGAAGCTCGAACTGCCGTCGATCTACTACGCGCACCAGCGCGAGATCGTGCGCCGCAACGGCCTGCTCGTGCCGGTCACGCCGCTCACGCCGATGAAGGAAGGCGAAGTCAGCGAAATGGCGCAGGTGCGTTTCCGCACCGTGGGCGACATCAGCTGCACGTGCCCGGTGGCGAGCGATGCCGACAACGTCGAGAAGATCATCGCCGAAACGGCCGTGACCGAGATCACGGAACGCGGTGCGACGCGCATGGACGACCAGGCGTCGGAAGCCGCGATGGAACAGCGCAAGAAGCAAGGTTATTTCTAAAGAGCACGCAGAGGAAAGATTAGACATGGTTACGACGCATCAACCTGAAGACCTCGGCGTGCTGCGCTTCATCACGGCGGGCAGCGTGGACGACGGCAAGAGCACGCTGATCGGCCGCCTGCTGTACGACAGCAAGGCTGTTCTGAGCGACCAGCTCTCGGCGCTTTCGCGTGCGAAGAACAAGCGCACGGTGGGCGACGAGATCGACCTGTCGCTGCTCACCGACGGCCTCGAAGCCGAGCGCGAGCAGGGCATCACGATCGACGTGGCGTACCGTTATTTCGCCACGGCCAAGCGCAAGTTCATCATCGCCGACACGCCGGGCCACGAGCAGTACACGCGCAACATGGTCACGGGCGCTTCGACGGCGCACGCCGCGATCATCCTGATCGACCCGACGCGCGTGACGGTCGAGAACGGTGTCACGCAACTGCTGCCGCAGACCAAGCGCCACAGCGCCATCGTCAAGCTGCTGGGCCTGCAGCACGTGATCGTCGCGATCAACAAGATGGACCTGGTCGATTACAGCGAAGCGACGTTCGACCTGATCCGCGAAGCCTATGTCGTGCTCGCGCGCCAGCTCGGCCTCAATGACGTGCGCTTCGTGCCGGTTTCGGCGCTCAAGGGCGACAACATCGTCGCCGCGAGCGAGCGTATGCCGTGGTATGCGGGCGAGCCGCTGCTCGACGTGCTCGAGCAACTGCCGGTCGCGCAGGCCACGGGCGAAGCGCTGCGCTTCCCGGTGCAGTGGGTCGCGCGCCAGGATGGTTCCAGCGCCGACGACTTCCGCGGTTACATGGGCCGTGTCGAAGCGGGCGAAGTGAAGCTCGGCGACGCCATTTCGGTGCTCCCGGCTGGCCGCAGCGCAACGGTGGCCGAAATCATCGCGCCGGTCCCGGGCGGCACGGCGCAGGTCGACCGCGCGTTCGCGGGCCAGACCGTCACGATCCGTCTTTCGGAAGACGTCGACGTCTCGCGCGGCGACACCTTCGTGCCCGCGGCCGATGCTGCGCAACCCGCGAAGAAGCTCGAAGCGGACCTCTGCTGGTTCGACGAAGAGCCGCTCTCGCAGCAGCGCAAGTACCTGCTCAAGCAGACCACGAGCACGGTGTTCGCGAAGATCGGCGCGGTCAAGCAGGTGCTCGACGTGCACACGCTCTCGCACGCCACCGACCGCCACGAACTCGCGATGAACGATATCGGCCGCGTGGCGCTCTCGCTGCAGAAGCCGCTCGTCTGCGACCTGTATGATGCGAATCCTGGCACCGGCGCATTCGTGCTGATCGACGAGGCGACGCATCACACGGTGGCCGCGGGCATGATCCGCGCGTTCTCGGCGTAAGGCATTGCGCGAGGTTGCGGCCGCGCGCGGCCGCAACAATGGATTCGAAGCATATGGGCAAGGTATATCTGATCGGCGCGGGACCGGGCGCAGCGGACCTCATCACGGTACGCGGCGCACGGCTGCTCGCGAGCGCCGACGTCGTGCTGCACGACGCGCTCGTCGAGCCGGCCATGCTCGAGTACGCGCCGCCAACCGCGAAGTTCATCGCGGTCGGCAAGCGCTGCGGGCAGCGCTCCACGGCGCAGCACTTCATCAACAAGCAACTCGTCGATGCGGCGCGCGAGCACGCCGTGGTCGTGCGCCTGAAGGGCGGCGACCCGATGCTGTTCGGCCGAGCCGACGAGGAGATGCGCGCGCTCGAAGCGGCCGGCATCGAGTTCGAAGTCGTGCCGGGCATTACAGCGGCGCTGGCGAGCGCGGCGACGCTGCAACGCTCGCTCACGCTGCGAGGCGTGGCGCGCAGCGTTGCGCTTGCCACGTATTCGCGCGCGGCGGGCAGCGAGGAGATTCGCGAGCAGGTCAACGCCGATTCGCTCGTGTTCTACATGGGCCGCGACAGCGCGCCCGAGATCGCGCGCCAGCTGATCGACGCGGGCCGCGCGGGCGCCACGCCGGTGGCGATCGTCGAAGCCTGCAGCACCGCGCGCGAGCGCACGCTGACGCTGACGCTGGCCGGTCTCGCAGCGGGTGAGGCGCAGGAGTGGCTCGACCCGGCGCAGCCGAGCCTGCTCATGATCGGCGATGCGTTCGCCGAACGCGCAGGGCAGGCGCAACGCGAGGATGATGCGCAGGACGACCATCGAGGCCGTCGCGCCGCGGCATAAGCGCCACGCGAAAAAAGCCAGCAAAGCAAAACGGGCTCGCTGAAAAGCGAGCCCGTTTTTTTATGCGTGAGCGATTTTAGTCGCGGTCGTTTTCGATGCAGTAGCGCACGATCGCATCGAGCACTGTATCGTCCTCGCCGACAGCGCCCACACAGCGCAGGCGCACATCCGGATGCTCGCTCTGGCATTGCGCGATCAGCGCGGGCAGATCGCGGCGCACGTGGCCGCCCTGGCCAAAGAACACGGGCACGACCGTGATCGTGTCGCAGCCCGCCGCGGCCTGTCCGGCGATGGCATCGGGCAGGCTCGGAGTCATGAGTTCGAGAAAGGCGAGGCCGACCGGACCCGCATCGCCGCGCGCGGCGGCGAGCCTCGTGGCCAGGCGCTGAAACGGCTCTTGCCAGCGCGCGTCGCGTGCGCCGTGGCCGAAGAGAATCATGCCGTGCGTGCCCATGCCTGCGAGCCTGTGCGAATTAGCGGCCGAACGCTTCCGGCATCAATGCCGGTCGACCCATTTGAGCCCGATCAGCCCGACCGCGAGATAGATAAGCCCCGGTGTCGCCGCCGTGAGCGGCGCGGGCCAGGTGTTCAGTGTACCCACGTGCGAGAACAGCGTGTTGACGAGCTGGAAGCTCATGCCGAGCATGATCCCGCCGAACACCTTCATGCCCACCACGCCGGCGCGCGTATGCAGATACGCGAACGGCAGCGAGAGCACGAGCATCACGAACACGGCGAACGGGTAGAGCAGCTTGCGCCAGAACGCAATCTGGTAGCGCTGCGCGTCCTGATGGTTCTCGGTCAGATGCTGGATGTAGCGGAACAGGTTGAACATCGACATCCGGTCGGGCGAAACGAGCAGCACCGAGAGAATGTTCGGCGTGAGCTCCGAGCGCAGCGAGTATTCGGGCGCGGAGGTCTGCTGTGCGCGATAGACCGGATTGAGCGCATCGACCGGCTGGTTCTGCGGCGGCGGCACGCCGATCAGTTGCGTATCGGTCACGTCCTTGAGCAGCCAGTGGCCCGGCGGCTGGAACGTGCCGCTCTTCGCGAGGCGCACGTTGGAGAGCCGGAACTGCGAATCGAATTCGTAGATGCGCACGTTCGTGATGGTCGCGTCGGGCAGCAGCTCGCCCACGTTCACGAAACGCGTGACCTGCTCGCCGTCGGCGCGCGCAGTGAGCGTGTCCTTCACCCACACACCCGACTGGAAGTTGCTCGACACCGCCGAGCCCAACGCCTCGAGACGCACGCGCTCGGAGAGCTGGTCGGTGTAAGGGCCGACGACTTCGCCGATCAGGTAGGTGAGCATCACGAGCGGCACGCCGATCTTGAGCAGCGAGCGCAGCGCCTGGTTGGTGGCGAGACCCGACACGCGAAAGATCGTGTACTCGGAATTCGCGGCCATTTGCGCGAACACGTAGATCGCGGCGATGAGCGCCGCGACCGGGATGATCTCGTAGAGCCGCGAGGGCGCCTGGAGCGCCACGCGCAGCACCGCGTACTGGAATTTGTAGTTGCCGTGGCCGACCGAGTTCAGCTCGTTGATGAGGTCGAAGAAGAAGAACAGGCCGGAGAAGGCGAACAGGATGAAGATGAACGTCAGGTAAACCTGGCGAGCGAAGTATTTTTCGTAGATGCGCATCGGTCAGTATCCCCCTCAGTTTCCAGGAGAGGCGCGCCGGAACATCGCACGTGTAAAGAGCGGCCGGTTGCGCACGCGTATCCAGAAGATGAACACGACGAGCGCGAGCACCACGGCGTGCAGCAGGACGAGACCGACGCCGAAGGACATCTTGCCTTGCTCGATCTGCGACTGCACGACGTTGAGCAGGTTCGAATAGGTGAGGTAGATCAGCACCGCCATCACGAGATTGATCGTGCGGCTGCGGCGCGGGTTCTGGTAGGCAAGCGGAATGCCGAGCAGCATCAGGTTGATCGCGATGAGCGGCAGACCGGCGCGCCAGGCGAGTTCGCCCAGGTTGTCGTTGGTCGGATGGCGCAGGAGGCCCGGCGTGGACGTCGTGCTCGCCGAGGGCGTGTTCACCAGCGGCTGGCTCGTGATCTTCACGCCGTAACGCTGGAACTCGCTGATGCGGAAGTCCGGGTGGCCAGGCTCGCCGTCGTAGCGGCGGCCGTTTTCGAGCACGACGAAGCGGTCGCCGCTCTTCATGGTTTCGGTGTGGCCCGTCTTCGAGACGATCACGCTCACCTTGCCGTTTTCCGTGCTCGTGACGAACACGTTCTCCACGCGGCCCTGGTCGGGGCTCATGCTCTCGATGAAGAACACGCGGTGCGTGGTGGGCGATTCGCGGAACTGGCCAGGCGCCAGCAGCGACACTTCATCGCGCTGCTGGAAGCGCGCGCGAATCAGTTTGCTTTGCGCATTCGACCACGGCCAGCCGATGAACGCGAAGAACACGACGAGCAGGATGATCGGCGCGGCAAAGGTGGCGACCGGTTTGATCAGGCGCGTGAGGCTCACCCCGGAGGAGAGCCACACGACCATTTCGGAATCCTTGTACCAGCGCGTGAGGACGAACAGGATCGACACGAACAGCGTGACGATGAGCATGACGGCCATGTAGCCGATCACGGTGAGTCCGATCAGCACCAGCACGTCGCGCGGGTCGATCTGACCGGACGCGGCGAAGCCGACGATGCGGATCATCATCGTCGTCAGCATGATCGTGAGCAGAACCATGAACACGGCGCCGGCCGTGTACGCGAGTTCGCGCTGCAGGGAACGTTCGAAGATCATTCTTGATGGGCAGGGCGGGCGGACCATGCCGGGAGGCGCGCAGCTCGCGCAACCGCCCAGGAGCCGCCGCGGGAAAAATAGCGGATAATTGCGGCTTTCATCCTAAGCCCTGATTTTATCCGAGGACAAGCGCGATGGACTTTAGCATAAAAGCCTGTGACTGGAGCAAAGGCGGGGACGGCCCCTTCCTGACCGGCAAGTCGGATTGTGTCGTGGTCGGCGTGTTCGAGGCGCAAACGCTCTCGGGCGCGGCGTTCGCGATCGACAGCGCCATTGGCGGCGCAATCGCGCGCGTCGTCAAGGCCGGCGACATCGACGGCAAGGCCGGCTCCACGCTGTTCCTGCCGGAAGTGAGCGGCATCGGCGCATCGCGCGTGCTGCTCGTGGGTCTCGGCAAGCAGGACGCGTTCGGCCAGAAGGCTTACGGCGACGCGGTCAAGGCCGCCTGGCGAGCGATCCTCGGCACGAAAATCGCACAGGTCACCTTCACGCTCGCGCAACTGCCGGTGAAGGAGCGCACGGGCGACTGGGGCGTGCGCACCGCCATTCTCGCGCTGCGCAACGAGACCTATCGCTTCACGCAGATGAAGAGCAAGCCCGACGTCTCGCAGCGGGCCCTCAAGCGCGTGGTCTTCAGCATCGACGCCGCCGAAGAGAAGGCCGCCAAGCTTGCGGCGAAGCAGTCTGTCGCGCTCGCCAACGGCATGGACCTCACGCGCGACCTCGGCAATCTGCCGGGCAACGTGTGCACGCCCACCTATCTCGCGGCCACGGCCAAGAAGCTCGCGCGCGACTGGAAGCTCAAGGTCGAGGTGCTCGGCCAGCGCCAGATCGAGACGCTCAAGATGGGTTCGTTTCTTTCGGTGACAAAGGGCTCCGTCGAGCCGCCGCAGTTCATCGTGCTGCACTATCAGGGCGCAAGCGTCAAGGCCGCGCCGATCGTGCTGGTCGGCAAGGGCATCACGTTCGACACGGGCGGCATTTCGCTCAAGCCCGGCGAGGGCATGGACGAGATGAAGTACGACATGTGCGGCGCGGGCTCGGTGCTCGGCACGATCCGCGCGGTCGCCGAAATGGGGCTCAAGCTCAACGTGATCGGCATCATTCCGACCTGCGAGAACATGCCCGCGGGCAACGCCACGAAGCCGGGCGATATCGTCACGACGATGGCGGGCCTCACGGTCGAAGTGCTCAACACCGACGCCGAAGGCCGCCTGATCCTGTGCGACGCGCTCACCTACGCCGAGCGCTTCAAGCCGGCCGCCGTGGTGGACATCGCCACGCTCACGGGCGCCTGCATCATCGCGCTCGGCCATCACAACAGCGGCCTTTTCTCGAAGGACGACGCGCTCGCGGGCGAACTGCTCGACGCTTCGCGCGAAGCGAACGATCCGGCCTGGCGCCTGCCGCTCGACGACGAGTATCAGGACCAGCTCAAGTCGAACTTTGCCGACCTCGCCAACATCGGCGGGCGTCCGGCGGGCAGCGTGACGGCGGCGTGCTTCCTGTCGCGTTTCACCGACAACTACCCGTGGGCGCACCTCGACATCGCGGGCACGGCGTGGAAGAGCGGCGCGGCCAAGGGGGCAACGGGCCGTCCGGTGCCGCTGCTCGCCCAGTTCCTGATCGATCGCGCCGGGCAATGAGGGCAGGTATGGCGATTGCTGCCCACCTGACGGTGTGTAAAGTGGTGTGGGCATGACGCGCATCGATTTCCACACGAACGTCGGCGACTCGCTGCTGTATGCGTGCCGCCTCGTGCGCAAGGCGTATCAGGCGGGCCAGCAGGCAGTGGTGCTGGCCGAGCCTGCGCGCCTGCGCGCGTTCGACGAAATGTTGTGGACCTTTTCGCCGCTCGACTTCGTGCCGCACTGCATGGCCGACAGCCCGCACGCGGGCGAATCGCCCATCGTGCTGGCAACGGATCTCGAGCGTGCGCCGCATCATCGTGTGCTGCTCAATCTCGGCGCGGAAGTCCCGCCTCAGTTCGCACGCTTCGAACGCCTGCTCGAAGTGATTGGCGATGCGCCCGACGAACTCGCGTCGGGCCGTGAGCGCTATCGTTTCTACCGCGACCGCGGTTACGCGCTCAACAACTACAAGCAGGGCGGCTAAGGCCGGACGCGAGAGGCGTACCGGCGCGAGGCCGACTGCCCCGATCGATGGAGGTAGACATGTCCGGCATGCACGAATCGGAAGATGCTTCGATTCCGCTCTTGAGCGAGGTGATGGTGTCCGGCAATCCGCTGCGCGCGCACAACGTCGAAGAGGCGAAGAGCGCGACGGCCGCTGCCGTCACGGCCGCCGTGGCCGAGCGCGAGGAGGGACTGTTCGCGCACGACGCCGACGCGCTCGTCGAGCGCCTGCGGGGCCGTTGCCTGACCTGGCTCACCGGCGAAGGCCGCGCCGTGATCGAGGCGCGCTGCGGCGCCGCGATGCAGGAACATACAAACTGGCTCGTGGGCCAGGTGTCGCGCGAAATCGGCCTTGCGCTCGAAACGGAGCTCACGAACTGGGTGAAGGCCGCCGTGCGCGAAGAGTTGGCGGCGCGCGCGGGGCGACCGCCTTCGGCCTGATTCAGTCAAGTGTGAGGCGGCGAGCGCTCACCCGGGGCCCGCGCCATCACACCGTTCGCCTCACTTGAGCGTGAGGATCCAGTTCGCGAGCTGGGCCGCCTGGCCTGGGTTCAGCTGCGTGTTGGCCGGCATCTGCACCGTGCCCCACACGCCGCTGCTGCCTTCCAGAATCTTGTGGGTGAGATAGGTCTGCGCGTCGGGCTTGCCCGCGTACTTCGCGGCGACATCGCGCAGGGCGGGACCCATGAAATTGCGGGTCACCGAGTGGCAGCTCATGCAGTTCTGCTGCTGGGCGAGCGCGAGGCCAGTGGGTCCATGCTGCGCGCGGGCCGGGGCTGCCCCGAGTGCGCCGGCAAGGCCGATGGCGAGCGCGGCGGCGAGCGTCGCTGTCTTGTTCTTCGCTTGCGACTTCCGTTTCATACTGGTCTCCGCCAGCGTATGCGCCGGCTGTGTCGTCGCATTATAAAAGCAAAGGGCGCACGTCCTGGACGTGCGCCCTCTGCTTTACTGCAGGTCGAGATTCGAGCGGCGCCTGGCCCCCGCCGGCGCGGCTCAGCGCCGCCTAGCCCGTCACCGCGCCCTGGTTCGCCGGGCGCGCGAGCGCCGCATACTTCGCCATGACACCGCGTGTGTAGCGCGGCGTGGGCTGCTTCCACGCCGCGCGCCGGCGCGCGAGTTCGGCGTCGTCCACGTTCAGTTGCAGCAGGAGCGTGTGAGCGTCGATGGTGATCGAGTCGCCTTCCTGCACCAGCGCGATCGTGCCGCCTTCAAACGCTTCCGGCGCGACGTGGCCCACCACCATGCCCCAGGTGCCGCCCGAGAAGCGTCCATCGGTGATGAGCCCAACCGACTCCCCAAGCCCCTTGCCGATGATCGCCGAAGTCGGCGCGAGCATTTCCGGCATGCCGGGACCGCCCTTCGGGCCGAGATAGCGCAGCACGACCACGTCGCCTGCCTTGATCTCGTCTGCGAGGATGGCTTCCATCGCGCTCTGCTCGTCGTCGAATACGCGCGCGGGGCCCGTGATGACCGGATTCTTCAGGCCTGTGATCTTGGCGACCGCGCCCTCGGTCGCGAGGTTGCCCTTGAGGATCGCCAGGTGGCCTTCCTTGTACAGCGCCTGGCTGATCGGGAAGATCACCTTCTGGTCCACGCGCGGCGTGGAAGGCACGTCCTTGAGTTCTTCCGCGATGGTCTTGCCCGTGATGGTGATGCAGTCGCCATGCAGGAGGCCCGCATCGAGCAGGATCTTGAGGACCTGCGGAATGCCGCCGGCCTCGTGCAGGTCGGTGGCGACGTACTGGCCCGAGGGTTTCAGGTCGCAGATCACCGGCACCTTCTTGCGCATGCGCTCGAAGTCGTCGATGGTCCATTCGATTTCCGCGGCGTGCGCGATGGCGAGATAGTGCAGCACGGCGTTGGTCGAGCCGCCCGTCGCCATGATGAGCGCCACGGCGTTCTCGATCGACTTCTTCGTGATGATGTCGCGCGGCTTGAGGTCCTGCTTGACGGCCTCGACCAGCACGCGCGCCGATTCCGCCGCCGAGTCGACTTTCTCCTCGTCGGGGTTGGCCATCGTCGACGAATACATGAGCGACATGCCGAGCGCCTCGAACGACGAACTCATCGTGTTCGCGGTGTACATGCCGCCGCACGAACCCGTGGATGGGCAGGCGTTTTTCTCGACGCCTTCGAAATCTTCTTCGGTCATGCGCCCCGCGGTGAATTCGCCCACGGCCTCGAACGCCGAGACGATGGTGAGGGCCTTACCCTTCCAGTTACCCGGGCGGATCGTGCCGCCGTACACGTAAATGCCGGGCACGTTGATGCGCGCGAGCGCGATCATGCCGCCAGGCATGTTCTTGTCGCAGCCGCCGATCACGACCACGCCGTCCATCCACTGGCCTTGCACGCAGGTCTCGATGCAGTCCGCGATGACTTCGCGCGAGACGAGCGAGTACTTCATGCCCTCGGTGCCCATCGACATGCCGTCCGAGATCGTGGGCGTGCCGAAGGTCTGCGGGTTCGCGTCGGCGCGCTTGATGGCGTCGACGGCCGCGTCGGTCAGGCGCTGCAGGCCGGCGTTGCACGGCGTGATGGTCGAATGGCCATTGGCGACGCCGATCATCGGCTTGTCGAAATCGGCCTTCTCGTAGCCGAGCGCGTAATACATCGAACGATTGGGCGAGCGGGCGACGCCTTGCGTGATGTGCTTCGAACGACGGTTATAGGGCATGGGGACCTCCGGTGGATTTTGTCTCGGATGCCGGGTGTGGGTTCTGGTTTGGGGGAGCGCCGGCACGTCTATCGAAGCATGCGATTTCGCGAGAGCGCTGTCCAATATATTATTCGTGGTCTATTGAGTCGAAAAACATATCAATACGAGACCGCTGCCGATGAATCCGACTATCCCCGATCTGCGCCAGCTTCGTTATTTCGTCGCCGTGGCCGAGGAGCAGCATTTCGGCCGCGCGGCGGCGCGCCTGTCGATGACGCAGCCGCCGCTTTCGCAGGCCATTCGCGCGCTGGAGGAGACGCTGGGCGTGGAGCTGTTCGCGCGCACGCGCCGTTCGGTCGAATTGACGGCCGTGGGCGCCGATCTGCTGCCGGAGGTGAGGCGCCTCCTGGCGAGCGCCGAAGCGCTGCGGCCGCTCGCCCAGAGCCTCGCGCGCGGCGAGGCGGGCGTGCTTGCGCTGGCCTTCGTTTCGACCGCCGACTACGGCTTGCTGCCGCTTTTGCTGCGCGACTTCGGCGCGCGCTATCCGCGCGTGCGCCTGCAGCTCGCCGAAGCCACGAGCGACGTGCAGGTGGAAGAGCTGGTGGCGGGCCGCATCGACGCCGGCCTCGTGATCGCACCCGTGCCGCCGCGCCACGCGGCCCAGCTCGCTTACCAGCCGATCGCGCGCGAGCCGCTCGTGGTCGCGATGCCCACGGCGCTTTCGGCGCGCCTTGGCGGCCCGTGCGCCGACGACTGGCACGACGAGCCCGTGAGCCTGCGCGATCTCGCCGATGCGCCGCTCGTCGTTTTTCCGCGCCATCTGGCCCCCGGTTTCTACGACACCATCATGGACTGCTACGGCGCGGCCGGCCTCGCGCCGCTCATTGGCCAGGAAGCGATCCAGATGCAGACGATCGTGAGCCTCGTCTCGGCCGGCATGGGCGTGGCGCTCGTGCCGCAGTCGCTGCGCCATCTGCGGCGCACGTGCGTCGTGTACCGGCCGCTCACCGGGGCGGTGCCGGCCATCGAAACGGGCCTCGTCTGGCGCTCGGCCGAGGTGAGCCCGGTGCTCGCGGCGTTCATCGAGATCGTGCGCGCGCACGCGGCGACGGCGGGCGGGCCGGCGCGCGAGGGCTAGCCGGAAGCTGGGTGTGCCGCGCACGTCATCTGTCACCGTGACACTCGCCGCGCATCGCCAAACGTGCATTTTGGTTCGCGCCCCCTCGCGTCGGCGATAATGTCACGCCATGACGTGCTGGCGGCGAACCTCGCCGCTTTGCAAACGTCCAACGCGCTTTGCCCGCTTGCGTGAGCGGCGCGTACTGCTTACAACCCGATTTCAATCGATATCGCCGACAAGACTTCATCCACGATGCTCATCCACCCGAACTTCGACCCCGTCGCCATTCATCTGGGGCCGCTCGCCGTGCGCTGGTACGGCCTCATGTATCTCGTCGGCTTCATTCTGGCGATCGTGATCGGCCGTCTGCGCCTGCGTCTGCCCTACGTGGCCGCGCAGGGCTGGACCGCGAAAGACATCGACGACATGCTGTTCTACGGTGTGCTCGGCACGATACTCGGCGGGCGCTTGGGTTACGTGCTGTTCTACAAGGCGAGCTGGTATTTCGCGCATCCGCTCGACATCTTCAAGGTGTGGGAAGGCGGCATGTCGTTTCACGGCGGCTTCCTCGGCGTGACGTTCGCGATGGTTCTGTTCGCGTGGCAACGCGGCCGCACCTGGCTGCAAGTCACCGACTTCGTCGCGCCGATGGTGCCCACGGGACTCGCCTTTGGCCGTCTCGGCAACTTCATCAACGGCGAGCTGTGGGGCCGCGTGACCTCGCCCGACTCGCCGTGGGCCATGCTGTTTCCGGGCGCCGCGAACGACGACGCCGCGTGGCTCGCCGCGCATCCGCAACTGGCCGCGCAGTGGCATCTGAACGAAGTGTTCGCGCAGTACCATCTGCTGCCGCGCCATCCTTCGGAGCTGTATGAAATCGCGCTGGAAGGCATCGCGCTCTTCATCGTGCTGATTCTGTTCGCGCGCAAGCCGCGCCCCGTTGGCGCAATTTCGGCCATGTTCCTGATCGGCTATGGTCTCGCGCGCTTCACGGTCGAGTTCGCACGCGAACCCGATGACTTCCTCGGCCTGCTCGCGCTCGGCCTCTCGATGGGCCAGTGGCTCTCGCTGCCGATGATCATCGTGGGAATTGGCTTGATGGCGTGGGCGTATCGCCGCGCCAGGCGTGGCAACGACGGCGCGCAGGTAGCGGGCGCAAAGAGCTGACACGCGCACGACGCACTCCGCGTTTTAGCCCATGAAAAAGGCCACGGTTTTCACCGTGGCCTTTTTACTTGCGCGCCTGAACTGCTTGTATGGCGCGCCTTACTTCATCTGCACCGAGCCGGAGACGTTGACCGTCACCGTGGATGTGCCGCCTTCGAGCGGCACCGGCGCCGACATCTTCGCGTCAGCCGAAGCGGCGCGCGCGCTCATCATCATCATGGGGCGCGGCATCACGCCCGAGTGCCCCACGTTCACGTCGCGAATCGTGTAGCTGCTGTAGCCGAACGCGCGCGTGGCCGAGAGCGCCTGGTCGCGAAACGAGGCGATGGCCTGGCCCGAAAGCTTTTGCTCGGCGGCGCGCTGCGCCTCGGGCGACAGCGAGAACTGCACGTTGCCCACCTGCATGATCGACGAGAGGTCGCCGGCGAGCTTCGACGCCGCGGCGAAATCATGCGACTCGAGCACAACTTCCGTGCGGCCGCGCCAGGCGGAGATGCGTCCGTCGCGATCCGTGGAGGGGAAGATCGAGAACTGGCCGGAGTGCGCGGTCACGCCCGCGACGCCTCTGGCGCGTTGGAGCGCGGCGTCGGCGCGCTGATTGAGCGTTGCGGTGAGCGACGCGGGATCGTTCGCTTCCTGTTCGTAGAACAGCGTAATGTTGACGACGTCCTGAGGCACTTCGGCGCTAGCCTGCGCGGAAAGCGAAAGCACGCCCGAGGGCTGCTGGAAGCGCGCGTCGCTCTGTGCGAACGCGGTGCCCGGCGCGAGTGTCATGGCGAGGGGGAGGGCGGCAGCCAATGCGGCGGCGAGCGTGACGGCGGTTTTTCGGTTCATTGAGGCTCCTTGCAGAACTGGCGTCGCGCGCGAGGCATACGTGACGCGCGACTGTGCGCGATTGTGCTTGAAGTCGCGCACGAATGCTGTGTGCGTGCCCGGCCGCGTCAACACCGCATCACATCAGATGTTTTGTGATGAAGTTCCACTCGGCCGTCGTGACCGGCGTGATCGAAAGGCGATTGCCCTTGGCGAGCACGCTCATGTCCGCGAGTTCCTGGTGCTCGCGCAAGGCGGCCAGCGCAATGAGCGGGCACTTCTTCTTGAACACGACGTCGACGAGTATCCAGCGCGGATTCTCGTGCGTCGATTTCGCGTCGTAGTAAGCGCTTTTCGGATCGAACTGCGTGGGATCGGGGTAGGCCGTGGACGACACCTGCGCGAGGCCCGCGATACCGGGCTCAGGGCAGCTCGAGTGATAGAACAGGACGCCGTCGCCTTGCTGCATGGTGTCGCGCATGAAATTGCGCGCCTGATAGTTCCGTACGCCTGTCCAGGGCAGCGTGCGCTGCGGCGCGTTTGCGAGGTCGTCGATGCTTGCTTCGTCGGGTTCGGACTTCATCAGCCAGTAGCGCATGAGTCGAAGTTCACGTCGAAAGGGGGAGGGGCGAGCGTGCGCGCCACGAAACAAGGCAAGTGCAGGCCGCACAATGGAAAACGGCATCGGACTGTGGTCCGATGCCGTTTGAATAGGTCCCCGCCATAGCCGCTAGGCCGGCATCCTGAACCGAGGGTTCAGAATTGGTCGCAGTTAGCAGCACTTCGGGTACATCAGACTGTGTGACGCGCACGCCCGTGCTACAAATTTCCGCAACCGTGCACATGGCATTGGTTCAAGGAATATATGACCTTGGCGAACCAGGCAGGGAAGCTGACTAAACTGGTTGGCAGCGTGTTTAGAAACGCGCGTTTCTAAACAAATCAACGCTACCTATGAACAACATCATACCGCACATTAGCGCTTACAACTGCGATGTACGACAGCGCTTATTGCACACCGTACTGGTGAATCACAGCGCCGAGTTGTTCGTTCATTTGGCGCATTGTACGACGGATTTCTTCGGCTGGGAATGCTTCGCCGTGTCGCACGCTCGTTTGCAGGCGCAGCAGTTCCGAGGCGAGCGAGAGCGCCGCCATGACGGCGATGCGATCGATGCCGCGCACGTTGCTGTGATTGCGGATCTTCGACATTTCGGCGTCCACGCGCGCCACGGCTTCGAGCAGCGCCTGTTCCGTTTCCGGCGAACAGACGAGGCGATAGGTTTGGCCGAGTATCGTCGCTTCGATCTGCTTGGTGGTCATGCATTTTCTCCGTGGCGGGCCGCGTTGCTGTCGTCGTCGTTGCTCTGCGACGGCTCAAGCAGATCGAGCTGGTTGTCGCGCTCGTTACCTGCGCGTGCGCGTGGCAGCTTTTCGAGGATCGCGTTCAGCCGCACCTGCGCATCGTCGATCTTGGCCGAGAGTGCATCGCGCTCGGCTTGCAGCGCGGCGCGCTCCTCGCGGACCTGTTCGAGTTCGGTGCGTGTTTCGTCGCATTGCGCACGCAGCTGCGCGAGTTGCTCTTCGAGTGCGAGGCGTGCTTCGTGTTGGCGCTGATTAATCTCGATCAGCCGCCCGATGTTTTGTGAGAGTGTTTCGAGTTCGTTGAGCATGTGCTGCGTCCTCTAAAGACAGGCATTCTAGCGCGGATTAACGCGTATTTTGATAATTGTGTCGTTTCCAGACGTAACAACCCGGCTTCTTACCCGAATCAGGCCCGAAACCCTCGCTACGTGTGCTGCATAGGCCGGGCGGGAACGTAATTTGCCAAAGCCGCGCGCGCAGCGCATCGTCTCGATCGTGGTCCGCGCGTTATAACATCACGGATTCATGGTTTTTTGCCAGTGCTTTCGCGAACGGCTTGTGCCATGCCGCTTCTGCTACGCGTCATGCTGAATCTTTCGCGATAAACATACTCGCTCTGTCGTGGCCTGCGATAGCCCTATTGTCTTTCTGTGTGAACTTGATTGAATTCCGCCGCCGAGTTTCCCGATGCGTTCCATGAGCCGCGATGAGTCCCACGCTGTGCCGCCGCTGCACGCGTTGCCGCGCCGCTCGATGAGTGCGCGCCGCGCGAGCATGATCTGGGGCGCGCTCGCAGCAGTGGCGCTCGTGGTGTTCGTTGCATCGCTCGCAACCGGCAGCGTGAGCGTGACGTTTGCGCAGGCGCTGGCGGCGCTGGCTCCCGCACATGACGTGCACGGCGCGCCGGACATGGCGGTCGAAATCGTGCGCACGCTGCGCTTGCCGCGCGCGTTGGCGGGTTTTGCATGTGGCGGCTTGCTCGCGCTGGCGGGCGCGCTGCTGCAGGTGCTGCTGCGCAATCCGCTTGCGGAGCCCTATGTGCTGGGCGTTTCGGGGGGCGCTGCCGCATTCGCACTCGTGGCGATGATCGCGGGCGTGGCGTGGTGGGGCGTGCAGGCGAGCGCGTGTGCGGGTGCGTTCGTTTCGATCCTGCTCGTGCTCGGCCTCGCGCGCCGCGAGTTGTGGCGCGGCGAGCCGCAAGACAGCTCGCCGCGGCTGCTCCTGACGGGCGCGGTGACGGCGGCAGGCTGGGGCGCATTGATCACGCTGCTGCTCACGCTCGCGCCTGACACGCGCTTGCGCGGCATGCTGTTCTGGCTCACGGGCGATCTCAATGGCGCGAGCACGCCATGGCCCGCGCTCGCGACGCTTGGCGTGGTCCTTGCGTGCATCGTGCCCGCCGCGCCGATGCTCAACGTGCTGCTGCGCGGCGACGCTGCTGCGCAGGCGCTCGGTGTGCCGGTGCTGCGTCTGCGCGTGGGCATTTATCTTGCCGCGTCGCTCGCGGCGGCCGCTGCCGTGACGACGGGCGGCACCATCGGCTTCGTGGGGCTCGTCGTGCCCCACATGCTGCGCCTCGCGTTCGGCAACGACCAGCGCATGCTCGTGCCCGCCGCCGCGCTCGCGGGCGGCGTGGCCGTGATGGGCGCGGACCTCGTCGCGCGTACGGTAGCGGCGCCCGCGCAGTTGCCGGTGGGCGTCGTGACTGCGCTCGCGGGCGTGCCCGTTTTCCTGTGGATGCTGCTCGCGAGGCGCGGACGATGAGCGATACGCATCCACCCCCGCTCGCGGTCCACGCGCTCACGTTGCGCGCGGGCGCGCGCACGCTCGTGGAATCGCTCACGCAAAGGTTTGCCGCTGGCGAAATCTGGTGCGTGGTGGGCGCGAATGGCGCGGGCAAGACCACGCTGATCGGCGCGCTTGCGGGCCTGGGCGAGCCCTCGGCGGGACGCGTGGAAGTGGAGGGCATCGCGCTCTCGCAGTGGCCGCCGGTGCGCCTCGCGCAGCGCCGCGCGCTGATGCCCCAGGACCAGCGTGACGCCTTCGGTGCGAGCGTGATCGACACTGTGCTGCTCAATCGCTATCCGCATCTTTCGGGCTGGGGCTGGGAAGGCGACGCCGATCGCGCCGCCGCGCATGCCGCGCTCGCCACGCTCGGCCTCGAAGCGTTCGCCGCGCGCGATGTGCTGTCGCTCTCGGGCGGTGAGCGCCAGCGTGTCGCGCTCGCCGCCGCGCTGTGCCAGGGCGCGGCGCTCCTGCTGCTCGACGAGCCGCTCGCGCATCTGGACCTGCATCATCAGATCGCGTGTCTTCAAGCGCTCTCGCACTGGGTGCGCAGTGAAGCGCGGACGGTGCTGTTTTCGTGCCACGATCTCAATCTTGCGCGGCGTTTCGCAACGCACGCGCTCCTGCTCGACGGCCGCGGCGGCTTTCACGCGGGCCCCGTGCGCGATGTGCTCACGCCGGAGCGCGCGAGCGCCGCATTCGGTCATCCGCTCGTGCTGATACGCGAGGGCGCGCACGAGGCGCTTGTCCCTGCACTCGTCCCTGCACCCGGCTCGACATCTTCATCACCGCATTCGCCGGGATCGAACGGCGTGCACTAGTACGCCGCCGTCGCCCGCATCACTTCGAAACGAAACACACCATGACGTCATCGCTTACCGAACTGCTCGCCGTCGAACCGCTCGACCTCTCGTTGCGCGACGAACTGCAACGCCTCATCGACACGAAGACCAAACCGCCCGGCAGTCTCGGCCGCCTCGAAACACTGGCGCGCCAGCTCGGCATGATCCAGGGCACGACGCACCCGAGCGTCGAGCGTCCCGTGATGATCGTGTTCGCAGGGGACCACGGCGTTGCCGCCGAAGGCGTGAGCCCGTATCCGCAGGCCGTGACCGCGCAGATGGTCGCGAACTTCGTGGCAGGGGGCGCGGCGATCAACGTGTTCAGCGACGTGGCGGGACTCACGCTCGAAGTCGTCAACGCGGGCGTGGCGACGCCGCTGCCGCCGTCGCCGACACTCGTCGACGTGCCCATCGCGGCCGGCACGCGCAACTTCGCGCGCGAGCGCGCCATGACGCGCGACGAAGCCATCGCCGCGCTCGCCGCGGGCGCTGGGCGCGTGCGCCATCACGCGGCGCTCGGCACGAACGTGATCGGCTTCGGCGAAATGGGCATTGCGAACACGTCGTCGGCCGCGTGCCTGATGAGCCGGCTGTGCGGCGTGCCGATCGACGAATGCGTCGGGCGCGGCACGGGCCTCGACAATGCGGGCCTTGCGAAAAAGCGCAATGTGCTCGCGGCGGCGCTCGCGCATCATGCCGACGCGCGCGAGCCGCTCGACGTGCTCGCCGCGTTCGGCGGCTTCGAGATCGCGATGATGACGGGCGCGTACCTCGAAGCGGCACGCTCGCGCATGGCGATTCTCGTGGACGGCTTCATCGCCACCTCGGCGCTGCTCGTGGCCGACTCGCTCGCGCCGAACGTGCGCGACTACTGCGTGTTTGCGCACGCATCGAACGAAGCGGGGCACCGCCGCATGCTCGATCACTTCGGCGCGCGCGAACTGCTCGCGCTCGATCTGCGTCTGGGCGAGGGCACCGGCGCGGCGCTCGCGGTGCCGCTGCTGCGCGCGGCGGTGGCGTTCCTCAACGACATGGCGAGCTTCGAGTCGGCCGGCGTCGACAATCGCAGTGATCGCCACGCCTGAGCGCCGCGCGATGAATCCGCTTGCGGAGCTGCGTTATTTCTTCACGGCGCTGGGCTATTTCACGCGCGTGCCCGTGCCGCGCTGGGTGGGCTTCGAGCCCGCGTGGCTCAATGCGGCGGCGCGCTACTTTCCGCTCGTCGGCGCGTTGATCGGCGCGCTTGGGGCGCTCGTCTATCTCGCCGCGTTGCGCGTGTTTCCGGCGAACGTGGCCGTGTTGCTGTCGATGGCGGTCACGCTCCTCGCGACGGGCGCTTTCCACGAGGATGGTCTCGCCGACTGCCTCGACGCATTCGGCGGCGCGTACGCCCGTGAGGACGTGCTGCGCATCATGCACGATTCGCGCATCGGCGCGTTCGGCGCGATCGGGCTCGTGGTGGCGCTCGCGCTCAAGTGGCAGACGCTCGCGGCACTGCCGCCGGCGCGCGCCGCGATGCTGATGATCGCCGGCCATGCCGCGAGCCGCGCGTGCGCGATCAGCTATCTCGTCTCGCTCGAGTATGTGCGTCCCGAGGGCAAGGCCAAGCCCGTCGCGCAGCGCATGAGCGTGCCCGCGTGGCTGTGCGCGTGCGTGTTCGGCTTGCCGTGGCTGTTCTGGCCGGCGGGGTCCGGCGCGCCCGACTGGCGCGCGGGCGCAGCGACGCTCGTCGTGCTCGCCGGATTGCGCTATGGGCTGGGGCGTTACTTCGTGCGCCGCATCGGCGGCTATACGGGCGATTGTCTCGGCTTCGCGCAACAGGTGTTCGAGATTGCCATCTACCTCGTGGGGCTCGCATGGATCTCGTTCTGATCCGTCATCCCGCCGTGGCGGTGGATGCGGGCGTGTGCTACGGCGCGAGCGATGTGCCGCTCGCGGGCGACGCGACGCAGCAGGCCGCGTCGATTGCCGGGCGGATTGCGGCGCTCGGCGTGCGCGAACCGCAACGTATCGAAACGAGCCCGCTCACGCGCTGCGCGAGCGTGGCGGCGGCGCTTGGCCGTCCGCGCGGCTACACGCCGCAAGCCGACGCATGCCTCGCAGAGATGGATTTCGGCGCGTGGGAGATGCAGCGCTGGGACGCTATCGAGCGCGCGCAGATCGACGCATGGGCCGCGAATTTCGAGCATGCGCGCGAGCATGGCGGCGAGAGCGTCGCGCAGTTCGATGCGCGCGTGAGCGGCTGGTTCGACGCGCTCGACGCGCGCGAGAAGTCCACCGTTTGGGCCGTCACGCATGCGGGCGTGATTCGCACCGTCACGGCGCGCGCACTCGGCGTACCGCTCGCGCGCTGCGTGCGCTGGCCGCTGGAGATGGGCGCCATCGTGCATTTGCGTTACGACTCGTCGAGCGCCCTATGGCTGCTCGCGCGCTGGAACGCCTGGTAAGTCGCTGAGGATAGCGAATCAATGCGCCGCGGCGTTGCGCGAGCGGGCGAGGTCGAGATCCTTGCACAACTGCGCCGCGCCCAGGGCGATGCGCGGCGCGGGGCGCGTGAGCAGATCGCCGTCGATGGCGAAGAGATTGCCATGCGCAACCGCGGCTAGCGCGGGCCAGGCGCGCCAGCGCTCGAGGCTCGGCAGCGGGCGGTCCGGCGAGGTCGCGCCCTGTGACGCGGTGACGATCGCATCGGGATTGGCGGCGAGGACGGCTTCAGTCGTTACCGTCGGCACGAGCGGTTCGAGCGCCGCGAACACGTTGCGGCCGCCGCAGAGCGCGATCACGTCGCTGATCATGTGCGAGCCGTTGAGGGTCATCAGCGGCTGATCCCAGACTTCGTAGAACACGCTCACGGGTGCGCGCTGCGCATAGCGTGCGCGCAGCTGCGCGATGTCACGGCGATAAACAGTCGCGGCGGCCTGCGCGGTGTCTTCGGTGCCGAGCAGCACGCCGAGGCGCATGAGCGAGGTCGCGACGTCGTCGAGCTTATGCGGCTCGCTGAAAAAGAGGGGGATGTGCAGCGCGCGCAGACGATCGAGCTGTTGCTGCGCGTTGCCGTGACGCCAGACCACGATGAGGTCGGGCTTGAGCGCGGCGATGCGCTCGAGGTCGAGCGCGCGATTGTCGCCCACGCGCGGCACCTTTTGCGCGTCGGGCGGGTAGTCGCTGTAGGCCACGGCGCCGACCACTTTCGCGCCGCCGCCCGCGGCATAGAGCAGCTCGGTCATGTGGGGCGCGAGGCTCACCACGCGCTGCGCAGGCGCGGGGAGGGTGACGGTGTTGCCGGCGTCGTCGATGGCGGTGACGGTCGCATGCGCGGCGCACGGCAGGATCGTCGCGACCAGCAGTGCCAGCGCCATGGCGGCTGCGCGCATCAGCCGATCGTCCGCATGGCTTGCCCGAGTGCGCTTTCGAAGCGCTGCCATTCGTCTTCGGACGCGGGCAGGCCAAAGCGCAGGCTGGCCGGCGCGTCGAAGCGGCGCGTCCACACGGCGTGGCGCGCGAGGGCGTCCTGCAGCGCCGGCGCGCGAGGGTCCGTGATCCACGCAAACAGTGGCGTGGCGTGCAGCGTGAAGCCGTGAACGCGCAACAGCGCGACGAGGCGCGCGCTTTCGGCGGCGAGGCGAATGCGCGCCTCGTTCTGCCACGCGCTGTCTTCGAATGCATGGGTGACGGCGTGGCGCGCCGGCCCGCTCACGGTCCACGCGCCCAGACTCGCGCGCAACGCGGCCAGCAGGGCAGGTGCGCCGAGCGCGAATCCGCAGCGCGCGCCCGCGAGCCCGAAGAACTTGCCGGGCGAGCGCAGCACGACGAGTCCTGCGCGGCGGGTTGCGTGCGCAAGCGTTTCGGATCGCTCGTGGCCGAACGCATCGGCAAAGGCTTCGTCGACGATCAGCGTGCCGCCGCGCGCCGCGAGTTGTGCATGCCAATGCAGCAGGCGGTCGGCAGCAAGATGCGTGGCCGTCGGATTGTTCGGATTCACCACGACGGCATGCGTGACGGTATCGGGCAGCGTGTCCTGCATGACGTCGAGCGGCACGATCTCATGGCCCGCGCGCGCGAACGCCGGTGCGTACTCGCCGTAGGTGAGCGGTGCAATCGCGACACGTGCACTCGGCAGCAGCGCCGGCAGCGCGCGGATCGCGGCCTGACTGCCCGCCACCGGCAAGACGTGGCGGGCATCGGGTGCGCCGTAGTAGCGCGCGGCGCACGCGGCGAAGCCGTCGCCGTCGTCGGGCAGGCGCCGCCATGCCGTGGGCGGCACCGGCGGCACGGGGTAGCCATGCGGATTGATGCCGGTGGAGAGGTCGATCCACGCGTCCCAGGCGATGCCGTAACGCTGTGCGGCTTCGTGCAGATTACCGCCGTGCGCGACGAGTGCGGTTGGCTGCTCAGACATGGGTCGCTACGCTCACGAAGGCCAGTGCGAGCAGCGCCGCGAGCCACAAAATGGTGGTGCGCTCGACGAGCCGCAGAGCCGCATCCACATGCTGCGCGCGCGGCGGCGAGCCCGCGCCGAGCGCCGGGCGCTCCTCGAGCATGCCGTGGTAAACGGCCGCGCCGCCCAGCAGCACGTTCAGGCTGCCTGCGCCGGAGGCCATCACCGGGCCCGCGTTCGGGCTCTCCCAGCGATGCGCCTGTTCGCGCCAGCAGCGCAGCGCCATGCGCGTATCGCCGAGCAGCGCGTAGCTCGCGGCCGTGAGGCGCGCGGGAATCCAGTTGAGTACGTCGTCGATGCGCGCGGCCGCCCAGCCAAAGCGCAGGAAGCGCGGCGTGCGGTAGCCCCACATGGCATCGAGCGTGTTGGCGAGACGGAACGCGAGGGCGCCCGGGCCGCCCGCGATCGCGAACCAGAACAGCGCGCCGAAGATCGCGTCGTTGCCGTTTTCGAGCGCCGATTCGACGGCCGCACGCGAGAGCGCGGTGGCGTCTGCCCCGGCTGTGTCGCGCGAGACGATGCGGCCCGTCAACTCGCGCGCGGCTGCGAGGTCGCGCCGGGCGAGCGCGGCGCCGATCGGCGCGATGTGCTCCGTGAGGCTGCGCGCGCCGAGCGCGAACCAGAGCAGCGCGACGTGGAGCGCCCAGGCGAGCGGCCAGGGCAGCAGCGCGCACAGCAGCGCGGCGACGACGACGGGCGGCGCAACGGCGGCGAGCCATGCGACGAGGCCGAGCGGACGGCCGCGGCGGCCTATGTTCAAGCGCGCTTCGAGGCGGTTCGCGTAGCGGCCGAAAGCGACGAGCGGGTGGGCGCGTCGCGGCTCGCCGAGCCAGCGGTCCACGGCGACGCCGGCCACGGCGAGCGCGGCGGTGACGGGTAGCGAGAGCATCATGAGGTCCCGCGCGGCGCTTTGAGCACCAGAGGCAGGCCTGCGGCGACGAGCGTGGCGCGGTCGGCGAGCGCCGCGATGCGCTGATTGAGGCGGCCGAGTTCGTCGACGTAAAGGCGCGTGGCCGCGCCCATCGGCACGACGCCCATGCCGATCTCGTTGCTCACCACGAGCACCGTGCCTTGCGCGCGCTCGCAGGCGGCGGCGAAGGCGTCGAGGCGCTCGCGCCAGTCGGGCAGCGGCGCTTCGGAGTCGGCGGGGCAAAGCAGGTTCGCGAGCCACAGCGTGAGGCAATCGATCAGCACGCACTGGCCGGGCGCCGCTGCTGCGTCGAGGGCGAGAGCGAGATCGAGCGGCGCCTCGGCGAGCGCCCAGTGCGCAGGCCGGCGCGCGCGGTGGTGGCCGATGCGCTCGGCGAACTCGATGTCGGCCGTCACGCGCGCGGTGGCGATATACGTGACCGGCAGGCCGCTCGCGGCGGCGAGGCGTTCGGCGTGCGCGCTCTTGCCCGAGCGCGCGCCGCCGACGATGAAGGTGAGATCGCGCGAATTCATCGCGTGATTGTAACGGCTGCGCTCAGGCCCGCCGTTGTCCGTTCGGCCAATGTCGCGCCGTGGTCCTGCATCGGGCGGCGGGGCGATGGGATAATGCGCGTTCGCCTTCGCCGCCCACCCAAGCGCTTCATGACCGCCACGCTACCCGCCCGCGTACCCACCGGCACGCTGATGATCCAGGGCACGACCTCCGACGCCGGCAAGAGCACGCTCGTCGCCGGCCTGTGCCGCCTCGCGCGCCGCGCGGGGGCGCGCGTCGCGCCGTTCAAGCCGCAGAACATGGCGCTCAACAGCGCCGTGACCGTGGACGGCGGCGAGATCGGCCGCGCCCAGGCGCTGCAGGCCGTCGCCGCCGGCATCGAGGCGCATACCGACCTCAATCCGGTGCTGCTCAAACCCAATAGCGACCTCGGCTCGCAGGTCATCATCCACGGCAAGGCGCGCATGAACCTGGGCGCGCGCGCGTACCAGGACTACAAGCCGCTCGCGCGCGAGGCCGTGCTGGCGTCCTATGCGCGTCTGCGCGCGCGCTATGACACGGTGTTCGTGGAAGGCGCGGGCAGCCCCGCCGAAGTCAACCTGCGCGCCAACGACATCGCGAACATGGGTTTTGCCGAGGCGGTCGATTGCCCGGTCGTGCTCGTGGCCGACATCGACCGGGGCGGCGTGTTCGCGCATCTGATCGGCACGCTGGCCTGTCTTTCGGAGAGCGAGCGCGCGCGAATCAAAGGTTTCGTCATCAACCGCTTTCGCGGCGACCGCACGCTGCTGGAACCCGGCCTCGCCTGGCTCGAGCAGCAGACGGGCAAGCCGGTGCTGGGCGTCGTGCCGTATCTGCACGGCCTCACGCTCGACGCCGAGGACATGCTGCCCGGCGCGGCCCACAGCGGCGCACAGGCTGGCGGCGAGACGCTGCGCGTGATCGTGCCGGCGCTGCCGCACATCAGCAACCACACTGACTTCGACGCCCTACGCGCGCATCCACAGGTCGATTTCACCTATGTGCGCACGGGCGAAGCGCCGCCCGCCTCCGATCTCGTGATCCTGCCGGGCTCGAAGAACGTGTGCGACGACCTCGCGTGGCTGCGCGCCCAGGGCTGGGAGACGGCGCTCGCGCGGCATCTGCGCTATGGCGGGCGCGTGATCGGCATTTGCGGCGGCATGCAGATGCTCGGGCGCGCGATTGCCGATCCGCATGGCGTGGAGGGCGAGCCGGGCGCGGTCGAGGGCTTCGGCTGGCTCGACTACGAGACCGTGCTCACGCGCGAAAAGACCTTGAAGAACGTGACGGGCGCGCTCGCGCTGGAAGGCGCGGATGGAGATACGGTCGCGGGCCCGGCGCGCGTGGCGGGCTACGAAATCCATATGGGCGAGACGCGCGGACGCTCGCTCGAATCGCCCGCGCTATGGCTTGCTGTAGGCGACGAGGGGGCGACGCGCCCCGATGGCGCGCGCTCGGCGGATGGCCAGATTCTCGCGACCTATGTGCACGGCCTGTTCGACACGCCGCAGGCGTGCGCGGCGCTCTTGCGCTGGGCCGGGCTCGCGCAGGCGCGCGCGGTGGACTATCCGGCGTTGCGCGAGGCGTCGCTGGAGCGGCTCGCGGACACGCTCGCGGCGAGCCTCGATCTGGAGAAGGTGTTCGGCGTAATCGGCTAAAAGCGCGGCTGACCGGCTCAGTAAAGCACCATCTGCGTACAGCGGAACAGCGCGATGGTCTTGCCGTCCGGGCCGCTCACGGTGGCGTCCCAGACCTGGGTGCTGCGCCCGAGGTGCACGCCCTTCGCCACGGCCGAGATCGTGCCTTCGCGCGCGGTGCTGAGATGATTGCTCTTGATCTCGATGGTCGTGAAGTTCTTCGCGTTGGGCGGCAGGTGCGCGAGGCAGGCGTAGCCGCAGGCCGTGTCGGCGAGGCCGATTACCGTGGCGGCGTGCAGGAAGCCATTGGGGGCGAGCAGGTCGCTGCGCACGTCGAGTTCGGCGCGCAGCAGGCCTTGCTCGAGGACCAGCGGGCGAAAGCCCAGCAAATCGGGCAGGCGGCCGCGCTGTCTCTCGAGCAGGGATTCGATCGTGATGTCGTGGCGTAGCGTGCTCATGCTCGGTCAGTCTCCTTGATTTGATATGAACATTGCGGGTGCGCGCTCGCGAGGGGGCTTCGGCGGCGCGCAATTTGCCGATAATATCGGACGGTTGATTCGGGGCGCCGGTTCGTCTGCAAGGCGCCTCGCCAGGTATCGAACAACGCATCACGCAAAATCACGGCAATCCGGCTGGCCATGCGCCAGCCATCCTGACGGGAGCATTCATGACGGTAATCGTGGTGGCGAATCCCAAGGGCGGCGTGGGAAAGAGCACGCTGTCCACCAATCTGGCCGGTTATTTCGCCGCGCAGGGCGAGTGGGTGGCGCTCGCGGACCTCGACCGGCAGCAGTCCTCGCACGCCTGGCTCGATCTGCGGCCCGCGACGCTGCCGGCCATCGAAAGCTGGCAGGTCGATCTGGACGACCCGGCAAAGCCGCCCAAAGGGCTCGAGCACGCAGTCATCGACACGCCCGCCGGCCTGCATGGCAACCGGCTCGGGGCGATCATCGAGCTGGCGGACAGGGTGATCGTGCCGCTGCAGCCCTCGATGTTCGACATTCTCGCCACCCAGGACTTCCTGAACCGCCTGGCCAAGGAAAAGGCCGTGCGCAAGGGCGCGATCCAGGTGGGCGTGGTGGGCATGCGGGTGGACGCGCGCACGCGCTCGGCCGAGCAGCTGCAGCGCTTCGTCGAAGGCCTGGAGCTGCCCGTGCTGGGCTATCTGCGCGACACGCAGAACTACGTGCAGCTCGCTGCGCACGGCCTCACGCTGTGGGACGTCGCGAAGAGCCGGGTCGAGAAGGACCTCGACCAGTGGCAGTCGATTCTCGGCTGGGTCGACGGCAAATAAGCGCGCAGGGACGGCGGCGCGGGCCCGATGAGCCGCGCCGGCCAGGCCCGCGTTTTAGCTCCAGCTTTGCGTGGGCACGTGGTCGCGGCTGCCCTTGATGCGGTTGTTCTCGTCCACGAACACGAGGTCCGGCTTCCAGCCGGCCTTGAGCTCTTCCTCTTCCACGTTCGCGAAGGCCGCGATGATCACGAGGTCGCCCAGTTGTGCGCGGCGCGCGGCCGAGCCGTTCAGCGAGATCATGCCGCTGCCGCGCTCGCCCTTGATCGCGTAGGTCGTGAAGCGCTCGCCATTGTTGATGTTCCAGATGTCGATGCGCTCGTTTTCGACGATGTTCGCCGCTTCGAGCAGGTTTTCGTCGATGGCGCACGAGCCTTCGTAGTGCAGCTCGCAGTGCGTGACCGCGACGCGGTGGATCTTCGACTTGAGCATATGGCGTTGCATGGAGGGTCTCCTCAGGCGGACGGGCGCGCGGCCCGCCGCGGGTAGGCGGAATCTGGGGTTATCGGGTGAAAGCGGGACGGCGCGGCCGCCCGCGGGCCTCAGATCTCGAGGTTGTCGATCAGGCGCGTCGCGCCGAGCCTGGCGGCAGCCAGCACGACGAGCGGCGACTCGGCGTCGCCAGCCACGCCCGGCGCGGGCGGCAGCAGGTTCGCGCGCTTGCGGATCGCAATGTAGTCGGGCTTCCAGCCGCGCGCGGCGAGCGTCGCCATGGCGTCGAGTTCGAGCTGCTGGAAGTCGCGGCGGCCCGACAGCACCGACTCGCGGATCGCGCGCAGCACGCCTGCCAGTTGCGGCGCCTCGGCGCGCTCGGCGTCGCTCAGATAGCGGTTGCGTGAGCTGAGCGCGAGGCCGTTGGTGTCGCGCACGGTTTCCGCGGCGACGATCTCGGTCGGCAGCGCGAACTGCTGGCACATCCCGCGCATGATCATGAGCTGCTGGTAGTCCTTCTTGCCGAACACGGCCACGCGCGGCTGCACGCACGACATCAGCTTCATGACGACCGTGCACACGCCCTCGAAGAAGCCGGGGCGGAATTCGCCTTCCAGAATGTCGCCCAGGTCGTGCGGCGGGCGCACGCGGTACTCCTGCGGCTGCGGATACATGTCGCGCTCGGTCGGCGCGAACAGCACATAGACGTTTTCCTTCTGCAGCTTCTCGATGTCGTCCTGAAGCGTGCGCGGATACTTGTCGAAGTCCTCGTTCGGGCCGAACTGCAGCCGGTTGACGAAGATACTCGCCACGACCGGGTCGCCGTGCTGGCGCGCGAGGCGCATCAGCGAGAGATGGCCTTCGTGCAGGTTGCCCATGGTCGGCACGAACGCGGTGCGGTTTTGGCCGCGCATCTGGTCGCGCAATTCCTGAATCGAGCTAATGACTTTCATGATCGGATGCTTTATGCCTCGCGCGGGGCAAGACTTGGGTGGCACGGCCGCAAGCCAGAGACCCGGACGAAGGGCCGCGAGCGGACGTCGCGCGCCCGGTCCGCGCGGATGGCGCGGCAAGTGTTTCGTGTGCCCCGTATATGGGACGAGACCGGGCAGGCGCGGGCGATTGTAGTGGATTTGTGCATGCGGCGCACCCGCCTCGGGTAGGGGGTTGTCCTGGCGTTCCGCTGTGCGGCCCGGCGGAGGGTCCTGCGCGATGCGGTCCTATTTAATGGCTCGCCGCGCGCGGGCCCGGGCAAGGGCGGGCCAGGAATCAGGCCGGCAAATACGCGAGCCGCACGTAAATCGGCGCGAACGGCTCGGGCTGGGTGATCTCGATGAGCGATTCGCGCGACAGCTCCAGCATGGCGATGAAGTTCACGATCACGACGGGCACGCCGCGCGTGGTGTCGAACAGCTCGGAGAACTCCATGAAACGCTCGCCCTGGAGCCGGCGCAGGATGATGCTCATGTGCTCGCGCACCGAGAGCTCCTCGCGCGAGATCTTGTGGTGCTGGACGAGCTTCGCGCGCTTGATGACGTCGGCCCACGCGGCGCGCAGGTCGTTGCTGTCCACGTCGGGAAAGCGCGGGGTGATGCTCTGTTCGATAAAGACCTCGGCGCGCAGGAAGTCGCGGCCGAGCTGCGGCAACTGATCCAGGCGCTGAGAGGCGAGCTTCATCTGCTCGTATTCGAGCAGGCGGCGAACGAGTTCGGCGCGCGGGTCCTCGGCTTCCTCGCCCGTATCGGCCTTCTTTACAGGCAGCAGCATGCGCGACTTGATCTCGATGAGCATGGCCGCCATCAGCAGATATTCGGCTGCGAGTTCGAGGTTGGTCTTGCGCAGTTGCTCGACATAGCCGAGGTACTGGGTCGTGACATCCGCCATCGGGATGTCGAGGACGTTGAAGTTCTGCTTGCGGATGAGGTACAGCAGCAGGTCGAGCGGGCCTTCGAAGGTCTCGAGGAAGACTTCGAGCGCGTCCGGCGGGATGTAGAGGTCCTGCGGGAGCTTGAAGAGCGGCTCGCCGTAAAGGCGTGCGAACGCGACGCCGTCGACCGTGTCGGGCGTCGAGTCGGTTGCGGGCGTGGTCAGCGCCTCACCGGGCGTTTGCCCGGCAGCGTGGCCCGCGTGACTGGCCGCGTGCTCGCCTGCTGGCGGCGCGCCGGCTCCGTCGGCCTCGGCCATCAGAAGTTCTGGTAGTAGACGTAAGACGTTTGCCTCACGCGCGAAGCCTGCTGGCGCTCGCGCTCGTCGAGGTCGATCGGCTGCTTGTCCCACAGGAGCGCGCGGCCCTTGCGTTGCTGTTCTTCGAGCTGCGGCTTTTGCTGCTTGAGCTGGTTGATGAACTGCGTGATGTCCGACTGATACATGGCTGACGTCCGTCCAGTAAGGCGGGGCGCCTGATTGCGCCGCGCCGCTAATTCTGTCGGCGGCAATTTTACCGCAAGCCAACGCCGCGGAACATCCGCGCGGGCGCAGCGCGCGTCGGCCATGCCTCGGGCCGCTCCGCGCGCGCCATGCGTCCGGCTGCGCCGGCGTTGTGGCACGCTTTGCGCCTCCTCCTGGGGTTTTGACGCGCCGATGTGGTGAAATAACGCGTTTGCGCCCGTTGCCGCTTCCCGTGCCCTGCGCGCGAGCGGCGCAACCGGTGGCAACCAGTTCTACGACGGCCGGAGGTGGCGTTTGGCGGGATGGGTGATCGAAGCATTGTGCGCACGGCGGCGCCCCTCGCGGGCGGCGCGGCCACGGCTCGCCGCGTGCCTGATCGTGTGCCTCGCCGAGTTCTGCGCCGTGGCGCCGCCCGCCCGGGCCGACATCCTGACCACCCTGCTGCCGTGGATGCGCCCGCGCACCTACTACGACGTCGATATCCAGGCCTCGCCGCGCGACCTGCGCAAGCTGCTCGAGACGCACCTCGACATTGCGCGCTTTGCCACGCGCGCCGACGTGAACGAGGACCAGTTCGAGTTCCTCGTGACCGCGGCGCCGCAGCAGGTACGCGACCTCGCCTCGACGGCGGGCTATTTCACGCCGGTCGTGCGTACCGACGTGCGCACGATCGACGGCAGGCGGCACGTGCGGGTGAGCGTCGATCCGGGGCCGCGCACGACGATTTCCTCGGTGAAGCTCGTGTTTCGCGGCCCGGTCCTCACGGAAGACCCGGCGCAGGAGAACACCGCGCGCTTCGCGTTCTCGCTGCACGACGGCGACGCCTTTACGCAGTCGGGCTGGGACGACGCCAAGAATGCCTCGCTCAAGGCACTGCAGGCGCGCCGCTACCTCGGCGCCAAGATCGCGTTTTCGGAGGCGCGGGTCGATCCGCTCAGACATGACGCGCAACTTTCCGTAACGTTCGACAGCGGGCCGACCTTCACGCTGGGCAAGCTCGATGTTTCGGGGCCGCGGCGCTATCCGGGCTACATCATCGACAACGTGAATCCGCTCTCGCCGGGCGAAATCTACGACCTGAAGCGCGTGGCCGAACTGCAGCGCCAGGTGCAGAACACGCCGTACTACGCGAGCGTGGCGATCGACGTCGACGCGAACACGCAAAAGCCGCTCGAGACGCCCGTGCACGTGAAGGTGAGCGAGTTCCCCTACAACAACTTCCGCGGCGGCGTGGGTTATTCGACCGACACCGGTGCGCACGTCCAGGGCTCCTACACCTACCTGAACACGTTCGGGGCGGCGTGGCCGTTCCAGGTGCAGGGGCGGCTCGACCAGATCCAGAAGTTCGGTCAGGTCCAGCTTTCGATGCCGCCGGGCCCGCGCGCCTGGACCAACAGCCTCGTCGCGTCCTACACGACCACCGACGTCTCGGACACGAACATCTATAGCGCGCGTGTCGGTGTCCAGCGCACGCGCACCTCGCAGAACATCGACTACGCGTACGCGCTGATGTTCTACGACGACCGCCTCACGCAGAACGTGGGGCCGTCCTCGCGGGCCTATGCGCTCGTGCCGACATGGGGCTGGACGCGCCGCAATGTCGACGACCCGCTGTTTCCGCGCTCGGGCAACATCATCCGCATGGAGGCGGGCGTCGCGCTCAAGAACGTGGGCGCCGAGCAAAGCTTCCTGCGCGCCTACATGCGCGGCCAGCAATACCTGCCGATCGGCCACAGCGACATCATGGTGTTCCGCGCGGAACTGGGCGGCGTGTTCACGAGCGGTCCGTCGAGCGGCATCCCCGCGTCGCTGCTGTTCCGTGCGGGCGGTTCGAACTCGGTGCGCGGCTACTCGTTCCAGAGCATCGGTAACGACCAGTCGGGCTCGATCCTGCCGACCAAGTACCTCGTCACCGGCTCAGCCGAGTACCAGCACTGGTTCAGTCACGACTGGGGCGGCGCAGCGTTCTTCGACGTCGGCACCGCCACCGACACCTGGGGCGAAAAGGAGTTCGATCCGGGCGCGGGTATCGGCGCGCGCTGGCGCAGCCCCGTCGGGCCGGTCAACCTCGATCTCGCCTATGGCTTTCGCACTCACAGCGTGCGGCCTTATCTGACACTCGGGATCGCCTTCTGATGATGACGCGCTCGCTGTTCCGCTTTTCAACGCCTCCTGCGCCGCACGGCGAGGGGGCGGCATGAGCGCGCGTCGTCTCACTGCGGTGGCATGGCTGACGGCCACGTTCGCGGTGCCGCCGGGGGAGGCTGGCCGCAGCCCGGACGATGAAGCGCGCGGCGAACCCGGCGGCGATGGAGGCAATGGCGGCGACGGCGGCGACGGCGGCGCGGGCGGTGCAGGCGACAACAATGGTGCGCCGCCGCGGCGCCGCGGGCCGCGGCTCTGGAAGGCGCTTGCCTGGGCGATCGTCGTGCCGGTGCTGCTCGTCGGGCTCGTCGCCGGCTTGCTCTATGGCGTGCTGACCACCGAGCGCGGCACGGCCTACGCGTGGCGCGCGGCAGTCAGGCTGCTCGACGGCAAGCTCGCGGGCAGGCTCGAAGGCGGCACGCTTGCGACCGGTGTGCGTTTTTCCAACGTGAGCTGGCGCGGCACGGACGGCACCACGCTCAAGGTGGACCGCATCGGCGGCCAGTGGGAGCTGCAGGGATTCGGCCAGAAACCCTGGCGGTTCGTGGTGGACTATCTGCACGCCGGCGACATCGAGATGCGCATCGTGCCGTCGCACGAGCCTTCCTCGCCCATGAAGCTGCCGGAAAACCTGCAGCTGCCGCTCGGGCTCGAGATCCGCGACCTGCAGGTGGACAAGCTCACGGTGCACGAAGGCACCTCGACCAACGAGTTCTCGCACTTCCAGTTCCACGGACGCAGCGACGGCCGCCATCACGAGGCCGCCATCGAGCGTCTCGACACGCCCTTTGGCGCGGTGAGCGCCGAGGCGAAGCTCGACGGCGTGCGGCCGTTCGCGCTCACGGGCGACCTGGGCTACTCCGGCAAGGTGAACGGCGAAGACGTGCAGGTCAGCGCAAACCTCGCCGGCTCGCTCGAGGCGCTCACGGCCGATGTCGAGGCAAGCGGCATGAAGCTCACCGGCCGCGCGCATGTGGAGGCCACGCCGTTCGCTTCCGTGCCGCTGCAGCGCGTCACGCTCGCGTTCGATCATGTCAATCCGCAGGCGTTTGCGCCGGGCGCGCCGTTCGCCGACCTCGCGGTGCGTGCGCAGTTGCAGCCAGTGCCGGGCGGTGCGGCGGGCGTGCCGGCGGCGCTCGCGGCGGTGGCGTCGGGGGCGGCGGCGGTGTCGGACGTGACGCCGGCTTCCGTGCCGGCGTCGGCATCGGCGCCAGCGGGTGGCGCGAAGCCCGATGCCGCGGCTGCCTCCGCCGCCTCGGCCGCAGCCGACGCGGCGCGCGCGCGCAGCAATGCGGCTGGCTTCACGGTGGCGGGCGCGGTCTCGATCGTGAACGCGAAGCCGGGCGCCATCGACGAAAAGCTGCTGCCGCTCATCGACGCCCACGCCGACGTCGTGCTCGATGCGAAGACGCAGCGCATCCCGAAGCTCGCCGTGCGTCTCGTGAAGAACGCGACGATCACCGGAGGCGGGACGATCAGCGGGCGCGACGGACGCTTCGACCTGAAGGTGGCCGCCCTCGACCTCAACGCGATCCAGTCGAGCGTGCGCGCCACGCAATTCGCGGGGCCGGTCGGCGTGCGGCTGAACGGCGACGTGCAGAGCGTCACGCTCGATCTCGCCGATCCGAGGGCGGCGCTGCGCGTGCAGGGCAAGATCACGCAGGACCCCGCGCGCCTCTCGCTCAACGACGTGCGGCTGACTTCGGGGGCGGGGCGCATCGACCTGTCGGGCGCGCTCAAGCACGACGCCAGTTCCACGTATCAACTCAAGGCGGTGCTGACCAATTTCGATCCGTTGTCGCTCACGCCGCAAACGCCGGCGCGCCCGGCCGCGAAGTCGCCCGCGCTGGCCGCCCGGCCGCGGCCCGCGGCCCAACCCGCCGCCGACGCGCTCAATCAGCAACGCAATCTCGCGCTCAATCCGGCACTGAACCCGTCGCTCAATCCCGCGCAATCGGGCGAGCAGGCCGCCGCGCAAAAGCGCGTGGAGAACGCGAAACAGACTGAGCAGGCCGGGGCGGCCGAACCTGTAGCGAAGCCGCGACCGGCCACGCGTCCCGCAGGCCGGCGCATCGAGGCGCGCGTGAACGGCACGCTCAATGCGAGCGGCACACTCGCGCCCACCTTCACGACGCGGGCCGAGTTCAAGCTCGGCCCGAGCGTCTACGACGACCTGCCGCTCACGGGCCAGGGCCTTATCCAGCTGGCGGGCTCGCGTATTCTGCCAAGCCGCGCGAACCTCTCGGTCGCGGGCAATACCGTGGACCTGCAAGGCAGCTTCGGCGCGCGGGGCGACCGCCTGCGCTTTCGCGTGGATGCGCCGCAGCTCGACCGGCTCGGCTTCGGCATAGCGGGCCAGCTCGCGGCGAACGGCGACGTGACCGGCACCTTCGCGCATCCCGACGTCTCGCTCGACTACAAGGCCGACCACGTGGTGTTCGGCGATAACCGCGTCGGCCATGCCGAGGGCCGGGCCCTCGCGCGCGACGGCGCGAACGGCGCGCTCGCCTTCAGCACCGACGCGAGTGACATTGCCGTGGCGGGCGTCGACATCGCGACGCTCACCGCGCGCCTCGACGGCACGCGCGCGAAGCACACGCTCAGCGCGAGCGCGAAGGGCAAGGTGCAGGGCCAGCCGATCGACTTCGTGGTGGCGGCCAACGGCGGCCTCCAGGACACGCGCGAAGGCACGCGCTGGAACGGCACGGTGACGCAACTCGAGAACCGCGGCGTGCCCGGTGTGAAGCTGCAGTCGCCGCTCACGGTGAGCGCGGGCCCCGGCAAGGTCACGCTCGGCGCGACGCGTATTACGGGGGAAGGCGCGTCGCTCGACCTGAAATCGTTCGATCTCGACCATGGCCGCATCCGCTCGGCGGGCACGCTCACCAACGTGTCGCTCGCGCGCATCATGCAGATCCGGCAGCAGTTCACGGGCGTGCCGTCGACGCTCAGGACCGACCTGATCTTCGACGGCGACTGGGACTTCGCCGTCGGCCCGACGGCCACCGGCTATGTGCAGATCAAGCGCCGCTCGGGCGACATCACGACCGAGGTCGGCCGCGGCTTTGCCTCGCTCGGCGTGGGCGAGCTCAACGTGCGCGCGGCCTTCAGCGGCGGCAACCGCCTCACGCTCACGGCGCATGCGCAGGCGAGCCGCATCGGCGTGCTCGACATCGACGCCTATACGACACTCATGCCGCGCGACGGCATTCTCACTGTCGCGGACGAGGCGCCGATCGGCGGCACCATCAAGGCGAACGTGCCCTCGCTCAGGAACACGGGCGGCATGCTCGGCCCGACTTATCTGCTCGACGGCCATCTCGCGCTGCAACTCGCGCTCGGCGGCACGGTCGCGAAGCCGAATCTCACGGGCTCGCTGGTCGGCGACGGCATCTCGGCCACCGTGGTCGACCAGGGCGTGGAGTTGAAGGACGGCGTGATCCGCATCGCGCTCTCGCAGAACCTCGTCGACTTCCAGCAGGTGGAGTTCCACGGCGCGACGAGCGGCACGCTGCGCGCAAAGGGCCAGGTGCGCCTCGACAACGCCGAGCCCGATCTCACCGCGAGCATCGTCGCGGACAAGCTCGAGCTTTTCGCTTCGCCCGACCGCAAGCTGTCGCTGTCCGGCAGCGCGAGCATCGCCAACGGCGGGCATCTCGGCGGCATGCAGATCGACGGCAAGTTCACCGTCGATCACGCGCTCTTCGACATGCCCGAGTTACCTGCGCCTTCGCTCGGCGACGACGTCGTGATCGTGCGCCCCGACGGCACGACGGTGGGCGGCAGGCCGCCCATCGAGGAAACGGCATCGACCAGGCCCGCGCCGCGCTTCGCGCCGCGTGCAAACATCGACATCGATCTCGGCCACGACTTCCGCTTCCGCGGGCAGGGCGCGGATCTGGGCCTCGCAGGCATGATCTCGGTCAACAGCGCGCCGGACGTCCCGCTGCGCGCGGTCGGCAACGTGCGCGTGACCGAAGGCTCCACGTACACGGCGTTCGGCACCAAGCTCAATATCGAAAATGGCTTCTTCACGTTCAACGGGCCGGTGGGCAATCCGGGCATCAACATTCTCGCCATGCGGCGCAACCAGCAGGTCGAGGCGGGCGTGCAGGTCACCGGCACCGTGCAGGCGCCTTCGGTGCGGCTCGTGTCCGAGCCCAACGTGCCCGATAACGAAAAGCTCTCCTGGCTGCTATTCGGGCACGGCACCGACCAGGGCAACAACCTCGGCCAGCAGAGCGCGATGACGACGGCGCTCGCCCTGCTCGGCAGCGCGCAAGGCAAGCGCATTGCGCAGAGCATCGGCCTCGACGAATTTTCGATCGGCCGCAGCGAGGTGGGCCTGACCGACACCGAGGTCGTGATGATCGCGAAGGCCATCAACCAGCGTCTCGTGATCGGCTACGAACAGGGCCTGCAGTCGGCGTCGAACGCGGTGAAGGCCACGATCAACCTCTCGCGCTACTGGTCGCTGGTGGTGTACGGCGGCACCTTCAACGGCGCCGATATTCTTTATACGCGGCGTTTCGATCGGCTGCGCCGCTAGCGCCTCGAAAAGCCAGGCGCAAAAAAAACGCCCCTCGCAAGGGGCGTTTCGCACGACATGGGCGGGTGTTACCTGACCCGCATGCCCGGCTTCGCGCCGCTATGCGGCTCGAGAATGTACAGACCCGGTTCGGCCTTCTCGTCGGCGGCGGAAGCCGCGAGCACCATGCCTTCGGACATGCCGAACTTCATCTTGCGCGGCGCGAGGTTCGCAACCATCACCGTGAGCTTGCCCTTGAGGTCTTCCGGCTTGTACGCCGACCGGATACCCGAGAACACGTTGCGCGTTTTTTCCTCGCCCACGTCGAGCGTGAGTTGCAGCAGCTTGTCCGATCCTTCGACGAGGTTGCAGTCGACGATCAGCGCCACGCGCAGGTCGATCTTCGCGAAGTCGTCGATCGAGATGACTTCCGGCGTTTCATCGGCGGCAGGTTTCTTCGCTTCCCTGGCAGCCTTCGACTTCTTGTTCGCATCCGCAGCCGCAGCGGCGGGCGCATCGGTTGCCTGGAGCGAATCGCGGTTGGCGGCGAGCAGCGCCTCGATCTGCTTCGGATCGACGCGCGTCATCAGGTGCTTGTACGCGTTGATCGGCTGTTGCGACGAGAGCGCCTTGCCTGCATCGGCCCAGGTCAGCGGCTCGATCGCCAGGAACTGTTCGACGCCTTCTGCGAGCGTCGGCAGCACCGGCTTCAGAGCGAGCGAAAGCAGGCGGAACGCTTCGAGGCTCACGCTGCAGGTCTCGTGCAGCGCCGCCGAGTTGGCCGGATCCTTGGCCTGCTCCCACGGCTTGGCCGTATCGACGTAACCGTTCACGGCGTCGGCGAGCTCCATCGTCTGGCGCAGCGCGCGGCTGTATTCGCGTGCTTCGTAGTGCGCAGCGATTTGCGCAATCGTGGCGCGCAGTTGCTCGAGCAGCGGATGATGCATCGCGCTATCTTGCACGCGGCCTTCGAAGCGCTTGATCAGGAAGCCCGCCGCGCGGCTTGCGATGTTGATGTACTTGCCGACGAGGTCGCTGTTCACGCGCGCCTGGAAGTCTTCGAGGTTCAGGTCGAGGTCTTCCATGGTGCTGTTGAGCTTCGCGGCGAAGTAGTAGCGCAGCCACTCGGGGTTCAGGCCCGTGGTCACATAGCTTTCCGCCGTGATGAAGGTGCCGCGCGACTTCGACATCTTCGCGCCGTCCACGGTCAAAAAGCCGTGCGCGAAGACGTTGGTCGGCGTGCGGTGGCCCGAGAACTGCAGCATGGCCGGCCAGAACAGCGTATGGAAATACAGGATGTCCTTGCCGATGAAGTGGTACTGCTCCGTCTTCGAGCCGGCCTTCACCCATGCCTCGAAATCGAGGCCGCGCTTCTCGCACAGGTTCTTGAAGCTCGCGTAATAGCCGACCGGCGCGTCGAGCCACACGTAGAAGTACTTGCCGGGCGCGCCCGGAATCTCAAAGCCGAAGTAGGGCGCGTCGCGCGAGATGTCCCAGTCGGCGAGCTTCGATTCGCCCGACTCGCCCAGCCACTCGCGCATCTTGTTGGTCGCTTCCGGTTGCGCGAGGCCGCTCACCCAGCCGCGCAGGAAGTCTTCGCAGCGCGGGTCCGAGAGGCGGAAGAAGTGGTGCGTCGAGGTCTTGCGGATGGGGGTTGCGCCCGAGACCACCGAGTACGGATTCTTCAGATCAGTCGGCGCGTAGGTCGAGCCGCACACTTCGCAGCTGTCGCCGTACTGGTCCTTCGCGCCGCACTTCGGGCACTCGCCCTTGATGAAGCGGTCCGGCAGAAACATGTTCTTGACCGGGTCGTAGGCCTGCTCGATGTCGCGCGTCTCGATGAAACCCGCTTCCTTGAGCGCCAGATAGACCGACTCGGAAAGTACGCGGTTCTCTTCGGAGTCCGTCGAGTAGTAATTGTCGAACGAGACGCCGAAGCTGTCGAAGTCGCGCTTGTGCTCCTGCCACACGCGCGCGATCAGCTGCTGCGGCGTGAGGCCTTCCTTCTCCGCACGCAGCATGACGGGCGTGCCGTGCGTGTCGTCGGCACCGACGTAGTAGACCTCGTGGCCATGCATTCGCAGCGCGCGAACCCAGATGTCCGTCTGGATGTACTCGACCAGGTGGCCGATGTGGATCTGACCGTTGGCGTACGGCAGAGCAGACGTAACGAGAACCTGGCGGCGGCCGCTTTGATTGGCATGCGCGCCGGCTGCAGCGAGGTCGGTGGCGGGTGCTGACATAAGTGAGGGGAAGTCCGATGTTGCGGGGGGAAAGGGCGATTTTAGCAGGGCGGGCGCACCACCGTTCGGCGAGCCGGTGGACGCTCGTATGCGAAATGCCTGGAGGGAGCGCGGGGCTGCGCAGGCAACGGCTATGTTGCGTTGCACAAATCGCGGCCAAAAAAAACCGGGGCAAGAATGGCCCCGGAGCAACAACGACAAGAGGAGAATGGTGACGCGGCGGCGCTGCCGCACACGTACCGTAAAGACAGACAGCACGTTTTCTCGAGAGTTCGAAAAATATTTCGATTCTCTTCCAGCGCGTGGAAGCGGGGGTCGGATGGCCGTCCAGCAAGGATTTCGGAGCGCGTCTTTCGGGCCGCTCGAAATGCAAACGGGGCAGCATGACTGCCGCCCCGTTGATGTGTCGCTCTTTTATGGCGCAGTCGCTGGCAACTGCATTCCGGCGACTGCGCCTGGCCGGCTTAACCGCCCTGGTGCTGCGACGTCGCGCGCAGGTACATTTCCACGCGGCGGTTAGCCGCGCGGCCCGCTTCGGTGTTGTTGTCTGCGATCGGTTGCGTATCGCCGAGGCCTGAGGCCGACATGCGCTGCATCTGAATGCCGCGAGAGGCGAGGTAGTTCACGACGCTCTGGGCGCGGTTGACCGACAGCGTCTGGTTGTAGGCGGGGGAGCCCGTGTTATCCGTATGGCCGACCACCTGCGCAACCACTTCCGGGTTCTGCTGGAGCGTCTGCGCGACCTGGTCGAGCACCGGCGCGAACGACGGCTTGATTGCGTAGCTGCTGGTGTCGAACGTCACATTGCTCGGGATGTCGAGCTTGAGCGAGCCGTCCGGCTGCTCGGTGATCTTCGTGCCGGTGCCCTTGGTGGCGCCCGAGAGCTTGTTGTGGATGTTCTGCCAGTTGTAGCCGGTGATGCCGCCGACCAGTGCGCCCGCGCCTGCGCCGATTGCAGCGCCCTTGCCGCCGCCGAAGATGGCGCCGATCGCCGCGCCCGTGCCTGCGCCGACACCGGTGCCGACAGCCGTGTTGGTGCCCTGCTGCGTCGCGCAGCCGGCGACGAGCGCGCCGGCGATGGCGAAGACGGACAGGCGAGTCAGGATTTTTGTGTTCATTTGCTTTCCTTTCTTGAGTGGAACGGACGCTGCCCGCGGCGTCCGCGGCCCCGCATGCGAACAGGGTCTTCGAACGGCGCGCGGCGGCAGCTACTACAATGACGCCTTGAGGTTTGCGCCGCCAGGCGGAAAGCCGCTAAGTCGCGGCTTCGAGACCACCTGGTCGGCACACAAAATCGATGCTGCCGCGAAGCGTGCCCTGTCGGGCAATTTTGCGCAATGCAGCTTAACAATTTCTTTCGATTTCCGGCGCGTAGGCGATCAGTCCACACTCGGATCGGCGCTAATGCAGACCGGCATTCTCCCCACGGAGTTTCAATGAGCATAGATCGGGCTTTGGTCGACGCCGCGCTCGCGGCCTTGACGGATCCGAACACGGGCCATCCCTACACGGTGGCCAAGGGCGTGCGCAACGTCACCGTCGAAGGCGAGACGGTCGGCGTCGAGATCGTGCTCGGCTATCCGGCGAAGAGCCAGTTCGACGCGGTGCGCGTGCAGGTCGAAGCGGCGCTCGGCGCCGTGCCGGGCGTGAAGGCGAGCCGCGTCGCGGTTAGAAGCGAGATTACCGCGCATACGGTGCAACGCGGCGTGAAGCTGCTGCCCAACGTGAAGAATATCGTCGCCGTGGCCTCGGGCAAGGGCGGCGTGGGCAAGAGCACGACCGCCGTGAATTTCGCGCTCGCGCTCGCCGCCGAAGGCGCTTCGGTCGGCCTGCTCGACGCGGACATCTACGGCCCCTCGCTGCCGATGATGCTTGGCATCCAGGGCCGCCCCGAGTCGCCCGACGGACAGTCGATGAATCCGCTCGAAGGCCACGGCGTGCAGGCCAACTCGATCGGCTTTCTGATCGAGCAGGACAACCCGATGGTCTGGCGCGGCCCGATGGCGACGTCCGCGCTCGAGCAGCTGCTGCGTCAGACCAACTGGCGCGAGCTCGACTATCTCGTGGTCGACATGCCGCCGGGCACCGGCGACATCCAGCTCACGCTCTCGCAGCGCGTGCCCGTGACGGGCGCCGTGATCGTCACGACGCCGCAGGACATCGCGCTGCTCGACGCGAAGAAGGGCCTCAAGATGTTCGAGAAGGTGGGCATTCCGATTCTCGGCATCGTCGAGAACATGGCCGTGCACATCTGCTCGAACTGCGGCCACGCCGAGCACATTTTCGGCGCGGGCGGCGGCGAGCGCATGGCGAAGGAGTACGGCGTGGAAGTGCTCGGCAGTCTGCCGCTAGACATCGCCATTCGCGAGCAGGCCGATTCGGGCAACCCCACCGTGGTAGCCGCGCCGCAGGGGCCGGTGGCGGAAATCTATCGGGCGATCGCGCGCCGCGTGGCGATCCAGATCGCCGAGCGCGCCCGCGACATGACCTCGAAGTTCCCGACCATCGTCGTGCAGAACACCTGAGCTCCGGCGCGGGCCGCGGCGCTTGTGCGGCGCCCCGCGCATGGGGACAGATAGGCGCGCGCCGCGCCGCCTGCGCGGTATCATGTGGGCTTCATCGGGTCCGGTATGGCGGCAGCAACGGGGCTGCCGCCGCCCGGCAAGAGGATCGCATGGATAAAGGACACGACAGGCAAGCGGGGAATGCGCAGGTCGTCTGGGTGATCGCCGTCGTCACGCTTTGCGGCTGCGCGCTGCTGGCGGGCTGCACGAGCTTCATGGGGCAGCAGGACAAGCGCGCGGTCGCACAGTTGCTGCCCACGGTCGGCAGCCAGGTGCGCGGCACGGTTTCGTTCGTCGAGCACTCCGACGGCGTGCAGGTGAGCTACAACCTCGCGGGCCTGCAGCCCGACAGCGATCACGCATTGCAGGTGCACGAGCGCGGCGACTGCAACGCCACCGACGCCTCGAGCGCCGGCGCCGTGTTCGCGCCCGCCGCGGAGCGCCTGAAGCCCGGCGTGCGCGTGGAAGGCGACCTCGGCAATATCCATGCGGATTCGAACGGCGTGGCGTCGGGCTTTATCGTCGCACCCGAGGTCTCGCTCGACGGCGTGCGCTCCGTGCTGCAACGCGCGGTGATCGTGCACCGGGACGCCATCGACCCCTACGCGTACCCGCAGCGCGGCACCGGCCCGGCGCTCGCCTGCGGGCTGATCCGCGCCCAGTGAGCGCGGCGTTTGCGCCGGCGCGAAACGCAGTTCCAGGCATGCCGATCCACATCGCGTAAAATAGGCGCCTTTCGCACGCGGCGCACGCCCGGTGGGGCCGTCCGCATGCTTTCCCGACCCGATTTTCTCGTTAAGTAGCGAACATGGCAATCAAGTCCGACAAGTGGATCCGGCGCATGGCCGAAGAGCAGAAGATGATCGAGCCGTTCGTGCGCGATCAGGTCCGTATGTCGGAAGACGGCCGCAAGATCGTGAGCTACGGCACCTCGAGCTACGGCTACGATATCCGCTGCGCCGACGAATTCAAGATCTTCACGAACATCAACTCGACCATCGTCGATCCGAAGAACTTCGACGAAAAGTCGTTCGTGGACTTCAAGGGCGACGTCTGCATCATCCCGCCCAATTCGTTCGCGCTGGCGCGCACGGTCGAGTATTTCCGCATTCCGCGTAACGTCCTGACCGTGTGTCTGGGCAAGTCGACCTATGCGCGCTGCGGGATCATCGTGAACGTCACGCCGTTCGAGCCTGAGTGGGAAGGGTACGTCACGCTCGAATTCTCAAATACGACACCTTTGCCTGCGAAAATCTACGCGAACGAAGGGGTGGCGCAAGTGCTGTTCTTCGAAAGCGACGAGATCTGCGAGGTCTCCTACGCGGATCGCGGCGGCAAGTATCAAGGCCAGCACGGCGTCACCCTGCCGAAGACCTGACGCAGACAACCACCGGACACAACGACATACGGGGACCGCTGCGCGTCATATGCAGCGGTCGTTTCTTTTGGAGAATCGCCCATGAAGTTCCGTTTTCCCGTCGTCATCATCGACGAAGACTTTCGCTCCGAGAACATCTCGGGTTCCGGCATACGCGCGCTCGCCGAAGCCATCGAGAAAGAGGGCGCGGAAGTCCTCGGGCTGACGAGCTACGGCGACCTCACGTCGTTCGCGCAGCAGTCGAGCCGCGCCGCCTGCTTCATCCTCTCGATCGACGACGACGAACTGCTGCCCTACGTGGAAGGCTCGGACGAGGAAGCGCCCGAGCACGCCCCCGCCATCGTCGCGTTGCGCGCGTTCATGGAAGCGGTGCGCAAGCGCAACTCGGACATCCCGATCTTCCTGTACGGCGAGACGCGCACCTCGCGCCATCTGCCCAACGACATCCTGCGCGAGCTGCACGGCTTCATCCACATGTTCGAGGACACGCCGGAGTTCGTCGCGCGCCACGTGATTCGCGAAGCGCGCGTGTATCTCGACGCGCTGGCGCCGCCGTTCTTCAAGGAACTCGTCAAGTACGCCGACGAAGGTTCGTACTCGTGGCACTGCCCGGGTCACTCGGGCGGCGTCGCGTTCCTGAAGAATCCGCTCGGCCAGATGTTCCACCAGTTCTTCGGCGAGAACATGCTGCGCGCCGACGTCTGCAATGCGGTCGAGGAACTCGGCCAGCTGCTCGATCACACCGGCCCGGTCGCGGCCTCGGAGCGCAACGCGGCGCGCATCTTCAGCGCGGACCACGTGTTCTTTGTGACCAACGGCACGTCCACGTCGAACAAGATCGTCTGGCACGCGACGGTCGCGCCCGGCGACATCGTGCTGGTGGACCGCAACTGCCACAAGTCGATCCTGCACGCGATCACGATGACGGGCGCGATTCCCGTGTTCCTCACGCCCACGCGCAACAACTTCGGCATCATCGGTCCGATTCCGCGCGACGAGTTCAAGCCGGAAAACATCCGCAAGAAGATCGAGGCGAATCCGTTCGCCCGCGAGGCGCTCGCGAAGAATCCGAACGTGAAGCCGCGCATTCTGACGATCACGCAGAGCACGTACGACGGCGTGGTCTACAACGTCGAGATGATCAAGGATCTGCTCGGCGACATGCTCGACACGCTGCACTTCGACGAAGCCTGGCTGCCGCACGCCGAATTCCACGAGTTCTATCAGGACATGCACGCGATCGGCGCGGGCCGTCCGCGCACCAAGGCGCTGGTGTTCGCGACACACTCCACGCACAAGCTGCTCGCCGGCATCTCGCAGGCCTCGCAGATCGTCGTGCAGGACTCGGAAGACAGCGCATTCGACCGCCACCGCTTCAACGAGGCGTATCTGATGCACACGTCGACGTCGCCGCAGTATGCGATCATCGCGTCGTGCGACGTGGCCGCCGCGATGATGGAAGCGCCGGGCGGCCCGGCGCTGGTGGAAGAGTCGATCGCCGAGGCGCTCGACTTCCGCCGCGCCATGCGCAAGGTCGACGCCGAATACGGCGACGACTGGTTCTTCCAGGTCTGGGGGCCGGACGAGCTGGCCGAAGAAGGCATCGGTTCGCGCGAAGACTGGATGCTGCGCCCGAACGATCACTGGCACGGCTTCGGCGCGCTGGCGGAAGGCTTCAACATGCTGGACCCGATCAAGGCGACCATCGTCACGCCGGGTCTGGACGTGGACGGCGAATTCGGCGAGACCGGCATTCCGGCCGCGATCGTGACGAAGTACCTGGCCGAGCACGGCATCATCGTCGAGAAGACCGGGCTGTACTCGTTCTTCATCATGTTCACGATCGGCATCACGAAGGGCCGCTGGAACTCGATGGTGACCGAGCTCCAGCAGTTCAAGGACGACTACGACAACAACCAGCCGCTGTGGCGCGTGTTGCCCGAATTCGTCGCGCAGCATCCGATGTACGAGCGCGTGGGCCTGCGCGACCTGTGCCAGCAGATCCACAGCGTCTACCGCGCCAACGACATCGCGCGCCTCACGACCGAGATGTACCTCTCGAGCATGGAGCCTGCGATGAAGCCTTCGGACGCATTCGCGAAGCTCGCGCACCGCGAGATCGATCGCGTGCCTGTCGACGAACTCGAAGGCCGCGTCACGTCGATCCTGCTCACGCCGTACCCGCCGGGCATTCCGCTGCTGATTCCGGGCGAGCGCTTCAACAGGACGATCGTGAATTATCTGAAGTTCGCGCGCGAGTTCAACGAGCGCTTCCCGGGCTTCCACACCGACATCCACGGGCTCGTGGGCGAGACCATCAACGGCCGCATCGAGTATTTCGTGGATTGCGTGCGCGCCTGAACGCGCAAGGGAGGGGAATGTTGGGTGGTTCATCGGCGCGGCTAGCGCGTTACTTTGCTGCGATGGTCTCGACGCTGTCGGTGATTTCGGCCGCCACGGTGCTGTTCGCCGTGGCGCCGGCGGCGCGCGCCGAGGTCGCGGCCGCCGATCCGATCGACACGGCCATGCGCACCTGCCTCGCGCGCGCGGACCGGTCGTCGACGGCCGGGCAGATCCAGTGCATGGACGACGCGCGCACGGCATGGCGCAAGGCCGCCGACAACGCGCTCACGCAACTGCTCGCGAAGTTGCCGGCCGCGCAGCAAAAGCGCTGGCAACTGAGCCAGCAGAAGTGGGTGGCGTGGCGCGACGCCGAGGACACCATGCTCGGCGCCGCGTTCGCGACCACGAGCGGCAGCACCTATCAGCTCTACGAGGCGGACATGCGCCTGCAGCCGGTGCGCGATCGCGCGCTCGCGCTGCGCAACCAGGCGGCGATGTACGACGGCGACGCGCCGAAGGTGCGCGCCTGCAGCGCCGACGCGCGCTGCGAGCACGTGAGCTACGACCTCAATCGCTACTACCGTCAGCTCTATGCGCGGATGCCGAAGCACGCGCGGCCTACGGTCTCGCGTGCACAAAGCGACTGGCGCGCGTATCGCGACGCGACCACGCCGCTCATCGACGAGCATGCGCGGCTCGATCTGCTAGGCGGGCGCCTCGCGACCTTGAAGCGCCTCGCCGAAACGGTGAACAACCACTGAGGCTGGGCTTTCAGTCGAGGATGAACTGCTCCGGCGCGCGCGCCGGCAGCGCGGTGGGCTCGCCCATCAGGTCGTGCAACGCGACCTCGATGCCGGCCGACATCAGGTTGAGCGCGAGGTCGTTGTCTTCGGTGCCGAACGGGTCTTCGAGCTGCGAGGCGATCGCCTCGTGGGCCATGAACGCGTAGGCCACGAACACGGCGAAGATCGGCGTCAAACCGCCGATGCTATCGACGAGGCCGAACGGCAGCATCGCGCAGAAGAAGTACACGGTGCGATGAATCATCACCGTATAGGCGAACGGCAGCGGCGTGGAGACGATGCGCTCGCACCCGCCGATCACATCCGAAATGCCATTGAGATTGTGCTCGAACGCGAGCACCGCGTAGCCGTCGAGGCGGCCTTCGCGCGTCTCGCGCCGGACCCATTCCGCGGCGCACAGCAGGAGCGCGGCCGGGCGGTAGCGCGACGCCAGCACGCGCTCGAACAGCGCGGGCGGCAGGCGCGATTCGAGATCGGCGCGCGGGTCGGAGTTGCGCAGTTGATGGCGCAGCGCATGCGGCAACGCAGCGAGCAGACTCATCAGCTCGCGGGCCCGTTCGCGCGTTGCGGCTTCGTCGCCGCTGCGCGGGAGCGTCAGCGCTTGCCGCACCAGCGAGCGCGTCTCATTGAGCATTTGCCCCCAGAGCTTGCGGCCTTCCCAGTAGCGGTCGTAGCTCGCGCTGTTGCGAAAGCCGAGAAACACCGCGAGCGCGATGCCGATCAGCGAGAACGGCACCGTGCTCAGGTTGACCGTGAGCTTGAGGATGTGATCGTGCGCGGCCACTGCGATGATCGAGAGGACCAGCACGATGGAAAGGCGCGGCAGAAGTTGCGGCAGCACGGAGCCGCGCCACGCGAGCAGCATGCGGAACCAGTGGAGATGAGGGCGGACGATCATTGGGGCAGGGGTGGGAGCGAAGACAAAACCCGACGGAGCAAGTCGTCAGTATGGCGCGGGATCGTAGGCCATGGCGCGCGACCGCCGGGCGCACACTTCCGACATTTTGCTGCGGGCACAGCGCGCTGTCATGTGTGTCCTCATGCGCATTGTCACCTTGCGCGCGGCCCAGAAACAAACAGGGCGCGCGACGTTGTCCGTCGCGCGCCCTGTTGGCCTTTGAGTGCGGGCGTTCTCCGCCCGCTTCGCTGCGCTTACTTGAGCGCTGCGCGCGCCGCCGCGATGGCCGCACGCACCTGCTCGGGCGCGGTGCCGCCCGGATGGTTGCGCGCCGAGACCGAGCCTTCGAGCGTCAGCACTTCGAACACGTCTTCGGTCAGCAGGTGCGAGACGGCCGGCAGTTCGCGGCGCATCTCGTCGAGCGTGAGGTCGGCGAGATCGCAGTTGCGGTCCACGCAGATACGCACCGCGTGCGCCACGGCTTCGTGCGCGTCGCGGAACGGCAGGCCCTTCTTGACGAGGTAGTCGGCCAGATCCGTGGCCGTGGAGAAGCCTTGCAGCGCAGCCGCGCGCATTGCCTGCTCCTTGACCGCGATGCCCGCGACCATCTCCGCGAAGATACGCAGCGTGTCCGCCACCGTATCGACGGTATCGAACAACGGCTCCTTGTCTTCCTGGTTGTCCTTGTTGTACGCGAGCGGCTGGCCCTTCATCAGCGTGAGGAGCGCCATGAGATGGCCGTTCACGCGGCCGGTCTTGCCGCGCGCCAGTTCAGGCACGTCCGGGTTCTTCTTCTGCGGCATGATCGACGAGCCCGTGCAGAAGCGGTCGGCCAGATCGATGAAGCCCACGCGCGGGCTCATCCACAGCACCAGCTCTTCCGAGAAGCGCGAGACGTGCGTCATCACGAGCGCGGCCGCCGCCGTGAATTCGATGGCGAAGTCGCGATCGGAAACGGCGTCGAGCGAGTTCGCGCAGATGCCGTCGAAGCCCAGCGTCTTCGCCACGGCGAAGCGGTCGATCGGATAGCTCGTGCCCGCGAGCGCCGCCGCGCCGAGCGGCAGACGGTTCACGCGCTTGCGGCAGTCCACCATGCGCTCGGCGTCGCGCGAGAACATTTCCACGTAGGCGAGCAGGTGATGGCCGAAGGTGACCGGCTGCGCCACTTGCAGGTGCGTGAAGCCGGGCATGATGGTGCCCGAGTGCTGTTCGGCCAGGTCGAGCAGCGCGCCGCGCAGGTCGACAAGCAGGCCGCCGATGCGGTCGATCTCGCCGCGCAGCCACAGGCGGATGTCGGTCGCGACCTGGTCGTTGCGCGAGCGGCCCGTGTGCAGGCGCTTGCCTGCGTCGCCGATCAGGGCGGTCAGGCGCGCTTCGATGTTCAGGTGCACGTCTTCGAGGTCGAGCAGCCATTCGAATTCGCCGCGCTCGATCTCGCCCTTGATCTTCGCCATGCCGCCCTGGATGGCGGCGAGGTCGTCGGCGGAGATGATCTTCTGTGCAGCCAGCATCGACGCGTGCGCGAGCGAGCCCTCGATATCGACGAGCGCGAGGCGCTTGTCGAAGAAGACCGACGACGTGTAGCGCTTGACCAGCTCCGACATGGGTTCGGAGAAGCGAGCCGACCAGGCTTCGCCTTTTTTGTGCAGTTGGGACGTCATGGTGATGGGGCGTGAACGAGCAAGCGGTGAGAAGGCGTGCCGCGCGGCGCATTGCGCTGCATTGCGTCAAGCACGGCGGGAAAGATCACAATTTTAACATCGGCGGTCTGCCGCAACGCCGCCAGGCGGCCCGCGCCGCTCAGAGCCGCACCAGCACCACGAGCTTGAGATCTTCGCGGTGCGCGGGCTTGAAGGTGATCTGGTCGTAGGCGATGCGGCCGTGGCGCGGGTGGTTGAACTCGCGCCGGCCGCCCTCGCGCTCGAACACGTCCTGCGAGGCCCAGAAGCGCGCGAACTCGTCGCTCGCGGCGATCAGCGAGTCGATCAGCGCGCGCGTGGGCGCGTCGTTCAGGTGGCGAATCGAGTCGGCGCGGAACTCGGCGGCCAGGCGCCGCGCGCGCGTTTCCCAGTCGAGAATCAGCTCGCGCCCGAGCGGCTCGGTGAACGTGAAGCGCAGCAGGTTGCGGTCGTGCTCGCCGTCGAGCCAGCCCGTGAAGAGGTCCGCCGCATGCGCGTTCCAGGCGAGCGCGGTCCACTGGCGGTCGAGCACGTAGGCGGGGGCGTCCACGAGCTTCACCGTTTGCAGCAGCGTGGCGGGCGCGTCCGCGGCGGTGGCCGGATCGGGCTCGGCGGGGTCGCGCTGCGCGGCCAGTTCGAACAGGTAGGCGCGCTCGGCGCGCGAGAGCCGCAGCGCGACGGCGATGCGCGCGAGCGCGTCCGCCGAGGCCGAAACGGGGCGGCCCTGCTCGATCCACGTGTACCAGGTCGGGCTCACGCCGCACAACTGCGCGACTTCCTCGCGGCGCAGGCCCGGTGTGCGGCGGCGCGGGCCCGGCGGCAGGCCGACCTCCGCGGGCGAAAGACGCTCGCGATGGGCGCGGATGAATTCACCCAGCGCGCGGGCGGGTGTCGCGTCGAGGGTTTTGCCGGCGGCGGCGGAAGGCGATCCCGAGGAGGGCGTGTCGAGGCTCATGGGCGTGGGGCTAGTGGCGGCGATACCAGAATAATCGCTTAACTTGTACTGGTACAAAACGGCCTCTATTGTAGCGTCTGACGCAGCGACGGGCCGCCACGTCAGCCAGCCCGGAGATTGCAGAAGCCGCGGCGCGCAGCGCTCGCCGCTTCGCGCCCTACATAACGAGCCGCATCAGAACCCGCAAAAAGGAGCATGCGATGAAGCATCACGATCAGGTCGCCGACGCATTCGGCTCGACCGCCGCCGCCTACCTCACGAGCCAGGTCCACGCGAGCGGCGCGGATCTGGAGAACCTCGCCGCGACCTTCGCGGCCACCTGCGGCAATGCGACGGTGCTGGACATGGGCTGCGGCGCAGGCCACGCGAGCTTTGCCGTGGCGCCGCACGTGCGCGAAGTCGTCGCCTACGACATCGCCCCGCAGATGCTGGCCACGGTCGAAGCCGCCGCGAAGGCGCGTGGCTTGACGACGGTGCGCGCACAGCAGGGCGCGGCGGAAACGCTGCCGTTCGCCGACGCGAGCTTCAACTGGGCCGTTAGCCGCATGAGCGCGCACCACTGGCGCGACGTGCCGCAGGCGCTGGCCGAAGTGCACCGCGTGCTCAAGCCGGGCGGCCGGCTGAAGTTCATCGACATCGCGGGCATCGACGATCCGCTTTACGACACGCATATTCAGGCGATCGAACTGTTGCGCGATGCGTCGCACATTCGCGACTACCGCGCCGACGAGTGGCTCGCGATGCTCGACGCGGCCGGCTTCGACGCGAAGGTGAGCGAGCGCTGGCGCATCGCGCTCGACTTCGATTCGTGGGTGACGCGCATGCGTACGCCTCCGGAGCGCGTGACGGCGATCCGCTCGATGTGGGAACGCGCGCCCGATGAAGTGCGGCAATACTTCGATGTGCAGAGCGATTTGTCGTTCAAGCTCGATGCGCTGATGATCGAGGCGACGCGGCGCGATTGACGCGCACCTGAGGCAATCAAAAACGGCGTCGTGACCGCGAGGGCACGACGCCGTTTGCACATGAGCGCAGCGCGAACGCTCAACCCGTATTGCGCAACCCCGCCGCAATTCCGTTGATCGTCAGATGAATACCGCGCCGCACGCGCGGGCTCGGGTCACCGGCGCGATAGCGCTTGATCAGTTCCACCTGCAAGTGATTCAGGGGATCGAGATACGGGAAGCGGTTCTTGATCGAACGCGCGAGCAGCGGGTTATCGGCGAGCCGTGCGGAGGCACCCGTGATCTCGCCGAGCACCTTCGTCGTGCGCTCCCATTCGGCCACGATGCGCTCGAACACGAGCTTGCGCAGCTTCTTGTCCGCGACGAGCTGCGCGTAGCGCGAGGCTACCGCGAGGTCGGTCTTCGCGAGCGTCATGTCCATGTTCGAGAGCAGGTTCGAGAAGAACGGCCAGGTCTTGTACATCTTCTTGAACATCGCAAGACGGCGCGCGCGCTCGGCGTCGCTGCCCGCATCGTCGAGATACGAGGCGACCGCGCTGCCAAAGCCGTACCAGCCCGTGAGCAGCAGGCGGCACTGGCCCCACGAGAAGCCCCAAGGAATCGCGCGCAGATCGTCGATCTTGCGGTTCTTCGGGTCCTGCAGCTTGCGCGAGGCCGGACGGCTGCCGATGTTCAGCTCCGCGATTTCCGTGATCGGCGTGGAGGCGAAGAAGTAGTCGGTGAAGCCCGGCGTCTCGTAGACGAGCGAGCGGTATGCGGCCATCGCGGCGTCGGAGAGCGCCTGCATCGTCTCTTCGAATGCGGGCAGTTGATCGGGTGCGCTGCTCGCCCCGCCCATCGGCAGCAGCGTCGCTTCGAGCGTCGCGGCGATCACCGTTTCGAGGTTGCGGCGGCCGATCTCCGGATTGCCGAACTTGCTCGCGATGACTTCGCCCTGCTCGGTCAGACGGATCTGGCCTTCCACCGTGCCCGGGGGCTGCGAGAGGATCGCGTTGTAGGTCGGGCCGCCGCCGCGGCCCACCGTGCCGCCGCGGCCGTGGAACAGACGCAGCGTGATGCCGCGCTGCTTGTACAGCGCGACGAGCGCCAGCTCCGCGCGGTACAGCTCCCAGTTCGAGGTGAGGAAGCCGCCGTCCTTGTTGCTGTCCGAGTAGCCGAGCATGATTTCCTGCTCGTTGCCCTGGTGCTCGACAATGCCGTCGATGCCCGGCAGCGCGAGCAGGTCGCGCATGATGCCCGGCGCGTGGCGCAAGTCGGGGATCGTCTCGAAGAGCGGGATCACCATCAGCGCGGCCTTCGCGGGGTCTTCCGCGTGGCCGAGGCGTCCGCCCATGAGGCCGGTTTCCTTCTGCAGCAGCAGCACTTCGAGCAGGTCGGAAACCGTTTCGGTGTGCGAGATGATGTAGTTGCGCACCGCGCGCGCGCCGAACTTCTCGCGCGTGACGCGCGCCATTTCGAGCACGCCCAGCTCGCTCTTCACGAGGTCCGAATAGTCGAGGTACGGCGAGCGCAGCGTGCGCGGGTCGGCGAGCTGCGCGAGCAGCACGATCTGCTTGTCTTCTTCGGAAAGCTCCGCATAGTCGGCTTCGACGCCGGCGCGCGCGAGCAGCTCCGTAATCACGGCTTCGTGGATGTCCGAGCTCTGGCGTAGATCGATCGAGGCGAGATGGAAGCCGAACACGTCGACGGCGCGCATGAGCGGCGCAAGCCGCGTGGTGGCGAGCGACGCGCCGTGATGCTCGGCGAGCGAATCCATCAGGATATGCAGGTCGCGCGAGAACTCGTCCGCATCGGCATAGGGCTTGGCGCGCACGGGCGCGGCGTTGCGGCCCGCGCTGCGCACGGCCACCACGCCTTCGCCCAGACGCACGCGCGCGCTCGCGGCGAGGCGCGTGTACACGCCGATCAGCGCGCGGCGATAGGGCTCGTCCACGCGGTGCGGCGACTGGTCGGGCGAGGCTTCGGCCAGCGCCTTCAATTCATCGCTTGCGCCCGCGAGCAGGTTCGACACCGAAAGCTCGGCGCCGAGGCGGTGCACTTCGTCGAGGTAATGCTGCAGGATCACCTGCGCCTGGCGCTCGCTTGCTTCTTCGAGCGTCGCGGCGGTGACGTTCGGGTTGCCGTCGCGGTCGCCGCCGATCCAGCTGCCCATCTGGAAGAAAGCAGGCAGGCGCGCCGAAAGACCGTGCTCCTTCAGCTGCGTTTCGATCTCGCTGTAGAGCGCCGGGATCTCGGTGAGGAAGGTCGTGTGGTAATACGAAAGCGCGTTTTCGATTTCGTCGCCCACGCTCAGGCGCGAGTCGCGCAGCATGCGCGTTTGCCAGAGCGAGGTCACGCGCGCACGCAAGAGCAACTCGTTGTGCTCGAGCTCGCGATGCGTGAGCGGCTGGTCGCGCTCGGCGAGCAGGCGCGCGATGTCGTGCTGCGAGTCGAGCGTGCTCTTGCGCTGCACTTCCGTGGGGTGCGCGGTGAGCACGGGGACGATCAGCGCGTCGTTGAAGAACTGCTGGAGCACCGGCGTCGCGGCCGCGCCCGCAAGCGCGAGACGTTCGAGCGAATGCGCGATGGTGCCCGCCTGCGGCGCCGAGCCCGCGAGGTCGTGAATGCGGCGGCGGCGGTTGCGGTGGCGATCTTCAGCGATGTTCGCGAGATGCGAGAAGTAGCTGAACGCGCGCACGACGCTCACGGTCTGCTCGGGCGAGAGCGCGCGCAGCTGCTTTTCCAGCGCGAGCGCGTCGGCGTTGTCGTCTTCGCGGCGAAAGCGCACGGCGGTCTGACGAATGGTTTCCACGACGTCGAACACGGCGTCGCCTTCCTGCTCGCGCAGCACTTCGCCGAGCAGGCGCCCCAGGTACCGGATGTCTTCGAAGAGCGGCTGGTCCTTGTCGTCGCGGGCGCGGCCATTGCGCGAGGCGCCGGCGGGCGCTTTCGGAGCCTTCGCCGCCTGCGTGGCCTTCGTCGCTTTTGCGGCCTTCGGCGTTATCGCCGCCTTGACAGCCTCGGCGGCCGGTTGGGTCGTCGTGGATTTCGTGGTCTTCGTGGTCTTCGTCGTTTTCGCCGGTTTCGTGGACGGCGTGGCCGATGCGGCCTTCGAAGTTGCGTTCTGCGATGCGGTGTTGCGGCGCTCTGCGCGCGCCGAGCCTGAAGACTTCACGATGTTTTCCTTGAGGCTTGCCAGGATATGGGCAGGTTAGTCGGAGAACTGCCAACTGCATGGCCGCGGCGCGTGCCGGGCCGTGTACTGCGGGTGCAACCTGGAGAGGGTGGAAGGTGCCACCCTGTGCGAGCCGTGCGGATAGGGCAGAGGCGGCGCGCCTCGCCAATGGCGGTGCGCCGGGTGCAGGCCTTGCTGGAGAGTGCGCCGCTGCGAGGGCGAGCGCAAGCCGAAGCGGCGCCGCGGCGATAGCCGGGGCCGCGCGGGCCGCACACGTGCCAGACGCGCGCCAGTCACGCAGCCTCTTCGGGCCGCCGTGCGCATGGCGTATCGCTGCTGGCCGGGCTCGCGGCGCATTGCGTACCGAATTGCCTACGATGGATACAGTAGGTGCCGCTGCAACGCCTGAGTCTCTTCCTTGCCGCCGCCCGCGCCTTTTAAGCCTGTCCCTGCGGGGAGGCGGTAAAAAGGGCGCGTGCTAACATTGCCTGTTATCCGATCCTGCTTTTTCATCCCGTCATTCGATGTACTTGCCATGAACTCCGAGACGTTATCCGCGCCCATGCCCAACACCCTGGTGATCGCTTCGCGGGAGAGCCGCCTCGCGATGTGGCAGGCCGAGCATGTGCAAGCTGCGCTGCACAAATTATATCCAGCCTGCGACGTGAAAATTGTTGGAATGACGACACGCGGCGATCAAATTCTCGACCGCACGCTCTCGAAGGTGGGCGGCAAGGGTCTTTTCGTGAAGGAACTGGAGCAGGCGCTGGCCGAGGGCCGCGCCGATCTCGCCGTGCACTCGCTCAAGGACGTGCCGATGGAGTTGCCCGAAGGCTTCACGCTCGCGGCCATCATGGAGCGCGAGGACCCGCGCGACGCGTTCGTCTCGAACGACTACGACTCGCTCGCCGCGTTGCCGGCGGGCAGCGTGGTGGGCACGTCGAGTCTGCGCCGCGAGTCGATGATCCGCGCGCGCTATCCGCATCTCGACGTGAAGCCGTTGCGCGGCAATCTCGACACGCGCCTCGCCAAGCTCGACCGCGGCGATTACGCGGCCATCATCCTCGCGGCTGCGGGCTTGAAGCGCCTTGGCCTCGGCGCGCGTATCCGCGCGCTCATCGAGCCCGAGGACAGCCTGCCGGCGGCGGGCCAGGGCGCGCTCGGCATCGAGATCCGCGCCGATCGCGCCGATATCGCCGCCTGGCTCGCGCCGCTGCACGACGACGCCACCGCGAAGGCCGTCGAAGCCGAGCGTATGGTTTCGCGCGCACTGGGCGGCAGCTGCACGGTGCCGCTCGCGGCCTACGCGCAGTGGCACGACGGCAAGCTTGCGTTGCGCGGCACGATCGCCACGCCCGACGCGAGCCGCGTGCTCGCCGCGCAGGAGGCCGCCGCGGCGTCCACGGTCGACGATGCCATGGCGCTCGGCCGCCGCGTTGCCGACGACCTCATCGCGCAGGGCGCGCTCGAGATCGTGCGCGCACTCGCGGACGCGGCTCAGGCTGCCGATGGTCCGAATGCGGCGCCCGCCAAGGGCGCCGCCACCCAGAACCCAACCGGCGCGGGCGAAGGCCCGGCCTCCAGATGATGGCCGGCTCCTGGCAACCGTACGGTAAAGCCGGCCAGCCCGACGAGTGGGGTGGCCCGGGCGACGCCTCCACTGGCGCGAAGCGCGCGTCACCGTCGAGCGGCGATAACAGCCATGGTGGCGGCACACCGTTCACCGTCGTCATTACCCGGCCGGCCGGTCAGTCGGATGGTCTCGCCGGGCAACTCGCGCAGCACGGCATGCGCACGCTCGACTTCCCGCTCATCTCCATTGCGCCCGTGACCGACGACGCGCCGTTGCGCGCCGCGCTCGGCGCGCTCGAACGTTATGCGCTCGTCGTGTTCGTTTCGCCGAACGCCGTCGATCGCGCGTTCGCGTGCTATGCCGCGGTGTCCTCGATCTGGCCGCCTGCGTTGCCCGTGGCCGTGGTCGGCCCGGCGAGCGTGGCCGCGCTCGAGCGGCACGGCGTGGCGGCACCCGAGCATCGTGTGGTGAGCCCTTCGGGCGTGGGGGAAGAAGAGGCCGCGCGCTTCGATTCGGAGTCGCTCTACGCGGCGCTCGAAACGACCTTCGGCGTGGACGCGTTTGCGGGCAAGCGTGTCCTGATTGTGCGCGGCGACGGCGGCCGCGAGTGGCTCGCCGAGCGTCTGCGCGAAGCGGGCGCCGAGGTGGAGACCGTGGCGGCTTACCGCCGTGTCGTGCCCGAGCCGCCCATCGCCGCCTGGACCCAGGTGCATGCGCTGCTCGAAGGCGCGCCGCACGCGTGGCTCGTCACGAGCTCAGAGGGCGTGCGCAACCTCGACGAACTCGCGCGCGAGCACCTCACGGCGGGCGAGATCGTCGAGCTGCGTCACGCGCCGCTCGTCGCGCCCCACCCGCGGATCGCCGAGACGGCGCGCTCAATGGGTTTTGATAGGATTACGGTGTCCGGCGCGGGCGACGTACGCATCGTCGAGACGCTGCTAGGCCTCGCTTCTTCCGTTGTTCAACCGGTTCAGAACACTCCGGCCCAGGCGCCGGCCAACCCACGCATGACAGATTCGAACAACTCAAGCAGCACAGCAAACCAGGGCGCCGTCACCACGGGGGCGGCGGTTTCCAGCAGCGCGTCGGCATCGGGCAGCGCATCGGCGCGGCCTTCGTATGCGTCGTCGGGCGCGGGGTCTTCCGCGCCGCTGACGCCGCCGCCGGGCGCGGGCAACGGGCGCCGCGGCGCGGGCACGGCGCTGCTGTGGCTCGTCCTGGTGCTGGTCGCGGCGGGCTCGGGCGCAGGCGGCTATCTCCTCAATCGCAAGGTCGACAACCTCGGCATGCAGGCCATTCAACGCCAGCAGGCAAGCGAGCAGCAGACCGCCGCGTTGCGCGCACGCGCCGACCAGGTCGCGGCAGGCTCACAGCAGATCGACAAGCAGATCGCCCAGCTCGAAGGCAAGATCGCCGACGCGCAGAATTCGCAGCAGGCGCTCGCGCAGCAATACGCCGATCTGTCGAAGAGCCGCGACGACTGGACGCTCGCCGAAGTCGGCCAGATGCTGTCGAGCGCGAGCGAACAGCTCCAGCTCACGGGCAACACGCAGCTCGCGCTGTTCGCGCTGCAAAGCGCCGACACGCGCCTTGCCGCCTCCGACAACGCGCAGGCCATCGCCGTGCGCAAGGCGATCGCGCAGGACATCGACAAGCTCAAGGCCGCGCCGTCGACCGACCTCACGGGTCTCGCCATCAAGCTCGACACCGCGCTCGGCCAGATCGACTCGCTGCCGCTTTCGGGTGAGGCGATCGTCGCGCATACGAAGCCGGAGGCTGCACAGCCCGCCGATATCGCCCAGGTTGCCGCGGCGACCAACCAGCCGAAATGGAAGGTGTGGATCGACACGTTCGTCGACGGCGTGGGCAAGCAGATCACGAGCCTCGTGCAGGTGCGCCGCATCGACAACGCGGACGCCATGCTCGTTTCGCCCGATCAAGGCTATTTCGTGCGCCAGAACCTGAAGCTGCGTCTGCTTTCGGCGCGCCTCTCGCTGCTCTCGCGCAATCAGGACACGCTCAAGTCCGACCTCGCGGCCGCCGACGCCACGCTCGCGCGCTACTTCGACGGCGCGTCGAAAGACACGCAAACCGTGCGCGAGCTGCTCAAGGAAGTAAACGACGGCTCGGCCGCCGTCACGCTGCCCACGCTCGACACGAGCCTGAAGGCGATCCAGCAATACCGGAGCCGGGGGTAAGACATGGCGATCCGTGGACTCCTCTGGCTCGCGCTACTCTTCGCGATTGCCGTCGCGCTCGCGACCGTCGGGCGCTTCGACACCGGCCAGGTGCTGCTCGTCTACCCGCCGTATCGCGTGGACGTCTCGCTCAACCTGTTCGTGGTCGGCATCGTGGTGGCGTTCCTGCTGCTTTACGCGATCCTGCGTTTCGCACGCAACATCGTGACGATGCCGCGCCGCGTGGGCGCCTACCGCGCGCGCATGCGTGCCGAGAAGGCGAACTCGGCGCTGCGCGACGCCGTGGGCAATCTCTACGCGGGCCGCTTCTCGCGCGCCGAGAAAGCCGCGCGCGATTCGCTCGCCGACGCGAAGAATACGAGCGCCGCGGGCCTGATCGCCGCGACGGCCGCGCATCGTCTGCATGAATACGCGCGCCGCGACGAATGGCTCACCCAGGTCGACGACCCCGACCTCCAGGAAGCGCGCCTCATGGCCACCGCCGACATGCGCGCCGACGGCCGCGACGCCGATGGCGCGCTCGCCGCGCTCACCGAAATGCGCACGCAGGGCGGTCGCCGCATCCACGCGCAACAGATCGCGCTGCGCGCGCAGCAGCAGCTCAAGAACTGGAGCGAAGTGCTCAAGCTCGTGAAGACGCTGGAAAAACGCGAGGCGTTGCACCCGGCCGTGGCCGTGCGCCTGCGCCAGCTCGCGGCGGAAAATCTGCTGCGCGACCGTCGTCACAACGCCGATGCGTTGCTCGAGCTTTGGCAGTCGCTCTCGAACGTCGAGCGTCACTCGCCGCGTCTTGCCGATTGCGCCGCCGAACTGCTGATCGCACTCGATCGCCAGGCCGACGCACGCAAGATCGTCGAAGAAGCGCTCGCGCAGAACTGGGACGCGCGCTTGCTGCGCCGCTATCCGGACACCGCGGGCAGTGACGCGCTGCCGCTCATCCAGAAGGCCGAGGCGTGGCGCAAGGAACGTCCCGAGGACGGCGACCTGCTGTTCGCGCTGGGCCGCCTGTGCCTGAAGCAGCAGCTGTGGGGCAAGGCGCAGTCGTTCCTCGAAGCCGCGCTCAAGTCTGCCGACGCGACGCAGAACGAGCCGCTCAAGATCCGCTCGCATCGCGCACTCGCGCGCCTGCACGAGCAGCTCGGCGACGGCGATAAGGCCGCTTCGCACTATCGCGAAAGCGCGCTGTCGATGAACGTGGTGTAAAGAAGCGCACCACGAATCCGAAGCCGCAACGAAAACGGCCGCCTGCAAAACAGGCGGCCGTTTGTTTTTGCGGAAGCCGTCTTGCGTTTAGCGGTTCACGAGCTTCGCCGGCGCCGAAAGCGCGAGCAAACCGCCCAGGATCATGAACGCCGCGAGCATGTACATGCCCGAATCGTTGGCCGAGGTGGCCTGCTTGAGCCAGCCCACCGCATACGGGCTCAGGAAGCCCGCGAGATTGCCGATCGAGTTGATCAGCGCGATGCCGGCCGCCGCGCCCGTGCCCGCGAGCCAGGCCGTGGGCAGGCTCCAGAACAGCGGCAGCGTGGTGAGAATGCCCATGGTCGCGATGGTGAGCGCCGTCATCGCGAGCGTGGTGTCGTGCGCCCACGTGACCGACAGCACGAGGCCGAGCGCGCCGATGGCGGCCGGCACGGCGATGTGCCAGCGGCGCTCGCGCGTGCGGTCGGCGCTCTTCGCCACCAGCACCATGCCGACCACGGCCGCGGCGAACGGAATCGCCGAAAGCAGGCCGATCGTGAGCGCGTCTTTCACGCCCGTCGCCTTGATGATGGTGGGCAGCCAGAAGCTCACGCCGTAGAGCCCCATCACGAACGAGAAGTAGGTGAAGCTCATCACCAGCACGCGCGCGCTCGTGAGCACGGTCATGATCGGCGGGTCTTCCTTGGTGGCGTCCTCCATGGCGATGTTGCGTTCGAGCAGCGCGCGCTCTTCCTCCGTGAGCCACTTCGCTTTGCCGATGCGGTCATCGAGTACGAAGAACACCAGCACGCCGACGATCACCGAAGGCAGCCCTTCGAGCAGGAACAGCCACTGCCAGCCTTGCCAGCCGTTCGCGCCGTCGAAGGACTTGAGAATCCAGCCCGACACCGGACCGCCGATCACGCCCGACAGCGCGATGGCCGTCATGAACCACGTGGTCATGCGCCCGCGGCGGTGCGCCGGATACCAGTAGGTGAGATAGAGGATGATGCCGGGGAAGAAGCCCGCCTCGCACAGGCCGAGCAGAAAGCGCATCACGTAGAACATGGTCGGTGTGGTGACGAACATCGTCAGGATCGAGACGAGGCCCCACGTGACCATGATGCGCGCGATCCACACGCGAGCGCCCACGCGATGCAGGATGATATTGCTTGGCACTTCGAACAGAAAGTAGCCGATGAAGAAAATGCCTGCGCCGAAGCCATAAACCGCATCGGAGAGATTGAGCGCCGAACTCATCTGCAGCTTGGCGAAGCCCACGTTGACGCGGTCCAGATACGCGACCACGTAACACAGCATGAGAAGCGGAATGAGGCGCCACGCGACTTTGCGGTACGTGGCTTCTTCGAAGGCGGAAGGCGGGGCGCCCGCTCCCGCTTGCGGCAGATGATTCGCTGGACTGGCCATGGTGTCTCCAAATCTCGGTCGTGCTTGTTGTATTGCCGCCTTGTTATGGCGGGTATTCGACGCGAAAGCACGATCATTCTATACGCGCCGCCGTGCCGCAACGGCGCGTATCTGTCGGGGAAAACACCGATCGGTCAGCTAGAGCGCGCAATTACACGCAGCGCCCGCCATCCACTTCGATGCAGGTGCCGGTGATGAACGCCGCCTCATCCGAGGCGAGATAGAGACACGCATTGGCCACGTCCTGCGGCGTGGAAAAGCGCCCGAGCGGAATGGTCGCGACGAAGCGCTGGCGGTTCTCGGGCGTGTCGGGCACGCCCATGAACTCCGCCGTGAGGCCCGTGTCGCCAATCACGGGATTCACGCAGTTCACGCGAATCTGGTCGGGGCCCAGTTCGGCGGCGAGCGCCTTGCTGGCCACGATCATCGCGCCCTTGCTGCCGTTGTACCAGACGAGCCCGGGCCGGGGCCGGATGCCGGCCGTCGATGCGATGTTGACGAACGCGCCGCCGCCGCGCTCGCGAAAGTGCGGCACGAACGCGCGCACGCTCCAGTAGAGACCCTTCACGTTGACCGCATACACGCGGTCGAACTCCGCTTCGCTCACTTCGAGCACGGGCTTGTTGCGATGCGTGGTGCCCGCGTTGTTGACGACGATCTGCACGCTGCCGAAGTCAACGATCGCCGCCTCGCGCAGCGCGTGCCAGTCGGCTTCGCGCGTGATGTCGCCTTGCACGGCGATGGCCTTGCCGCCTGCGAGCGCGATCTCGCTCGCCACGCGCTCGGCGGCGTCGCCGTTCAGATCGTTGATGACGACGTTCGCGCCTTCGCGCGCATAGGTCCTGGCGATCCCTTCGCCGAAGCCCGAGCCGCCGCCGGTCACGACGGCCGTCTTGCCCTTGAGTCGCATGGTGTCTCCGTTCATGTTTATCGACATGATTCAGCCGTGCCGGATCGCGATGGTCTTGAGCACCGTGAAGCCATAGAGCGCTTCGAAGCCTTTTTCGCGCCCGTGTCCCGAGTGCCGCGTGCCGCCGAACGGCAATTCGACGCCGCCGCCCGCGCCGTAGTTGTTGACGAACACCTGGCCCGCGCGCACGCGCCGGGCGAGACGCATCTGGCGCGCGCCGTCGCGCGTCCAGATGCTGGCGACGAGGCCATAAGGCGTGCCGTTGGCGAGCGCGAGCGCTTCTTCCTCGCTCTCGAAGGGCATGGCCGCGAGCACCGGGCCGAACACTTCCTCCTGAGCGAGGCGGCTTTGCGGCGGCACGTCGCGCAGGAGCGTCGGGACTTCGTAGAAGCCGCCGCTGGGCGCATCGGCTTCGAGCCGGCCGCTCGCCGCCGTGGCGATGCGGCTCGCGGCCGCTTCGTCGAGAAAGCCGCGCACGCGCTGGCGCTGCTTCTCGTTGATGAGCGGGCCGCAGTCGAGATCGGCACTGGCCGGGCCCACGCGCAACTTGCCAAACGACGCGGCGAGCCGGTCGATGAGCGGCTCATAGGCGCCGCGCTCGATCAGCACGCGGCTGCCCGCCGAACAGGTCTGCCCCGCGTTCTGCACGATCGCGGCGACGAGCACGGGCAGCGCGGCGTCGAAATCGGCATCGGCGAAGACAATTTGCGGCGACTTGCCGCCCAGTTCGAGCGTGACGGGCACGTGGTGTTCGGCGGCCATCTGCGCGACGAGCTTGCCCGTTTGCGGCGAGCCCGTGAACGAGATGTGGTCGATACCCGGATGCCCCGCGAGCGCCGCGCCCGCCTCATGCCCGAGCCCGGTGACGATGTTGAGCGCGCCGGCGGGCAGACCGGCTTCGCGCGCGAGTTCGGCCACGCGCAGCAGCGACACGCAGGCGTCCTCGGCGGGCTTCACCACGCACGCGTTGCCGGTGGCGAGCGCCGCGCCCACGCTGCGGCCGAAGATCTGCATCGGGTAGTTCCAGGGCACGATGTGGCCCGTCACGCCGTGCGGCTCGCGCACCGTGAGCACCGTGTAGCCGGCCTGGTAGGGCAGCGTTTCGCCGTGCAGCTTGTCGGCGGCGCCTGCGTAGAACTCGAAATAGCGCGCGAGCGCAGCGGCGTCGGCGCGCGCCTGAGTGAGCGGCTTGCCGGTGTCGCGCGCTTCGAGCTGCGCGAGTGCTTCCTTGTGCTGGCCGACGAGGCCCGAGAGTGCGAACAGCACTCGCCCGCGCTCAGTGGCGCTCAGTGCGCCCCAGGCGCCCTCGTAGGCTTTGCGTGCGGCGGTGACGGCCGAGTCGATGTCGGTGGCATTGCCGCGCGCGAGCTGCGCGAAGGGCTGGCCGGTGGAGGGATCGATCGCGGCGAGCGTCTCGCCGCTGGCGGGCGATTGCCATTCGCCGCCGATGAAGTGCTTCGCTTCTTCCATGCATGCGCCTCGTAAATGGGGGTGAAACGAGGGAGGGAAACGCAAAACGGGAAACGTCGCCGAAGCGTGCCTCGGATCGCCCGATGGAAGGCCGCGCCGGCAGGTCGATTATCGCGCCAATTGCGGGCGCCACGCGCAGGAATTCAGCAGACACTTCATCTGCGTGCGGGAAAGCCCTGGGCCGAACTGCCGGCCGCCCTGGCCGATTGGCTATAATGGCGTCCATCCTCCAACGTCCGCGACGTTCGGTTCCGCGCCGTTTTTCCGCGCGAGCCGTCGATTTTTTCCCTTCTCAACAGAGAGCGCTCATGAGCTTTGCAAATGTCCCCGCCGGCAAGGATCTGCCGCAAGACTTCAACGTGATCATCGAGATTCCCGCGCAAAGCGATCCGGTGAAATACGAAGCCGACAAGGACCTGGGCCTGCTCGTCGTCGACCGTTTCGTCGGCACGGGTATGCGCTATCCCGTGAACTACGGCTTCATTCCGCAGACGCTCTCCGGCGACGGCGACCCGGTCGACGTGCTCGTGATCACGCCGTTCCCGCTGCTGGCAGGCTCGGTTGTGCGCTCGCGCGCGCTCGGCATGCTGCAGATGACCGACGAGTCGGGCGTCGACGCGAAGCTGATCGCAGTCCCGCACGACAAGGTCTGCCCGATGACGGCCAACCTCAAGTCGCTCGACGATGTGCCCGAGTACCTGAAGGACCAGATCAAGCACTTCTTCGAGAACTACAAGGCGCTCGAAAAGGGCAAGTGGGTCAAGGTCGAAGGCTGGGTCGGCATCGAAGCCGCCCACAAGGAAATCACCGAAGGCGTCGCGAACTTCAAGAAGTAAATCGCGCTGCAGGGTCGATCGAAAACCGCACGTGCCTGTCAAGGCCGTGCGGTTTTTTCATGGGCGCTCGATCAACCCACTTCGGCGACGTCGCGCAGCTCGGGCCCGCGCAGGATGTCGAGCCGCGCGGGCCTGCCCACGCCGTAGCCCTGCGCGTAGTCCACGCCCATCGCGATCATCCAGTCCACGATGGCGGCGTCCTCCACGCACTCGGCGATCGTCAGCTTGCCCGCCGCGTGCGCGACCTGGTTGATCGATCGCACGATGGCCTGGTCCAGCGGACTGTCGATGATGCCGCGTATGAAGCTGCCGTCGATCTTCAGATAATCGACGTGCAGATGCTTGAGGTAGTTGAACGACGACATGCCCGCGCCGAAGTCGTCGAGCGCGAAGCGGCAGCCCTGCGCGCGCAGGCGTTCGATGAGGGCGATCGCCTCGTTCAGGTTCGTGATCGCGGCGGTTTCGGTGATCTCGAAGCACACGCGCTCGAACGGGATCGACCAGATGCGCTGTTGATCCTCGATATAGTCGGCGAGCTGCTCGTCGCCGAGCGAGGCGCCCGAGAGGTTGATCGACCAGGTGCCGTAATCGTGCGTGCCTTCGGCAATCATTGCGAATGCGCTCGCGATTACCCAGCGGTCGATGGCCGGCATGAGGTCGAAGCGCTCGGCCGCGCCGATGAACGCGGAAGGCTCGACGAGCGCGCCTGAGGCGGACTGCATGCGCAACAGCAGTTCGACGTGCGTGTCGTCGGCCGCCGACGCCGGTGCGAGCGAGAGAATCTTCTGGCCGAAGAGACAGAACTGGCCGTTTTCGAGCGCCGCCTTGATGTCGGAGACCCACGCCATCTGCGCGTGCGTTTGCGAGAGTTCCTCGTCGTCATAGCGAAAGCGGTGCACGCGGTTGCGGCCTTTCTTCTTCGCCATGTAGCACGCGACGTCCGCGGCCTTCATCACCTCCTTCACGGAAACGAGCCCCGCCGCGTCGCCGACGAGGCCGATACTCACGCTCGTCTGCACGATGCGCCCCGCGCCCGTGAAGCGGATCGCGGCAATGCCCGCACGCAGGTTCTCCGCGAGCAGCGACGCGTGCGCCACCGTGCAGTGCGGCAGCACGACGCCGAATTCGTCGCCGCCCAGGCGCGCAATGATGTCCTCGCCGCGCAACTCGCTTTTGAGTACGCGGCAGACCTGGCGGATCAGCTCGTCACCGGTCGAGTGGCCGCAGGTGTCGTTGACGACCTTGAACTGGTCGAGGTCGAGAAACATGACCGCGTGACCAGGCTGTCCGGGTGGTGCGCTCGCGCTGTCGTCGAGCAACGCGGCGAGGCGCCGCTCGAACTCGCGGCGGTTGTAGATGTCGGTCAGCTCGTCGTGGGTCGCCTGGTAGGCGAGGCGGGCGGCATGCTCGCGCAGTGCGCTCACGTCGTAGAGCACGATGACGGTGCCGATCACGCGGCGTTGCGCGTCGCGCAGCTTCGACACCGAGTAGTCGACGGCGAGGCGCGAGCCGTTCGGACGCGTTACGTGCAGACTCGCGCCGCCTGCGTTCCCTGTCGCCTGTGAATTCATCAGGATGTCGAAGCGCTGTGGTTCGTGCGCGTCGTTGCGCAGGTCGCAGATCGCGTCGAACGGCTGCGCGAGCATCTCGGCGACGGCGCGGCCGAGCATGCGTTCGGCCACCGCGTTGCAGTAGGTCACGCGTGCGTGCTCGTCGGTGCGGATCACGGCTTCGCCGATCGAGGCCAGTGTGACCTCCGCCAGTTCGCGTTCGGTATAGGCCGTCGCTTCGGCAGTCCTCAGCTCGGAAATGTCGAACAGGCAACCGACCATGCGCACGGCGCGTCCGCGCGCGTCGCGCACCGCCTGGCCGCGCGCGCGACACCAGCAGTAGCTGCCCGCGAGCGTGCGCAGACGAAACTCCACGTCGAAAGTCGTTGCGCGCGCAAGGTGTTGGCGCAGCGCGTGGCGCACGAGCGTGAGGTCATCCGGGTGGACGAGCTGGGTGAGGCCCGTGTCGCTTTCAAAGCGCGTGCCCACGTCGTAGCCGAGCTGCTCGTAGAGCCAGTTCGAGAAGTAGCATTGCCGGCTGCCGACCTCCCAGTCCCAGAGTCCGGCGTTGATGCCTTCAAAGCCTAGCGTGAGGCGCTCCTCGTTCTTGCGCACTTCGGCTTCGAGGCGGTCGCTGCGCGCGAGCGCGCGGCGGATGAATTGCGAGAACACGCCGAGCAGCACGATTGCGGAGGCGGCGAGCGCGAGCGTGAGGAGCGAGCGTGTGGCGCGCGCCGCGTCGTCGAGCGAGCGGGAGAAGCCGCTTTCGACAGGCGCGAGCTGGCTGTCGATCTCGCGCAGCTCGTGCACGAGGCTGGCGGATTCGGGCGCGTGCAGTTTGCCCGCCTGCACGAGCGCGTGCAGGCGTTCGCCGGTATCGGCAAGACGCAGAATATAGCGGTCGCCGATGTCCCAGAACGCCACGGCCGGGCGCATCCATGGCGTGTTCTTGAGCGTGCGGTAGCCCCAGGTCATGCCGTCGATGTCGGCGGGCGCGATGCGGCCCAGTTCGAAGCCGTGCCGGATTGCTGCGGTGTCCGGCTGCGCGCGGTTCATCTCCAGCCTGGCCGCGCGGTCGCCGAGCGGCACGGCAATGCCGGCGAGGAACGTGCGGTAGTCCGCCTCGTCGCCGGTGCGCGCGTAGCGCTCCAGCGCGTGAACCGCGTCCTTCTGGCCTTTCGACCAGCTGCTTTCCCCCGCCACATACGCAAGCAGGATCGACATGATCGCGAGGCTGACCGCGGCGATCACCGCCATGACGGCAGCGAGCAGCCATAGCGGCAGCAGGACCGCGGTCGTGCGCCGCAATCCGTGCCAACCGGGGGCAAGCCGGCTCGTCTCCGTTTTAATGGGTCTCTTCATGCTTCACCGGTTCCTTCGGCTTGCAAGGTGAAATGAGAGCGCACGCCGGGGGCTAAGACCGGCGTCTTGTGGTGAATAACGGCGAGGGCTGCGGCGGCTTTAGGCTTTAGTCGACGCGTTCGATGAAAAGAGCAAACGCTCGTTTGGCGAGACGTTTGCTCATTCTGGCGCTGCGGTTTCCGGGGCGGTTTCCGGGGCCGGTGGGGGTGGCGGGGGCAGGACCGATTCGAGCGTGCGCACGCCGGCCGCGAGCGCGCGCTTTTCGCGCGGGGTCAGGCGCTTGACCCAGTACTCGGCGCTCGAGGCGCGCGCCCGGTCGGCGAACTCGAATTGCGCGAGTACCTGTACCGGCTTGCGCGAGCGCGTGTAACGCGCGCCCGTGCCGCTCGCGTGCTGGGCGAAGCGGGCGGCGACGTCAATGGCGATGCCCGTGTAGACGCTGCCGTCGGCGCATTCGAGCATGTAGAGGAACCACGGCATAGTTCTGGAAGCGATGATCGTTATGGGCGAGCGTGTCTCAGGGCACGCACCGCGCGAGTTTTACGGTCGAGTCACGCTCGAATCACGCGCGAAAAGGATTGCGCTCATTGAGCTCGTGCATGTAGGCGTGAATGTGGTTCGTCTCGCTTTCGAGAAAGCGCGCGACGGCATCGGAGAACGCAGGATGGGCAAGCCAGTGCGCCGAGCGCGTGGCGGTGGGCAGGAAACCGCGCGCCATCTTGTGTTCGCCTTGCGCGCCGCCTTCGAAGACGTCGAGCTTTTCCTCGATGCAGAATTCGAGCGGCTGATAATACGCGGTCTCGAAGTGCAGGCAGGGCACGTGTTCGAGCGCGCCCCAGTAGCGGCCATAGAGCGTGCCGCCTCGACCGTTCTCACCGCGCTGCCAGACCACGAGCGAACTCGCGATCGGCTTGCCTTCGCGCTCGGCGATCACGAGCAGCAGATTCTCCGGCATCGTTTCGCCGATCATGCGGAAGAAGTCGAGATTCAGGTACGGCGAAGAGAAATGCTCGCGGTAGGTTTGCCGGTAGCAGCGGCTGAAAAAGCGCCATTCGGTGTCGCTGATGTCCTCGCCGCGCACGCGCCGCATCGTCACCCCCGCCTCGTGCACCTTGCGCCGTTCGGCGCGGATGTTCTTGCGCTTCTTCTGTTCGAGAGTCGAGAGGAAATCGTCGAAGTCGCGATAGCCGTCGTTGAGCCAGTGAAACTGCACGCCTTCGCGCTGCATCATGCCGAGGCCGGTCAGCGCCTCGGCGTCTTCGGCGGTCGGGAAGAGCACGTGCAGCGACGAGACGTCGGCCTGCTCGGCGAAGGCGAGCAGCGTCGCGGCCAGATGGCGGCGCGCGGTTGCGTCGGCGGCGATCAGGCGCGTGCCCTGGACCGGCGTGAACGGCACGGCGCACAGGAGCTTCGGGTAGTACTCGAGGCCGTTGCGCTTGTATGCGTCGGCCCAGGCCCAGTCGAACACGTACTCGCCGTATGAGTGGCCCTTGAGATACACGGGCGCGGCGGCGGCGAGGCGGCCCGTGCGCGTGTCGGTGAGCGTGACGAATTGCGCGGCCCAGCCCTCGTTCGGCGTGGTACAGCGCGTGGCGTCGAGCGCCGCGAGGAATTCGTGGCGCAAAAAGGGCGTAGGCTGCGCCTGGCGTGCGAGCAGCGCGTTCCATTCGGCGGCGTCGACCTCGGACAGTGAGCCGAGGATGCCCGTGCGATAATCGAAATGTTCCTGTTTCATGCGTGCCCGTTGGCGTGGGATGCGGCTTGGGTGTTTCAGCAGCGCCTGCCGCGGCAAACGGTCATGGTAAAGCAAACGTCCCGAGCGGGTGAGGACCGCCGCGCTTCGTGCAGCGGCGTGAGCCAGGCAGCATCGAGCGGTTTCAAAGCGGCATCAAGCAGCCCGAACGTCAGAGCGTGCGCTTTCGTGCGCAGCGCGCCCGCCTCAAGGTTATCGAAATGAAAGAGCGCTTCTTCAATCTCTATACGCACGGCTTTGCGCGCGTGGCCGTGGGCGTGCCGCGCTGCCGTGTGGCCGATCCCGCATTCAACGCCAGCGAGACGCTCGCGCTCGCGCGCGCGGCCGCCGCGCAGGGCGCGGCGCTCGTCGCGTTCCCCGAGCTTGGGCTTTCGGCCTATACCTGCGACGACCTGTTCCATCAGCAAGCGTTGCTCGACGCCTGCGAGCGCGCGCTCGCGCAGATCGTGGAAGCGTCGGCGGCGCTGCCGCTCGTGATGATCGTGGGGCTGCCGGTGCGCGCGGGGCATTCGCTTTTCAATTGCGCGGCGGTCGTGGCGGGCGGGCGTGTGGCGGGCGTCGTGCCAAAGAGCTTCCTGCCGAACTACGGCGAATTCTACGAGCCGCGCCAGTTCAGCGCCGCCGAAAGCGCGAGCACCGACACAGTGCGCCTCGCCGGCGCGGACGTGCCGTTCGGCGCGTCCCTGCTGTTCGAGGTGCCGCAGGTCGCGGGTCTGCGTTTTCACGTGGAGATCTGCGAGGACGTCTGGGTGCCGATCCCGCCGTCGTCGTTCGCGGCGCTCGCGGGCGCTTCGGTGCTCGTCAATCTTTCTGCATCGAACGTCGTGGTGGGCAAGGCGGGCTACCGGCAGCAGCTGGTGTCGCAACAGTCGGCGCGCTGTCTCGCCGCGTATCTGTACACCTCGGCGGGCAAGGGCGAATCGACCACCGACATGGCCTGGGACGGCCACGCGCTCGTGTGCGAAAACGGCGAGCTGCTCGCACAGTCGGAGCGCTTCTCCGACGACTCGCACCTCATTTTCGCCGATGTCGATCTCGCGCGGCTGCAGCAGGAGCGCATCCGCCAGACCACGTTCGGCGATTCGATCCGCCGCCACGCCGATGAAGTCGCGAAGTTTCGCGTGATTTCGTGCGAGCTGGCGGGCGAGGGCGCATGGCAGCGCGAAACGCTCGCGCTCACGCGCCGCGTGGAGCGCTTCCCCTACGTGCCGGCCGATCCGAAGCGGCGCGACGAGCGCTGCAACGAGGTCTACAACATCCAGGTGCAGGCGCTCGTGCAGCGGCTTTCGCAGGCGGGCATCAAGAAGGTGGTGATTGGCGTCTCGGGCGGGCTCGACTCCACGCATGCGCTGCTCGTCTGCGCGAAGGCGATGGATCGCCTCGGGCTGCCGCGCGCGAACATCCTCGCGTACACCATGCCGGGGTTCGCCACGAGCGAGCGCACGCTGCGCCAGGCGCGCGAACTGATGGCGCTCGTGGGCTGCACGGCGCGCGAAATCGACATTCGCCAGAGCTGCATGCAGATGCTCGAAGACCTCGGCCATCCGTACTCGGAAGGCAAGGAAAGCTACGACATCACTTTCGAAAACGTGCAGGCCGGCGAGCGCACGAATCACCTGTTCCGCCTCGCCAACTTCAATCACGCGATCGTGATCGGCACGGGCGATCTCTCCGAGCTTGCGCTCGGCTGGTGCACATACGGGGTGGGCGATCACATGTCGCACTACAACGTGAATGCGAGCGTGCCGAAAACGCTCATCACGCACCTCGTGCGCTGGGTGGCCGAAACGGGCCAGATTGGCCAGAACGGGGAGAGCGGCCGCGACGTCCTCGAAGCGATTCTCGCGACCGACATCAGCCCGGAGCTGATCCCCGGCAAGTCCGATGGCGCGCCCGAGCAGAAAACCGAGAGCACGATCGGCCCCTACGAGCTGCAGGACTTCAACCTCTACTACACGCTGCGCTTTGGCTTCGCGCCTTCGAAGGTCGCGTTCCTCGCGCGCCACGCGTGGGGTGACCGCGAAGCGGGCGCGTGGCCCGAGAACGCGAAGGTCGCGCGCAATCAGTACGATCTCGCGTCGATCAAGCGCAATCTGCGCATTTTCCTCGACCGCTTCTTCCGCCAGAGCCAGTTCAAGCGCACCTGCATTCCGAATGCGCCGAAGGTCGGCTCGGGCGGCTCACTGTCGCCGCGCGGCGACTGGCGCGCGCCAAGCGATTCGGAATCGGTGGTCTGGCTCGCCGATCTGGAGCGCGTGCCCGATGAAGCGGGCAGGGCGAGCGCGGCGCCTGCGGGCAAGCCCTCGGCGTGAGCCTCGGCTGCACAGCGTAGAATCCCGATAGGTTCCGAAATTTCCGACAAATCCGATAACGAGACGAGGTTCGCCATGAAACGTATTACTGCCGTGATCAAACCGTTCAAGCTCGACGAAGTGCGCGAGGCGCTCGCCGAAGTGGGCCTCACGGGCCTGACCGTCACCGAGGTCAAGGGCTTCGGCCGCCAGAAGGGCCACACGGAGCTCTACCGCGGCGCCGAATACGTGGTCGACTTCCTGCCGAAAGTGAAGATCGAGGTGGTGGTCGCGAGCGACCAGGCCGACCAGGTGATCGACGCGATCATCGGCGCGGCGCGCACCGGCAAGATCGGCGACGGCAAGATCTTCGTGACCGACGTGGAGCGCGTGATCCGCATCCGCACGGGCGAGGAAAACGAAGCGGCGGTTTGAGGCCGCCCGCGTTGCACGGCCGGCCCCCGAAGTACACGAAGCACCTGATGCACCAATAGAAAAGGGGACGGCGCCGCCTGCGCGGCCCGTCCCCAGCATAAAAAACGGTGCGATACCCTTTCGGACATCGCACCGATACGCGCCTCTCGCAGCAGCGTGAAAACGTCGATGTAGCTGTTCTTTCTACACTCGCTTCAAATTAGAACGAGTGCTGGATACCTGCGTACACGCCAACCTGGCTGTGGCCCGGGACCGGGTTGCCGGTGGCTGCCGTCGTACCGAAGTTGTTGGCGTTCAGGCCGAAGTTGGCCGTCTTGCTGTTCTGCACCGTGCCTGCCTGGATGTCGAGCAGCGTGCGCTTGGACAGGTTGTACGAACCACCAACCGTGTACAGCGTGGCGTTGCCGCCGCCGTTGTTCGCATTGACGTGGTAGACCGCGGCGATCAGCGCTGCAGCCGGCGTCATTTGCCACGTCACACCGCCCCATTCGTGGTCAAGCGTGGTCGGCTGGCCGATGATGCCCGGGTTCATGCCCGACGAACGGATGGCTTCATAGCCGCCCTGAACCTTGAATGCGCCGAGGAACAGGTTGAACATGGCCATGTAGTCACGCGAGTACGCGAACACGCCGTTGCCGTTTGCCTGCGTAGCGCCGACAGGAGCATTGGCGCCGTTGAGCGCGTTGTACACGCCGCCCAGTTGGCCGTTGTCCGGATTGCGGATTTCGTCATACAGACCGCGGATCTGGAACAGCGAGCTCGTGTAGGTGAGCTGCAGGCCGGCTTCGCGACCCTGGCTCGTCGAGCCGTTGCCGTTCCAGTTCGTCGCGTTCGAGAACGCGTACTGGCCGTACACGTCGAAGCCCATCCAGTTCGGCGACTGGTACGAAATGTTGTTGCTCGATTGCGGCCAGTTGCGGCCACGGACCATCGAAGCCGACGACCAGTTCGACTGACCGAACGGGTCGAAGTCCCAAATGCCGTTGGAGATGAACAGCATGCGGCCAGCGAGCAGCGTACCGAACTGGTCGTTCGCGACTCCGATAGTCGCCCAGCGATTCCAGAGCGAGCCGGCCGAGCCGAGCGAGCCGTTCGCGGTGCTGAAGCTGCCTTCCAGGTGGAACAGAACCTTGTTGCCGCCACCGATGTCCTCAACGCCCTTCATGCCCCAGAGGCTGGTGCCCCAGTAGCCGCTTTCGAGCTGAACCTGGCTCGAGCCGTGCGTGGCCGGAGTCGTCGAGGTGCCACCGGCACCAATGCCGTTCATATACGCCACACCCATGTCCAGGCGGCCGTAGAGCGTGACGCTGCTTTGTGCATGCGCGATCACGCCAGCCGACATCAATGCTGCGGCGAGCAAAGCTTTCTTCATCTTCTCCTCCATACCCTGTCAAAGAGTCAACCTTAGTACTGCGAAAGACGTCCGTGCGCTTGGCGGCGCTGCGAACAGAAATCGTCGCGTAAGGGAGAATTACCCCGAGGACCGGCGTACGGGCTGGTGCCGCTGCATGACCCAGGCTGGGTCGTCATGCAGGTCCCCTGGTTGACTGGCATCTCCCGTTCTTTTTGAAGTGAAACTACTTTTAATGAACTTTGTTTTGCTACTTTGGTTACTAATTTAGCAAAAAAGGTCCGCGCTGGCGAACTAATTCGTGCTCGCACCCCGGGATGTCGTCAAATTGCAATATGGTCTTCCTGGATGGTGGTCAGAGAGGTACTACAAACAGATCGAAAACCTTGCGGGACAAGGGACTCACGTCAATCGAATGGCTGAGTTCAGGATTGCCACTATTGACGGGAGATTTCACAAGGAGTAATGCGAAAAACGCCGTTTTTAGACATAAACAGCCCGCTTTTCGAGGGTGAAAGATCCAAAAAGAAAAGGCGCTGTAAGCGCCTTGTAAAACTACTTTTACTACATCGCCGAAAGGCGGCGACCCTGCGAGTCGTCTTACTTGAGGCTGCCCGAAAGGAACTGGCGCAGGCGCTCGCTCTTCGGATTGGCGAAGACATCGGCCGGCTGGCCTTCCTCTTCCACGAGCCCCTTGTGCAGGAACATGACGTGGTTCGAAACGTTGCGCGCGAAACCCATTTCGTGTGTGACCACGATCATCGTGCGGCCTTCCTCGGCGAGCTTCTGCATGACCTTGAGCACTTCGCCCACGAGCTCGGGGTCGAGCGCCGAAGTGGGCTCGTCGAACAGCATGACGTCGGGGTGCATGGCGAGCGCGCGGGCAATCGCCACACGCTGCTGCTGACCGCCCGAGAGGTGCGAGGGGTATTGCTTCTCCACGCGCGGCGCGAGACCGACCTTCTCCAGATAGGTGCGCGCGCGATCTTCGGCTTCCTTGCGCGACAAGCCCAGCACGTGCACGGGCGCCTCGATCACGTTCTCGAGCACCGACATGTGCGACCACAGGTTGAAGTGCTGGAACACCATGGCGAGCTTGGTGCGCACGCGCTGGAGCTGCTTCGCGTCCGCGGGGTGAAGTGCGCCCGTGCGCTTGTCCGCGCGCGTGGCGACTTCCTCGCCATCCACCACGATGCGCCCGGCGTTGGGCTGCTCGAGGAAGTTGATGCAACGCAGCATCGTGCTCTTGCCCGATCCGGACGAGCCGATCACGCTGATCACGTCGCCGGCATTGGCTTTCAGGGACACGCCCTTGAGGACTTCGTTGTCGCCGTACTTCTTGTGGATGGAGTCGACGAACAGCTTCTGCTTCTGGGAATTCATCAATTGACCTTTAAACACGCCCTCGCGGGCTCACTTGCCTTGCGGTCGCAGGTATGCGAGCCAGCGGCGCTCCGCGCGGCGGAACAGCCACACGAGCGTGAAAGAAATGATCAGGTACAACAGCGCGGCGATGCCGAACGCGCCGAACGACTGATACGTCGCCGAGTTCACGTCGCGCGCGATCTTCAGGATGTCCGGCACGGTGGCCGTGAAGGCCACGGTCGTTGCGTGCAGCATCAGAATGACTTCGTTGCTGTAGTACGGCAGGGCGCGGCGCAGCGCCGAAGGCAGGATCACGCGCCGGTACAGCGTGAATTGCGACATGCCATAAGCGCGTGCGGCCTCGATCTCGCCATAGGGCGTGGCCTTGATCGCGCCCGCGAAGATTTCGGTCGTGTACGCGCAGGTGTTGAGCGTGAACGCCAGCAGCGTGCAGTTCATGCCGCTTCTGAAGAACGCGCTCGTCAGTTCGTGGTTGCGCACGATCTCGAGGCTGTAGAGGCCCGTGTAGCACAGCAGCAGCTGCACGTAGAGCGGCGTGCCGCGGAAGATGTACGTGTAGAGCCACACGAGCGCGGCGAGCCACTTCTTCTTCGACACGCGGGCCACGGCGAGCGGCACCGAGAGGCAGAAGCCGAGCCCGATCGAGATGACGAGCAGCCACAGCGTGATGGCCACGCCGCTGAAATGGTAGCCGTCGGAGAAGAGATAGTTGCGCCAGTATTGCTGGATCAGTTGGACGAAGTCTTGCATGGTCTTGGCCTCGCGCGATTCAGAGATCCGCCTTGCGCACACCGGTGGAGTAGCGCTTGTCGAGATACATCAGCACGAAGTTGGAGACCGTGGTGATGACGAGATAGATCGCGCCGGCGAGCAGCGTGAAGAAGAAGAACCGCAGCGTGCCCTTGCCGGCGTCCTGGCTGGCCTTCACGACGTCGGCGAGGCCGATGATCGAGACGAGCGCCGTGGACTTCACGAGCACCTGCCAGTTGTTGCCGATGCCGGGCAGCGCGAAGCGCATCATCTGCGGGAACATGATGCGCGTGAACACCTGCCAGCCCGTCATGCCGTAGGCGTGGCCCGCTTCGAGCTGGCCGCGTGGCACGGCGAGGAACGCGCCGCGGAACGTCTCGGTGAAGTACGCGCCGTAGATGAAGCCGAGCACGACCACGCCCGCGAGGAACGGATCGATGTCGATCTGATCCCAGCCGAGCATGTCGGTGAGGTTGTTCAGCCAGATCTGGATGCTGTAGAAGAGCAGCAGCATGAGCACGAGATCGGGCACGCCGCGAATGAGCGTGGTGTAGAGCGTGCCCGCGCCGTGCGCGACGCGGTTTTTGGAGAGCTTGGCCGCCGCGCCGATCAGCCCGAGCACGAACGAGAGCGCGAGCGACAGCACGGCGAGCTTGACGGTCTGCCAGGTGCCGGCGAGGATCAGCGGGCCGTAGCCTTGAAGAAACATGGGCAAGTCCTTGACGGTGCGCTTCTCACACCGCGAAAGGCGCGGCGCTTGTCTGCCGCGGTTCAAATCCGTTCATGGCCGCGCGGTTTTTAGCATATTCGCGCGCGGCCGATGCGATTGCGCTCGTGAGCGCGCCTGTGACTGTATACGAAGCCCGGTGGCGGTCTATCGGGGAGCCCCCGGGGCTTTTGATGTGTCGTGGCGCGAGGCGCGAGCGGTGGTGTCTCGTTGTTTATTTACCTGCGTGTGCTTTCCCGTTCACTTGCCTTTGTAGATATCGAAGTCGAAGTACTGCTTCGCGATCTTGTCGAACGTGCCGTCGGCATGAATCGCGGCCAGCGCCGTGTTGAACTTCGTCTTGAGTTCGGCGTCATCCTTGCGCAGGCCGATCGCGGTGCCGTCGCCGATCGTCGCCGGGTCTTCCACTTCCGGGCCCGCCCACGCGAAGCCTTTGCCGCGCGGCGTTTTCAGGAAGCCGAAATCCGCCTGGACCTCGTCTTGCAGCGTGGCGTCGAGGCGCCCGGCTAACAGATCCTGGTAGACCTGATCCTGATTCTGGTACGAGATCACGTTCACGCCCTGCGGCGCCCAGTGCGCCTTTGCGTACGCTTCCTGGGTCGAGCCCTGCTCGACGCCCACGTTCTTGCCCTTGAGCGAAGCCGGCGTGGGCAGAAGCGGCGAGCCCGTGCGCGCGAGCATGCGTGCGGGCGCATCGAACATCTTCGCGGAGTAGTCGATCTGCTGGGCGCGCTGCGGCGTGATGGTCAGCGACGACACGATCGCGTCGAACTTGCGGGCCTTGAGCGCGGGAATAATGCCGTCGAGGTCGTTCTCGACCCAGACGCACTTCACGTTCATGCGCGCGCACAGGGCTTTCGTGAGGTCGACATCGAAGCCGACGATCTGTCCGTTCGGCGCTTTGGATTCGAACGGCGCATAGCTGGCGTCCACGCCGATGCGCACGGTTTTCCACTCTTTGGCGGCGGCGCTGCCCGCGATCAGGGCGAGCGCCACGCACACTGCAAACTTCTTCATCATTCTCCTGTCGAGCCGGAGCGAGTGCTTTTTTAGCACTGACTCCGTCCCATGCACGACTGATACGGGTGGCGCGGCGCGGTAAGGGGCGCGCGGCCGACGCAAGGCGGACCGGCTCGTGGCCGTTGGCCGCCATTCTAGGCGATCAAAAATGCGGGTCGGAAAGCGCGACGCGCTCCGGCCCCGGTGGCAGCGCGCGCTGGCGGGGCGGGGTAGCCGCCACGGAGTGTTCATCCCGGGCCATCAGGCTCGCGCTGGCCGAAAAGCGCGGTATTTTACCCGAAGCCGGAGGCCGTGCGGGTCTGACGCAGGGCGACGCTGGCAGCGCAGCCCATTGATGTTGCTGGCGAAACGATGCGGTGCGCCGCTGCGGATTGTGCAAGCGGGCCGCCGCCCTTACCTTCTGATATCGACATGATTGACCGGAGATTGCCATGCTGACTATCCGACGCGCCGACGAACGCGGCCACGCCAACCACGGCTGGCTCGACTCGTACCACAGTTTTTCGTTTGCCGACTATTTCGACGAAGCGCACATGCACTATGGTGCGCTGCGGGTGCTCAACGACGACCGTATCGCGGGCGGCCAGGGCTTCGGCGCGCACAGCCACCGCGACATGGAGATCGTGACCTATGTGCTTTCCGGCGCACTCGCACACCGCGACAGCATGGGCAACGGCTCGACCATCCGCCCCGGCGACGTGCAGCGCATGAGCGCCGGCACGGGCGTGATGCACAGCGAGTTCAATGGCTCGAAGGAAGAGGAAGCGCACCTGCTGCAGATCTGGCTGCTGCCGCGCGAGCGGGGCGGGGCGCCAGGCTACGAGGAAAAGCGTTTCGACGACGCCGACAAGCGCGGGCGGCTGCGCCTCGTCGCTTCGCCCGACGGGCGCGACGGCTCGGTGACCGTGCAGTCGGATGCTTCGATCTACGCGGCCCTCGTCGACGGCGAGGAGCGCGTCGAGTATGCGGTGCCCGCCGGGCGGCGCGTCTATCTGCATGTCGCGCGCGGCGCGCTGGACGTGAACGGCCAGCGCCTCGAAGCCGGCGATGCCGCGATGATCGAGGCCGAGGCGGGCGTCACGCTCGCGAGGGGCACAGCGGCCGAAGTGCTGCTGTTCGATCTCGCCTGACCCTTTGAGCGGCGGCAAGGCCGGCAACCGTCCGCGCCATGAAAAAAGCGCCGCGGGGTGCGAATCCCGCGGCGCTTTGTCGCGCGTTTGAGCGCGATTGTGTATCGGCGCGCCGCAGCGAGGCGGCGCGTGAACGGCGCGATTACTGCTGCGCGGCCGGTGCCGAAGCGCCGCCCTTGTGGTGCTGCTCCCAGCGCTCACGCATCTGCTCGTGGCGCTGCTCCATCTTCGCGAAGCGCTCCTTGATCGCGGTGCTCACGGTCGTCTTCTGCTGGTCGTTCAGGCCGTTATAGAAGGCGAGCCACGCTTGCGTGGTTTGCTCGCGCAGCTGCTGGTTCTGCTGCTCGACCTGCTCGTGCGCCGTGTGCATGGCGTTCAGGTCGAGGATCGGCTGGTTCTTCATCGAATCGAACTGCTGCTTCATCTGTTCATGATTCTTGCGCATGGCCTGACCGTTCTGCTTCATCGTGTCGAGCGCGGCCTGCCATTGCTTTTCCTGCGCGGCGTTCAGGTTCAGCTTGTCGTGCAGCTTCTTGAAGCCGAGCATGAAGTCGCCGTGCATGCCGGGGCCGCCATGCATGCCCGGACCGCCGTGCATCATGCCGGGACCGCCCGGGGGCGGCGGGGTCTGGGCGTTGGCGGCGGTGGCGCCCACGGTGAGCGCGAGCGAGGCAGCGGCGATAGCGAGAAGGCGCGAAGTCGTCTTGTACATGGTGATGCTCCTGACAAATCCATGAGGGTTTTATCCGGTCTGGCGCGGCGCCCTGGAAAGTGGTGGCGCTCGCAACCGGTGTCCCTAGCGTATCGACCGGGCAGGCGGCGCGTGTTACGCGGCGGGCCGCCGAGATTACGCGACATTACACACGCCTTTCGCGGTAACACCTCGTAACCCAGCTGGAAGAGCTGTAAGCAAACGGCCCGTGCGCGCGCGTTACACTTCATCCCATGGCTACTCAAATCCTTGTCGTCGACGACGACCTCGAACTACGCGACCTCCTGCGCGACTATCTCGCGCGCCAGGGCATGGAAGTCTCGGTGCTGCACGACGCCGGCTCGCTGGAGCGGCGGCTCGAGCGCGAGCGCCCGGACCTGATCGTGCTCGACCTGATGATGCCGGGCGTAGACGGCCTGACCGCGCTGCGCAAGCTGCGCGCAGCCGGCGACGACATCCCCGTCATCATGCTCACGGCGCGCGCGGACGACGTGGACCGCATCGTCGGCCTCGAACTCGGCGCGGACGACTATCTCGGCAAGCCGTTCAACCCGCGCGAACTGCTCGCGCGCGTGCAGGCGGTGCTGCGCCGGCGCCGCACGGTGCCTTCGGCGGCGGCGCCCGAGCAGCGCGAACCGTACGCGTTCGGCCGCTTCACGCTCGACTTCCAGTCGCGCACGTTGCAGCAGGAAGGCAAGCCCATCATGCTGTCGGGCAGCGAGTTCGCGCTCCTGAAGATTTTCGTGAACCACCCCATGCGCACGCTGACGCGCGAGCGCCTGCTGGAACTGCTGCACGGTCCCGAGTACGACGGCACCGACCGCGGCATCGACGTGCAGGTGTGGCGTCTGCGGCGTATTCTCGAAAGCGACCCGTCCACGCCGCGCTTCATTCAGACCGTGCGCGGGCGCGGCTACGTGTTCGTTCCCGACGGAGAGCAGGGCAACCATGCGCCGGCCGGTTGATTCGCTGTTCGGGCGCCTCGCGGTCATCTTCATCGGCGTTCTGCTGGTGTCGCACGTCGCCTGGTTCACGCTCATGCGCGTCGAACACAATCAGATGCAAACGCGCTACGCCGTCGAGGAAGCGACCTTCCTTGTCGACGCGGTGCGCCAGCACGTCGAGCGCGAGCCCGACCAGCCGCTGCCTTCGCGCGTGCAACTCGTCGATCCGGCGAGTCCCGCCGTGCCGCCGGTCACCGAACGCATGCCCGAACCGCTGCGCCGTTTCATCGACGACGTGCGCGATCGCATGCCGCCCGGCACCGACGTGCGCGTCGGGCCGCCCGGCGGTCCGCCCACGCTTTGGGTGCGCGGACCGCAGGACGCCCGCTGGATCGTCCTGCCGGGCCAGCCGCTGCGCATCATGCGGCCGCTCGACAAGTTTCTGCCCTGGGTCATCACCATTTTCGCCACCGCCGTGATCGCTGCGCTCGTGGCCGCGTGGATGCTGCAACAGCCGCTGAGCGCGCTCGCGCAGGCCGTCGGGCGCTTTGGCCGCGGCGAGCCCGTGCCGCCCGTGCCCGAGCGCGGGCCGCGCGAGCTGCGTCAGCTCACGCTGGGTTTCAACCAGATGGTCAGGGAAGTCGAGCGCACCGAGAAAGACCGCGCCGTCATGCTGGCGGGCGTTGCGCACGATCTCAAGACGCCGCTTGCCCGGCTGCGCCTGCGCGCCGAAATGATGGACGAGCAAAAGGTGCGCGACGGCGTGGTGCGCGACGTCGAGTCGATGGCGCACATCGTCGACCAGTTCCTTGTGTTCGCGCACGACGGCGCCGATCGCAGCGAGCCCGTCGAGGTCGACGACCAGTGCGAGCGCATCGCGCGCAACCACCGCACGGCGAGCGGCGAGGCGATTGCGATCGAAACGCATCTGCGCGCGGGTCCGGAGTTTCGTCTGCCCGCGGCCACGCTCGAGCGCGTGGTCTCGAACCTGCTCGACAACGCGCATGCGTACGGCGCACCGCCCGTCGTGATCGAGAGCGAGCGCGGCCCGACGGGTTTCTCGCTCACTGTGCGCGACCACGGCAAGGGCATCCCCGACCAGGATCTGACGCAGGCGAGCCGGCCGTTCGTGCGCCTCGACCCTGCGCGCGGCGGCAACGGCCACAGCGGCCTCGGCCTCGCGATCGTCGAGCGGCTCGTGCGCCGCGCGGGCGGCGAGCTCTCGATCGGCAACGGCGAGAGCGGCGGGCTCGCGGTGCGCATGACGTTTGCGTTCGACGTGGTGGAGCGCACCGTAACCGAAGCGGCGCAGATCTGGTAAATCGCGTTGGAATTGCCTTGGCGGGAGCCCGCACCGAACAGGTGGGACATGGCCGGATGGGCTTGACCTGGTACTGAGCTGGTATTGACGAGGTTGGCCGGACGTTCGCCCGAAGGCGCCGCCAGAGCGACGCCAGGTTCAGTCAGGTCAGGTTGGGCGCAGCCGCTCAGGCCGTAAAGAGCGTGTCGAGCGCGGCGGCGGCCTCGTTGTCCACCGTGTTGTAGGTCACGGTGTCGGCCTCGAAGATGTAGTGCGTGGTGTACTTGCCGAGGCGGGCAAGAATCTCTTCCTGAATCAACTCGGGCGTGGCGTCGAGTTTCAGGTACCACGCGGTCGATGACAGGCGCGTCTGGAACGCGCCGTACTCGACCATCAACTGGTCGAACGCGAGCGCATCCTGATCGCGGCAGACAATGACCAGATTTCCCTTCATGCATGCCTCCAGATTTGTGCGGAACACCGAAGTGGCGCCGTTTGAGTCATGCGCACCGTATGGACTGGCGCGCACCGTTCATCCCATGATACCGCGCCTCGCCGGTTGAGCCGGGCGAGCCCCGCAGCCTCGTACGGGCATCCCTCGTGTGATCGACTGCGCAAGCTCGTTGCGCACTCACCAGGTCGGCGCCGCGGCGCGCGGCGGCACGACGCCCTCGGCCGTCATGGCCTCGCAACGGTCGCGCCCGGCCGCCTTCGCCATGTAGAGCGCGAGGTCGGCGCGGCTCATCAGACGCTCGGGCTGATCCTGCGCGGCGGCAAGTTCGGTTACGCCGATGCTCACGCTCACGCTTGCTTCCTCGGGCAGTTCCGCGCAAATGCGTTTGCTCACCTGCTCGCGCAGGCGGTCGAGCACGGCAAGGCCCGTGGCGAGCGAGGTCGCGGGCAGCAGGATGCCGAACTCCTCGCCGCCCAGGCGCCCGACGGCGTCGTCGGCGCGCAGCTCCGCGCGGCAGGTCTCCACGAAATGCTGAAGCGCGCGGTCGCCCGCCGGGTGGCCGAAGCGGTCGTTGATCTGCTTGAAGTAGTCGAGGTCGGCAATCGCCATGCACAGCGGTTTGCCTGCCGCGTAGGCCGCGTCGATCTCGCGGCGCAGCAGGTCGAGGAAGTAGCGCCGCGAGAGCGCGCCGGTCAGCGCGTCGTGGCGCGCCTCGGCGGCGAGCAGGGCGTTCGCGGCCTGCAGCTGCCCGGCGAGATCGCGGCTCGCATGGTGAAGACGCCGCTCGCGCACCCACGAGACCGAGATCACCGCCGCGAGCGCCGCCGTGCCCGCGAGCGTGAGGAAAATAAGAAGCCGGTCGCGCTGATGGTTCGCGATCAGCTCGGACCACGCATTGACCGGATCCACGAGATGCGCCGAGAGCCCGGAGTTCAGGCCGCCGCGCTGTTCGTAGAGGGCTGGCGCGCGTTGGCCCGGCGACGCGATCATTTGCGCGGCGTCGGCGCGCGGGATCCACGGCGCTGCGCTCAATGCGGTTTGCGATGCCGGGCCCAGCTCGAGCGGCGAGAAGCGCTCGCGCAGATAGGTGTTCACGCGGTCCACCGCGTTCATTTCGGCGACGTGCGAGCCCGGCAAGGCGCGTCCTTCGAGCGCGCTGTCGTGGGCCATGATGATGACGCCATTGTTGTCCGCGACGAAGGTGCCCGGGTGGGTCACCCAGTGGCGCAGCCGCGCGATGCTGACCTTTGCGACCACGGCGCCGACCAGCAGGCCGTCGTCATAGGCGGGCGCCGCGACGAAAATGCCGGGCTCGCCGCTTGCCGTGCCCACGCCGTAGGCTTCGGAGAACGCCCCGAGCAGCGTGTCGTTCAGATACGCGCGCGGACGCATGTCCACGCCGACGTAGGAGATTTTTTCGAGCGCATTGCTCGAGGCGATGCAGATGCCGTTCGCGTTGACGAGCCAGATCGCATCGAGCCCGGAGAAGCCCTGGGCATCGTGGAGAAAGCGGTCGACCCCGGCGAGCGCCGGCACGCCTTGCAGCTCCTTGCGCCGCGCCAGTTCCGTCAAATCGCTCGACGCGGCATAATGCGCGGCCTCGGTAAGCGCCTGCTGGACGACGCGGGTCTCTGCCATCGTTGCCGGAATGGCGCGCGACATGGCGAGGTCGCTGGCGATCACTTCGGCCATGTTGTCCACGACCGAGCGCATCATCTGGCGCTGTGCGGCGAGCGCGGCCTCGAACTCCTGGCGGACCATGCGGTCCGCGAGCCAGTCGGCCGCCGCCCAGCAGACGAGCGCGACCACCACGACCCCGAGGGGTCCGGCTGCCTGACGCAAGAGTCTCCTGTTCATCGGCCTTCTGGTTCGTGAGTGGTATTGAGGCGTGGGTATCGGCGCCCGTGGGCGTCGGTGCGCCACCGACGGGGCGTGTCGATTTTACCCCTCGAACGGGGCTGGCGAGCCCGCTCTCGAAGCGTCAGCGCGGCGTTGCAAGGCGGCGCGAGCGGGCGGCGGCGCGAGCGTGGATCGCTAACATGCAAGCCGCATGCCGTCAGCACGGCGATATGCGGCGATGAGCGGAGTGGAGGGGGCGTAAGTGTGGACAGAGCGGTTTCGTGCGCGGGGTTCACGCGTGAGCCAGCGTGTGGCGTGCAAGCGACGCCCACTGGCGCTGGCGGCCTGAATGAGGCAGGCGTGGAGTCAGACGCGGCGTCGTTGTGTCATCAAGGTGTCATCGATGCGTCATCACGATGACGTGCACAAGCCGTTCGCGGCGCGCTCTGGAAGCTCTCCAGAAGGCCGGCGAAAGCGCTGCGAAAGCCCGTGTGGTCTGGTTTTCGCGGCGTACCGGACGCGGTTGTGAGTGTCATGAAGGTTGTAGTAGTGTCGTGCCGTTTCAGTCGAGGCAAGCCCAGTCGCCAATCGTCAGCCGCAACTGCGGCGCGGGCGGTGCGTACCACCGCGGCATCGTCGCCGTGTCATCAACGCCAACGAAATTCTGTGTCCATGCGCCTTGCCTTTGTCGATCCGCCATCCCCGCAGTATCTGCAACGCCTGTCCTGCGGCACGCACGCTATGTCGTCCGCCTTTCTGAAACCCGGCGCGGAGGGCGTCTGAATGGAGTTCAGCTTCAACCTGAACCGCACGGCCAACGCCTCGGCGTGGCGCGTGCTGCCGAACCGCTGGGACTTCGTGGCGTTCCCGCTGATGATCGGCCTGATCGCGATGGCGGCCGTGGGCTTTCACGAGACCATGGCGCCCATCGCCACGCTCAAGACCCAGGTCATCTCGCTCGATCCCGCGAACCTGCCCGAGTACGCNATGCGCACCACGCTGCGCATGCTCGCGGCGATGGTCGCTTCGCTGATCTTCACGCTCGTGTACGGCACGCTCGCGGCGAAGAGCCGCCGCGCGGGCCAG
>NZ_JAFA01000036.1 GCF_000519185.1 Paraburkholderia nodosa DSM 21604 | reverse complement strand
GCGACACTGCCGATGTTGACGCCGTCGCGCCCGCTGTACGCCGTGTAGGTATTGGTCGGCCTGTTGGGATAGTCGAATTCAGCGACACTGCCGTTCACGATGACATAGTCCTGCCGGCCTTCACTGAAATAAAGGCGTGGTTCGCGAATGGCCGGGGCGCCGTTGGAGACGGGCGGAATATCCCGCAGATAGAAGAAGGGTAAGCCTTCGGTGGACTTCTCTGTGACTGGCGACATCACGACGCCGATGCCGTGAGTAAAAATAAGGTGCAGGTTCACCCAGGTTTGGGCGTTGGGCGGAAGCATCGCCGGGTCCAGCTCACGCGCCGACAGCATGATCTGCCTGTATCCGGTGTCAAGCTGATAGCGGTCAATGTCCACCGAAACAAATTTGTAGTAAGTCCTGATCTCCTGCAACTGTGCATAAGTATCCATCAGCGGTTGCACATCCCATAGCCGGATGTTGTCGATGGTCGCCCGATTGGCCTGCAGCGAGTCGAGAGTCAGTCCCTGCTCGGGATCAAACGGTTTAACCTCGATTTTTGCGAGGCCGTAAGCCTCACGCGTTAGCGCGATAGTGTGCTCGATATAGGGTGTTTCCAGTTTCAGCTCGCTTGGTTTGACATAGAAGCGCTGAAACAGCGCAGGATAGATCACAGCGAATACAAGCGAACTGCCGAATACGAGCAGCGCGAGAACGGCAGGCTGCAGGAAGCTACGCCGGCGCATGTTGATCAAAAGGGCCACGGATGAGGCCGCCGAAAGGCCGACAAGCATCCACAGGACCGGTAACTCGACGTGGACATCGGTATAGCTGGCGCCGACCACGACGCCGTTGTCACCGTAGAGCAGCAGAAAGCGGTCGAGCCACCACGACCAGGCCTTCAACGCGAAGAACAAACCGAGCAGTGCCGAACCATGAGTGATGGCGGCGCGCGAGAGCGTCCGTGGTGGCCGCTCCGGCGCGATGTCACCGCGCAACCCGTAGACAGCACCTGCCACGATCGCGCTGCAGAAAACCAGCTGCAGCAGCCAGTTCTTGAGCGCGACATACGCAGGAAGCGAGAAGAGATAAAAGCCGATGTCCCTCTCAAAGATCGGATCGCGCTCGCCAACCGGCACCTGATAAATAAAGCGGAGCGCGATGTCCCAGCTCGAGATTTCGCTAGCGGCGATGAACAGCCCAAAGACGACCGCCGCGCAGGCAATGCTGGAGCGCCAGCGAACGCGCGGCGCGACCAGTTCGGCCAGATCGCCGGTGACTTCCGTCGCACCCGACGAACCGGCGGCTTGCGCCCGCAAGATCTCGACGCCCCTCGCGTAACGATGCGCCAGAATCCCGGACAGCCATATCGCGCACGCCGAGATTGCGAACACCGTGGCAAACAGCACCACTTTCGCGGAAAGGATGGTCCGGAAAACAGCACCATAGCCGATCGAAGAGAACCACAGCCAGTCGACCAGGATGCCGGTGATGCGTCCGGCGACAATCAGGCCGGCGATGACGGCCATCGCCGTGATTGCATAACGTCTCAGACGCACTCCGGACTTCACTTCCGACCGCATGGTCCCTCCTGTGCTGGCCGTCGCCCCACGCCTGCTGTGATCGGATCAATGATGCAATGACGATCTGCCGGGAGCGCCGCCAAACGCCCTGCCAACGCGGCCCGGATGGTCCGGTTATAGCCACCCCATGACCAGGGCGGCCCCAGTTCACATGGAGCAGGTTCAGACCGGTTGAATGATTGTAGTTCGGTGTGGCTATTGACATCGGCACCGCCCATAAGCGGCCACTCGTCCAGTGCCGGATGCAACAGACCCCGCTGCCGAACTCGGAGATGGACGCCACCTTACCGTTCCTCGTTGCCGCCGGTGTCCGAGTGCGCGACTGCACCGTTTCGTCACCGCGTCACGGTCCATCTTCCAAACAGTTCGACCGCTCATCGAGGAACGCCCCTGAACATCGCGGGCCATCAATCAGCGCCGCGCGCGTAACTTTCGGCTTGCATTCTGGCTTGCCGTCGTTCCCGATGTGGTCGCCGTTGCGCTGTTGACGTTGGGTATCAGGGAGCCCGAGCACGAGCCTCGCGCCAGAAGAAGCAACCCTGTGCGATGGCAGAGCCTTAGGGACCTTGGCCTGGATTACTGGCGGGTCGTAGGGATAGGCGCCGTTTTCGCACTGGCGCGTTTCAGCGAGGCCTTTCTGGTACTTCGTGCCATGAAGAGTGGCGTACCAATCGCGCTCGTTCCGCTGGTCATGGTGGCAATGAATATCGTCTACGCACTGTCCGCTTATCCATGCGGCAAGCTCGCGGACATGATGAGCCATACGCGGCTGCTGATAGTTGGTCTCATCGTGTTATTTGGCTCCGACGTCGTCCTTGCACACGGTACCCACTGGAGCATCGTACTCGTGGGAGTCGCGCTATGGGGGCTACACATGGGAATGCCCCAAGGTCTACTCGCCACGATGGTCGCACACACGGCACCCGCGCATCTGCGCGGTACGGCGTTCGGTTTCTTCAATCTGCTGAGCGGTATTGTGACGCTGGTTTCGAGCGTTATCGCGGGCCAGTTATGGGAACGCCTGGGTGCAGCTACTACGTTTTACGCCGGCGCGGGGTTTAGTGTTGTGACTGTGGTGCTGCTCCTGTTCCATCCGACGCCGGCCACTGGCGAAGCACGCCACGTCGTCGGGGGCAGACCGTGAGGGGACCGCTTCTCAACCAGGGCGTAGTTTCATCGGGTGAAGCTGTTGCTGGTTGGACGCGCTAGTGCAACTGCGTCAGCTTGGCGACTGCAGAACACGATGCCCCTCGGCGACGGCAGCCGGCTAGCTGCGCGTCATAGCCGAAAGCGACGGCGGAGGCGACGGACTAGCCGGCTGGCAGAGCAAGCTTAACTGTGCGTGCCAGTGCGTTGCACGCGCTGTCGCGCCGTGTCCGCCACGGGCGGCAACACGTTCCAGTAACCGTCGTCGTGTAGGAAGAAGAACAGTGCGTGCGACCCCGTCGGTAGCCAAGTCTCCACGCACGCGTAGCGGGTTCTGCCCCAGCAAGTACGACCGAAGGCGGTTACGTGCGCTGCCGTACTCGGGGCGAGCCATTTTTCGACTTGGTACCGCAGTGACTGCGCCTTTGTGTCTTTCATTTCCTGCTCCCGTACACCGGTACTTGCGCAGCCCATGCGCCTGAGATAGCGCAAACGCCAACGACCGGTTGCCCTCGATGTACGGCGCATTTTTCCTGCGCCGCATCTAGAGCTTAAGAAATCACTTTAGCTATAGCGCCCAAAAGCTGGCAGTGGCGTGTATCCTGGCGAGATAGCAACAAAAACAAGAGTAGTCCAAAAGCGCGTGTTCGGCGGTTTTGGACTACTCCTGTTGGTGCGCTGCACCACATAGTTGCTGGCCCGTGAAGTCACGAGCCTGGACTGTTTCCCGATAGCCGGACATCCTCCTTGCGGGGAACATGAAGACCTGCGCTCCAACGCGCCAAGGTGTTGAAAGAATGGAGGCAAAAAATGGGACCAGCCGACTTCGGCGCATTCGAGCACGAAGGTTGGGAACGTGTCGCGCAGGCCTATCACACGTATTTCGGTGAATTGACTGCCCAGTCGAACCACGCGATGCTCCAGGCGCTAGGCATTGGGCGTGGCACGCGCTTTCTCGACGTCGCATGCGGGCCGGGCTACCTCGCTGCCGCAGCCAGGCGTCGCGGCGCGGACGTCGCCGGCGTAGACTTCTCTGTCGCGATGGTCGACAAGGCGAGGCGCGTTTTTCCGGGACTCGAATTCCGCATCGGCGACGCGGAGGATTTGCCATTTCCCGGCGAAAATTTTGGTGCGGTGGGCATCAGCTTCGGGATGGAGCATTTTCAGCATCCTGAGCGTGCGCTCGCGGAGGCGTTTCGCGTGCTGCAATCAGGCGGCAGAATTGCCTTTACAGTCGGCGCAACGTCGGACAAGGCCGTCGGTATCGGGATGGTGTTAAAGGCCATTGAGAAGCACGGGACAACCGATGCGCCAGTTCCTCCGGGACCGCCTTTCTTTCGGTTCAGCAATTGGGAGGAATCGAGGCGCGCGTTGCTCGAAGCCGGGTTCGTCCAACCAGAGGTGCGAGAGGTGGACCAGACTCTGGTGCTGAGTGCACCAGATACGCCGTTTCACGCGCTCATGCGTGGCGGCGTCCGGTTTGCCGCGATGCTTCACGCGCAGACGCCGGCCGCGCTGGCATTGATTGAACGGGCCGTCGAGCACGACGCAGAGAAGTATCGGAGCGATGCCGGGGAACTTCGGATTCCTATGTGCTGCGTCTTGGCTTCCGCACTCAAGGCTTAGGCGCAAGCCGGATTGTGGGAGGTCCGAGCTGACCTCGTTATGAAGTCCAACGCGGTCCGGACCTTTGTGCAGCAAGCTGCTGCACGTAGTTTGCATGTATGAGCGCCGCGGTGCTGCAACACGCGATCTGTAGTGTCCAGCTTCGGCGGGCGAATATTTCGGGACGCGTAAGCGACATCCCGGGCATGACAGCGGAAGGGAGGGGCGCGCCCCGGTGTACCGTCTGCGAAATGATTGCTGCTTTCCGATGAGAGCGAATGGGTGCCGACTGCCGCCACTCGCCTATCCCAGCCGCATTGTCCGCTTCGCAGTGCGACCCGGGCGTCGTTTCGACCTTCTACCACACCCCATAAAACACCCCGGCATTCTTGTACTGATGTGTGCCCCGTTCGACGTCGTCGTGCGTCACGGTGGTCCGATTGCGCAGGCCGAAGGACCAGGCCAGCAAGCGCTCACGCATGCCTTGTCGCACGTTGTCGAACGCTGGGTCGGTGCCGAGGTCGACGAATTCGTCGGGGTCGTTGCGCAGGTCAAACAGTTGCGGCGCGAAGCCGTCCCAGTGAATGTACTTCCACGCGTCGGTGCGCACCATCCAGCCGCGGCATGCGTCGGGGCGACGGCCAAGGATCTGGCGCGCCTGCCGCCAGGCGTAATCGAGTTCGGAGAAAACCGCATCTCGCCATGGTGATTGCGCTCTTGCGTTGCGTGTAAGCGCAAGCAGCGAGCGACCTTCAATGCGGTGATCGGGAACCGGCATGCACAGCGCGTCCAGCACCGTCGGCACGGTGTCAATGGCCTCGACGAAGCGTGCGTCGCTATGGCCGCGCGTGGCGTCGGCCTCGGGTGACGGATCGTAGACGATATACGGCACGCGCTGCACGGTGTCGTAAAACAGTTCCTTCTCGCCAAGCCAGTGATCGCCGAGGAAGTCGCCGTGGTCGGCAGTGAAGACGATGAGTGTGTCCTTCCACCGCCCAAGCCTGTCCAGCGTTTCCCACAGTCGCCCAAGATGATCGTCGAGCTGGCTTATCAGGCCCTGGTAAGCGGGCCGCACCCTGGCGATGACCTCGTCACGCATGAAATTGACGCATTCCTCCTGCTGGAAGTAGGCGCCCGTCACCGGATGTGGCGCCTCACGCTCACGCGCAGCGCGCCGCACCGGCAGGCACTGGTCAATGGTGTATTTGTTGTGGTACGGCGCTGGCGCCATGTACGGCCAGTGCGGCTTGACATACGACAGGTGCATCGCCCACGGCGTATCGCCCTGACGCTCGATGAAACGGATTGCCTGATCGGTGGTATAGGCTGTTTCGGAGTCCAATTCATTTACGCGCGCGGGCAGGTGCGCATTGCGCATGTGCCAGCCGCTGACGATACGCCCCTGTTCGTCTTCCGCCGAGATCACGAAGTCCGACCATGGATCGTCGCTCGCGTAGCCGCGTCGGCGCAGGTATCCGGCATAGCCACCAGCGGGTTCGGCGTGGTGCCCGTCGTAACGGTCGACCAGCGTGAAATGGCCCTCGCGCAGCAGCGCGCCCAGTGCATTGCCGCCGTCCAGGTGCAGGCGCTTCAGCCCGTGATTGTCCGGCATCATGTGCGTCTTGCCGACCAGCGCCAGCTTCATGTCACGCCCGGCAAGGTATTCGCCCAGTGTGATTTCGTCGATCGACAGCGGCACGCGGTTCCACGTTGCCCCATGGCTGGCGACGTAGCGCCCCGTGTAGAACGACATGCGCGACGGGCCGCACACACCCGACTGTACGAACGCGCGCTCGAATTTCACGCCACGCCGGGCCAGGCTGTCGATGCTGGGTGTGGCCAGGTACGGATGTCCATAGCAGGACAGGTGGTCCGCACGTAGCTGGTCACACATCACGAAAAGCACATTGCGAATCGACGACATCGTAGGTATCCGAAATAAAATCAGAAGGCGAGATTCAGCGCGACGGCGTGCGGTTGCTGGCGCCGAACCGTACGCCGGTCGCACGGCGCGCCATATCTGGCATTGGCCACAACGCGATGAGGCCGACAATCATCGCCGCCGTCACGAAGTAGGCCGGCATCATCTTGTCGCCGGTTGCGCTGATCAGCCAGGTGACGAGAAAGGGCGAAAAGCCGCCGAACAGGGTGGTGGCGACGTTGTAGGAAATCGACAGGCCAGTGGCGCGGACCTGCGCGGGAAACAGCTCGGCCAGCGCGGTCGACGCAGGGCCCAGCGCTGCAGCCATCAGCACGGCGAACACGACTTCGGTCGCGAGCAGTCTCGGCAGGCCGGGTGCGGCGACGAGCCAAAGGAACAGCGGATAGATGCACAGCACGTAAAGTGCCATCGCGACGCCCATCACCGGTTTTCGCCCGATGCGATCGGACAGCAGCCCGAACAGGGGGATCAGGATCATGCGCAGTGTTCCGGTGACCATGAGCACGATGAACGGTGCGGACACCGGCAGCTTCAACTGGGTCACCGCGTAGACCGGCAGGTAAACGTTGAGCACGTACTGGGCGACCGAACTGGCGACGACCAGCCCGAACGCGATCCAGAGCGCGGCCTGGTGCTCGCGCCAGACGGTGGCGAGTGTCGAGGCAGCCTGGCCAGCCAGGGTGGCGTGCGCTCCGTCGTCGTGGCTGGCCGGCGTCTCGTGCAGCCGGGTGCGGATATAGAAGCCGACCGGCCCAATCAGCATGCCGAACAGGAACGGCAGACGCCAACCCCATGCATCGAGTGTGCTGGCGCTCAGCCCGCGTGTGACCAGGGCGCCCATTAGCGCGGCCGTCACCGCGGCGACGAACTGGCCGAAGTTCTGCCAGCTTCCGTAGAAACCGCGCCGGTGAGCCGGCGCGTATTCGATCAACATTGCAGTGGCACTGCCGAACTCGCCGCCAGCCGAAAGCCCCTGCAGCAGGCGCGCAAGCACAACGATGATCGGAGCGGCGATCCCGAGCGTCGCGTAGCCGGGTGTCAGCGCCATCATTGCCGAGGACAGCGTCATCAGCAGGATCACAAGGGACAACGCGGCCTTGCGTCCGGCGCGGTCCGCGTAGATGCCCAGCAGGATCCCTCCGATCGGCCGCATCAGGAACGCGCTGCCGAACGTCGCGGTGGTCAGCAGCATCGATACCGTTGGGTTCGACGAAGGAAAGAACTGCCGCGCAATGATCACCGACAGGAAGCCAAAGACGATGAAGTCGTACCACTCGAATGCGTTGCCGATGGTGGCGGCGACGATCGCCCGGCGGTTGGCGCGGGGCAGGGCGGGCGTGGATGGCATGACGGAATCCTCCTCGCGGCGGCCGGGCTCCCGGGTGGGCGGCTGCCATGTCTCGTGTCTGTATTGTTGTCGCTGCCTTCGAGGCGCTCAGGGCGATCCGGGGGGCATGCAAGGTGGATTGTGTGGATTTACATCGTTACCGTCCAATGAGATATTGCCTTCAATTCATAAAATAAAGGTTATGAATCGATGGCCTCCGCAACTTCCGGCTCTTCGCTCGACCGTAGCGCCATCGCAAGCTATTTTTCCCGCCAGTTGAAGCTGCGGCACCTGGAGTTGCTGGTAGCGCTTGTCGATCGCCAGACAGTCGGCAAGGTCGCTGACGCGCTGCACGTGACGCAGCCAGCCGTTTCGAAGATGCTCAACGAGATGGAAAAAGGTATCGGCGTGCCGTTGTTCGAGCGCGATGGCCGCCGCATCCGGCCCACGGCCTACGGTGAGTGCCTGATCCGCCATGCACGAGAGCTGTTGCTGCACGCACAGCGTGCCAGTGAGGAGCTGCATGCGATGACAAGCGGCATCGGCGGCCGCGTCGAGGTGGGGGTGCTGTCGGTGGCTGCGCCGATCCTGATACCGGCGGCCGTGGCGCTGTTCAAGCAGCGCTCGCCGACCGCTACGGTGTGCCTGCACGAAGGCACGCTCGATCAGCTCGTGCCGGCGCTGCGCGCGGGCCAGCTCGACATGATCGTTGGGCGCCTCGCGCGTGGACTGGCTGCGCCGGAATTTACCAGCGAGCCGTTGTTCGATGACCCGACGGTCATCGTGGTGGCGCGCACGCATCCGCTGGCGTCCCGCAAGCGCATCAAGTGGGCCGACCTGGCAGGGTTGGCGTGGATCGTGCCGAGCGCCGGCGCGCCGATGCACCGGCACCTGCTTTCGGTGCTGGAGACGCACGGCGTGGGCACGCCGATCAACACCATTGAGTCGGTGGTGATCGACGCCAACGTGGGCATGCTGCAGTCGTATCCGGTGCTGGGCCTGCTGCCACGCTCACTGGCGCGGCATCACGAGGAGACGGGCGCGCTGAAGATCCTGCCATTGAGCCTTGGCGCCGCGCTCGGCCCGGTTAGCACCACGTGGCGTGCCGATGCGGACGACACGCCTGCCACCGCGCTGTTTCGCGGCTGCCTGAGTGAAGCGGCAAAGCTGGCGCGGATTTAAGGCAATCAGTGCGTATCCAGGAACGTCGCGGACACCTTGCGTAGCCGGCGCACACACTTGAAATCTGTGCCGATCCCGAATTTCTTCCTGTTATGTCAAGATTCGCGTGGTGAACAGATCGACGTCTCGTGCACGCCTGGCGGGATCGGTGATCCGGCCGCCTCCAGCATAGTCAGGCATCGGACGCATAGACGCTCGAGAGTAGGGGCGGCGTGAAAACTGGCGAGTTACGCGCCCCGTCCTATTGCGCCAGCCGTGGTAGGCCTAAGGGCGGTTATCGGAGAGGACAGGTCACTCTGTACCGTTGCGCGACGACAGGATTTCGGCCATTGCGGACGTTCAGCTGCCGACCCTCGTGTAATCGAAGTCACAATCATCTACAACCCAGCCGCAGTCGAAATGAACCATTCAATGGGGAATTCTTCGATTCAATATTAAATAAGTACTCCGAATAAAATATTGGTGCAAATAAGCCATGTAAATATCAAGCGGCATGCTTCTGCAAGCGCATACATGTTTTGACGGTTGTTCTGCAATCCTCGTACCACGCCAATCGTAGCGGGGGCGCCATGTGATGAACCGGAATCCGTAATGAATTTTTCACACAAATGCGGCTATCGCGACCTAGTGTGTTTTGGTAGATGCATCGCTGCATGTCCTGGTTTACGGTAGCAAGCGTTGGTTTTGCGGTGGGCAATGCATAGGCGTTTTCCCCTTTTCGCGAGGCTCAGAATGAAAATCAATATCAGGCGCTTATCCCGGTCAACTTTCAATGGCATGGCAGGCGGTTGCGTCATTGCGTTGGTGTGCTTGATCGGCCCAGGCGCACATGCGCAAACGCTGGGTTCGCTAGTACTGGTAGCTGCGGGTGACCCATTTAGCGGATGCAAGGCAGACAAGGTGAACGCGCAGCAGTCGGCATTCGGCAGCGTCCTGTATCCTGCGACCTCAATCGAGCCATGGATTGCGGTCGATCCGACCGACCCGTCTCGCCTCCTCGTCGGCCACCAGCAGGATCGCTGGATCGACGGCGGATCACGCGGGCTTGTCGGCGTCGTCTCCAGCGATGCGGGCAGCACCTGGTCGAATTCGATTCCGTCCGGCGTGACTGCGTGCACCGGAGGCAAATTCCGGCGAGCTTCGGATCCCTGGGTAGATTTTGCGCAAGACGGAACGGCCTTCTTCTTCTCTCTAGTACTGGACCCCGCGCAGCCGACGACTCCTTTCGGAGCCCGAAATAGCGGGATGCTGGTCAGCCGCTCCGCTGACCACGGCGCGACGTGGCAGCCTCCCGTTACGCTGATCCGCACCAACTCGCCGCACGTGCTCAATGACAAGAACTCGCTCACTGCGGATCCGACCGCGAACAAATACGTCTATGCGGTCTGGGATCAGTTGAGCGTGTTCCCGCCAACTAAGGAAGGCGCCCAACTGCTCGCGCAAAATGACGGTGTTGAGATCGCGCGCCAATTGGCGGGCCTTTCGTCGACATGTGGGACGCCGCCGTGCGCGGGTGGTGCCCCCTTCTCCAAATTTAGTTTCACCGGCCCGAGTTTCTTCTCACGGTCCACCGACAATGGCGTGACGTGGAGCACAGCCGCACCGATCTACCAGCCGGGCACGAACGCGCAGACAATCGACAACATGGTGCGTGTGCTGCCTGATGGAACCCTGCTCGACTTCTTCACCGCGATCAACGTCACGCCATCGTCCCTGAGCATCGGCTATATCAAGTCGACGGACAAAGGCGCGAGCTGGTCGGGGCCGACGTTCACCAACGATATTCATACGGTCGGCGGCGTGGTTACCGGCGTGGTCACACCTGACAGCGGTCAGCCGATACGCGACGCCGCCATTCTCTACAGTGTCGCTGTGAACCCGGCCTCGGGGGCTATCTATCTTGCCTGGCAGGACGACCGCTTTTCGTCCGGGACCTGCACCACACCCACCGGATCGATTCCGATCGTCGGGATCGTCTTCAGCGAGTCGGATGACGGCGGGGCGACCTGGTCAACACCCGTGATGATCAACAAGACGCCGCCGAACGGTACGAACCCCTGCCGTCAGCAGGCTTACATTCCGGCGATAGTGCCGTCGGGCGACGGCAATGCGATCGTGGTGACCTACTACGACTTTCGTAATGACACGAACACGCCTGTGGGCTTCGAGGGCAGCGACTATTTCGCGGTGTTCTGCTCGACCGCCACAGCGTGCACGAACTCCGCCAATTGGGGTAACGAACGGAAACTGACTGACGCCTCGTTCAACATCCTTAACGCACCCGTCGCGGGTGGTCATTTCCTCGGCGACTACATGGGTCTGGCCGCTAGCGGACCCAAAACTATTTACCCCTTATTCGGCGTCGCCACGAGTGCCAACGTGACGGCCGAATTCACCCGCAAGATCACATTGCCGTGAGCGCAAACGGCGGCGACTGAAGCAGAGGTCGCCGCCCAGTCTTCCAGGACAATCAGGTTGCCGGCATTCACGCATGGGGGGCGAGGACGCGCGAATTTCTGCGCTCATGTTGGCGGTGCCTCATGCCGAACCTTTGCTGTACGACGAGACTTCTCATTGAGGATCTGGTGCCACCGATGGTCCATCATCTTTTTCCAACCGCTGGCTTCCACGCGCGTTCGCTAACAGCCGGTGCGGAACCCGGTCTTGCCAATCCGCTCCGGGTCGAGAGTACGCATCCGATCGCAGTGAGAACTGACATTCATAGTCGCACAGCTGTGATTGACTGAAGAGCGACCTGATGCGGCCGTACGAGCGGCGACACCTGAGCGTCCGCAATGGCCGAATTCCGTGCGTAGTTCCTCCGTCAGGTTCCGGAGTATTGCGGTCATCCCAATGGCAGGCTTCCTCAGCTTGCTGAACTGGATGTTCTGGCAGGAAAGCGGCTGCCGCCGCCCGCGACCGTATCGCAGAAGGACAGATCTGCATGCCTGTTGGGCGGCCTTATCGACCGCTGGACCTGGCGACCTGCGTTGGCGCCGGGCGGGGCGGCGAGCCTGCATCTTTGCAACGCTTGCGCGATGAGGCCGCGTAAGTATGAGCAGGCGCGAGCGCTTGCCTACCAGCCGATGTGACGCTTCTTTTCGGGTTCCCGATGCCGCTGGTCTTCGTCGGCATGCAGATAAAGCGTCGTGGTTGCGAGCAACGTCTAGACCAGGTTGTCGCGGATGCGCCGCAGGTCAACGTTGGCGTCGGCCATATGGGAACCCGTACTGTGTCGCAACCAGTGGAATCAGGCGTGGTCTGGTTGTGATGCAGATGCCGCGTGTCGCGATGATCCGGAGAGCGTCGAGCAGGCGCTCCTTGCCGGCGAGGAGGCGATCAGTACTCGTCTGAAAGACTATCGCGGCGACTCACGGGTTGAATCTGCGATCCTTCGCGTCAGGTATGCGATCACATCAGGGTGCATCCGCACAACGCGTCAGGTTTGGCAAAATTTGCCAAACCTGATAAACTGTTTTGCATGGGTACCATGAATATTTCCCTCCCCGATTCGCTGAAGGACTACGTTGACGAGCAGGTCGGCGAGTGCGGCTACGGCACAAGCAGCGAATACGTGCGCGACCTCATTCGTAAGGATCAGGATCGAAAGCGCCTGCGCGCAGTTATCCTGCAGGGAGCGGCGTCGGGGCTCACAGATCCGGTTGATTCCGACTACTTCGAATCGCTGCGCGCCCGCGTGCGGACGTCGCGCGAATGACAGCAAAGCCCGTCGTTCCGACGAGGCTGGCCAGGCAGGACGTGGAGGACGAGCTGACCTACTATCTCGTAGACGAAGGCTCGGAACAGGCAGCGCTCGGATTCATTGCGGAGATCGAGCATGCCTACGCCCATCTCGCTAAACATCCGAAAACTGGATCTCCCCGTTACGCGTACGAGTTGGACATACCAGGCCTGCGATCGTGGCCACTTGATCGCTACCCGCATGTGATCTTCTACATTGAGCGCAAGGACTACGTCGAGGTCTGGCGCGTGCTCAACGGCAAACGCGATATCCTGTCGTGGCTATTGAACGATGACAGCGAGCTTCATTGACGCTTACTGAACGGTACCCGCGAGCGTCTCACACAATGGAGCGGAAGTGGTGAGAACTCTTGACGATGAAGCTCGCGCCGAACTGCAGTGCTGTCTCGTGGTCGGCCAACTCTTTGTGTTCGCCCGCGAGGGCGTATGGCTGCACACCAATCACCTGATCGAATCGGCGCAGATCTGGCTGGCCTCGAACGGCGCGGAATGTGACTGGCTGGAGCGAGCCCGGCTGGTGGCGGCGTCCCGCGCGATTGCTACGGAGGAGAGTGGCGCACACCTCCCGGAAGACGATGCCGATCTGCACCGGCTCTTCAACCTGCGCGCCCACGTTGCGTCACATATCTCAAGGCATTCTGAGTATTTTGCGGGCTGAAGCGGAATTAATTGACGATGCCAGAATCACGATCGAACGATTCGTCGATTCCGTGATCTATTCGCGCTTTCGCGGCGCTCCTCGTATCGTTGTTCCGCAACTCGCTACTGTCATTCGGGTCTCAGAGACGCTGCAGACTGCCCTTTTTGGGGCGAAACAGCCACACAACTCGCGCCGCTAGCTGCTCGCCGATGAAAGTTCCAGTTTCTTGCGCTGCAGGAACCGGCGCACGGCCGGATCGCGCTCGAGGCCAATCGCAAGATCGTACGCGTCAAGCGCTTCGGTTGTAGCGCCGGCACGCGCGAGCAGATTGGCGCGTGCGGCCCAGTATGGCTGGTAGTCAGTCAGCCGCGGATCGTCCGCATACGGCGCGAGCGCGTCGAGCGCCGCCTGTGGGCCGTCGCGTTCCGCCAGTGCGAGTGCGCGGTTCACCGCGATCACGGGCGAAGCTGCAATGGCGAGCAGCCCATCGTAGAGTTGCACGATCTCGTCCCAGTTCGGGCAATGCGATCGGCAGCGATGCACATGCGCCGACTGCAGCGCGGCCTCGAGTTGAAAGCGACCGATTGAATTTAACGCGTTCGCGCGCCGCAGCAGTGCGTTGGCTGCGTCGATCATCGGTGCGTTCCATGTTGCCGGGTCCTGAGCCGACAGCGGCACGTAATCGCCAGCCGCATCGCGTCGGGCATCTCGCCGCGCCTGCGCAAACAGCATCAGCGCAAGCAGACCCAGCGTCTCCGGTTCCTCGGGCAGCAGTTCGACGAGCAATTGTGCAAGGTACAGCGCCTCGTCGGCTAGATCGCGCCGTTGGGTATCACCGCCGACCGGGTCCGTCCAACCTTCCGCATACGCTGCATAGACAGCTTCAAGCACTGAGTCGAGCCGGCCGGGCAGTTCCTCACGCTCGGGCACGCTGAACGGAATGCCCGCTTCGCGGATCTTGGTCTTCGCTCGCACGAGGCGCTTGCTCATGGCGGCGGGAGACATCAGAAACGCGGATGCAATCGTCTTCGCTTCCAGGCCCAGCACTACCTGCAGCATCAGCGGCGTGCGAATCGCAGCCTCGAGTGCAGGGTGAGTGCACGCGAAGAGCAGCGCGAGCCGCCGGTCGGGCAACGCGCCGGGTTCACACTCGTCGATCTCTTCCGCGAGGATCGCGAGCTGGTTCACCACTGCGTCGCCGACATGGCGATGGCGTGCGCCATCTATCACCCGGCGCCGCGCAACGGTCATCAGCCAGGCTTCGGGGCTCGCGGGGCAGCCGTGCTCCGGCCAGTCCGTGAGCGCCGCCGCAAACGCGTCGGCGAGTGCGTCCTCGGCCGCGGCGACGTCGCGCGTGCGCATCGCCAACAGCGCGACGAGCTTGCCATAACTGCGGAGCGCGACTGCCTCGGCAATGGAATGTGCGGCGGCGTCAGCGTGACGGCCGCCGCCGGACTGGCTCATGCAGCAGATGGCGCGTCGTACGGAGCGGTCCAGACCGGGCGCACTTCCATGATGCCGTGCGCCGCGCCTGGACACCGTGACGCCCACGCCATCGCCGCGTCCAGGTTGGGCACGTCGATCAGGTAGTAGCCCGCGAGCTGCTCCTTCGAATCGGAGTACGGTCCGTCGAGCACCTGCGGCTTGCCGTCGACCAGCCGCACGGTCGTGGCCGTATTCGTGTGCTGCAGCCGGTTGGCACCCACCAGCGCCCCCGCTTTCTGGAGCGATTCGGTGTATGCGTGATAGGCGGCGACGCCTTGCTGTCGCTCGCTGTCGGTCATCTGGTTCCAGCCGTTTTCTTCCGAATAGATCATCAAGAGGTATTCCATTTGAGCCTCCGTCTTAGGGTTGAGGCGGATGAATTGCATCGTGCCGCCATCATAATGACGCTCTCACGTCATGCTGACGGACAAGGCGCATCAAAAAAATCGAGGAGGGCAGATGTCAAGCGGCAGCAGCAAGAGGTCGACGAATCAACGCAACTAACGGCCTGTCAGTTTCGAATGCACGCAGCGCCATTCGGCGAAACGTGCTCTGGCGACGGGCGAAGGTGCGGCGCACGCGCATGAACGGAGTTTCCCAAACGTATCTGCAGGAACATCCTCCCGGAGAACGCCAGGTGATCTCTCGATGCGTCATGCCGTGACAAGATCGAGCGATTGGCGGGAATGTCGCACGACGTGCCGCTGCGCGAAACGAAGCGCAGAGAGCGAATCTCTGCCCAGTTTATATGCAGTATCAACTGAGAATCGGCGGCAATTCCCGTCGTAGCGAGTTCGGCAGTACCTTCGATTGCATCGGCTTCGTCTCGACGACGAGGCGATGATGCGGCACCGGATGAGCGGCGGCAGTTGCGAGCGAACGTCGCGAGCCGTCACTGTGCGGCGGTATCTTTGCCGCCAGGCGCGTGCCAGCGACCGGCTTGTGCCGGGTGTTGTCCTTACTGTTGCCGGCTGAAGTGCGATGCGGCGGCGCGTCCGTTGTCGTTCGCGCGACAGTACTCGGCGCGTGCCAAACGTTTGCGCGACGGCCATAACTAAACGCGTGATGCGATCCACCCTCCGGCGCGTGTGCGGCAGCAACCGGCTCGTGCCGAACGTTGCGGAGAATCTGCCCGGTCACGACGTGACCTGTATGGTTCCCGGAGTCTTTCGGCCAAAGCCCGAGCATCGCTGCCCCCGCCTTGAGCGCTCCGTCGTCGTCCTGGTCTTTATGATCGCCCGACGGCGGTGCAGGGCGGGCTGCCGCGGCGCGCGGTCCGGCGCCCGCAGGCTGGCAAACACACGCGTTCCCCGCAGCCGCGCCGACCGCGATCTGACCTGTTGCCTCGGTCCGTTTCGCGACGGCGCCGTGACGCACATCCGGCGGCGTCGATTGTTCGCGATACTCGACGGAGGCCGCGGCCGCCGTCGTCACACTCATTGCCGCAACTGCCATTACCGCTGCCATTGTCGCGCGCACGACATGTCCCCTTGTTTGATTTTTGCGCCACCCGGGCGGCGATTATACCTATTAGGCATCAGAGACCGGCAAGCGCTTTTGAAGCAAAAAAAGGGCGCATTCCCTGTCGACTTGCCTGAACGGGAGTGAGTTGTTGGTGGGGGGCGCGTACAGTTCGATCACGGTTGCGCCCCTTAGCCACTAGTCTTGGGGAGTCCGATGACGGATATGCGCATCCGCTTTCAACCGCGAAGGCAGCACTGGTTAGAAGACATGGTGGACTCCTGTATGAGACGGTGATGTAAAGGCTCCAGGCCACCCGGGTAGCGGAAGGGCGACCAGAGAGGGGATCCCGGCCGACGATGATCTTCGCGCCGGTGATGTGCAGCTCGACCCGGCTCTGTGTATCGTTGGTCAGTAGCTCGGCGAGCGCGCAGGTGAGGCGCAGCGTCAGTACGCCCGGTGGGAGCCACGGACTTCGGGTTAGCGTCGAGAGCTGCATCTGCCTCAAGTTGAACGCGCCGCTGCATTCAATGCCTCATAGATCTTATATGGTCATCCTGAATGCTGTGCTGGGGGGATATTAAGCGCGCCAGGACGTTCAACGCTGTACGGTTCCCACGTAAGTTTCCGAAAAACACCGCAAAGGTTGGATCGGTGTCGAACTTTTTGGGTGCAGCTCATATGGGTTGCCGTTTTGTGCTTGAGATACAACCGACATCAGAACCAGTTCATGGTGCAGTCTTTTGCAGCACTAGCGCGAACGGCGCGGCCAATCTCAGCGCGAACGGCCTGATGCTCGAACTCGATACCGTCCAGAGTGGCTCGACTGTCGCATCGGCGCACGCGGGGGGCGTACTTCAGAGCAGCGGCGATATCGTCACTGTCGGATCGCTCAATGGAAAACAGTCTTGTTGGCCGTTCGAGTCGCAAACATTCGACCTGTAATGTCAAAAGTAGCGGAGCTACTTCGCTGGTCGGGGCGTGCCTACGGCCAACGGGCGCTCAGAGAACATCGGTTCAGTGCGAAAGCGAACGGGTCATATCGACCCTGAGCGGCCTGTCATTTCGCTCCGAAGCGGACGCACAGTGCGACCTCCGTCCAACGTTGGCTTCCATTGCAGCGTTAATGACTTACTTTGTGAAGGCCGCGTGAAGCAGCTTTCCGTTCTTAAGGTCAATCTCACAATCAAATCCATTCCAAGAGGCGCATTTAGCGCTATGGTCGCTTGACATACGAACTGGATTTGCATACGAATCGCCATCCACGGCTCGTTCGGAAAACCATAGTAGCGCGCCTTGAGAGTCGACCATATAGAGATTCGATTCCGACTGTGGATATCCGTAGTAGTCCTCGCGCACCAACACGCCGTATTGCGTTTTAATGGTTTCCACGACTTTTGTATGGCGTGCCTTAATGTCCATGGGCAATTAACGTTGTAGGTAACAGGCGACACGCGTGCTAGACGTTCCGCGACCGAAGTGAGCGACCTTGACCGGAAAGTTAGGCGTATTCTTCGGGCAGGCGTTGGGACTGTCGACAATTTAGACCGTCGTGTCGACTGACTGAAACTGGCCGGAGTTCGCCTGGCGCTGTCGTTCGATTCAGTCGTAGTATGACAGTGCGACCAAAGCGGCTTCATGCTCGCGCGTACGACGCCAGTTCACGAAAGCGCACGCGTCTTGCAAAGCCTCGAAGATGTCTGGACAGCGCCTCCTGAAACTGATGACAGCGCCAAGCTGTATCGCCAAAGTCTCTCCCGGCCTGATGTGCAAGCGCGTCATCGCAGCCTCGGGCTCATCGAGGTAACCCAAACAGTCAATCAACGCGTCCATGTTGTTGCCATAAAACGCGGGGAAACCAAAGATCTGCGAGAAGACCCGATGGAACGAAGGCCAGTCTGTAATTTCAGTCGTGTCTACAAACACTTTCGTCATCGCGCTTTTCCGAATTCTGTTGTGTGTCTAAGCGGCTACTCCATCGTCGGATTGTCGACGATTCTGGCACCGAGTACCAGTGACCGTTAATGGCCGAGGCTGTGTAAAAACGCATCGATCGCCTAGACTGAATCAACCCGTTGTTGCGAGAGGCGAAGATGGGGCGATTTGTCGAAGGTGCGGACCGCAATCAGGCGACGCTGCTGCCGGAATGTCTCGAGGACTTCATCGCAGAAGACAATCCGGTCAGAATCGTCGACGCATTCGTTGAAGAACTCGATCTGGCTTCTTTGGGATTTGAAGGGGCCACGCCTGCGACCACAGGCCGGCCGTCTTACCACCCGGCAGTGCTACTCAAGATCTACATCTACGGCTATCTCAATCGCGTGCAATCGAGCCGTCGTCTGGAAAGGGAGTGACAGCGCAATGTCGAACTGATGTGGCTGATTGGCCGGCTCGCTCCCGACTTCAAGACTATTGCCGAGTTCAGACGTAGCAATGGTGAAGGCATCCGCAACGTGTGCCGGCGCTTCGTGATGATCTGCCGCAACCTGAAGCTGTTCACGGAAGCGGTCGTGGCTATCGACAGCAGCAAGTTCAAGGCGGTCAACAGCCGCGACAGTAACTTCACGCCCAACAAGATCGACAGACGCCAGGAGCAGATTGAACAAAGCATCCAGCGCTACCTGGAGGCACTGGAGACAGCAGACCGTACGCAACCAGCTGAGGTGGAGGCGAAGACGGAGCGGCTACGGGAGAAGATCGACACGCTGCGCGAGCAGATGCGGGATCTGGATCGTGCCGCAGAACTGTTGAAAGACCTACCCGAGAAACAGATCTCGCTGACCGATCCTGATTCACGCTCGATGATCTCGCAGGCGAAAGGCACCGGGGTGGTCGGCTATAACGTTCAGGTCGCAGTCGACACCAAACATCATCTCATCGTGACTCATGAAGTCACGAACGTCGGCAGTGACCGGGCGCAGTTGAGCCCGATGGCCAAAGCGGCGCGCGAAGCCATGGGCAAGAACAAGCTCCAGGCACTGGCAGACCGGGGATACTTCAGCGCACCGGAAATCAAGGCTTGCGATGACGCCGACATTGAGGCACTGGTGCCCAAATCGCAAACCTCAGGTGCAAAGGCTGACGGGCGGTTCGACCGGGGCGACTTCATCTATATCGCCAGCGATGACCAGTACCTGTGTCCGGCGGGGCAACGGGCGATATACCGATACACCTCGGTTGAGAGCGCCAATCTCTTGAAACTGCGTACCTACTGGAGCAGCGCATGTCCGCACTGCCCGATCAGGAGCCAGTGCACCCCGGCTCCGTACCGCCGCATTCGCCGGTGGGAGCACGAAGCGGTACTTGAGCAGATGCAGCAGCGTCTGGATCGTCAACTCGACGCGATGACGATACGACGCCGAACAGTGGAACACGTGTTCGGTACGCTCAAGCACTGGATGGGGTCGACGCACTTCCTGATGCGAAGACTTGGTCACGTCGCCACCGAAATGAACTTGCATGTACTGGCGTACAACCTCAAGCGCGTCATCGGGATACTGGGATTCGCGAAAGCAATGCGGGCCATGAAGCTGGCCGGCGCGTGATCTCACGCATCGACGCTTCGAATGGCTCGGTGCAATCAGCCCCGTCGTTCGATCTCAGCGCTGGGTGAACGCGTTCGCTCCGATGCTCGCGGCTCGAACCGGCGTTTTTACACAGCCTCGGCCAATTTCCGCCCCATCGCAACTTTCCTTATTTGCGCAGCCGGCCATCGACAGGCCCGTACGGCAATTGTCCACAATCTAGGCAACGCCGTCGACCGGCCGCTTCTCACCGCACGCGGTCTCTTTGAGGGCAAAGCAAAATGATGCGCGACCTGAAAGGCAGAAATCGACGTTGAACCAACGCATCAGCGTCGCGTAACGGGCAATTATTATCGCTGTTCGGTGGTGAACACAAAAGGCTGTTCGACACCTGACGATGCCCAACTCACGAGTTCGGAACCAAGCCGATTAATCGTTGCGGGTTCCAACTCGACTGCGAACAGCGAGTGGGCGCTTACGAGACGGGTACCAATTCGCTGACATTCGATTTCGAGTGCCGAATGGCCAACCCCATCGAAAACAAATGCGCGTAGCGCTATCGTGCCATTCTCAAAAGTAACTTCGTCTTTCGATGACCGGGGGAATTCGCACAGGGAAGAACCGAAGGCTTGAAGCGTTTCCAGATCACCGTAGAAATTAATTCTCGCTGCGAAGCCAGAGGCTTGTACGGAAAATCGAAATTCCAGCATGCCGTCGTGATCTCGCCATAGCGGCTCAAGGGTAAGTAGCATTCCAACTCCGAACTCATCTTTCTGGGATGTCCTAACCCCTTTTACCATAGCCGGCAGGTGAACCAAACATTGTCAACGATCTAACCCGCAACAGCGACCGTCTGTTCATGGCCGACCACCGCCCGAAGCGGCCGGACAAGGCCACTATGTCGTGAAAACCTGGGCACCGAGCCCGACAAGCCTGGAGCAGCCACGCAAGGCCATTCCGGATTGCACCGAGCCCGTGGCGATAATTGGCTTCGCTCCGGATCACGAAGCTCCGACGTCATGCCAGCCAGGATGTTTTGCCACCGCGTATTCAGTGATGCTCCGATCGGGACATTACACGTGCCGATCCGTGCCATCTCACGACGCCCGGCGCGCCCTCACACGCGCTAGCGTGACGTTCTGTGGACTCCCGGCCCAGACTGCGAGCGCGGAGTAGTTGTCGGCGTGCGGCGCGCTGCGCGAATGACGGATCGCCTCGTGCTCGATCAGCACAGCCCAGTCGTCGACGGTATGAACGACGCGCAAGCGATCTTCGAGTGCATCTTCCGCAACGGATTGCCAGAGCCCATCGGTGCAGAGCAAGAACACATCGCCATCTTCGAGCGCGTGCGGCGGGCTGATCGCGGGCGCGATCTGGCCGCGCATGCCGAGCGCCATATGCAGCCAGGCGGGATTGACGCCGTCGCCTGGCAGGCCCGCGTCCAGCAGTTGCTGCCGCACGCTATGATCGCGCGTCTGTTCGATCAGCGCGCCGCGTGCGAACCGGTAGAGCCGGCTGTCGCCGAGATGGACCCATTGCGCAATGTCGTGCCGCCGGTCGATGAAGAGCGCCACGACGGTCGCACTCATGCGGCCGCGCTCGCGGTCGCGCTGCTGCATCGCGAGAATCGCTGCGTGAGCTTCCTCGATGCACTCAAGCAAGGTTTGCGCGAGCGTGCGGCCGCTGTGCTGCGCCCGGTGGAGGATCTGTTCGACTGCGCAACGCGAGGCGATCTCGCTACCAGGATCGCCGGAGACGCCGTCGCTCACGACAAAGCAGGCGTAGTCGTCAGTGATCGTGTAGCCAAGCGCATCCTGGTTGCTGTCCCGCTGGCCCGCGCGCGAGAACTGGGCGCACGAGAGATTCATGCGTCGGCAGAACGCGCTGGGCGGCGTCGCGCGTGATAGTTCCTCACCTCGTCGTCGTACGCGCGCAGGAAGGCCCTGCCGAATACGGCGCTGAAGTCATCCTCCACCGCAAGCATCGTCTCGTGGTGCATGCGTTCATAGCGATTCCACAAGCGCACCTTGCGCAGCATCGGCAGGAGCTGTTCGTAGCGGGTCGGCTCGCTTCGTTCGGCGAGACGTGAGGGCGAGAAACGCTGCAGCAGGTCGTTCAGGGCGGCGCGCATGCCCGCGACCATGGCGATCTGGTGTGCCTGCAGGTCGTGGAACGCGTCTTCCACCGCGCCGGGCGGCGTCATGAAGCCGGGGAAAGGCAGGCCGAACATCTGCCGTAGGGCCGCGCTGCCGTCGGGCAGCAGCTTCAGCGGGTTGTTCTCGCGGTCGAGCAGTACGGTCATGTCCGCTTTCACTTCGCGTTTGAGGATGCTGCGCGAGGAGAGCAACTCGACTGTGCCATTGGTGAACAGCGCGAGCAGTTGCCCCGCCGTGTGCAATTGCTCGGTTGACCAGTCGCAGGTGGCCCTCTCGAGACCCGCGCCGCGCAGGAAGGCAGAAAGGAGGGCGTCGGCCGAGTCGGGCGCCGTCGAGGCCCTGTCCGCATCCGCTGAAGCGGCGCTGGCTGGTGGCGACACGCTTGCGCTTTTTGCGTCGCTTTTGTCGTTCGTGCCAGCCGGCTTCTGGGGTGCCGGTCGTGGCACGCGCGGCAGCGCATCGCGCTCACGCCCAGCGTCCGGCTTTGCGAACGCGCTCGTGCGCAAAGGCGTATCGGCCGCACGCTCGATGGCGCCGCGCAACGCGAAGTGCGCCGCCTGCGTCGTGACGGGCTGCGCAATGGATGAGTCGGCACCGCCTGAGCGTGCGAAGAGCGCGAGGGGATCCGTGGGGATGGGCGGCGTGTCGTTGAGCGCAGCGGTTGCCGTGCCCGGCCTCGCGACTTTTTGCGCGACAGGCGTAGCGGCCGCGCTTGCGGTCGTCGTGCCAGCGTTGCCGCCAACGCCCGCCTGCGCACGCAGCACATACGGGCCGATGCGGATCGCATCGCCTGATTCGAGCGCATGCTCCTCGGTGTATTCGAGTGGTGTGTCGTTGATCTCCACCACCGAGACGCTGCTCAGATTCTTCAGCACGCAGTGATCGCCGTCGATCTGCAGCAGCGCCTGCAGCCGCGAAACCTGACGCGTTTCGTCGGGCAGCACCATCTGGTTGTCGGCGTTGCGTCCGATCGTGCCACCTGGCGGACGAAATTCCACGCTGGTTTCGGCGTGGACCGGTTCTCCTGCGTACTCGATGACGGTCAATTGCATGATGCAGACTGAATCACATAAAGACGGATAAAAATGTGCGCGGCGCGGGACGGTCCATCAGGACGGTGCAACCTTGCGGCGCGCGGCGTCGAACGCGGGTCCCCAGATCGGGTGGCCCTTCTCCGCGGCGGACAATTCGAAATGCGGATCGATTCGCAAGATTGCCTCGAACTCCGAGCGGCACTGGGCAACGCGGTTCGTCACGCAGTAGCTGAACGCCATCAGCTTGTGCGCGTCGATCTGCGTGGAGCGGTCGCCGTCGACAAAGGCGTTGCTGTTGCGCAGTAGCTGGATGGTGCGCTGGTAGTCGCCCGCAGCGTACGAGTCCTGTGCGGCAGCAACGGCATTTGCCGCCGTGCGTTGCGCGGGCGACAGGCTCGTGCAACCGCCCACAGCAAGAAGCGTCGCGACCAGGGTCAGTAAAAATGCGCCAGCGAGGGCAGCTCGCGTGCGATTCGCGCGTAACAAGTTCCAGGTAATCGGCCAGGTCATTTTCGGCGATCCGGTATTTACTTCTTCATATGAGCCGTGAAAGTAATTTCTACGGCTCGTGAATTTTTTATAGAGGTGGCATTCGGAGAGCGTTGCGATCACGAATCGTACGAACTATAGTCTAGTCACCTGAATTTTCATCAGATGAATTATTACTCGTGAGACACGACCGACGATAGATTAATTTAATTCCGAGAATATTCGAAAGGCATTGCCCCAATTCCGCTTGTTGACGCGGAAAATTTCGGGGCAGGCGTTCTGGGAGCAGAGACTTCCAACCCCTGAATTCAGGCTTGAATGCAGGGGCGTGGGACGCTTTTGCCTTTGCAATCGACAACGCGAATTTGCGCTGAATTAGAGGGTTTGGACGGTATGTACGGAGTATCACTTAAGCGCGTGCATAATCCACGCGAAGGGATATATTTTGCCCTTTTATTATTGTGCGGGTGCGCATCGACAGAGAAAGATTTGCCGGTCCCTTATGCCGTCACCTTTCATGTAGCGGCTGACGTTAATCGCGACTCGCAAAACCGGCCTGCTCCTGTTGCGTTGCAAACATTTCAACTCAAATCCGATAATAACTTCCGGAAGGCGGATTATTTCTCTCTGCAGAACAAGCCGGAAGACGCGCTGGGCCCGGAGCTGGCGGGCACGGACCGGATCGTCCTGAGGCCCGGAGAGTCGCGTACGCTCCACTACATTGGCGGCGAGACGGTGCGCAGTCTCGGCATCGTGGCGGGCTATCGCACCCTCGAAAAGCGCCGCTGGAAAATTACCGTGGCGTTGCCACAGCCCGCCAGCACCAACCTGTTCAAGTTCTGGCAGGGCAAGCCTTCCGAAGCGCATTTCGTAATCGTGGTGCAGGGCGACGGACTCGTCGCGACGCCGGCCAGCGGTGACGCACGATGAACGACCGCATGAATCCTCCTGTCGCGCCTGCCACGGGCAGTGCCGGACTGCGCGACCGAGTGGTGTGGTCCGAAGGCATGTTTTTGCGGCCGCAACATTTCCAGCAGCTCGAGCGCTTTTTCGAGCGCTATGTGCACTTGCGCTGCGCGCCGCTGCAGCGCTTTCTGTGGGGCTTCGCATCGCTGCAGATCGACGAGGAGGCCCTCGCGCAAGGCAAGGTGATGCTGCGCGCGGCAAGCGGCATCCTGCCGGACGGGACGCCGTTCGACTTTTCGCATCTCGACGAGGCGCCCGAAGCGCTCGAGGTGAGCGCCGATGTGCGCGACGCCACGGTCGTACTCGCGCTGCCTGCGTCGCGCAGCAGCAGCGCACAGGTGACGTTCGGCGGCGGCGCTCGCACGCTTGCGCGTTATGTGGCGCACGAAGCCGAGATTGCCGATGTCAACGAGGTCCGGCTGGAGCCCGCACTGGTTCAGTTAGGACGACTGAAGCTCAAGCTCGCGCTCGCCGCCGAGCTGGACGACGACTGGTACGCAATGGGTGTGCTGCGCGTGGTGGAGCGGCGCGTCGACCGCCAGCTGGTGATCGAGGAAACGTATATTCCGCCGCTGCTCGATGCGCATGCCCACCCGCAGCTCGCGGGTTATGTGCAGGAGCTCGACCGGCTGCTATCGCAACGCAGCGAGCTGCTGGCGGGGCGCCTCGCGCAGGCGGGGCGCGGCGGTGTGTCGGAGGTCGCCGACTTCCTGTTGTTGCAACTCGTCAACCGCTACCTCGCGATCGCGTCGCACACGGCGCAGACGCCAGGTATTCACCCGGAGCTGCTGTTTCGCGACTGGCTCAAGCTGGCGGCTGACTTCGCCACCTTCACGGCGGCTTCACGGCGCCCCGAGGTGTTGCCGGTGTATCAGCACGACGACCTGCGCGCGACCTTCGGCGCGCTTTTCGCGGAGCTGCGCCGCTCGCTTGCGACGGTACTCGACCAGCACGCGCTGCAGATCGCGCTCGAAGAAGCGGGCAACGGCGTGCGGGTCGCCGTGATCGCCGACACCTCGCTGCTGCGCGATGCGGGCTTCGTGCTGGCCGTGCGCGCCGATATTCCCGCCGAGAGCGTGCGTGCGCGCTTTCCGTCCCAGATCAAGCTGGGACCGGTGGAGCGCATTCGCGATCTGGTGCAACTGCAGTTGCCGGGCATCGCGGTGCGGCCGCTGCCAGTCGCGCCGCATCAGATTCCCTACCACGCGGGCCACAGCTACTTCGAGGTCGACAAGGGTGGCGACCTCTGGCGCCAGCTAGAACGCTCAGGGGGCCTCGCGCTTCATCTGGCGGGCGACTTCCCTGGCCTTGCGATGGAGTTCTGGGCGATCCGCGAGATACGCTCAGGCGACACGCGTGAGCGAGACATCCGATGAATCCGCTCAACGATCCCTTCTCTGCCGAACGCGCTTCCGGACACGGCGCCTTCACGGCCTCGCGTTCCGGGTTCGGCCCGGCGCGTGGCGACGAGGCGTGGCAGGCGGACGCGCTTCACGAGCAGGCGCACTGGCTCCCGGGCCCGGCGGCTTCCGGGGATGGCGGCAATCCGCTCGTCGCCGCGGCCAACGCGCTGCTGAATCTGATCCCGCAGATCCGCTACACCGTGCACCACCCGAACCCGGCGTGGCTGCGCGAGCATCTCGCCAACGAGATCCGCCAGTTCGAACAGCGCGCGCGCGATGCGGGCGCCTCGCCCGAGCAGATCGGCGCGGCGCGTTATTGCCTTTGCACCGCCCTCGACGAAGCTGCGGCGCTCACGCCATGGGGCGGATCGGGCGACTGGTCAGCGAACAGCCTGCTCGTCGCGTTTCACAACGAGACGTGGGGCGGAGAAAAATTCTTCGAACTCCTCAATCGTTTGATGCAGCAGCCCCGCGAGCAGCTGAATCTGCTCGAACTGCTCTACTACTGCCTCGTGCTCGGCTTCGAGGGACGCTATCGCGTGCTCGACAACGGCCGCGCCCAGCTCGACGACCTGCGGCACACGCTTGCGCGCACGATCCGCAGTGTACGCGGCGACTACGACGCGGCGCTGTCCACGCATTGGCGCGACGAGATCGCGCGCGAGGATCCGCAGCGCTTCGCCGTGCCGCTTTGGGCCTGCGCCGCGTTGACGGTGCTGGTGGGCTTCGGCGTCTATGTCGGGCTCGATCTCGCGCTGGCCGGCCGCTCCGACAAGGCTTTCGCGATGATTGGCCGCGTCCAGGTGCCGGGCGTGCGCCTGCAGGCGGCCGAGCCGCAGGCAGTGCGCCCCGTGCTGCCGCCGCGGCTTGCGGGCTTTCTAGCGCCGGAGATCGCCGAAGGTCTCGTGGAAGTGCGCGATCTCGCCGACCGCAGCGTGATAGTGCTGCGCGGCGACGGGCTCTTCGAGTCCGGATCCGCCACCGTGATCGACCGTTATCAGCCGACGCTCGCGCGCGTCGCGGCGGCGCTCGCGCAGGTGCCTGGCGCGGTGGTCGTGGCCGGGTACACGGACAACGTGCCGGTGCATAGCGCGCGCTTTCCGTCGAACTGGGATCTCTCGGTCGAGCGCGCGCAGGCCGTCGCGAGCATCCTTGCCGCGCGTCTTGGCGACAGCACCCGCGTGCGCGCCGAAGGACGCGGCGCCACCGATCCCGTCGCGCCAAACGACAACGGGGCGAACCGGGCACGCAACCGGCGCGTCGAAATCACCTTGCGCGCCGCGCCGCTGAAGCTCGCGACGCCGGGCTCGGGAGACGCTCCGTGAGCCGCGTCGCGAGTTCAACGTGGCGCGGGGTGCGCGCGCTGCTGGGCGCGCGCGTCTGGGCCGTGATCGGACTTGTCGCGCTCGCGGCGCTCATCTGGCTCGTCGGGCCATTGATCGCGGTGGGTGCGTACCGGCCGCTCGACAGCGCTGTGGCGCGCGTGCTCGTCATCGTCCTGCTGCTTGCAGTGTGGGCCAGCCGCGCGGGGTATCGGCACTGGCGTGCCGCGCAGCTCAACGCGCAGTTGCTGAGCCAGTTGCGCGAGCCCGTGGAAGCGCGCGCCGCTCATGCGGAGGAAGCGCCGCACACCCAGGAGCTGCGCGGCCGCTTCGACGAGGCCGCGCGCCTGTTGCGCAACGCGCGGCTTGGCGCTGCGCAGGGCGGTCAGGGCTTGCGGGGACGCACCGGGCGCTGGTTCGAAGGGTTCACGCGACAGTATCTTTATCAACTGCCGTGGTACGTCTTCATCGGCGCGCCCGGCTCGGGCAAAACCACGGCGCTCGTGAATTCGGGGTTGACGTTTCCGCTCGCCGAGCAGTTCGGCAAGGCCGCGATCCGCGGCGTGGGCGGCACGCGTCATTGCGACTGGTGGTTCACCAACGAAGCCGTTCTGATCGACACATCCGGCCGCTATGCGACGCACGAAAGCAATCGGGCGCTCGATCAGGACGAATGGTCGGGCTTCCTCTCGCTGCTCAAGAAGTATCGTGTGCGCCAGCCGCTGAACGGGGCGCTGCTCACGATCAGCGTCTCGGATCTGCTGGGCGCGACGGAGGTCGAGCGCACCGCGCACGCCATGGCGCTGCGCAAGCGCTTGCAGGAGTTGCGCACGGAGCTCGGTATCCAGTTGCCGGTCTATGTGCTCGTGACGAAGGCGGACCTGCTCTGCGGCTTCAACGAGTACTTTGCGCGCTTCAATCGCACCGAACGCGCGCAGGTGTGGGGCTTCACGATCGCGCTCGCCGAGACCGAGGCGCGCGACTTCAGCCTGCGTACCGTGTTCGATCGCGAATACCGGCTGCTGCACCGGCGTCTGAACGACGCGCTGCCGGAGCTCTTCACCGCCGAGCCCGACGCGCGCAGGCGCGAACTCATCTACTCGTTGCCGCAGCAGTTCGGCGGCTTGCACGAGTTGCTCGGACAGTTCGTCGAGCAGGTGTTTTCGAGCTCGCACTTCGATTCGATGCCGCTCCTGCGCGGCGTATATTTCACGAGCGGCACGCAGGAAGGCACGGTTTTCGACCGCGTGATGGGCGGCATCAAACGCTTCCTGAAGATCGACGGCGTGCCGCCCGCGCCTCATGCGACGGCGAGCGGGCGCAGCTTCTTCCTCAAGGATCTGCTGCAGGAACTCATCTTCAAGGAGGCGCGGCTCGCCGGCACCGATCTGCGCTGGTACCAGCGCCAGCGCATGCTGGCGCTCGTGGGCTACGCGCTCCTCGCACTCCTGCTGGCGGGCGCGCTGACGGCGTGGGTGGGCAGTTACGCACGCAACCGCGCGTACCTCGCGGCGATCGAGGCGAACGTGCCGCAGATCGATCACGCGCTCCAGGGCGTGACCATCACCGACGCCGATAACATTGCGCGCGTGCTGCCGATGCTCGACGCGATTCGCAACATCGCGCACGTGGAAGGCGTCGATCCGGCCAACCCGTCGCTCGCGTACCGGTGGGGACTCTTCCAGGGCGACAAGGTGCAGTCCGCCGCTGAGAACGTCTATCACCGTGCGCTCGACGAACTGCTGCTGCCGCTCGCTGCCAGGCGCCTCGAAACGGCGGTGCGCGACGCGCCGCCCGACGACCCCGCCTATCTCTACGCGGCCCTCAAGGCGTATCTGATGCTCCACGACACCGCCCATTACGATCCGGATTTCGTGCAGGCGGTCCTGGATCTCGAGATCGCCTCGGCGCCGGGCGCGAATCTCACGCCCGCGCAGCGCAACGATCTGCGCGCGCACATGGCGGCGCTGTTCGCGGGCCGCGTGGTGGCTTCGCCATTTGCGCAGAACGAGCAGATGGTGGCCGGCGCGCGCGAGAAACTCACTCGCCTGACGTTCGCGCAGCGCCTCTATGCGCAGCTCGCGCGCACGCTGCGGCCTGCCGCGGCGGCCTGGGACATGAGCGCGGCGCAGATGGCGGGCCCCTCTGGCGCGCTGGTGTTCCGGCGCGCGAGCGGCGCGAGCCTGAGCGACGCCGTGCCGGGCCTGTTCACCTACGACGGCTACTGGAAGGTCTTCGACCGGCGGCTCGCCGCGGCGGTCGATGCGTTCGGCCGCGACGAAGTCTGGGTGCTCGGGCTGAGCGGGCCGGAAGTCGCGACGCCAGCGGAGGTGAGCGCGCGGGCGAAGGACGTGCGCTCGCTCTATTTCGACGACTACATCCGCCGCTGGGACGACTATCTCGGCGATCTGCGCTTGCAGAGCACATCGACGCTTGCGCAGACTACGCAGATCGCCCGCATTCTCTCGTCGCAGGACTCACCGCTCGCGCGACTCGCCGATGCCGCCGCGCGGCAAACGACGCTCTCGCAGAGCGCGAACACGGCGAGCGGCGCGAGCGGACTCGCCGCGAACGCACAGGACAAGGTGAACCAGGCGCGTGAATCGCTGGCGCAGATCCTGGGTCAACCGCAGGGCGGCGGCGATGCAGCGGGCGAGCCGAGCCGCCCCGAAGCGGTGGTCGACGCCCACTTCGCGGACCTGCGCGAGTTCAGCAGCCTGGAGGCGGGCGGCGCCGGCGGCGCGAATGGCGCAAGCGGCACCAGCGCGGCGCTGGCGGCCGTCCTCAAATCGATCGACGGACTCTATACGTGGCTCACCGCAGCCGACGCCGCACTGCGCGGCGGCGGGACCCCGCCGCAGTCGGACAGCGCCGACCAGATCCGCGCCCAGGCGGGCCGCATGCCCGCGCCGTTCCGGCAGATGCTGGGCGACCTCGCGAACGCCGCGCAGGGCAACGTGACGCGCAACGTCGACCAGAATCTCGCGCAAAACGCGTCGGTCAATATCGGCGACTTTTGCCGCCAGGCTATCGCGGGGCGCTATCCGTTCGCGCACGGTTCGACGCGCGACGTGGTGCCAGGCGACTTCGCGCGCGTGTTCGCGCCGGGCGGCCTGATGGACGAGTTCTTCCAGAAGAACCTGCAAAGCCGCGTGGACGCGAGCGTCCAGCCGTGGCGTTTCATCGGCGGATCCGGCGCGTCCGCTGACAGCGCGCTGCTCGCCTCGTTCGAGAAGGCCGCGGTGATACGCGACGCATTTTTTCCCGGCGGCGCGCGCGAGCCGACCATCAAGGTGGAGATCAAGCCGCTCGACATGGACCCGGAAATCTCCGAGTGGACGCTCGACGTGGACGGCCAGCAGGTGCGCTACGCGCATGGGCCGCAGGCCCCCGTCACGGTGCAGTGGCCGGGGCCGCGCGGCATGAACCAGGTGAGCCTGCAGATCACCGAGCAGTCGGGCGCGACCGACGGCTTCACGATCCAGGGGCCGTGGGCGTTGATGCGCCTGTTCGATCGCGGCGCAGCGGCGCGCGCTCAGGCATCCGAACAAATGGTGGTTGGCTTCAACGTGGATCATCACGCGCTCGCCATGCAGGTGACGGCGGACAGCGTGCGCAATCCCTTGCGTCTTACCCAACTGGAGTCGTTCTCGTGTCCGGGGAAATCATGAACGGTCCCTGCATCGGCGCTGAATTCGGGTTGCCGGCGTGGTATGGCAAGTTGCCGGGGGCGGGCGACTTCGTTGGCCGCCGCATGCCGGGCCGGCTTGCGCGCACCTGGGAGCGCTGGCTCGCGCAGGGCATGGCCTCCGCTCGCGCGGGCCTCGACGTGCGCGCGCCGGTCTGGCGCTTCGCGATTCCCGCCGGCAGCGGCGACGGCTGGGTGCAGCTCGGTTGCGTCGCGCCGAGCCACGATCGCGTCGGGCGGCGCTATCCGCTCGTCGTCGCGCAGGCCATTGCGCCGTCCGCCCACGCGGGCTACGGGAGACCCGGCGAGCCGGCGCTCGCTTGCGCCGACGCGCGCATCCAGGCGATGGACGCCATCGTTCAGGACGCGATCCGCCGCGCGCATGGACCAGAGGAGTTCGATCTCGCGCTGGCCGAGGGGCTGCGCGACGACGTGGCGCGCGCCCCGGGAGAAGGCGAGCGCAACGGCGCCCGCGAGGCCGCGGCCGCGGACGGGGGCTGGCCGAACCTGTGGGAATACTTCGACCCGAACGGCATGACGAGCTTCTGGTGGACCGATGCCGGAGACGGCGCGCCGCGCACCGACGTCCACACGGGCGGCCTCGACACCGCGCTGTTCCAGCGGCTCTTCGGCGAGCCGGGCAGAGGCGAGCGATGACACGCGCGGCCCCAAAGAACGTGCGGCGCGGCGGCGCGCGCGCCGCACACGGAGGAGGGACATGACCGAATCGCACTACGCCGAAGCGGCGGCGCACGCCGCGCCGCCTGGCGCCGATGGCGTGCGGCCGTTGCCGAACGGCCACCGCCTCGCCGGGTTCGAGCTCGACTCGGTGCTGGGCAAGGGGGGCTTCGGCATCGTCTACCGGGCGTTCGACCGCACGCTGCAGCGCGCGGTCGCGATCAAGGAATACATGCCCGCGATGCTTGCTTCGCGCGCCGGCGATTTCACGGTCGCGCTGCGCGCGCCGCGCTTTTCGCAGGCATTCGACGCGGGCCGCGCCGCGTTCCTGAACGAGGCGCGGCTGCTCGCGCAGTTCGACCATCCGGGGCTCGTGAAGGTGCTGCACTTCTGGGAGAGCCACGGCACCGCCTATATGGTGATGCCGTTCTACGAAGGCCAGACGCTCGCGCAACTCCAGAAGCGCGGCAAGCCGATGAGCGAAGCGGCGCTGCGGCGCATGCTCGCTTCGGTGCTGGGCGCGCTGGACGTGCTGCATCGCGCGCAGTGCTTTCACCGCGACATCTCGCTCGACAACATCCTCATGCTGCCCAACGGCAACCCGGTGCTGCTGGACTTTGGCGCGGCGCGCAAGCTGATCGGCGACATGGTCGATGAGACCGCCATGATGCTCAAGCCCGGTTACGCGCCGATCGAGCAATACACCGACGATCCCGCGTTCAGGCAAGGACCCTGGACCGACATCTATGCGCTGGGCGCGCTCGCTTATGCGCTGATGACCGGCGAATTGCCGCCGGCGGCGGTGGTGCGCAGCATTCAGGATCAGTACCGGCCGCTGGCGGGCCGTGAAGCCGCTGGGCATGATGGGGAGCATTACGGCGAGCGCCTGCGGGCCGCGATCGATCACGCGCTCGCACTGCGCATCGAGGACCGGCCCGAGTCGGTCGGTGCATTCGCCCAGGCGCTCGACTTGCACGAGGTCTCGCCAAGCGTGTTCGTGCCAGCGGGCTATGACGCGCCCGCCCGCGCGGCAGGCATTGCCGCTGACGTTGCAGCGGCGAGCGCGCAAGACGACGCAACGCCCGAAGCGCCCGCACCGCAGGGAGAAACACCCGTCGCAGAGGCGGCGCCTGAGCCTGCCGATGCCACTGCCACCGCCACTGCCACGAGCGAAGGCGATGGAGCCGAAACACCGGCATCCGTCGAGGCGCGGCCGCATGACGGCGCGGTGCCGCAAGAGCAAAACGAAGCACCGTATGAGGCTGTGCGCGCGCAAGCAAATGCACAACCGGCCGGAGAAGACGTCTCCACGGAGACTGTGGAACGCCGCGAAAGTACGGTCTCCGAAACTTCGCATCGGCATTTCAGTTGGCGCACGCTCCGCATCCCTGTGCTGGTCCTGCTGCTCATACTCGTAGTGGGTGTTCCCGTTCTACGATTCGCGATTCATGCGCCGCCCGTTCCCCGGCAGGTGGCCGCGAGCCGCAGTGCGCCGCCCGCGCCGCCTGCGCCGGCGAGCCATGCGCCCGCACTCGCGCAGGCGCTTCCCGGCGCCAACGCGCCGGGGCAGTCGTCCGCGCAGGCGCAGCAGCAGCCGGGCGCGTCGGGGTTGATGCCCGCTGCGCCTGCGCTGACCACCGACACGACGGTGGTGGAAGTGCAGGCGGGCAAGGACAAGCCCGTCAATGCGACCGATGCGACCACTGCCGCCGCCGCGGTGCAGCCAGCCCAAACGAACGCAGCGGCCCAGCCGCCCGCTGAAGCGCAAGCCTCGCCGCCGGATACCGGCGCATCCGAGCCGATTGTCGCGCAGGCCCCGCATTCTCCGGTGCGCACGCCCGCGTCGCTGCCGCCCGTGCGTGTGCACTTCCAGATCGTTCCGTGGGGCGAGGTCTATGTCGATGGCGTGCGGCGCGGTATCAGCCCACCGTTTCGCACGGCGAGTCTGGCGCCGGGTACCCATCGCATCGAGATCCGCAACGGCACGTTGAAGCCGTACGTGCGCATGGTGACGCTCGATGCGGGCAGCGCGCCGCTCGAAATCAGCCATACGTTCGAGTAATTCCAGCAAGGAGACCGCACGATGATCGACACCCTGCTCGCACCGATCAGCGCCGACGCGCCGTGCGGACCGGACCTCGAATACGACGCCGATTTTCTCGCGCTTCAGCGCAGCGCGGCCGGCAAGCCGGACGAACAGTACGGCGAGACCCGCATCGCGGCGCAGCCGCCCGCATGGCGCGACGTGGAACGCATCGCGCTCGCGCTGCTCGCGCGCACGAAGGATCTGCGCATCGTCGTGCCGCTCACGTATGCGTGGATCGACAACCGCGGTCTGGAAGGTTATGCGGACGGGCTGCGTCTCACGACGTCGCTGCTCCACACATACTGGGAGCCGCTGCATCCCATGCTCGCCGTGGACGGCACGCCCGATCCGCTGCCGCGCTTCAATGCTCTCGCCGAGCTTGCGGGTCCGCAGGGCTGCGCGCGCGCCGCGCGCGAGCAGCCGCTTCTCGGCGCGCTGAGCGTGAGCGCGGCGCTCAACGTGCTGCAGCAGGGCGAGGGTGCCGATGGGGGGCACGCGGACACCTACGCCGGCGGTCGCGAGCGGCTCGTGCGCGAGTGGCGCGACGCGCTCGAGTCGGCCAGCCCGGCTCTGCATGCGGGGCTCACGATTCGGGAACATCTCGCGCATTTGCGGCGCATCGTGAGCGAGCGTCTCGGCGACGCGTGGACGCTCGATGCGAGCGCGCTCGAGCGACAGCTCGCCACGCTTGCTGCGGCGCTGCCTTCCCGCCGGACAACGGAAGCGGCGCAGGAAGCCACGCCGGAAGCGGGCGGGCAAGAACCGCAACCCATGCCGCAGCAGCGGGGCGTTGCGCCGCCGGGCGCCGCAAGCACCGCCAATGGCGCCAATGGCGCAAACGGCGCCGCATGGCGCGACGCCGAGATATCGAGCCGGTCCGACATCGACGTCGGGCTCGAAAAGATGTGCCGCTACTTCGAGCTGCACGAGCCGAGCCATCCTGCGCCGATCTTTTTGCGCCGCGCGCAACGCCTGCTCTCGCTGAACTTCTACGAGATCTTCCGCGACATCGCACCGGAGAGCGTGCGCGAGCTCGACCATCTGAGTGGTCATCGCAACGAATCGCCGCAATGATGCGCGGCGATGCACGACGGCGCGCGGTCGTGGACGCACAAGGGCCGCGCAGGGATCAACGCAGGGATCGATACGGTAATCGACCCCGTGAAGCGCACGGGTTGCGCGGGAGCTGAATCACATGTCTCGACACAAGCCATCGGCAGGAGCCCAGAAGTTCATCGGACGCAATCGTGCGCCCCGCGTACAGATCGAATACGACGTCGAACTCTACGGCACCGAGCAGAAAGTGCAGTTGCCGTTCGTGATGGGCGTGTTGGCCGATCTCGCTGGCAATCGCAGCGACGCGCTGCCCGAGCTGGCCGAGCGCCGCTTCGTGGAGATCGACGTCGACAACTTCGACGACCGCATGAAGTCGATTGCGCCGACGCTCGCGTTCGAGGTGCCCAACACGCTCACGGGCGACGGCGTGCTCGGCGTGGAGATGGCGTTCAGCAGTATCGACGACTTCTCGCCCGCCGCGCTCGCCCGCAACGTCGAGCCCCTGCGGCGCCTGCTCGAAGCGCGTACCCAGCTCGCGAACCTGCTTTCGTACATGGACGGCAAGCGCGGCGCGGAGGCGTTGATCGCGCGAGCGCTCGGCGATCCGGCGCTGCTGGCCGAGCTTTCCGAGCCCAGGGCGCTTGCCGGGCCGAAGAATGCGGACGACCCGCCGCAAAGCGGCAATGATCCAAAACACGACTAAAAGCAGGAGGACGAACATGAGCCGGACCGAGCCGCAAAACGCGCTGCAAAGCCCAGTCTCCACCTTGCCCGCAACCACGCTCAGCGGCGACCAGTTCGCCGTGCTGCTGGAGCGCGAGATCAGCCCCAAGACCGAGCTTGCACGCGAGACGGTGCAGAGCGCGGTGCAGACGCTCGCGCGCGAGGCCCTCGAGCACAGCGGCAGCGCGACGCTGTCGTCGGACGCTTACGAAGGCGTGCGGCAAGTGATCGCCGCGATCGACCAGAAGCTCTCCGCGCAGATCAACGCCATGCTGCATCACCCCGAGTTCCAGCGTCTGGAGGCCTCGTGGCGCGGCCTGCACTATCTCGTGAACAACACGGAAAGCGACGAGATGCTCAAGATCCGCGTCATGCCCGCAAGCAAGAAGGAGTTGGCGCGCATGCTCAAGCGCCACAAGGGTATCGCATGGGACCAGAGCCCGCTCTTCAAGAAAATCTATGAAGAGGAGTACGGACAATTGGGCGGCGAGCCGTTCGGTTGCCTCGTGGGCGATTATTACTTCGATCACAGTCCGCCCGATGTCGAAATGCTGCAGTCCGTCTCGAAGATCGCGGCGGCGGCGCATGCGCCATTCATCGGCGGGGTATCGTCCGCGCTCATGCAGATGGACTCGTGGCAGGAACTCTCGAATCCGCGCGACCTCACGAAGATCTTCCAGAACACCGAGTACGCCGCCTGGCGCAGCCTGCGCGAATCGGAAGACTCGCGCTATGTCGGGCTCGCGATGCCGCGCTTCCTCGCGCGGCTGCCTTACGGCGCGCGCACCGACCCCGTCGACGAATTCGAGTTCGAGGAGGAGACCGACGGCGCGCGGCACGATCACTACACCTGGACCAATGCGGCCTATGCGATGGCGGCCAACATCAACCGCTCGTTCAAGCTCTACGGCTGGTGCTCGGCGATTCGTGGCGTGGAGTCGGGCGGCGCGGTCGAGAATCTGCCATGCCACACGTTCCCGACCGACGATGGCGGGGTCGACCTCAAGTGTCCCACCGAGATCGCGATCAGCGACCGGCGCGAAGCGGAGCTTGCGAAGAACGGGCTGATTCCGCTCATTCACCGCAAGAACTCCGACGTCGCGGCCTTCATCGGTGTGCAGTCGCTCTACCAGAGCGCGGAGTACCACGACCCCGACGCGACGGCCAACGCCCGGCTCTCCGGCCGGTTGCCGTACCTGTTCGCGTGCAGCCGCTTCGCGCATTACCTCAAGTGCATCGTGCGCGACAAGGTGGGCTCGTTTCGCGAGCGTCCGGACATGGAGCGCTGGCTCAACGACTGGATCATGAACTACGTGGATGGCGACCCCGCGAACTCGTCGCAGGAGACCAAAGCGCTCAAGCCGCTGGCCGACGCGAGGGTGGAAGTGGAGGCCGTGGAGGACAACCCCGGCTATTATTCGGCCCGCTTCTTCCTGCGGCCGCACTATCAGCTCGAAGGCCTCACGGTGTCGCTCAGGCTGGTGTCGCGGCTGCCGGCGGTGCCCGCTGGAAGTTAAACAGGATGACTGATCAAATGAACCCGGCGGCGCGATTCGCAGCCGGTCTGGACAGGCAAACAGGCAGGCAGACGGGAGAACCGCAATGGGCGTGGCGATGTTTATGAAGGTGGACGGCGCGACCGGCGAATCCGCCGACAAGCAGCACACCGGCTGGAGCGATATCCAGTCGTTTTCCTGGGGCGCGACCCAGCCGGCGGCGATGGCGACTGGCGGCGGCGGCAACGCGGGCAAGGCGAACTTCGACGACCTGGTCGTGAGGGCTTACATGGACAAGGCGACGCCGGCGATCATCAAGCATTGCGCGAGCGGCAAGCATCTCTCGAAGGTGGAGATATCGTCGTGCAAGACCGGGGGCGAGCAGATCGAGTTTTCGCGGGTCACGCTCGAAGAGGTGATCGTCACCGCGGCGCGCGTGGTGGGCGCCGATGCGAGCGACGCCACCGACCGTCTCCTGATGCAATACGGCTTCCAGGCCGCGCGCGTGAAGAAGCAGTACTGGGAGCAGAACGCGAACGGCGGCAAGGGGCCCGAGGTCACGATGGGCTGGGACATCAAGAAGAACAGCGAAATGTGAGGCCCGCATGCCGAGTGCCTCCTATCGTCTGGACCCTTCGCGAGCGCCAGCGGACAGCGCCGCACGCATACGCGCGGCGACGCCCATGTTGTTCGACCGTCTGAGGGAAGGCGCGCCGCCACGCGGCGCCGCTCACGCCGACGCGCTGCTCGACGCGGTGCTGCGCGATCTCTCGTGGCTGCTCAACACGGCCTGCGCGCTCGACGAGCGCACCGCGCGCCTCTATGCCGAAGCCGCCCGCTCGGTGCTCAACTTCGGCGTACCCGCCCTGGCGGGCACGCCGCTCTCCGGCATCGATACGCAATATCTGGAAAACGCGCTGCGAGAGGCGATCGTGTGCTTCGAACCGCGCCTGCAAGGCGGCAGTGTCGAGGTGCGCTGCGTGAGCGACGCGCCGCGCGCAAGGCGGCACAACGTGCTGACCTTCGAGATTTCTGGGCGCCTCGCCTGTTGCGATCCGCCGCTTGCCATGCTGGTGCACACGGAGCTGGACCTGGATTCCGGCGTCGCGCTGCTGCGGCCGCTGGGCGGTGCCGCGCAAGCCGCGACTGACGACGCCCGCCCGCGACGCTAAGGAAACGCTGCCCTATGGATGCACGCTTTCTCGACTACTACAACCGTGAACTTGCCTGGTTACGCGAATCCGGCGCGGAGTTCGCGCGCCAGTATCCGAAGGTTGCGGGCGGCCTCGGCATGCACGGCATCGACGTGGCGGACCCATTCGTCGAACGGCTGCTGGAGGGCTTCTGCTTTCTCACTGCGCGCGTGCAATTGAAAATGGACGCGGAATTTCCGCGCTTCTCCGAGCGGCTGCTCGACGTGGTGTACCCGGATCATCTCGCGCCCACGCCGGCGATGGCGATCGTCCAGTTCCAGGCCGATTCCGCACAAGGCTCGCTGAGCCAGGGCTTCACCGTGCCGGCAGGGACCAGTCTGATGGCGGCTGCGGCCGGCACTGCGACGGTCTGCGAATTCCGCACCGCGCAGCCAGTCACGCTGTGGCCGCTCTCGCTGCGCGAGGTCGAACTCGCGCCCGCACCCGCGGGCGTGCCGCCGCTTCCCGGCATGCCACGTGGAACGGGTAGCGGCGGGGGCGGCGGCGCGCGCCGGGGCGCCGGGCCGCTGCGGGCCTTGCGCATCGCGCTGAATGCGCGGGGCGGGGCGCGGCTGAGCCAGTTGCCGCTCGACCAGTTGACGTTCTTCCTCAGTGGGCCGGATCGTCAGGCGATGCGTTTGCTCGAACTCGTCTGCGCGCGCACGCTCGGTGTCGCGCTGCGCGAGGGCAACGAGGGCAAGTGGCTCGGCGCGCTGGGACCGCAATGCGTCGTGCACGAAGGATTCGATGCGGAGCAGGCGCTCTTTCCGCCCGGCGCGCGCAGCTTCGAAGGCTACCGGATCCTGCGCGAGCATTTCGCGTTCGCCGCGCGCAACCTCTTTTTCAGCGTGCACGGTCTGCGCAGCGCACTGGCCAACGCGAGCAGCGAGAGCGTCGACCTCTTCGTGCTGCTGGACGGCGAAGACGCCGATCTCGAACGCAGCATCGACGCGATGCACCTTGCGCTCGATTGCACACCCGCGATCAACCTGTTCCCGAAGCGCACGGAGCGCGTCCCGGTAACGCCAGGCGCGAGCGAGTACCGGCTGATGGTCGACCGCACGCGCGCGCTGGACTACGAGGTATTCGCCGTGAAGCGCGTGATCGGCCATCGCGCTGGCGCCGACGGCGACTGCGATTTCCTGCCGCTCTACACATCGCCCGCCGCCGACGACGCGCAGGAAACCGGCGCCTGGTTCAGCTCGCGGCGCGAGGCGCGGCTCGTCGGCACGCAAGCGCGGCGCAGCGGCACGCGCTCGAACCATGCGGGCTCCGATGTCTACGTTTCGCTCGTCGATCGTCGACGCGCACCGTTCGACGAGCGTATCGCGCTGCTATCGGCCGACACTCTTTGCACGAACCGCGACCTGCCGCTGCATCTTGCGACTGGCAGCGTCGGCGATCTCACGCTGAGGATCTCCGCGCCCGTGAGCCGCGTGCGCATCGTGCGGGGTCCTTCGCCACCGCGCCCGCCGCTTGCTCACGACGACGCGACGTGGCGGCTCATCGCGCATCTGGGGCTCAACTATCAGCCGCTCGCCGATATCGAGGACGAGGCCGGCGCGCAGCGGCTGCGCGAGCAACTGGAGATCTACGCCGATCCCGCGAATGCGCCGCTCGCGCAGCGCATTCGCGGCATTCGGGGCCTCGCGTGCAGGCCGGTGTTCAGACGACTGCCGGTGCCTGGGCCGCTCGTATATGGCCGTGGGGTGCGCGTGGAGATGACCGTCGACGACCATTCGTTCGCAGGCGACAGTCCCTACGCGCTCGGCGCGGCGCTCGAGCAGTTCTTCGCGCGGCATGCGTCGATCAATGCGTTCGTCGAATTCGCGCTGTACTCGGCGCAACGCGGCGAGATCGCCGAATGGCCCGCGCGGATCGGCCGCAGACCGGCGGTATGAATCGATAATAAGGATTACGGAACATGAGCCAACAAGCGCCGATTCCCGCCGGCCAGGACCGGTACCAGATGTTCTGGCGGCAGCTACGGGCCGCGCCGCACGAGCATGACCTGTTTCATCTGCTGCGCTGGATCGACGCGCTGGCAGGCGGCGAAGCGCCGCTCGGCGAGGCGCAGCATCCTGCGGGCGAGCCAGTGCGGCTCGGGCAGACGCCGTCGCTGTCGTTTGCGCCTTCGATGGTGGCCGCCGTCGATGGCGAAGAAAACGGACACGCGCCGGACGGACCGCCGCGCGTGCATATATACGGCTTCGGGCTGTTCGGGCCGAACGGTCCGCTGCCGCAGCACGTGACGGAGTATGCGTACGAGCGCGTCCACAGCTTCGGCGACCACTCGATGGCCGCGTTCGCCGACCTGTTCCACCATCGGCTGATCGTGCTGCTCTATCGCGCCTGGGCCGACGCGCAGCCGGTGGTCGGCCTCGACCGGCCCGGCGAGTCGCGTTTCGACCGCTATGTTGCGAGCCTCATCGGCCTCGCCGGCGCGCGCAACGCCGCGCCGCCGTTGCATGCTCGAGACGCGCCGGGGCGCCACGCGAAGTCCTTTCAGGCGGGTCACTGGGTGCGCCAGACGCGCAACCCCGAAGGGCTCGCGCAAATACTGCGCCACGACTTCGGCGTGCGGGTGCGCATCGTCGAACATGTCGTGCGCTGGATCGCGCTCGGCGAGCGTCAGCGCGGCGCGATCGGCGCGGTGCGAGGCCCACGGCGCGGTGGCGGACAAGTCGCGCGCCAGCGCGCAGCGGGCGCGGCGCTCGGCGAGGGCGCGCTGCTCGGGCGTGCGGTGCGCGACGCGCAGGGCAACTTTCGCATCGTGCTGGGGCCGCTGCCGCTCGCGCGCTACCAGGCTTTCCTGCCCGGTGGTGCAGACTCCGCCCGGCTCGTGCATTGGGTGCGCGAGTACATCGGCGCCGAGTTCGGCTGGGACCTGCAACTCGAACTGGCCGCGTCCGAGGTGCCGTGCGCAGCGCCCGGCGGTGCGGGCAGGCTCGGTTTGTCGACCTGGCTCGGGCGGCGCCTGAGCCGTGAACCCGCGCGCGACCTCGTGGTCGATCTGGTTGCGCGTGCACAAGGAGGCTGACGCGTGGCGCGCATCTTCACCCTCGAAAGTCCGTTAGGCGACGATCTCAAGTTCTACCGCCTGAACGGCGAAGAGGCGCTCGGGCGTCCGTTCGAGTGGCGCATCGAGGCGCTTGCCGCGAGTCACAACGTGTCGCTGCGCGAACTGCTCGGCAAGGCGGTGACCGTGCGCGTCGAACTGGCCGGGGGCGGGGAGCGCTACCTGAACGGGATCGTTTCGCGCGCCTCGTTGGTCGGGCGCCATGCCGAGCGTTACTACGCGTACGAACTGATCGTGCGACCGTGGCTCTGGCTCGCGAGCCGCAGCGCCGACTGCCGCATCTTCCAGGAAAAAAGCGTACCGCAAATCATGCAGCAGGTGCTCTCGCCCTATGGTTTCCCGATAGAGAGCCGGCTGACCGAAACCTATGCGCCGCGCGAGTACTGCGTGCAGTACAACGAGAGCGATCTCGACTTCGTCTCGCGGCTCATGGAGGCGGAGGGCATCTATTACTTTTTCCGCCATGAGGCCGGGACGCACACACTGGTGCTGTGTGACGCAATGGCTTCGCACCGCGATCTGCCCGGCTACGCGACGATTCCGTATATCGGCCGCGACCGCGCCGCGATTGCCGACGAGGAGCACATCGACAGCTGGCAGCCGGTACAGGAGGTGAGCGCGGGCCGGCGCGAGGCGAGCGACTACGACTATACGAAGCCGCACGCTGACCTGGGCGTGCAGCGCGCCGAGCCGCGCGGCCACGATCACGACGATTATTCGGTGTACGAATGGCCGGGTGGCTATCACGACGACGCGCACGGCGCCCAACGCAATCGCGTGCGCCTGGAAGAGCTGCAGGGTACCTACGACCGCGCACAGGCGCATACCGACGTACGCGCGTGCGCGCCGGGGTACCTTTTCGAGCTGGAACGCTGCCCGCGCGCCGACCAGAACCGCAAGTACCTGATCGTGCATTGCACGTACCGCTTCCAGGAGAATCCATACGCAAGCCACACCGGCAACGAGCCCGTGCTGCACGAGGCCGACCTGCTCGCCCAGCCCGACAATTTGCCGTACCGCACGCCGCGCACGACGCCGGTGCCGCACACCAACGGCCCGCAGACGGCGGTCGTGGTCGGACCGCCAGGTGAGGAGATCTGGACCGACCGCTATGGCCGCGTGAAGCTGCAGTTCCACTGGGACCGTTACGGCCGGCGCGACCAGGACTCATCGTGCTGGGTCCGCGTGTCGAGCCCCTGGGCGGGCGGCGGATTCGGCGGCGTGCAGATTCCGCGCATCGGCGACGAGGTGATCGTCGACTTCCTGAATGGCGACCCCGATTATCCGATCGTGACCGGACGCGTCTACAACGCCGCGAGCATGCCGCCCTGGAGTCTGCCCGTGAGCGCGACGCAAAGCGGGTTGCTCTCGCGTTCGACGCCGGGCGGTACGCCCGAGCATGCGAATGCGCTGCGCTTCGAAGACCGCAAGGGCTCGGAGCAATTGTGGATGCATGCGGAGCGCAATTTTGACGCTCAGACAGAACTCGACCATTCGCTTTCCGTGGGGCACGACCACATGCACACGGTCGGGAACGATGAAACGATGCAGGTGAGGAACAACCGGCAGAGGAGTGTCGGGCAGAACGAGACCGTCAACATCGGGCAGCATCGGGTCGCGCAGATCGGCGGCAACGAGACCACCAGCGTAGGCGGAAGCCATAGCGTCACGGTGAAGGGCGATAGCTCGCATACGGTCACCAATGGCAATCACAGCTTCACCGTGGCAAACGGGACGCATACCGTGCAAGTCGAACAGACCAGTACGCATGCGGTGGCCGCCGGGTCGCGAATCGTCGATGTGGCCGTGGGCGACTACAGCGTGACGGCGGCAACTGCGGTTCTCCTGTACGGCAAAAAGCAGGGTGTGGGCATCACCGGCGACGGCGGCGTCGGCATCACGGGCAGCAAGCTCGGCGTCGACGTGATCGGGAACGACGGGGGTGTCGGCATCACGGGTGATGGCAAGGGCCGGGGCGTGGCGGTCACCGGGACAGGCAAGGGCGTCGTCATCACCGGCACTCCTTTTACGGAAGTCTATGGCACGACCAACGTGGACATCTCGGCCCCCACAGTCAACGTAGGCGATCAGGACGTCAAGCAGGTCAACATCAACGCGAAGAAGATCGTCATCTCGACGGACGGCGCGAGCATCCAGCTCGACGCGTCAGGGATCACGATTCAGGGGACGATCGCCCATATCAACTAGTCGCATAGGGGAATGGAGAGGATTATATGGACGCTCACGCAGATCAGACCGATGAAGCGATGGCAATGCAAGCCACATACATCGATCCCGACACCATCGACGACGCCACACGCGCGAAGCTGTGCGCCCTTTTCGATGCGGGCACGGCGCCAGGTCCGGCAGCGCCCGCGCGAGCGCCCGCCATGGAGGGGCTGCTCGCAGCCGAGGTGACCGACACTCATCATCCGGACAGCCCCGGTCGGGTGCGGGTGCGCTGGCACTCTGCCCAGGGCGAGGCCGTGGAGTACTGGCTGCAATGCCTGCACGGGCATCGGCCGCGCAGGGGCGATCGCGTACTCGTCGAGCAGCCGGTGAACTGGCCAGAGCCGCTTGTCACGGGGATTCTGTCGGCAGGCGCCGCAGGGGCCGAAGCGGGCATCACCGAGGCGCCTGATATGCATGGCGCAACCGGGGCCGCCGACACGCACACGAGCCAGATCGTGAAGCTCGCGCCCGACGAATGCGTGCAGATCGACGATGCACACGGCAAACCGCTCGTGCAGATTCTCGCTTCGAGCGCGGGGCCGGTGGTGCGCCTGATGAGCCCGAACGTCAACCTGGAGGCCGCGGGCAAGCTCAGCCTGCGCGCACACACACTGGAGCTGGAGGCGGGCCGAGGCGGCGTCGATATCCGCACCGCGGCCGATACGGTGGTGCGCAGCCGCTGCATTCGGCTGAACTGACGCACGAGAGCACCGGGTGATGCAGCGCGAATTTGCCGCCAAGGATGCTGCGCTGGGCGCGTTCATCGAGCAGCCCGACTATCCGACACTCGTGCTCGGCGCAACCGATCTCGACGTCGTGCTCGCGTTCAGGATGCTGCAGGAACGCGATCGGCGCGACACGCGGCGCGTCTACCTGTTGTTCCCGTTCGAATGCGACGCGTCGGGCCGCTTTATGCAGCAGTGCATGGCATCGCTCGCCGCGCAGATCGCCGCCGAGAACCAGGTGCGCGCGCAAGAGGGCGTGACGCCATGGGCCGAGCTCCCGTTGCTTTGCACCGATCCGGGGCAGCCCCCCGCCCGGCGGCTAAGAGCGGCGATCGAGCATGTGCGCACGCTGGTTGCGGATGGCGTCGATATCGTCTGGGGGCTCATGCCATCGACGCTCGCGGACGCCGCCGGTTATCGCGAGACGGTGTTGCCGCTGCTTGCGCTCGATGGCTTCGAGGCGTGGATGGAGGGCCACCGCTTCTGCGTTCGCGACGATAGTTCTCGGCGCTTCCTGCTGCCGCAAGAGCAGCGCGCGAAAGCGCAACACGTGCTCCTGCTCGACCTCGACTTCTCGCCGGAAAAGAGCGCCGATGTCCTGGTGGGCGCAATGAACGACGCGGCCCGCCCGCCGGCTGAGCGGATGCAGGCGGCAATGCAACTGGCCGCGCTCGATCTCATGCACGGGCGGCTCGACCAGGCGCTGGAGAAATATCGCCTGCTGTATGGCTGGCATCGTGAGCAGCGCGACCCGCTCGGGCAGGCGCTGGCGCTGGGTGGAATCGGCGATGTCGCGACGCGCAGCGGCCAGCACGCCGATGCGAGCCGCTGGTATGCACATGCGCTCGATGCCGCGGCGGACAGCGGCAACCTGGGCGTGACGCTCAATATGCTCTTGGCGTCTGGGGAAGCTTGCCTGCGCCTGAAACAGCCCGCGCGCGCGGCCGAATATTTCGAGCTCGCGAGCCGCGGTGCGGACAAGCTGATGTTCCCGCACGCGAGCGTCGCCGCACTGGAGAAGCTCGGCGTGGCCCTGCTGGGTGCGCATAAGACGGCCGAGGCAGCACGCACGTGGACCGAGGCGAAAACGCTGTGCGAACGGTTCGGTTGCGAGCATCAGCGCCGCTCGCTGCTCGAACGGCTGGCCGCCCTGTATGCGCAGGCCGGCTTGAAGACCCAGGCTAAAGCCTACGAGATGGAGAAAGATCGGATTCCTTCATATCGTGAGGGAGCGCGTCGATAAATGAGCACCCCGTCCGGAAATCCGGCCAGCCCGGCTAACGAGCCGCCCCCGCCGCCTGCGCCGTTGATCTCGCCGACCGGCAACGCGTCGGTCGACGCGCTTGCCAGTGCGGTCAATGCCGGCGCGCAGCCGTTTCAGCAGCTCGGTAACCCGAAGGCCAACACGCTTGACCGCGTCACCAACGTCGTGAGCGGCGCGGTGGGCAGTCTCGGCGCGCTCGATCAGCTGCTCAATACGGGCATGGCGATGATTCCCGGCGCGAATCTCGTGCCCGGCATGCCGGCTGCGTTCATCGGCGTGCCGCATCTCGGGGTGCCACATGCGCACGCGCACCCGCCGAGCGATGGTGTGCCGATGCCAAGCTGCGGCATGACGATCGGAAGCGGCTGCCTGAGCGTTCTGTATGGGGGCATGCCCGCGGCCCGGGTGCTCGACATCGGCCTCGCGCCCACCTGTGGCGGCTTTGCGCCCATCTTCGAGATCTGTACCGGATCGAGCAATACCTTCATCGGTGGCGCGCGCGCGGCGCGCATGGCGCTGGACCTGACGCGTCACTGCAATCCGCTCGGCATGAGCGGCGCGGGGCACGCCGCGCAGGAGGCTGAGAAGGCGAGCGCACTCAAGCGTGCGATGCACATTGCCGGAATGGCGGCGCCGGTGGCCTCCGGCGGGCTGACGGCCACCGACCAGGCCGTGGATGGCGCTGGGGCGGCCGCCGTCGAGATGACGGCGGCGCAGACAGCGGCCGACGCGATCGCGATGGCGATGAGCAATCTGATGGGCAAGGATCCGGGCGTTGAGCCAGGAATGGGAACGCTGATCGAGGGCGACGCGAGCGTCCTGATCGGCGGCTTCCCGATGCCCGATGCGCTTGCCATGCTGATGTTGGGTTGGGGGCTGCGCAAGAAGGCAAAGGAGCCAGCTGAAGAGCCGAAGCGGACGAACGAGGGGCCGTGCAAGGACGGGCATCCGGTCGATGTGGTCATGGGCACGGCGGAAAACACATTTGTCGACTATGAAACCAGGGTTGCGCCCGCGTTCAAATGGGAACGCTATTACTGCAGCGGCTGGAGCGATCGTGACGGCGAGCTCGGTTTCGGCTTTCGTCATGTGTTGCAGCATGAGTTGCGACTGCTGCGCACGCGTGCGATCTATGTGGACGGTCAGAACCGGGAATACCCGATTCGGTGTAACCGGGCGGGGCGCTACGAGGGCGTGTTCGCTGGCTATGGACTCGAGCAGCGCAGTATCAATCGGTTCGTGCTGAGGCACGGCGCGCAAGGTGAACTCACATTCGAACGCACGAGCGAAGTGCAAGGTACGGCGCGGCTTGTGCGCCATCTGCGTGATGGCGTAGAAAGTGGCTTTCGCTACGCAAGTGACGGCACGCTACGGCACGTCGAACAGATGGCGTTGCGTGGCGGGCGCAGCCAGTTGATCGACTTCATTTATGACGCGCATGGCCATGTCATCGAGGTGCGTCTGACCGATGCGCAAGGCACGGTCTCACGCATCGCCCGGTACCGCTACGATGCCGCTGGATGTCTGGTGACGTCCACCAATGCGCTCGGCGCATCGATGACATACGGCTACGACAACCGGCGGCGCATGATTCGGGAGACGGATGCCAACGGTTATTCATTTTCCTACCGTTACGACAGCGATAGCCGTTGTGTCGAAAGCGTCGGACAGGATGGAATGTGGCGCGTCGTGCTCGACTATCAGCCGGGGCGAACGGTGGTCACGCGCGCCGATGGCGGCAAATGGACCTTTCTTTATAACAAATCGCGCACAGTGACACGTGTTGTCGATCCGTATGGCGGCGCGACGGATCGCTTGATCGGGCCGGACGGCCGCATCGTTCAAGAGATCGATTCGGGCGGACGCAAAGTGCGTTGGCTGTACGATGAACGCGGACGTAACACAGGACGCATGGACCGTTGGGGCAAACGCTGGCCACCGTGGGACGAGGTCGCTACGCTACCCAATGCTTTGGTGCATACAGTGCCTGATGCGCCGTTGGCGTTGCAATGGGGAGACGTCGAGCCTAGCGAACTGGCCGGGACGGTGCTGCTTTCGCCACAAGTCGAACAGCTTGTTAGCGCGTCGCGCCCGATGGCACCGACAACTTCCGCGCACGGCGACGCGGTGGTACATCAGCGGGCGCAAACCGACGAATCGGAGCGAGCCAGACATATTGACGTCGATTCGGTCGGCAACGTCTTGCGGCTACGCGATAGGGACGGCCGCGACTACCGCTACGCCATCGCCTCATTCAATCTGCGGCAGAGCGAGACCGATCCGCTGGGAAATACCGTCAGTTACCGATACACTGCGAAGGCACGGATTGCTGCGATCGTCGATGCGAACGGCAACGAAAGCCTCTATACGTACGACCTGAAAAATCGGATCAGTAGCGTCATGCGTCACGGAGTCGTGCGCGAAACCTATACGTACGACATCGGCGACAGGTTGATCGAAAAGAAAGACGCGACGGGAGAGGTGTTGTTGCGTTTCGAGGTCGGCTCGAACGGTTTGCATAGCAAGCGGATACTCGCAAGCGGCGCAACGCACAGCTACGAGTACGATGCACGCGGAAAATTCACGAAGGCGTCGACGGATCGATTCGATGTCACGCTCGCCTACGATACGCGCGGCCGCCGCATTGCGGATCTGCGCGATGGTCTGGGTGTCCAGCACGCGTATATCGACGGATCACTCTGCAGCACGACGTACTTTGAACGCTTTGTAGTACGTTACGAAGCGCATGGGAAAAGTGACGACGTGCACATTCAGGACCCCTGCGGCGGCGTGCATGGCTTTGCGCGTGCTGCTGACGGCCGCATATTGCTGCGCCTTGGCAATGGCAGGCACTGGCTGTACCAGTTCGACGCCGAAGGCCGATGCGTGGAGCGCCTCGGGTGGACCGAGGGTGCCGCATCGCCGGTGCATTGCGTGCACTACCAATACAGCCCGTTCGGCGAGCTTCGTGCGGCGACCGATAGCGCAAATGGCGCGACACGATATGAATACGACGCTGCACATCGGCTGACTGGCGAGTTTCGCAACGGATGGCCCGTGCGTCACTTCAAATACGACCGAGGCGGCAATCTGTTGTCCACGCCCACGCATCAGTGGCTATCCTGCGTAGAGGGCAACCGGCTAACTTCGACGGTCGGCGTGGCCTACCGCTACGATCATCGAAATCATCTTTCGGAGTCCTTGAGTAAACATTGCTGCACCGCTTATCGTTACGACAGCCTGGACATGCTGGTCGAAGTCACGAGCAGCGATTGGGACGGTGCCTGGCGCGCGGAGTATGACGGGCTGTGCCGGCGATGTGCGAAGACGCTGGGGCAGCGGCGCACCGAATACTATTGGGACGGCGACCGCCTGGCGGCGGAGAGGGGGCCAGACGGGCGGCTGAGAATCTACGTCTACGTTAATGAAACGGCCTTCTCGCCGTTCATGTTCATCGATTATGCGAGCCTGGACGCAGCGCCGGAATCTGGCGCGGCGTACTTCGTGCTGTGCAACCAGGTTGGGCTGCCCGAGCGCATCGAGGACAAGGCGTGGCGGGTTGTCTGGGAAGCGGCGGAGATCGATCCATATGGTGCGATCGAGGTCGCCGCCGGCAATACCGTCGACTATGCGCTGCGCTGGCCCGGGCATTACTTCGATTCCGAGACCGGACTTCACGACAATCGATTCCGGTCGTATAGCCCGCGCCTCGGGCGATATCTTCAATCCGATCCCGCCGGACAATCCGGAGGGGTCAACTTGTACGCCTATCCGGCTAATCCGCTGATATCCGTCGACGTTTTCGGGCTCACAGGAGGAGGGACGTGCGATGGCCAGGAGGCGTCCGATGAGAACGACAACCAGAAGAAGCCCGATCGGGAAAATCCGGATGCAGGCACGCACAGCGATGAGCCCGATCCGGCGCAAGTGACGATCAGTGGCGTATGCGATAACCCGCACGAAGAAGTGCAGGCGAGGCGCTTCGGGGAGATCCTGGGAGGCGGAGAATTCAAATTTCCAGAGCGCGATGCGAGCGGGGCGTACACCAAGGGACGGCAAGGTATCGAGGGGTATTTTGAAACGCCCGATGGCAAGAATATTCCCGTTTCATTGAAGGATCTCGACCAGCCGCCGAAGAATGTTTTCCGAACGATTCGAGAGAATGCCGGACAGATAAAGAAGGCCGCGCTGAAGCCGCCAACCGACCCGCACTATCTGCCACCGGGGACGCTTGGTCAAACGATCGTTCATGTTCAGGCGAGGAATCTCACGACACAGGAGATCACGGATTTCCTCGACAACAGCAAGCCGAACGTATTTCCGCAGGATCCATTCAAGGAGATAATCATCGATACAAACAACGGTGTCGTCCGGATTTTCGAGCAAGGAGGGGTGATGAAGCATGTGATCGATGATTCCATTCCGCCACTTGGGCCCAAGCCATGACGTGTCAGTTCGAGGTCGTACCGGCCGTCGCGCAACCGGTCAATGCCGGTACGTTAATCGAGCGGCTTGCGGGGAGCCATGAAGCCCATGGGCGATCCAGTATTGTCATTCGTGATTTCGTCGACAACCGGGAATTGGACTTGGGTGAGGTGCTCGAACCGGGGGAGGCCTACTACGTCGTTATTGGCGAGGTTCAGGCGGTGCTATGGGTGTGGAGGAACGACGGCGTGGACGACGAAGAAGATTTGCTCGCCGGGCTCAAGAATTACAACCATTCGATGGCCGTTGCCGATCTGGCGAACGCCTGGCGTCGCGCGGGATGGTCGATCGGACTGAACGTGTCGTATCCGCAGTCCGGAGCCCCGGCGTTCGTAGACCTCTGCAAAGCCCTGCTCGAACTGACGTCGGGGGCCTTGATCGTGTCCTCGTTGAGTCAGTTTCCGCTTGCGAGAGGGGTGTACGACGCGCGGGGGCTTTAGTTACCGTTTTGAAAATTCGATGCCAGGTTATCCTATGCTCGACGCAAAGGGCATAACCCGACCCATTGCGACGGCCGGCAGTCGCTCAAGTACGACCGCTATGTAGCCCACCTCGGCCATTGGAGTGCACGACAATTACATTTCGCCAACAGATTCCCCGGATCGTGCCTGATTCCTCGGAACGACTACCGCGCGAATGGCAACTAGCCATTGGGCTTCGAGCTTCGAAAGCTCCTGTTCGACCGCCTCGGGGTCCTGCAGCAGATGGATGGCCGATTCTTCGGGCACCCCCACCTCCTCGAGGGTGACCTCGTCGAGCGACGTACCCAGACCCTGCAGACGTTGCGAAAGCGGCGGATGAGTGTCGACGGGGTGCGCGACCGCTGTCTTGCCAAGCTCGTCGCGCGCGGCGTTCCAGTCCATCGCGCCGAGCGCGGTGCGGCAGCCGTACTGATAGGTCACCGACAAGTTCTCATACATGCGTCCCTCGGCCAGTTCATCGATATGCGCGCGCGTGAGCGCGCCCCATTGGCGCGCATGGGTCGCGATTTTCACCAGCGCACGCGCAAGTGACCGGGCGTCCGACGCCTCAGCGCCCGCCTGATCGGCGAGCATTTCGCGCTCTCGTCCGATGGAGCGCTCCGCGGACGCAAAGACATTCCAGCACGTGCCCAGCGTCACGATGGCCGGCAGACGTGCGAGATCCGAGGCATTGCCTCCGCGTGCCGACGCCATCGCAGACCACGCTAGGCCGAGTCGTGAGTAGGCGGGCGCAAAGCGTTTGCTGTAAATCACGTCGTCGCCACGGAAGTGTCCGAGTTCGTGGCCGATCACTGCCGCAAACTCCGGCTTGCTGAACAAGCGCATCGTGCAAAGCGAAATAAACAGCGTTTCGTTCGCGATCGTGCCGTGACGGCCAAACAACGCAACGGGCCCAGCGGTAACGAAGAAATTGGGCTCGAGCCCGGCGATGATATTGGCCGGTGATCGTGCGCCGAGCCGACGTGCGATGTCGTCGACGAATTGAAACAACCGAGGCTGAGACTCGCGATCGAGTTGCACGGCCTTGATAAGCATCGGTGTTTCCTTGAAGAACTGGAACGTCGAGCGCAGCAGCGTCCAGCACACGAGCAGCGCTGCAAATCCCACGGTGGCGAGCAGCACCGCGTGAACCTGATGAATCGTCATGGTCTCGATCGTGTAGACCGAAAAGACGAACAACACCGCTTGCCCGAACACCGAGACCGCGAGCAGGAACATCACGGCACGCACAACGAAGCCGAACATCCGGCTCAGCCGTGCGCGATTCGTGCCGGCGATCGCTCTGCCGCCGTAAATCACGAGCAAGATCAAACCACCGATGGCGGCGATCGCCCACGAAGCGTATTTGACGATCGCGACCTCGTCCGCCGGGGAACACATTTCCTTATAGCCTTCCGCGTTTCCCGCAGCGCGGATCTGTGCACAAACCGAGGCATAGCTCAGGTGCCGGGCTTGATAGTTTTCTTCGGTGACCAGACGCTGATTGAACACCACCGAATCGTGAAACTGGCCCTCGTACACCGAGGCCATGAAGTGCGCCGTCAGTACGCCGAATACGGGAATGAAGAACAGGCAGGCGAGCAACATGCACAGCGCCTTGGTGCGGGAAAGCGGCTTGTTGGCCATTTGCAGGTCTCTTTGAGCGTGATCGTACTTTTACGGCGACAGCGTCGCGAAGCGCGGAGCGGCTATTTCGACAAATGCCACATCTTCTTAAGGATTTTCTGAAAATGTTGTGGGCATACGTCGGCCGGGTCCGTTATCCAGGCGGATTACTGCCGGACGTCGGCGGGCATCGAACTACCGCTTCCGATCACAGATTGTGTCGGCGGAGATACGAATAGCGTAGGAGGACGCGTTCGCGTGAGCGCGCGACTCAAACGATCTACTACCTATTTCCGGCAGCAATGGCTTTCAACCAGTTGCTGTCTGGCGGTCGATATCGACCCGGGATCTCGCGCGACTCGCAGAAAATCACTTTTCCTTCTGAGCGGCTTTCCCGAGACGCAGCACGAAGTTGTCGGCGATCCGAGGCGCACTTTCGAATGGGCCGGAAAATCTCTATCCAGTGGGCAGCGCGCCACCCACCTTGCTATCCGGTCTGTTCAATTCAACGGCTCTATTTTGCGGCCGTGGTCGTCGCGCCGGTATATTTGAGCTGCTCGACCTCGTGAGGTGCGGTTTCCGGATCATCCAGCGTTGGCGTGATATGCCCAACCAGAATGCCCATGCTGATAGACGTACGCACGTATTTCGTATCACCCGCGCGCAAGGTGAACGATACCTCGTTCTTCGTCTCAGTCGTTGTCGACACCGTGTAATCGCCCGGGATCTCGTCCACGTAGAAGAAACCACCCGGTACGGAGCGCCCGACGACCTTGTCGTTAAGCTTGATTTCCGGCTGGATCATGGCTCCAGCGAAGCTGTCAGCGCGGAAGAAATAGATTCGGCCATAATCGGCCGCGAGCGTCGGTATCGAAGATGCGACGTCCTTGTATTGTGGTCCCGATGCACACCCTGCTGCGAGCAATGCTACGCCGACCGAGAGCGACAAAGTGCGGTAGAGGTTCTTCATTCAAGTGTCCCGATAAATCCCGAATTGGCTGAAAACAAGAATGCCTGGCTGGGTGGCGCATTTCGCCCAACATTGGCATTTTTGAATTACGGCACGAAATTCCAGTTCTTTACCGCCGCCTCAATACCGCTTGAAGTCGAACTCTAATGTTCGATCCAAAAAAACATTCAATTTGGTTTCAAATTCCAATCATTTATATTACTTAAATTCAGCAAGCATAAAATGATTGCGCCCCATTAAAGATTCGTCTGAAGGTTGCCGATAGCCTCGCATGAGCAGCCAAAAACGAACTTAAAACACGCGGTACACCGACCGCTCCGGGGTTCCCAGCGCATGCAATGCTCGCGCGTGCCGGGGAAGAAAACAATGCAAAGCCGATGGTATGTCCAGGCGCGCAGCGATGGCCTGCGCGCGTTATTCGTTCTCCTGACCAGCGCAGTCCTGGCGCCACCGTTCGCGCTCGCCGGCGTCATCGTGCCGGATGGCAGAACCGCGACGACGGTCACGACCACTGCGGGTGGTGCGCAAACCGTCAATATCGCGCCGGCTGTCGCGGGCGTTTCGCAGAACACCTATTCGACGTTCAACGTGGGCGCAGCGGGCGCGACGCTCAATAACGTCGGTATCAACGCGCGTACGATCGTCAATCAGGTGACGAGCACGAATCCGAGCCTGATCGAAGGCGCAATTACCGTCGCAGGTTCGCGCGCGAACGTCATTCTCGCCAACCCCAACGGCATCACGGTCAACGGCGGCTCGTTCATCAACGCCGGCCACGTGGCGCTCACGACCGGTCAGGTCAGTTTCAGCGATGTGCAAATCGCGCCGGGCGTGGTTCAGCGCAATGTCGTGCTCGGCACGACCGGCGGCACGATCGTGATTGGTCCGGGCGGCCTGTCGAGCGCGCTCGTGGATCTCGATCTCATCGCGAAGAATGTCCAGGTCAACGGGGCGTTGAATAACACGTTTTCCTCGGGAACGGCGCTCACACGCATTCTGGCGGGCACGAGTTCGGTCACGCTCAACACGGGTTTTTCCGCCTCGGATAACGCGAACGACTGGATGTCGATCACATCCAGTGCTGCCAATGCGCAGGCAAAAAGTTTTGCACTCGACATCACGGCAGCAGGCAGCATCGCGAGCGGGCGCATCGAACTGATCGTGACCGACCAGGGACCGGGCGTGCGCAGTGCGGGTCCGCTGAATGCGTCGCTCGGCAATTTCTCGCTGAGCTCGAACGGCGCGGTGCAGTTCTCCAACAGTTCGGTCAACGCGGCGACCGATGTGAGTTTCAGCGTCAAGGATGCGCTCGCATTCTCCGACACCCAGGTCAACGCCAACAACGGCGCCGCCGCACTCACCGCTACTGGCGCAATGACGCTCACGGGGAGCAGCGTCATCGCTAACGGCGCAGTCAATCTGGGCGCGAACGGTCTGACTTTCGAACTCGATAGTGCGCAGAAGGGTTCGACCGTCGCATCGGCGAGCGCGGGCGTCGTGCTTCAGAGCAGCGGCGATATCGTCAATGTCGGATCGCTCATCCAGGGGCAGCAGCAAACATCCGGAGACACTGCGTCGAAGGGTGCGGTGACGATCGCCGCCGCGGGCAACGTGCTCAACCAGTCGAATCCAGGGGGAGCCCTTGGCATTCTCTTCGGCGTGCAGGGCGATGTTTCGATCGTCGCAGGCGGCGATGTCGTCAATGAAAATGCGCGCGTGCTGTCGAACAACAATGTAAACATCACGGCAGGCGGCGACTTCAGCAATATCGCCGATCACACCACGGGCGTGGCAAACGGCGCGGCGGTCGGTTTCTCGCAGAGCAGCAGCGGTTTCCTCTTCTTCCGCCATCGCAACAGCGGCTTCAACGTCGATTACGGACAGCTCGCGGATGCCAACGAACTCGCCTACGTCACGGCCGATTCGGGCAACGTGACGATCAACGCAAACAATATCGCCAATACAGGCGGCTCGATCCTGTCGAATAACGGCGCAGTCTCGATGACCGCGCTTGGCACACTCGACACGCAGGCCGTTTTCACCGGCCAGGCGGCATACCGGCAATCCTGCTTCATTTTCTGCAAGTCGAGTGCGAGCAGTTCCGTGCAGGCATTTGGCGGCGTGATCGAGGCGGGCACGGATATCAGCCTCAAGGCGGGCACGCAGATCACCAACACGGGTGGCACCGTGCTCGCCGTGGGCAAGCTGTCGCTCGACGCGCCGCGCACGCTCGCGCAAGCCGTCCTGGGCTATAGCGCCATCAACGAGACGCACGACCTGAAGGCATGGTTCGGCAACGGCTGGGCGTCGATCTACGCAACGGATACCGGCGGCCTGTTTGAGGGCGGCTCTGGCGCTGTGGAACTTACCGGCGCGGGCGAAATTGACGGCGGCGCCTTCATCGCGCCCAACGGTGTGCATGCGGGTGGTGGGGTTGTCACGACGCGCCCGCGCTGGCAGCAGCCGGTGGGGATCGGTACGCATAACTCGATCGGGCTCGTGTCGTGGTTCGGTCTGTGAGCACGCCCTTCGTTCAGGCCAGTTTGCGCGCGGCCGTGCTGGCGGGGATACTGCTCGCGTCGAATGCGCGCGCACAGCTGGCGCCTCCGCTTCCTCCGCCTCAACTGCCTGCACTCCCGCAAGGTGCCCGCGCGGTGCAAGACCCGGCGCAGCGCCTGCTGCAGCAGCAGCGCGACCAGCAACGCAACGACGAACTCCAGCAGGCCCCCGCGCAGATCTCGGTGCCGGAGGGCGCGGTGCCGAACCTGCCTGCCGGCGCGGATGTGGAGTCATTGCCGGACGTCGCGCCGATGTTCCGCATCGACCACATCGAATTCACCGGTGACTCGCCGGTCTCGCGCAACGCGCTCGATGAAGTCGCGCAGCCATTCATTGGCAGGATGCTGGGCCGCAACCGTATCAACCTGTTGCTTCGCCGGCTGACTGAAGCCTTCATTGCGCACGGCTACATCACCACGCGCGCGTACCTCGGGCAGCAGAATCTCGCCTCGGGCACGCTGACGATCAACGTGGTGGCGGGGCGCATTGCGGCATTTACGCTCAATGGCCAGCCGCTGCGGCCGCGCAGCGCACAACCGGGACGTGTACCGCCCGTGGGCGGTGGCTTTCTCTCCGACGATGGTACGGCCTGGGCATTCGGCGCTTCACAGGGCGATGCGCTGCGCCTGCCCGACCTCGAGCAGGGCGTCGACCAGATTAACCGGCTGCGCCGCAATCAGGCGCAGATCCAGATCCTGCCCGGCGAGGCGCCGGGCGATTCGATTGTCGCCATCACGAATCACTACGGTGGCCCGTTCTATGTCGATGCTGGCCTCGACAATTACGGCAGTTCCAGCACGGGCACGCTGCGCTATCGCGCTTCACTCGAAGCAGACAACGCGATCGGTTTTCAGGAGTCCCTCGGGCTCAGTTATGTCGGCTCCGAAAACAGCAATGCGCTGGTGTTTTCCGCGGCGGTGCCGTTCGGCTACCAGACGCTTAGTTACACGACAGCGCTTTCGGAGTATCAGCAGGCCATTGGCGACACGGCGCTGCTCGACGGGCGCACGTTCAGCCAGACACTCGGCTGGAACGACGTGCTCACGCGCTCGGCGAGCGGCCGCATCAGTCTGGACGCGACGCTGACCAAGTTGCGCACCGAGCGCAGCGTCAACGGGATCGAACTCTCCCCGCAGGACCTCACGGTGGCGCGCATCGGTGTGAACGGACTGTACCGGTTCGCGGCGCATGGCGATCCGGCCGCGGCCACGTGGGATCTCGGCATTTCGCAGGGCCTGCCGTGGCTCTCCGCGAGCCACGACGGGCCTGATATCGACAGCAGCGACGCGCACAGCCAGTTCACCATGGGCGACGCCACACTCACGCTGCAGGCGACGGTGGGCCAGCTCGGTGCGCTCTCCTTCGCGTACCGGGGCAGGCTGCGCGCGCAGTACAGCGCGGTGGCGCTCTTCGGCAACGAGCAGATCTTTCTCGGCGGCATGGACTCGGTGCGCGGCTTCACGGAAGGCGGCATCGCCGGCGATAGCGGTTTTTACCTGCGCAATGAAACCGTCTGGCAGAACGCGCCAGCGTGCTTCGACACGCATCTCGAACCCTACGTATTTCTCGATGGCGGCAAGTCGCACCTGGTGGCTCAGGGCGGCTGGCCGACATTGATGGGCGCAGGCGTGGGTGTACGCGCCGCGCGCCGTTTCGGCACTCACACGATGACGGGCGAAGTGCTCGTGGGCCGGGCGCTGTTGCAGCCCGCTTCCATGGGCGAGAAGGCAACCGTCGTACTCGCAACGATCAACTGGTCGGAATAAAGGAGCAGACATGAGCAGGTCGATTTCAATGCAGGGCGCAGGACGGTTCGCGATACGCGTGGCGTTCGTGGCAGCAACCGCAGGCGCGGTGGGCTTGATTGGCGCAAACAACGCGTACGCGACGGTGCATACGAAGGCAAAGGCAACGGACTCGAGCGCGAAGGCGAAAGCCAATGCGGATGCAAACGCGAATGCGCAGGAGACTGGCCTGCCGCCGGGCGTGATCGCACGCGTGAACGGCGTGCCCATTCCACAGGACCGGCTCGATGCCGCGGTGAAGCTTTCGCATGCGCCGGACACCCCAGCGCTGCGTGCGACGCTCAAGAACCAGCTGATTGCGCGCGAACTGTTCCGCCAGGCGGCAGAAAAGGCGCACTACGAAAGCCGGCCTGCCGTGCAGGCGGAAATCGACCAGGTGAAAGCGACCGTGGTGACCCAGGCGTGGCTGCAGGATCAGCTCAAGCCCGTGCAGGTCAGCGACGCTGACTTGAAGGCGCAATACGACAAGGTCGTCGCAACCCTTGGCGACACCGAATACAAGCCGCGCGTGATTGCCACACGCGACGCCGACACCGCACAGAAGGTGCTCGACCAGCTCAAGAAGGGCGTGGATTTCGCGCAGCTCGCGCGACAGTTCAGCCAGGGGCCGAATGCGGCGCAGGGCGGTGAGATGGGCTGGATCTCGTTCAAGACGCCGATCGAGGCGGGCAAGACGCAGAACTGGCCGCAGCCGCTCGCCGAGGCGCTGGTGAAGTTGCCGCAGGGCGGCGTGACGAGTGCGCCGGTGCAGATCGACGGGACGTACTGGATCGTGCGCGCCGACGAAAAGCGCGCCACGCAGATTCCCACCTTCGACCAGTCGAAGGAAATGCTGCGCAGGCAACTGGAGCAGGCCGCACAGACGAAAGCAGCCGCCGAGCTCGTGCTGGGCCTGACGAAGCAGGCGCACATCGAGCAGTAACAGTGGAAGTAAGAGCAGAAGTAAAGCAGTAGCACGGGCTGCGCGGCGACGTTCATGCTGCCGCCCGGCCTCGAGACCGCCCGTCTGCCGAAGACGGACGGCTCACGATCGCAAAGCAGTCAACAAGAAAGATCGGAACGACCATGTACGCATCGCAACGGGGAACACTCAAGCGGCTCGCATCTGCACGGATGCAGCGCAATGCGCAGCGCGCGCGTCATGACGCGCTAGCGTGGCTCATCGTGCACGCGCCGCCACGCTTTCGCTTCTGGCAGCGCGCGGTAGCGCTCGTCGTAGCCGTTGTTTCGTTCCTCGGTCCGATCAGTTTTGCCTTCGAGCAGGGACGCGATGCGGCGGGCGTGCTCGGCGCTGGCAGTCATCGTCTCGACGACGAAGCGTGGCAGGTCATCAACGATCTCGCCGCACTGCGTGTGCGTTTTGCCATGCAGGCCGCAGAGGCGACGCCGATCGTCGATCCCACTGCGCCGATCACGTTCCAGCCAAAGATCACGCAATCCACGGGGGCAGGCGGCGGCGTGCCCGTGGTCAACATCACCGCGCCCAACGCGGCCGGCATCTCGCTGAACCAGTTCCAGACGTTCAACATCGATCCCGTTGGCCTGATTCTCAATAACAGCCTTGCGTCGGGTACGTCACTCACGGGAGGCGAAGTCGCCGCGAATCCGAACCTTAACGGCCGCACGGCGAGCGTCATCGTCAATCAGGTCACGTCCACGGGCTCGGCGTTCGCAAGTCTGCTCAACGGCCCGCTCGAAGTGTTCGGCGCGCCCGCAACCGTCATCATCGCGAATCCGAACGGCATCACCACGCGCGGTACGGGATTCACGAATACCGTCGGCGTCACGCTTTCTACCGGGACGCCACAATTCCTTTCGGGCATCGGCGGCTCGCAGGTCGGGTTCGATAGTGCCCAGGCCATCGGCTACAACGTGACCGGCGGCCATATCCAGATTGAAGGCAACCCGGGCGTCAACGGTCCGGGCGCGGGCATCGAAGGCACGGTCGGGACCATCGACCTCATCGGCGCGACGATCGGCGTGAATGCGCCGCTCTATGCCGGCACGCGTATCAATGCGATTGCTGGCGTTCAGAACGTCGCGCCAACAGCGGTCGATTCGACCGGCACGACCTGGTCTACCAGCGCAAACGGCGCGACGAACACCGCCGCCGCGATCAACGCCGCGAGTGGCGGGGCGAACGGCGGCCTCGCGATCGATGCAACGGCCTACGGCGCGATGACGGCGGGCCAGATCCAGATGATTGGCACTGCGGCGGGCATGGGTGTGCGCACCGATGCGCAGCTTGCCGCGAACACGGGCGACATCACGCTTTCCGCGAACGGGGACGTGTCGATGGCGGGTACGGCGGCGCAGCAGAAGGTGAGCGTGCAGTCGGGCGGGAGCGTGACGCTCGCAGGTTCGCATGTCGGGATCACGGGTTATTCGATTGCGGCGAACGGCGACGTGACGTCGAGCGGCACGATCCAGACCAATGGCGCCCTCACGGCGACGGCGGGCGGCAACCTCAACGTCGCGAACGCACAGGCCCAGGGTGACATCGCGCTGAACGCGGGCGCGAACGCGACGACGGGCGATATCCAGGCCGGCGGCAACCTTGCGGTGACGGCGCAGGGCCACGACGGCGCGGGCGACGTGACGCTCAGCGGCACGACGGTCGCGACCGGTGCGACAACGCTCAGTGCTGCACGCGACGTCACGATCAACGGCGCGACCAGCAGCGGGAGTCTGCAGGCGACGGCCCAGCGCAACGTGGGCGTCAATGCAGCCACGCAAACGTCCGGCGATCTCGCACTGAATGCGACTACCGGAAATCTCGTGACGACCGCCAGCGTCAACAGCAACGGCAGCCTTGCACTGTCTTCGGGCACAGGGACGACGATCGGTGCGCAGGCCACGGCGCTGGGTGCCGTTAGTCTCACGGCGGGCACTGGCGGCATTGCCGTCTCTGGGTCACTGGCGAGCGGCACGACGCTGAATGCGGCGACGTCAGGTGCGTTCAGCGTGCCGGGTTCCCTGCTCGTCGGCACGAACGCAAACGTGAGTGCGGGCAGCATGAGTCTGGACGGCGTGACGATCGTCCAGCAAAACGGTGCGTTCAACGCAGCGGCCGGTATCACGGGCGCGGGATCGGTCGCGTTCGGGCAGGGCGGCGCATTGACGGCAGGCGGGGACGTTACGCTCACGGGCAAGCTGCTCGCGAACGGACTCCAGGTGGGCGCCGGGGGCAATGTTGCGCTCAACGACGTGCAGGCGGGCGGCGCATTCGCGGTCACGGCTGCAACCGGCAGCGCGACTTTCAACGGCAATGCCGCCGCAGTTGGCGCGACGACCGTGCGGGCCGGCACGGACATCGACGTGAAAGGCACGCTCGCGGGCGGTTCGGGCGTAGCGCTCACCGCGCAGCACGACGTGAATGTCGCGGCGGCAGGCACGGTTCAGTCGGTGGGCGACCTCGCCATGAGCGCGGCGAACGATATAGCGGCCAGCGGCACGCTCAACAGCGGCGGCGCGCTCACTGCGCAGGCGGGGCAGGACGTCGCCATGACCGGCGCGACCAGTGCAACAGGCGACACTGTGCTTGCGGCAGGGCGTGATGTGACGCTCGGAGGCACCTTCGCGGGGCAGGGCGGTGCGACGATCACGGCCGGGCGGGATGCCGTGCTGGGCGGCAGCATCGGCATTTCGAAGGACGTATCCGTCAGCGCTGCAAATAACCTGACAACCACCGGTTCGCTGCAGGGCGATCACGTCACGCTCAATGCCGGCAATTCGGCCGCGCTTGCGGATATTCAGGCGAACTCGGCGCTCGCGATCATCGCGCAAGGCAATGCTGGCGGCGGCGACGTGCAGGTCAACGGTACCATCGCGTCGCTTGACAATGCGGCGGTGACGGCGGCGGCTTCGGTATCGGTGCCCGGCACGCTCGAAGCTTCGGGGACGCTCGGCGTGACCGCAGCCATAGACACACACGTGAGCGGCACCGTCCAGTCCAATGGCGACCTCACGCTCGCGAATACGGCAGGCTCGCTCCTGAGCACCGGCGTTATCCAGAGCGGTGCGAATCTCAGCGCGAATGCGGGCCAGTCGATCGAACTCGGCAGCGATCCTGGCACGAGCAGCACGGCGTCGCTTGGCGACATGACGCTCACGGCTGCCCAGAACGTGACAATGAACGGTTCGGTCGTCGCCCAGGGCAACGGCACGGTCACGGCTGGCAACGCGATTGGCGGCGCGGGCACGCTCGCGTTCGGGCTTGCGGCGAATCTCGCCTCGGGGGGCGACACGACGCTCACCGGCTCGCTGCGTGGCGCGACCGTGCAGACCACGGCAGGCGGTTCTGGCAGCTTCGCGAATGTTTCAGCGGGCTCGACCATCGCGCTGTCTGCGCAGCACGACGTCAACCTGGGCGGCACGCTCGCGGGCGGCGCAGGTGTTGCCCTGAACGCGGGCAACGACGTGAACGTGACCGGCACGCTGCAATCGGCGGTCGACACGACGCTCGCCGCGCAGACCGGCAGCGTGAACGTGAGCGGCGCGCTCAACAGCAGCGGCGCGCTCGGCATCACGGCGGGCACGGACGCGAACGTGAGCGGCTCAGCGACGGCTGCGCTCGACACGACGATACTGGCCGCGCGCGACGTTAACGTTGGCGGGTCGGTGAACGGGCAGGGCAATGGCAGCGTGAGCGCGGGGCGCGACATTGGCGGTGCGGGCACGCTCGCATTCGGCCAGAGTGCGATCCTGAGCGCCACGCGCAACATCGCGCAGGGCGGCCTCGTGCAGGGGCAGTCCGTCCAGGTGACCGCTGGCGCCGACGCGGCGCTGAACAACGTGGAGTCCGCCAGCACGCTGGCGCTGGGTGCTGGGGCGCTCGGCAGCGGCAACCTCACGGTGAACGGGGCAGCAGCGTCTGCTGGCGCGTTCAGCGCGACGGCGAACGGCGACGTAACGGTGGCGCAGGGCGGCAAGCTTGCTTCGGGCACGACGCTTGGCGTCACGGCGCTTGGCAGCATCGCGGTGGCTGGTGCGATCGAGGCCAACAGCGACGTCACGCTTAACGCGCAGAACGGCAGTCTCGCAGCCGCGGGCGGAATCAACAGCGGCGGCAATCTTGCCATCACCACGGGGCTCGATCTCTCGCTGGGCGCGAGCACAAGCGCCACCGGCGACGCGACGCTCAACGCGGGCCGCGACGCCGTGCTCAACGGCACGCTGGTTGCCAGCAACGGCACTGTCTCGGCGGGCCGTGATATCACCGGCGCCGGCACACAGGCGTTCACGAGCGCGGCGGTCCTCGGCGCGCAGGGCAACATTGCGCTGACCGGCACGCTGCAGGGTAACAGCGTGCAGGCGATAGGCGGCGATAACGCCGCGCTCAACAACGTCTCGTCGGCAACCACGCTCGCGCTCACGGCGAACGGCACCAGCGGCAACGCGACGACGGGAGATGCCGCGATCACCGGCACCGCGACTTCGCAAGGCGCGATCACGCTCACGGGCGCGCGCGACGTGCTGGTGAGCGGTTCGGCCGGCAGCGGCGCGACACTCACGCTCAATGCGCAGCGCAACGCGCAGGTTACGGGTGCGCTCGAATCGGTGGGCGACCTCGACGTCAGTGCGCAAACCGGCAGCGCGACGCTGGGCGGCACGGCGACCACCTCTGGCGCGTTCAGCGTGACGGCGGGTCTGGACGCGACACTCGGCGGCCAGAACGCGGCAGCGGGCAACGTGACGGTTCAGGCGGGGCGCGATGTTGCGCTGACAGGTACGGTGGCCGGGCAGATGGCGGGGACGTTCAACGCGGGACGTGACATGACCGGCGCCGGCTCGGCTGCGTTTGCCAATCCGGCAACGTTGACGGCGGGCAACAACCTTGCCTTGACCGGTTCGCTGCAGGGCGCCTCGATCAGTGCGGCGGGTGGCAACAACGCGGGCCTCGGCAGTGTTCAGGCCGTGAGCGGCAACCTCAGCGTGCTTGCCAATGGTAATGCGGGCGAGGGCGACGTGACATTTACGGGCCCGGTCACCGCGCTTGGCAATGTGACGTTGCAGGCGGCACGCGACGTCGGCATCGGCGGGGCGCTGAACGCGGGCGGTACGACGAACGCGAGTGCCGCGCGCAATATCAGCGCCGCCGACGTGAATTCGGCAGGCGACCTCACGCTCACCGCCACGAACGGCAGCGCGAGCGCCGGAAACGTGACGACCCAGGGCAACCTGAACGCGAGCGCCGGGCAGTCGCTCGCCTTCACCGGGCAGATGCAGGCCGGTGGCAACGCAGCGCTCACCTCGGGCGGCGACATGGCGCTGGCGGGCGGTATCGCCGCGCAGGGTACCGGCACGCTGCAGGCGGGCGGGACGATCGGTGGCGCGTCCGTGGCGTTTGGCCAGCAGGCCACGCTGAACGCTGGCAATAACATCGCCATCGGCGGCGCGGTGACGACGAACGGCGATCTTGCCGCGACGGCGGGCAACGGCGTCGCGATGGGGTCGGCTGCGGCGGGTGGCGCTGTCACCGTCAAGGCGAACGGAAATTCCGGGACGGGCGATATCGTCGTGACGAATGGCGTGACCTCCGGCACCGCAACGACGCTGACTGCGGCCCGTGACGTACAGACGGGCGGCGCGCTCTCGAGCGGTGCAACGCTTGCGGTGACTGCGGGACGCAATGCGAGCATCGGCGGCACGGTTGCGGCCAACAGCGACGTCGACCTCAACGCCACTTCCGGCAACCTGAGCGTGGCGGGCGCGATCACCACGGGCGGGCATCTGAACGCGAACGCGGGCGGCAATGCTGTGCTGCAGGCAGGTGCGCTCGTGAACGGCGACACGACCGTGACCGCAGGCAACGGCATGACGCTTGGTGGCACGTTCCTCGGCCTCGGTGCGGGGACATTTACGGCCGGCGGTGCAATTGGCGGCGGTGGCGCGCTCACGTTCGTCAATGACATTGGCGTGAGTGCGGGCGGAGCGGTCACGCTTGGCGCAGTGCAGACCGCGGGTGCCTTCACGGCGACCTCGGGCGGCGACATGTCGTTCGGCGCGGCGACGGCCGAAGGCAATGTAAGCGCCACTTCGCACAGCGGCAGCATCGCGTTTTCGGGCGCGGTGCAAGGCGGCGGGAACGTGAGCGTGCAGGCTGCGAACGGTGCGACGCTCGCGGGCGGCGTGTCGTCGATGGGCATCGTCAACGTCACGGGCACCCAGGGCAACGTGAGTGTGAACGGCGTGTCGTCGAACGGCGATACGATGCTCACGGCCGGGCAGACGCTGACGCTCTCGGGCACCAGCGTGGTCGCGGGCGGCTTGACCCTTACCGGCAGCAACGTCGCGATGAGCGGCTCGGCCAGCGTGACGAAGAACCTCGTCGCCACGGCGCAGGGTACGCTCGACGCGAGTCAGGCGTCGCTCGTGACCTCGCAGAACCTGCAACTCACCGGTGCTACGGTCGACATTGGCCAGGCCATTGTCGGCGGTGCCCTCAATGCGCAGGCGTCCAGCCAGTTGAACCTCACTGGCGGCGCGGTCGATGTGGTGGGCGGCGCGACGCTGGCCTCGCAGGGCGGCTTCTATAACGCGGGCAGCGTGCTGGCAGGCGGTGATCTGAACGTCTCGGGGCAGAACGTCGTCAACGCGGCGAACGCCTCGCTGGTTTCGGTGGGCACCACGACCGTGAATGCATCGAACTTCACGAACGCGGGCCTTGTGAACGGCACGAACACGGTCGTGAACGTGGGCGGCACGCTGAATAACAGCGGCGGGTCGCTGATGGGATTGAATGCGCTCACGATCAATACGGGGGCACTCAATAACCAGGGTGGGTTGATTTTCGCGGGCAACCCCACAGGCGGCACCACGGGCAATCTTTCCCTCACGATCAACGGCGGCGGTGCATCCCTCTATAACGCGAGTGGTCAGATTCTGGCGATCGACAACGCTGCGGTGAATGCGTCCAACGCCACCTTTGACAGTTCGAGCGCAGGAACGATCAGTGCCGGCAACACGCTCTCGATGACGTTCGACTCGGTGTCCAATGCACAAAGCTGGGACCTGAGCGCGGGCAGTGTCGCCATCAACGCGATCAATGGTTTTTCGAACGCGGGTGTGGTCAACTCCACCGGCACGCTCAACATCTCGACGGCTGGCACGATCGCCAACAGCGGGCAAATCATCAGCGCCGCAGACGTCGACCTCGAGGGCAATCTGTCGAATGCCCAGAATGCCGTTATTCGCGCGGGCAGCAATGCCAACCTGTCTGGTAGCGTGACCAACAGCGGCACGATCGAAGCGACCGGGAATATTTCGTTCACAGGAGGTGGCGACTACAACAACGCCGGCGGCACGACGCAGGCGGGTGGCACGATCAGCCTGAACACGGCGGGAACTGTGTACAACGTGGTCGGCACGATTGCTGCGGGCGGGGACCTCGATATCAACGCGGGCGCGGTGGTCAACAATGCGCAGGCCGGAGCGACCCAGACCACGACACAGGTGGCGAGCGCAGCGGCAGATCCGAACCTCATCGGCCAGATCGTCATCGGGACGACGACCATGGCTGAATGCGCGCCGGGTGGCAATCAGGGCAACTGCTTTCCTGCCTCCTGGAGCATGCCGGCGACGCTCTCGTCGATCGAGCCGGACGTGTCAGGCGGCGTCCTCTATGTGCAGGGCCAGAGCTACTGCGATGTGTCGGGGAACTGCTATCCCGTGGCGGTAGGCAGCACGCTCAAGGGGCAGGCGGGTGTTCAGACCATTGCCCTGCCGGGCATTGACCAGACGACCACGACGACCGGCGCGGCTATCCCGAGCATCATGATCGCTGGCGGCAGTATCAACATGACGGCCGGTTCACTATCGAACGTGGGCGGGAGTATTTCCGCTGGGCTCGACGTCAACCTGAACCTGCAGTCCCTGAACAATGCGGCGCTGCCGAATGTTCCGGCAACCGTTGTGAGTTCCGTCGACCAGGCGCAACTGAATGCGTTCATGGCGGCGCTGGACGCCCTGGGAGCGTCCGTCGCGATTGCCGGTACGGGCGGCGGCGCCAATAACTTTCCTGCCAGTACGATCGCGTTCAATTCCTCGGCGAGTTCCTCTCAAACCGATACCAGCGGCACAACCACATTTGGCCAGCAAGGCTCGATCATTGCCGGTCGGAACATGACGTTCTCGGGCGGCAATCTCGTCAATGGAGGCGTGCTCTACGCCGGCAACGATGTCGTGGTCGCCTCGGGTAGCCTGACCAACCAGGGGCAGCGTTTGACGAACCCGTCGACGCAGCCCGGCTGCGCCTCCGGTGTGAGCGGCTCGGAGTGCGACAACAACATGTCCGTGCGAGGCGACAATCCGAACTCGTCGACGTTCTCCTATTCGGAACAGGGCGCGACGATCTTTGCCGGTCACGACCTCGTGGTGGCAGCGGGCAGCATCAACAACACGGATGGCAGCCTGCTTGCGGGTCACGACATCGTGATCGGCGGTGTAGGTTCGACGGCCACGTCAACGACGCCGGCGCAGAGCCTGAACAACACATCGGGCAACATCGTCGCTGGGAACAACATCACGCTGAACGTTTCGGGCGCAATCACCAACACGTTGCCACCCCCCGTCCAGGTGCACGAGGACTATGGGTCGCAGGAGGCGTACGCAGGCTGCATGACCGCTGGCGGTTACAAGGAGAGCTACTGCGAAGCGTATGTCGACCAGCAGTCCGGAAGTTCGTCGGTCATCAGCGCGGGCAACAACCTGCAAATCAGTGCAGGCAGCCTCACGAATATCGGCAGCCTGATTTCGGCGGGCACTAGCGCGACCATCAACGTTGCTGGTCCCGTCGTCAACGAAGCGCAGACGCTCAATGCCTACTGGCACTCGGAATGGGTCCAGGAAACGGGTCTGTTCAGCAGTGACAAGCGCCATAACACCTGGGCGTGCGGCTCGGCTGCGGAATGCACGGCGCTTTACGGTAGCGCCTATACGAGCGTGGGTGGGGCGATCGATCCGCCTACGCCCGTAGGCAACATCGCCGCCACCATTCAGGCGCCCAATCTCACGATTTCGTCTGGCGGGCAGATCCAGAACGTGGGCAACGTGCTGGGCACCAGCGTGTCACTTACCGGGCAAAAGCTCATCAATGGCATTACGACCGCGAACACCTACACGCCGGTCGTGAATGCCCCGTCGCAGGTTATCTCGCTGACGCCGCAGGCACTGCCCGGGCTCAACATCTCGACGCCGCGTTCCGTGGGGACGCCGCTGCCGACCGCAGTGGCGGGTACCGCCTCGTACGTCGATGGGGTGCTCGGCTCGCAGACGTCGCTGCTTGGGCCGCAGCAGTTGATCAACGCGCTGCCGGCTTCGCTGCAGCCTTCATCGACGCTTTTCTATTACAACCCGCAGGAAGAAGACCTCGTGCTGCAGCAGGCCGCGCTGCAGCAGACCGGGCAGGCGAGCTTCGTGAGTGGGCTCACGTATGACAGTACGAACAACCTCTCGGTGACGGAGCAGGAAAAGGGGATCCTGTACCAGAATGCGCTCACCTACGCCGAGCAGAACAACGTGCAACTCGGCGCGGCGCTCACGCAAACGCAGGTCAACGCGCTGACGCAGCCGATGCTCTGGTACGTCGAGCAGACCGTGCCTGACCCGTCGTGCCAGGCGACGGGTTATGCGACTTGTCCGACCATCACGGCACTGATGCCGCAGGTCTATCTGCCGGAGAACTGGAACGCGCTTTCGGCGGGCGGCAACATCGAGGCGACCAAGAGCCTCACCCTCGACTTCGGCAGCGCTGCCACGGGCGGCAGTATCACCAATACGGGCAGCATCACTTCCGGCGGCACGCTAACAGTGAACACCGGCACGCTGACCAACCAGGCGAACCAGGTCAATGTCGGGCAGATCTGGAATTCAGTGAAGGGCGGCTACACCGACATGACGGGTACGGAGGTCCAGCCGGGCGGCTTTATGAGTGCCGCCGACATGAGCCTGAACGTGCAGACGCTGAGTCAGATCGGCGGAGTATTGCAGAAGCTCAATGCTGACGGCACGGTCAATCAGGCGGGAACGCAGCAGTTGATTGCGCAGCTGCAGCAGCAGCTCGGGGGCAACTTCACGCAGATGTCGCTGAGCGACAACCTGCATACGAGCTTCGTGTCATCGGGCGGGCTGGGGCTGGGGGCGTTTGACCAGGTCATTGAAATTGCTGCGGCCATTGCGCTTTCGTACGTGATGGGTCCGCTAGCCGGCGCGATGCTGTCAGCGGCGCTCGATGACGTTGTGAATTCAGGCACCATTAACCCAATGGATGTGGTGAAGGCCGGAGCTGTGGCCGCGCTCACCGAGGGGGTTGATGTGGGGCTGGGCGTGGGCGGCGACTTCGGGGGTATGGGCTCGAACCTGATCTCGCCCGACATCGTGCAGACGCTGGAGAACGCCGGGCAGGCACTGGTAAGCGTCGGCGAGCAGAGCGTCATCAGCGCCGGGATTTCGACGGCGATTGAAGGCGGCAGCTTTATGACGGCGTTGCGCTACGATGCGGTGGCCGATATCGCGGCGATTGGGGCGGGTGCAATCGGGTCGAATGCGCCTGCCGGTTCGTTCGAAAGCGTGGCGCTCCATGCGGCATTGGGTTGTGCGGCGAGTGCGGCGGAAGGCACGGGGTGTGCCGGAGGGGCGATTGGCGGGGCCACGAGTGCGCTGGTATCGCCTGCTGTGATCGATGGAATCGACCCGACCCACGCACAGCTTACGACCGGGCAGATTGCTGTGATCACGGGATTGGCAACGCTGGCCGGTGGAGGCCTGGCCGGGGCGTTGGGGCAAAATGCGATCGCGGGAGCGACGGCGGCGCAGAATGAGGCACTGAACAACTCGACGGGGCACGTGGGCGGCATTCCGGATGATCCGCTGAACCAGCCAATCACGGAAGGCAGTGGTGGGGGAGGCCCTGGCGCAGATATCGTTTCGGATGCTCCACCGGCTTATAGTGGAGCGGGCGCGAACAGTGGCAGCATAAGCGATATTTTGCTGCCGAACGGTGAGCCGGTCGGTTTTGTGAAGCCAGGTGCTGGCCAGAATATTCAGACGGTCACGTCGGCACAATTTGCCCAAATTGAATCGCAATTAATGCAAGGTGCCACGCCGGTGGCAACTCCTTCAGGCTACAATGGAACTTGGTACCAAATGCCGGACGGTTCTGTCTTTGGCATCAGAACAAGCCAGTCTAGTGGTACAACCATCGATGTAATTAAGAGCAATAATCCCAGCCTGCCATCTGGATTTAAGGTGCATCAGCAATGAAAATGGATGCCCGGCATAAGCTCTACGGTCATACGATCGCTGAGCACGTTCGAACGGTTCCCGATGAACTGTCAGTCGATGCGGTAGGGTTGTGGCAGATCGTCCCGGCGGGACGTGATGGGTTTGGATTAAGTGGTGGTGATCTCACAGAGTTTGTATACCGTTGCGTGCTTGCGTTATTGGAGCGCGGCGCGAAACCCGTTGTGGGGGGCGGCGGCACCAAGTACGACTGGATACTTCAATCGCAGTACGGCGACGCAAACGAAGAAGTTGCGAACTCGATAGTCGATGAGTGGCTTGCTAACGGCGCGGTCGACCCCGATCCTGGCGGTTTGTGGTTCGCATTGCCCTCACCATATGTCGGGCTGGAAAAATAGATGTTGCCGACCAATTTCGGTAGTTGCCCGGCCAGCGAACTATGAAACAGACCCGGCTTTGGCCGGGTTAGTCGTTTGTAGGCTGCGAAAGCCGATCCGCGTAGTGTTGGCCGAATTGCTAGGTAATCCCTTTCGCCACCTCGCGGCGCGGGTCCTCGTTGAGGTGCATTTGCCGGATTCCGTCGTTCGCGCGCCGCAGCCACGTGTCGGCAATGGCGTGATGTTCGTCGTATTGCCGGTCGGCCGGTGCGGGCGTCGAATTGCGCAATTTCAGGTGATGTTTCATTCTGAAAGTTCCCCTCGGATGGCTACAGACACTACGCACGCAACGAAACGCGTGTAGACCGGGGCTGCTAGCTTGCCGGCATTGGGTTTGACGCGTTACACGCGCCGTTCATGCGGCCGTGACCATGAAATCGAAGTGCACGGCGTCATACGGGAACTCGAGCGTGCCGTCGGCGTTGCTATCGAGCACGCCTGTGTCCAGTAACACGTGCACGTCATGCTGCACGGATGCGGCGTCAATGCCGGACCGTTCAGCGAGCGCCTGGACGGACAGTGGTCCTGCGCCGGTCATCGACCTGATGATGTGCCAGCGTCTGGGTGTGAGGACATGGAGCAGTAGCTCGAGTGAGTCAAACGAGAAATATGTGCCCTGCGGTTCGCCGTTCATCGCAGCGACAAAACGAGCGTTTAAGATGTCGCGGGTGCCACGCCCTAGAGTGACGCTTCATGATGTTGCTCCGATTCGGCATGGGCACGATTCAACCGCATTTAACCACTATCGATTGGGTTTCGCCAGATTCAAACGTGGCGGGAACTGGGTAAAAAGCGGAGGGTCGACAGGTCACGTGCGGTGCACGGGTGACAGAGATTGCCCGACTAGAAGCGCTACACGAGCTGACAAAATCGGTGCCGCCGCGCGAAAGAATTTCGCTTCCCGGGTGCCTCACTAAGGGCTGCAAAGAGGTGCTGCGTGTTCCTAGCGCATCCGAGAGCAACAGAGGCGTTTGATCACTCTGTGGACTGGCGGTATCGGTGCGGTGCTGGTACGGCCTTAGGCCGGCGAGAGTTTCACGGCCTCCTGCGATGAACCCGTCTCTTCGTCATGTAGGAGAACGGGCCATTTGAGCTGCGCGTAAAGCGCCGCGTAAGCGCTGACGGCGCGGCAGTGGCGTATTGCCGATAGCTTGCAGAGCAATATCACCGGCTTATACCGGGCGCAGGCATCGGCGTGGGCTACAGCATTTACTCTGGCTGCAGGACGTTGACAGCCCGGCTGATCGACATTGGGTACTCCCTTGAGCCAGTCCAGCTCCTACTGGAGCACGCGCGTACCGACCACATTTCACCATGTCTGGATGCTTCGCAGCGAACACCCCGGGATGCCGTCGCGGCAATCAATCTACGCGACTTAATGCATTTCACATATTTTTTGAGCGGGCACCCGGTTCGGACATACAGGTTTGGACAAATCTGCCGATAAAGAAGAGTTAGATGGAACCACCAAGAACTGATTCAGGCATATCCCCGCGACTCATCGCGCCTCTCGATCAAGAGCTAAGACTAAAGTGAGATGAGCGCGTTGAGCGCGTCACGGTGGCTAGCGATGCGGCCATCTGCGGTGCGACGTCCCAGGTCGATAAGGGTGGAGCCTTGGCTCAATATGGAGAAGAAGAACAAACGAGCTAGGCCGCTAAATCAAGTTTGGACGCAGTTAGTAGAATGAAAGAAGCAACACTGACAACGGGATTTTTAGAGATGTCAAAGTCAAGTCGTAACCTTTGGAGAACCAGCGCGCTCGTTCTTCTGTGTGGTATGGCGGCAAGCTGCGCGATCGATCCATCCCAAAAGATACCATCGGCGCAATCTTTTACACCGGAGATGGCTGGCGTCTTCGATGTGGCGCAGATGAGTGACAGTAGGGTCGGATTTTCTCGCCTGACCACCACGTTCAGTCCTGATGGAACATCCGGCACGCTAGCCTACGACTACTCGAACGGGACCCCTTCGATGCACGTCAGGCTCGACGGCTGCGTTTCATTCACGCGGCACATTCTACCTGGCGTCATGCACGATGACGCTGCCGTGGAGCAGGAGATTCACGAGGTACGTTGCCACTCGACGGGATCCATCTGGCGCTTTGCGGTCTTCCGCAAAGGAGAGCTCGGTTTCCCCATCTCAGCGTCCATGAAAGTCGCGACGGGATATGAGTTTTTGTTTACGGTTCCTTTTACGTCGACAGTCGAAGTACGCCCGCGCATGCAGCAATAGCGGAACGGAAAGCGCTTGCCGTTTGCTGGGCAGATGAGGTTCGTTGTTTTTTCATGAAAAAGAAGGATATCAAAATGAAGACCAAAACTTTTCATTCTGCGGCCCTGGCGGGCCTGTTACTCGCGCTGGCGGGGTGTGCGGCAACGAAACCGGACGTCGACGCTTCACATGTAAACGATGCGACGTTTACGATGACGTTGAAGCAAGGGGTGGCAGAACCGACGATCGATGCGAATGGGCAGGACGTGAGCGCTGCCGTGAAGGCAGGATTGATCGAGGCGTTCAACAAGCAAGCCTCGAAAGATGGAATTGCCGTCTCGACGACGGGCGTTCCGGTCAGGATCACGATTGAGGAATACAGCACGCGCTCGAACGTCGCGCGCTTCATGCTCGGAGTCCTGGCTGGCCGTGACCATATCAAGGCGCAGGTGAACGTCGCAGATGCGAGATACGAAGTCGAGGACTCCGCGCACTCAGCGGTGAACGGCATCGACGTGGTAGCGGAAGATGTGGGGATCGAAGCGGCCAATGGCGTTGCCGAGTTGGCCGGTATGCCGATCGCTAGTGAGCAGGGCGCCCCCCAGTCCCGGCAGTAATGCCTGCGATATTGCCGAGCATTCAGATCGCCTCATACGCGTGCAAACCCACGCATAGTCGGAAATGTCGGAGTGTAAGGGCTATTTGCGTGGCGGCGAGTGCGTCGCTCTCGCCGCCACGCCCTGAATAGCATGACCCGACGCACGCTTCGCTCGGCTAGGGCCATTTGGCTGAACTGGCCGTATTCGCAACGCTGCTCTGCGGTGGTCTGGCGGGATTGGCGGGTGCCGGACGACAACGCTGGAGCGACGGCGGCGGAACATGAAGTGTTGAACATCACCGACCGGCATGCAGCTGACGCACCGAAGAATGGGGGGACTCGTTACGGCGTTGGTCGGTATGCTGAACGACTCGCAGCAACAGGCCGGGTCGCTGGTGGACGCGCCGTCAAAAATCGTTACGGCGTACCCCAACAAAGCGTGCGACAAGAGATGGCCGCAGCAGGAAAGCGTAAAAAACCGCGAGCCCTTGGGCGATCTTTTTTTAACGGTCAAGATTCCGTTCAGGTTGTATGACGGGCGTGTGCCTGCTATTTCCCGGTCCGCAACAGTGAGACGAGCCGGACCACGTGGCGGGACAGCCCTCGATTTAAATTCACAAGCGTTCATTGGGATGTGTTGGAGAATCAAACAATGGCGAATTTGAAATCCTGGCTTTTCGCAACAGGTTTCTGTGCTGGCTGCACGGCCCTGTCTGCGTACTTCAATCTCGCGCATAGCAGTACGTCGACTGTGCCAACTCAGCTAAATTGGCTCATCGAGTTGCATATTGGAACTGCACTGCTGGGCGCGATGTTGTTCGCACTTTTCGTGGTGGGTACGCCCGCCGCACTGCGTGGGCCAGCGTCAGCGTCAAGTTACGGAGTTGGCATGGTTCCGCGCATTGGCGCAGTTCGTTACTTTATTCCTGGGAATGGCGCTTTTTTCTCGGCCACGCGAATCGTTCAGATATTGAGGGTCATTGTTTGCCTGATGATTCAGTTCATCTATGCCGAGCCGTTGGGAGGCGGAAACGATGCACAGGGAGGCTCGGGGCGCCCGGTCAAGTTGTTGAAGAGGCCGCTCACCGCCTGAGGTCGTGGGAGAGTCTGCTAAGGGGCTTGCGCGCAGTTTAGCGTGGCGCTGTCGTCCGACTTGATCAAGACGATTGACCCGTGCGAAGTACCACTCGACTCGGGGGCATCGGACTCGCGGGTCAGGAGGTAACGCATGGCGCAACGGCCGCGCAGAACGAGGCCTTGGAATATGGGGGAGCCGCCAATATACCGTCTGGACTTTCAGAAAATCGGCAAGCCTACTGACTGGGCGCATTGACTATAGCTGCCCTCCCTAAAGCACGCCCACGGCGGTTCGGTGCGAAGGCGAACCGGCCATATTGACCCATTGCGGGCCGTCAACTGTGTGCGACCTGTACGGCGATTTCTCTTGAGGTTTATTCAACATCTGCCCGCATACGCAGTCACGCGCTAGCGGGCCCGCGGACATGGACAGGCGGCGAACAAACCTCAAAGTGAGTGGTCCGACGCGATCACGGCACGAAGGTCCGTTTTGTGAGGGGAGCGGCCGCGTGAATGGCGGGCTAAGCCTTGAGGCGAACGGCAGAAGCGACGCTGCCCGACCCGATTGCCGCTTACACGGCTGGCGCTTTCATGACGTAACGGTATCACGCCCGGGGAGGCTGGACGCGGCGCCGTGCCAGCCTCCGGCTCCGCTGGAAAGTCCTCGATCACAATCGCGCGCCTTGCCATTGCCGATGGCAGTGCTGGCGGGTGGTTGCGCCGGCAATCGAAGGCCAGGCTGCCGTTGGATCGGAGTGAATACCGTGGCTTGATGCCCCGCACAAGGCTGATCCAGACACAGAAAGGAGCGTGAAGCGCAGAGTGAACTTCGGAGGCGAGGTAATTGAGTATCTCGCTGCTGACAGCTTGCAGAACTGCATCACGAGCCTGTATCGAGCAGCAGGTCTTGCTAGGGGATATTGCAGCCACAGCGACCGAAGAACGTTTGCTAGTCGCCTCGTAACGCAAGGGCATTCGCTCGAAACCGTGCAGATCCTCCTAGGCCATTTGCATCTCGATCACGTTGCTCGATACTTGGATGTATCGCAGCGAGAGCGACATGAAGCCGTCGCCGCGATCGACCTATCTTGTTGATGCGTCTTGAATACATTTTGACCAAGTTCGCCGTTTGGATCTACAGACTCGTGCGTAGATTGCCGATAAAGAAGGGTCTGGCAGGAGACGGCAACGGATTTCAGGGATTGGCCAGTGGTACTTCTTGTATCGACCAACCGCTGAAAACTGTCCGGTCAGGGAACTCCAACCGGAACCCGCCGGTCTTTTTGCGGCAGGACATGGCGGGCGGCCGTGGCCGGTGGATGTTACAGCCTACGCCAGGCGACGGAGCCTCGTGCCTCGGCGACGGCAGTGTCTAATCAATTGTCGTCGCTTCTGGACGGGAGATGTTGGTGAGGCTCGGGTTCTGCCGCGTCGGCGTCAGGCAGGTCGTCGGAGGCTGGATTTTGCAGGCCCGTCGGACCGGGCTGGCGAGTCGTGCCGGCGGTAGGGCGCGCGGCGTCGGGAGCGGTGACGGTCGGCCCGGCGAAGGGATGGGAGGTCATGATGGCTCCTGCGCTGATAAATGCAGCCCCATCATGATAGACCGCCTGACCGGTCTGGGCGAGACGCGCAGCCGCGCTGGGGGGAACTGGAGGTGAGCTGGCTGCGACTGGCTGGGTTCTGTACTCGTACTCATGCGCACCATGCGGCAAGCGTGGCGAAGAACGCCTCGACGACGACTCGCATGACGGCGAGGCGTCTATCTGTACGTCCTGGGGTGTGCCGGTGACGCTCGAATGGGACGGTGGCGTGACATTCGAGAGGCCGAAGACGATTGCTCATGACGGAATCGAGCGTGCGCGCCAGCGCAAGTAACAGGACACAAGGAAATAGCTCGATGGTCGACTTCATCCAAATCAGCCCCGATGTGCGGCTCGCGGCGGCCGTCCTGAGCCCTGAATGGGGTGCGCAGTATCAACCGATGAGGGCAGCGGTCCCGGTTGAGCGACGACAGCATGCGGAGCATCGCGCAGGCGAGCGCCGCAGTGAACAGATGGCACTGATCTAGGTAAAAAAACGGGAGCAACCTGTGGTCACCAAAGAGATGGTGGTTGATTTCCTACTGCATCAAGCAGCGTTGCCTCTCTCGCTATTAATGACGTGGTACAGCATCGCGACTTACCGGAAAGGCGCTACGCGAACAAAATCGGGCAGCATCATTACCCGCCACCGTGACCCGATCAGGTTTTGGACCGAAGTTGCAGGTGGAATCGCGATCGCGGTCGCGCTGCCATTACAGGCACAAGCTACCTGATTGGATAGGACAATTCGCTGCCGCGCGCGGCAATGGAAAACAAGAAAAGACAAGAATGAAAAAAATGACTCTGCTGCTCGCGCTCGCGGGTATCACGACCGGCACGATGGCAAGTGATCCAGTGATCGTCGAGAAATTCGATATTCAAATCTCGATTGAGTGCCGTGACGGGCGCGTCGCGGCGGTACATCCTTCAACCTTGTACGTTCCACTGGATGTCAAAGGGCGGGCATTTGATCGCCCCCCTTCACTAGTCGATCCGTTCTCCGCACAATGGATGATCCATAACACCTGTCAGTCGAATGGCATAGATGGTGTAAGTTTCGACGTCCGCGACGTGAGCGAACATGGATTTGTCGTCGCCGGTGAGAATATTTCCCCGCCTGACCACGGACCGGGCTTCGAGAGCAAATCTCAAGACGGAGAAGTGACAGTACCTTTGATCCCGCAAGATGGAGTTTTGCACGTTCGGGTGACGGCCGAAAGTAAGCAAACGGCACCCGATCTGGCTTCAGCCCTGACGCTGATCAATTCGGCAGTAAGCGGTTCGAACTGAGAACGGAAAACAGCGAAGAGATGGTGCTGGAAACCAGTCAGGAGGACAGTGGGCCACCAGCGGAAACTGCGTGCGCTTTGCCGGCCGGGTCAGCCGCCATGCCGCGCGCATCGCCGACAGCAGGCCGAGATTTGAGATTGCTGCCTTTCATGACAAAATGCGTCACTTAACCCCGGCAGCGTGGGACATTTTGTCCATCTCGCAATGAAACCCGCTGACCTTTCATACGCATTGGCGCGCCTCGGCTGGACACAGGTGACATTCGCCGAATATTCGGGCTACGACCGCCGGACCATCGGTCGATGGACCCGCGGTGAATCGGCAATCCCGCTGCTCGTTGAAAGACACCTCGATCTGCTGCTCGCCATTCGTGACCGCTTGCCCTGAAGATCCACGTTCAGTCAGGCGTACGGCATGGTGCGTTAAGCAGGGCTCTCCTCGCCATCTAAACTTCGGCGTCTTCGCACGCTGAGGCGACGCACATGCCGGCTTGACGGACTAGCGTGCCGCTAACCTGACTGTGACAGTCGATCTGTTATGTCAAGATTCGACAGGCGAACAAACTGAAGCACTAACGAAATCGAGCTACGGCGCGGCGAGCGGCGTTGCACGCTTGCTTCTCGTTCTACCGTTCGCCTCCTCCGGTGATGAGTCTACGGAAGCCAGATGGAGTCGACCTTCTGGGTGCGCTGTGTTCTCTCGTCAGCTGAAATCAAGAGGCTGTCGGCCTCGAGCGCAATCACCGATTTGGCAGCGGCAGATGGGGCGGAGGGAAGCAAGCGCGCCGCGCATATCAGCGCGGTCCGAGGCAAGATCGGAGTTGCGCTCACTCATCCCCACTAGTAGCGGTCAAGAATCAGGTCCCGCCATATTGAATGTCGCTACCACGTGATCAACTTGGGGCTTGTCCCGTGCCTGCCGAGAAACTGCGAGGGGGCGCCGCTTTTGACTTGGCCCTGCGAGTTTATACGCGACGTTGAGGTTAGCAATACGCAGACCTTTATCGCCCGAGTGACTCCCACATAGTGCAGATTCAGACATTGTTTCTCGTTCTCGAAAATGACTTGGCCAAATGTGCCCGGGGGATAGCAGCGTGTCGGGATGACATGGTCATAAAGATCGGCATGGAAGACGATATCGAACTCGAGTCCCTTGGCTTTGTGTAGCGTCATGATCTGGACGGCGTTGTGATCGGGGCTTTGGAATCGCCGAAGTGAGGCCGAATCCCCGCACAAGTGTTGTAGTTCTGTCGCACCGACGATGGATGGTGGCTGCCCCAACAACCGCGTTGCCGCGTCAATTATGGCTGTCGCGAGGTCACTATCCGGGCATGTCCGGCACCGCAAAAGCACATTTCGCAGCGTGCGCATCCCCGGTGGGCTCAAGCCGAGTCCCCCACGTCGCTCGAGTAGCGTCTGTGCGGTCAACTGCTTGTCAAAGCGAAGCTTCAGGATTTCCGAAAATAGATTCGCTTCGGCCGATGGCGTATTAGTAAAAGGGCCGTCCTCGAAGAGATAGTATGGAAGCCCGATATTTTCGGCGATCAATGTGGCTGAATGTTGATGTCGGCACAGAATCGCCACCCGTTCCGCAGCTGTGACGTGGAAATCGCTAATCAATCTTGGAATCGCCGTCCTTAGCCAATGGGCAACGGCGATCTGGTCGCCGGAGACCGTCTTCACGAACACGCGCATGTCGTTAGTCGGTGCCTGTGGATGATTCTGGTCGAGCAGGCGCAGTGCAAAGTCGCTGATCGACGGGTGGCTGCGGAAATTGGTGGTAATGGGAAAGGGGGTGAAGCCGCTGCCCGGTTTTGTCAGCGCCAGTAGGTACTGCGGGTCCTTGTGCGCAAAAGCAAAGATCGATTGATCGCCATCACCAACCGCAACGGCGGTCAAGCCTTGGACCTTGAGTGTCAGAAAGAGCTGGTGCTGGAAGTAACCACTGTCCTGATACTCGTCAACAAAGACGGCACGATAGCGTGCCTTCAGATATCGCTGACAGGCGGGAGATTCACCGATAATGTGACAGGCCAGCATACCCACTGTTTCCAGCGGGATGTGCCCTTGGGCAAGAGATGCTCGGAGGAAGGGCAAGAATTGGTCTGTATCGGAAAGGCCCGCATGTTGGATCTGCATTGCCGGCAGCAGTTGCGTCACTGCACTGGGGAGCTCGGCAAGCTTTGCAGTCCTCGTTTCAGCCGCCACGGGCATCAATTGTCGCGCGAACGGTCGGATGATTTCGCGCAGGCAGAACTCGTCGATTGTGCCGAAGAACGATTGTTTAACGTCGAAGGCCTGCGCTTTGCAGCGGTGCGCAAGCTCTTCACTCGCCTTGTTCGTATAGGAAATAGCAATGATGCCCTGAAATGAGCGTACACCGGAAAGGAGGCGGCGGATCTTCTGTGACAGGACACTGGTTTTCCCACTGCCCGGACGGGCGACAACCACCATGTCGTGCGAAAATTTTATCGCTTGATCCTGCTGTAGGGTAGGCGTGAAAGTTGACATGGTTTAGGCCATTGCGGCGGCGTTCATGCAATAGTAGAGCGGCTTCAACAGATTGCCAGCAAGTGGAGCGAGGAGCTTTGCCCCGCAATGCAAGACGAATTCCTGCATGCGCGTGGCCTTCTTCTCCTGCAGGTACTTGACGGAATCAGGCAAGGCGAAGCCGTTAAATCCCAACAGCAGCGAGGAGAGTTCCGCAGCAATGTCGTTCTCGAGATCGATCTGCGAGAGAAAGATGCCGTAGGGGGCGACGTTGTTACTCACTGATTGCCAGGTGCCATCCACAAGCGAGGTCTGCTGATTGTAAGGTGGATTTTGATGCGGCAGCGTGGGTCGGCCTGCCAGACTCAAAGCGCGGTTGATGCCAGCCAGTTGGCGCAGGACTACCGGTGAGGTGCGAGGACCTGTCAAGATATCGGAAATGTCATTGTCGGTGCGCATTGCCCATGGAATTTCCAATGCATCCAGCACACTCTTGTATACCGCGAATGAAACGCCATCGACCGACAGCAGGGAGACGTTGCGCTGATCCAGATCGAAGCCATGCGTTCGGGCTAGCGCGGAATAGAACAGCATTTCCGAAGGACCCTCGACTAACATGACTGCGGACGCGAAAAAGGCCTCCGCGGGCAGAATGCTCATGCGGTAGCCGAGTCCAGTCCATGCGCTCTCAATGCACGCGGCGCACCCTTGGCTTGCCGCACGTGACTGCCCTCCGTCGCGCAGCAGACGAACAATCGAATCGGGCCGATAGCTAGCAGCAATCTGTGGAGAATGCGATGTGACAATGGTTTGGCCGGGCAGTGCGCTGATGAGGTAGCTCGCGAGTTTGCGCTGTTGATGGGGATGCAAATGCGCTTCGGGCTCTTCGACGCAATAGATCACTGCCTCATTGTCCTGATCGTGCTCAAGCACGCTCTTGGCTTTCCACAAGGCTAGCAGGATCTGGTTGTTGCGACCGTCCCCACCCAGCATGACGGGCGAGCCGTTGCTACTCGCGCCCAACTCCAGTTGCTCGATGAACTGTTGGATATCAATTGCGCCAGTATCCAAAGAGACATCGTACCCGGCGTGGTGATGAGCAAGCGCCTTGAGCTCGCTATTTAGATCGTTCGTTGCCGCGGAGACATAGTGCAGGTTCTTCACTCCGGTGTTCACGGTCTCGAGCAACTGGCCAAGTGCTTCCATCGCCGTGGCGTCGGCGTCCGCTTCTTCAGAGGTGCGGGACTCCTGCGCGAGACGCAATAGATGTCGCTTCTCAGAGCGAATGTACCGTAACAGGTCTCGCTGCGAGTGGATATATTTCAGATGCAAATGCTTTAGATAGAAGCGACTTGAGATCTCTTCCAGTTGAGCTGGATCGTGGCCGGCATAGATGGCATACGTGAGGTCAGCGCGGCTTGCGCGGAATTCGAGAAAAAATTGACCAATAGCGCTGACGTGGCCCTTAAGCTGAGAGAGGACGGCGTCTTGGGTCACTTCAGAGAAAGCAAGTCGAACGCGGAAGGTGTCTGCCTGAAGGCCGTTCGGGAAACAATGGAAGTCGCGTGCAGAGGGTTCGATATCGGCATCCGACAGGCTCTTGTCGAGCAAGATGCGTAGTGCATGAATCATGTTGGTCTTGCCGACGTCATTGGCACCGATCACCAAGCTATTCTTGGCTAGGTTGATATGGGCGTTAGCAAAGTTCCGGTACTGATGCAGTTCGATGTAGTCGATCTTCATGGGCAGACGAAAGGTCTTAATATGCCCCCACAGGCCGGGCCGAAAGTGCAGGCCTCGGGCTTCTTTGGGCAAGGCGGTCAGGGGAGCCGGGACAAGAAACGATCGGGAATTCAATCACCGCGACCGGTGATTGTGACGTAATTACGGGTGATCGTCATTTCTATTATCGCCGAATTGAAGCGCCAGCACGCAGATGGCGAGTTGGACCAACCTGCAAGCCGGTATGTCAGATTCTGCCGTAACTTCTCAAGGGATTGAGCTTTGAACACGGACGCGGAAAACACGAAGGCAACATCGACCGAAATCACCGGCGGCGCGGTCTTTACCTACGAGGACACGGTGGTTGCGTACTACCTCGTCGCGCTGCTGCGCGGGAAGATCGCGCGGCGTTACACGAGGGGACTGTCAAGAGCGTGGTTGTCCAGCGGAACGGTCGTGATCGTCGGATGGACGATCTGGTTGTAGAGACCGAGCGCGAGGGCGCAATTGCCCATCTCGATTTGCAGATCAAGACAACCGTTGTAATCAGCAGCAGCAACGATGCTTTCAGGGATGTCATCGATCGGGCGCGACAGACGCGTGCGACGGCGGGTTCCAGATCGAACGCGATGTCTATGGATTTGCTACGGAAAGAATATCGATCACTGGCTTGCAATCGTTGGAGCGGCTAATTGAGTGGGCCAGGGCCAGCCCCAAGGCCTTCCATTTTACGAGGCGATTTTTGCCTGGCGGGACCGCTGCGATCCCGGAGCGAAGGATGCGCGCCGACCTGACGTCTTTGATCGGCGCAGAAGACGAAGAGGGGGAAAGGCGTTTCTATCGCCAGTTTGTCGGCGCGCGTTTTGATGGTCTGCGCGAAGGAGGCGCCCTGAGAACCGAGATCGTCAATCGACTGCAGGAACTTGTTGCTAGCGATGAGGATGGGCAACGCGAGCTTCTGATCGAACGGCTGTGTCGCATCGTGCGCGATGGTGCGGGCACCGCCCAGAAATGGACGCGTTCGTCATTGCTGGCACAGTTGCGTGGCGTAGTGCGACTTAAGGTGACGCCGACCTATCGAACAGACCTCGAACTGATTACGCAATTTGCATCCGATGGGATGGCTGACATCGTGGACGACATGGAGGGATTTCGGGTTGACCGATCGAGCGTTCAGGATGACGTTAGAAAAAAGTTGCAGGTGCACCGTGTAGTCAACATCAGCGGACTTCCAGGGTGCGGAAAATCGGTGATGCTGCGGCGTGTCGCGATGGCCGCGCGTGCGCGCGGCCCAATCCTTTTCCTAATCCGACCGTCTGACAGGGACGGGCTGAATGGAGTTTGCAACCACGCTTGGTCTCCGCCACCGCAAGATCGATTCAACGGGATCGCGGATCCACTATCACGCACGCAACGAGTCACACAGGCGTCGATCTCATTTCAATTAAGAGAAGTACTGATCGAATCTCCGCTCGCGGAACCGTTCAAGCACGACCTCGCAATCCTCTCCACACTCAAAGAGTTTCCAGGAGTCGCTCTTGAAGCAATCGTAGGGCGCCTGCTCGCGCGGTGTATCCCTCGGCTCGATCTCAGTTATGGACAATGCCCCCCCTTCGCGCGAGGGTAAGTAATGTTCGACAAACATGCGCCGCTCTGTCATGAGCATGCAATACGGTACCGCGCTCGCCCGAAGCAGCTTGACTTCGATGCACCGGTACTCTGAATAGTTCTTTAGCACGTTCAGCAGTTGATAGATCGCCTTGCGCGCTTCCTGCAGGCCGTGCACCGCCTCGCGCGCGGGGTTGCGCGTCCGAGGTGACTTAGAATCCCTTTCGATGCCTGTCTGGGATGGCTCAAGCACAGGGTCGAAAGGGTTGGCGAGCAGTATCCTGAGCGTGAACGCCGGCGGGTCCGTGTCCTTGAGGTTGTCCTTGATGTTATCCGTGGGCTTCTTGAGCTTGCGCTCGAGAGTGCGGTCGAGTTCATCGACGAGCCACCCCTTACCCTCGTCCTGCGCCCCCAGCATCTCCTTGTGCGTGCGCCCGACAATCCAGCAGTGCTGCTCGGCGCTTCGCACCGCCATGCAAACTTGGTGCTTGAATTCCTGATTCCGCGAGTACAGCCCCACGATACCCAGCACGTTCGATCGGGAGAGCAGCGAGAAACCCCCCATGGTTTCTTCATACTGGGTTTTCAGCGCGGCATCGCGGCTCGCCAGTTCCGCCTTCATGTCCGACACGGTATTTTCGACGACCTTCTTGGCGCTTTCGGTTATCTCGAGGAAGTCCGTGGTGGACCGGTGTACCACCGTCCAGAGTGCGTGCATGGGCTTGGTGACCATCGCGTCGTGATAGGTCGTGTCGAACAGGAACGCCACGAGCACCGCGAGCACGAGCGCGATACCCAGATCGTGCAGAAAGACGTCCTCGGCCTGCTCCGCGAGGACGGGTCCCCCACCATGGCGAAGTGCCGCGAAGGCTATCAGCAGGCCCAGACCTACGGCACCGGTGAGCAGGTGCCGAGTCCACGTGGGTTTTCGCGCCTGCTCGGCGCCCGTCTCCATCCCGGAAGTCGTCACGAAAGTCCTCGAGAAAAGTCCAGCGACAGGGCAAATGCTTTACCGATGCGCGGCGATGGGTGCGTAAAGCTGATCGATCGGCGTCGACTAGCACCCGTGCGGCCTGGTCAGTGGACTCAAGCCGAGAGAGAAAAGCGGCGGTAACGTGGACTCGCGCTTCCGCGCGGACCGCAAACAAATCTGGCCCGCACAAACACCGAAGACGTTAGAACATCCACAGATCGCCGTTCTACACCGAATCTACGTGGCGATATGTGCGCCAGCCCACCGATGCCTCGGCAGGACTACGCCCGTCGGGGGTAAGGACCTGACGCTCGCCGATCTCACAGGCCAAAGCATGAATGTGCTTGGCGCACATGCCGGGCTGTTTGGCACCGCGAATTACAGCATCCCGGTGCGATGGTTACGGGAGATCTATACGCATCCGGCTGGCGTGGACGGGATACTCTATGTGCCGAGGATGATGGCTCCCAGCCTGGCTGTCGTGTTGTTCGACTGGAGTGATTGCTGTCGCTCCCACCGTCACGGTTGCCCAGAGCCTTGCGCAGGCGCACTCGTCGTAGAGGTCATGTACGAGGTCATGGCCGCAGCACCATAATGTGCACTTGCCGCCAGGAATGCTCCGAGCCCTAGCCCGAGCAGGGCAGTGGCAGACGCGCCTAGCGCGGGGAGGGTTTCCGCTGTCACGGCGAGGACAACACCAGCAGAGATGACATCAAGGGCAAATTCATTTGCGGCGGTTAGAAAAGCGTTGTCGTTCGCCGACGATGGCGATTGCACTGCGCTTATAAAGGCCGTATTCACGTCGTATAGATTGTAGATAATTCCCAGGGTGCCCAGCAGATCTCCCCCGGAGTCAGAATGGATGTCGCCTCGTTAGAATCTGAAACTGTGGGGCGATAACGGAAAGATGAAGTGGCCAGATACGGACAAGCATTTAAAGACAAAGCTGTAGCGCGGTTGTTGCCGCCCGAGAGTGCCTCGGTGGAAGCGGTTGCCAACGAGCTGAGTATTTCGACGTCAACACTCGAACGCTGGCGCGCGGATGCGCTGTCCAGGCCCGCTCGCGAGCGGGCCTGGACAGCGACGGCCCGGT
>NZ_JAFA01000035.1 GCF_000519185.1 Paraburkholderia nodosa DSM 21604 | reverse complement strand
TGGCGACACAACGGCGTGACCGTTATCTTCATGTACGGAAAAAGCGGCAAGGCGGTGAGAATGTCGTGCAGCTCNGCATTGCTCTCGACATCGAAGATGCTGTAGTTCGCGTACTCGCCCACCAGTCGCCAGATATGGCGCCACTTGCCGCTGCGCTGCAGCTCCTGCGAGTACNCCTTTTCGCGCGCCTTGATTTCGTTGGCGACATTGGCCGGCATGTCGGCCGGGATGTTCACATCCATGCGTACGTGGAAAAGCATCGTCAAATTCCGTTTGTCAGGTGTCCGGATTACTTCGTGACTTTCATGAGGCCGTCGCGGGTGAAGCGCNTGACCTTCGCTTCGTCCAGCTCGATGCCGAGACCCGGGCCGTTCGGCACCGTCAGCTCGAAGTCGCTGTAATCGAGCGGCTTCGTCAAAATCTCTTCGGTGATCAGCAANGGGCCAAACAGTTCGGTNCCCCACTGCAGGTTGGCGAAGCTTGCGAACAGGTGCGCCGACGCGACCGTGCTGAACGCGCCTTCGAGCATCGTGCCGCCATACAGCTCGATACCCGCGNCGTCCGCAATCGTNGCNACGCGCTGCGCCGCGAACAGTCCGCCGCTTTGNTCGATCTTGATGGCGAACACNTCGGCGCCCNCGTTCTTCGCGATCTCGAACGCGCTTTCCGGTCCCTGCAGGATTTCNTCGGCCATCAACGCCACCGGGAACCGGCGCATGAGGCGCGCCAGCGCCGCGGGCGAAGCCACCGGCTGTTCGACCAGCTCGCAGCCGGCTTCCGCCAGNGCGGGAATCGCCCAGGCCGCCTGCGTCTCGCTCCAGGCCATGTTNACGTCCACGCGCACGGCGGCTCGATCGCCCATCGCCTTCTTGATGTCGGCCACGTGCTTGATGTCGGTCTTGAGGTCCTTCGCACCGATCTTCAGCTTGAAGATCTTGTGGCGGCGCACTTCGAGCATGGTCTCGGCTTCGGCGATGTCCTTGGCGGTCTCGCCCGAGGCGAGCGTCCATGCCACCNGCAGGCGCTCGCGGCGGCGNCCGCCCAGCAGTTCGCTCACCGGCACGGAGAGGCGCTTGCCCTGNGCGTCGAGCAGCGCGGTTTCCAGCGCGCACTTGGCGAAGTGATTGACCTTCACGAGCTTGCCCAGGTGCGCCATGAGCGCCTGGATACGCGTGGCGTCCTGGCCGATCATCGCCGGGGCGAAGTAGGCGTCGATCGCCAGCTTCATCGCTTCCGGGCTTTCGGGGCCGTAGGCCATGCCGGCAATCGTCGTACCTTCACCGATGCCGGTTACGCCATCGCTGCAATACACCTTCACCAGCATCAGGGTTTGCCCGTACATCGTGGCGACGGATAGCTTGTGAGGGCGAATCGTCGGCAGATCGACGAGGCGGGTTTCGATACGTTCGATCGTGGCGGAAGTCATGTCGAAGGCTGCGTAAGTGAAGAAGGTATGGTGGATTTATACACGCCGCGCATCCGCCCGATCCAATACTATTTGCGTCCAATTCCATACCTTTATAATATGGAAGCCCCGAAACAGCCCATAAACAGGCCGATATTGCGGCGCATCATATTCTCAGAGTATTGATAAATTGATGCTTCATTTGGGAAGAAACCATGGATCTCCGCCAGCTTCGTTACTTCGTTGCCGTTGTCCGCGAGCGCAATTTCACGCGCGCCGCGGAACAGCTTTGCATCGCTCAACCGCCGCTGAGCCGGCAGATTCAGTTGCTCGAACAAGAGATCGGCGTGCCCCTTCTGATTCGCAATACGCGACCGGTGCGCACGACCGATGCGGGGCGTCTCGTCTACGAGCAGGCCATGCAGATTCTTGGGCGCGTCGAACAACTGCAGGCGACCGCCAAACACGTGGGACTGCACCACCGCACCGTGTTGTCGATCGGCTTCGTCGCCTCCGTTCTGTATTCGGGTCTGCCGCCGTTGATGCGCAAGCTGCGCCAGAATGCGCCCGAACTCGACATCCAGATGGTCGAACTCATGTCGGTGCAGCAGATCGAGGCGTTGAAGGAAGGCCGCATCGACGTCGGCTTCGGGCGCGTGCGCCACAGCGACCCCAACGTGGCCGGCATCGTCCTGCGCGAAGAGCCGCTGGCGGTGGTGGTGCCGATCGGCAGCGAAATGGCACAGGAATCGACGCCCATCCCCATTGAGCAACTGGCCGGGCAGAAACTGATTGTCTACCCCAAGGAGCCGCGTCCCAGCTTTGCCGATCAGGTATTGAACGTGTTGCACGGCGACGGCGTGCAACCGGGTGAAGTGCTGGAAGTGCGCGAAATCCAGACGGCGCTGGGTCTCGTTGCGGCCGAGTTCGGCGTATGCGTGATCCCCGCTTCAGCGCGGCAATTGCGCCAGGACGTGCACTACCGTCTGATCGACAGCGACCACGCGACTTCGCCCATCATCCTGAATCATCGCGTGAACGACAACTCCGTCTACGTCGATCTCGTGAAGCAACTGGTCAAGGAAATGTACGCCGAGCCCCAGCCGTGGCTGCCGGCGAAGAAGCAAAAGTCTTGAAGCGATGCGCCGCCTACGCCAGCTCGTTCAGGAATGCGCGTACGGCGGCGCCGATCTCGTGCGGCGAATCCTCCTGGACGTAATGGCTGCCCGCCACCACGGTTTCCCGCTGGTTCGGCCAGTTGCGGCAAGCATCGAGCGCGCGGCCCGTGAGCAGCGCGCCAGGCTCGGCGCGGATCAGCAGCTTGGGGATATCGCTCGCCGCGAGCCACGCTCCGTAGGCTTGAACCGCTTGCGTCACGTCGGCGGGCTCGCCTTCGATCGGCAGTTCGCGCGCCCACACGAGCGTCGTTCTGCGCGATTCGCGCGTCGCGAACGGCCGGCGCCACGCCTCCATCTCTTCCGGCGACAGCGTACGTAAGACGCTGTGCGGCAACACCGTTTCAACGAAAAAATTCTCGTCGAGCACGAGACGTTCGCCGGCCTCGCCGCGCAGCGCGCGAAAGAGCGGTTCGCGCTCGGGCGGAAAATCACGCCACTGGCGCGGTTGTACGATTGCCTCCATGTAGGCAATCGCCTTCACGCACTGCGGGTGGCGGCGCGCCCAGTCGAAGCCCAGCGCCGAGCCCCAGTCGTGCAGCACCAGCGTGACGCGGCCATGCGGCAGCACGACGTCGAACCACGCGTCGAGATAGCGCGCGTGATCGGCAAAGCGGCACGCGCCGTCGGGCGCGGCTGGCGAATCGCCCATGCCGGCGAGGTCTGGCGCGAGGCAACGGTACGCGTCGCTCAAATGCGGAATGACGTTGCGCCACAGGCGCGATGAGGTGGGGTTGCCGTGCAGCAGGACGACGGGTTCGCCCACGCCCGTGTCGACATAGACGATTGCGCCGCCCGGAATGGCCGCGCGGGCACGCGGATGCGGATCGCTGGCGCTGATTGCGGCGGCTGGGGAGGTGACGGCGTTCATGGCGCGGCTCCTGTGCGGTGAGGGGATGAGCCGATGCTAGAATCGGAACCGGCCCAGGAACAGGACCAGATTCGGCAAAGATCATGGAACCAGTCTTGCAGCTCGAAATCGCCCTGCCCGAGCATGGATCGCGCGAGATATTGCATGCGCTGCATCGCCAGTTGCGCGGGGCCATCGTCGAAGGCCGGCTCGCGGCCGGGCTGCGTTTGCCTTCGAGCCGCTCGCTTGCGCGTAGCTGTGGCGTCGCGCGCAATACGGTACTGGCAGCCTACGATCTGCTCCTCGCGGAGGGCTACATCGTCACGCGCCCAGGCGGCGGAACGTTCGTGGGCGAAGTCGCGGCGCGCGGCGGCGTGGCGCCGTCCAGCCCAGCAAGAACGTCGAAGGCCGCTCCAGAAGGCGACCCGCGCCTGAACGAGCGTTGGCGCATGCCGCCGGCCGTTGTTCGTCTCGATCCCAGCGCGAACTACGATTACGATTTCATCCTCGGCTTGCCCGACAAGCGCACGTTTGCCTTCGACGTCTGGCGGCGTCTTTCGGCGCGCGCGCTGCGTGGACTTTCCAGGGCGCCTGCCGTGTATGCCGAACCGGAAGGCCGCGCCGCGCTGCGCGAGGCCATTGCGCATCACGTTTCCTATGCGCGCGCGGTGGCCTGCGAGGCGGAGGATGTCGTCGTCACGGCCGGCGCGCAACAGGCGTTCGACCTGCTCGCGCGCGTGCTCGTCACGCCGGGCAAGACCGTGGTCGCGCTGGAGGACCCCGGCTACCCGCCGCTACGCCGCGCGTTTGCGCTCGCGGGGGCTCGCATCGCGGGCGTAAGCGTCGACGGCGAGGGTATCGTCGTCGACGCCTTGCCGCCCGATGCGCGCGTGATCTGCGTGACGCCCTCGCATCAGTTTCCGTTAGGTGTCCCAATGTCGGCAGCCAGGCGCCGCGCGCTGCTCGCGTTCGCGCAGCGCCATGGCGCGGTCGTGATCGAGGACGACTACGACGGCGAATTCCGTCACGACGACCGCCCGCTCGATGCGCTGCAAACGCTCGATCGCCATGCGAGCGTCTGTTATGTCGGCACGTTTTCGAAATGCCTCTTTCCGGGCCTGCGCGTGGGTTATGTCGTCGCACCGGTCTGGGTGCGCGATACGCTGGTCGCCGCGCGCCAGTGCGCGGACTGGCACGGCAACCTGCTGGCGCAGGACACGCTTGCGGCATTCATGCGCGAGGGGCATCTGGTGCGGCACATCCGCAAGATGCGCACGCAGTACCGCACGCGCCGCGACGCGCTGCTGGCGGCGCTCACACGCCATTGCGGCGCGTTCGTGCGGCCTGTCGCGCCCGCCGCGGGGCTTCATCTCGCCGCCGGGCTCGACGCTAGCGTGCGCGCCGATGCGCTGGTCGCAGCCGGCGCGCGTGCGGGCGTCCGTGTGCAGGCGTTGGCCAACTTCGCAGTCGCGCCGCGAACGGCGCTCGAGGGGCTCGCGTTTGGTTTCGGCATGATCGAGGCCCAGCGCATCGACGCGGCCGTCGCGCGGCTTGCCGCCTGTGTGCACTGAAGCCCACCGTCACTGCGCCGCCAGCCGCTCCGCCGAAAAACGCAAGCCGTCGAAGAGTCGCTCGGCCACCCGCGCGGGAAAGCCTTCCGGCAGCGCCGCCGCGACTTCTTCGATCGCACCGGGCGTACGCGCCAGCACGCGCTCGATCAACGGCCGCGCATCGGGCCCGTAGTGGCACAGCCGCGCGGTGGCGTCGAAATGCGTGCGCTTCACATCGCGCATGCGATAGTGGCGCGCCTTGCCCCACACCGCCATGGCGAGCGACGCCTTGTGCCACGACCATTGATTGCCGCCGTCGCCCTCCACGGGCCAGATCGACATGACGTCATAGAGCGGCGCGAGCTGAAAGCGCCCTGCCGGCAGCAGGCGGATGCTGAAATTTTTCGCGTGGCCGTCCGGCGCTGCGAGCATCCAGAAGACGATTTGCGCGGTGAGAAACGTTTCGAGGTCCTCGCGCGCCTGCAGCGACTGGCGCAAGAGCCCCGCAATCTCGCGCACGCCGGGACCGCCGTGCGCTTCGTACTTGCGATGCGGCGGCACGCCGAGCGCCTGGCAGAAGTCTTCCTGCGGCAGGCGCAGCAAGCCACCGGTGCGCGAGCGCGTACGATCGAAGCGCTCCACGCTGAGCACCTTCTGCGCGCCGAACTGGATGATCTGCGCCTGCGAAGCGGGCAACCCGTAGGCCCTCAGCAGTGCCAGGCAAAGCCATTCGTTTTCGACCGAGGTATTGAAGTCCACCTTGCGATGGCCGATCAGCCCCAGTGGCAGCTTGAGAATATGGGTGGTGGGCGTGGCGCCGCGCGGCAGCAGCCATTTGCCGCGGTGGCGCAAAAGCGCGGTCTTCTCCTGCGCACCCGCCAGCGAAATGCGCAGATCTTCAGTCTCGAGCGCGCCACCGGGCAGCGCACCGGCCGTTTCGAGCAGCAGGCGCTCGATGACGGCATCGCTCAGCGCGGTGCCTTCGATGCGGTCGACGCGCCCCGGCGTTTCGTCCTCGCCCAGCAGTTGCACCGCGCCCACGCAATCGCGCCCGATGGCCTTGAGCAGGTCGAAGGCCTCGAGCGTATCGGTGCGAAAGCGCGTGGCGATACGACGGCGGATGGGCTCGCTGTCGGGCAGGAGATTGTCGAAATAGTGCTGCACGCGCTCGCCGCGCAACGGCACGTCGCCGATGCCGAACGGCAGCGAGAGCGAAAGCGGCCGGCCTACCGCCGAGCGCTTCCAGGCGTCGTCATAACGCAACTCGGTGTCGCCGGCGGACGTCATGACCCACGTGCCTACGCGCTCGCCGTTGGCCCAGATCGATAGCGCGCGCGAATATGATTTGCGGCCCATGCTCACCACTCCGGCGCGCCGGCTGCCGCCTCGCGCGACTGCACGCAGAGTTCCAGCCCGTAGAGCGCGAAAAGCGCGAGCATCTGCTCGAGCGAGAGGCTGGCGGCACCCGTGGTTTCGAGCGCGGAAAGGCGCGGCTGGCCGATGCCGAGATACGCCGCGGCCTGCGCCTGGGTCATGCCGCGCGCCTTGCGGGCCGATTGCAGAATCTCGGCAAGCCCGCCTGGCGTCTGGACGATGATCTTCATGGCATATTCCTGTGAGGCATAAACCGATTATATGCCTGTGGGGAATATTTCGCCAATATCATTCACACGGATAAATCGGAAATATCGCTCACACGAATAATCGTCCGGCGAGCCTCCCGGATCCGCCCCGCTTGTCGCGCACGGCAGTCTTCACGCGCGCGCGGCCTCCTGCGCCCGCTCACGCGCACGCACGTCGAACGCGCCGCCCGTCAAGGCCTGGTCGCGCAGCGTCACCGGTCTCTTGCCCGGCAGCAGCGGGAACACCAGTTCGGCGAAGCGAATCGCCTCTTCGAGGTGAGGATAGCCGGAGAGCACGAAGCTGTCCGCACCGGCGTCCACGTATTCCTTGAGGCGCGCCGCCACGGTTTGCGGGTCGCCCACGAGCGCCGTGCCCGCGCCGCCGCGCACGAGGCCCACGCCAGCCCACAGGTTCGGACTGATCTCGAGCTTGTCGCGGCTGCCGCCGTGCAGCTCGGCCATGCGGCGCTGGCCCACCGAATCCATGCGCGCGTAGTTTTCCTGGGCGCGGCGGATATCGTCATCGTCGAGCTTGCTGATGAGGCGCCCGGCGGCGGCCCACGCTTCGTCGCTGGTCTCGCGCACGATCACGTGCAGGCGCACGCCGAGCATGCGTCTGGCCGCCGAAGGCGGTGCCCTCTGGGAAGCCTTTGACGACGCGCATAAGCGAGCACAGCTGGTGGGGGAACTCTAGCTACCGATGGAATTCTTCACGCGCGCGGTCCAGCACATCCTTTACCAGTATGCGCAGCGTGACTCGACCAGTTTCGCTTTTTCCAGGGCAATCTGGGATGAAGGCGTCGATGTGTCCGGCTATGTTCGCACCAGGAAATGATGATGCCCGGCCAGTGGAAGGGACGTTGCCCTGGCAGGAGCACAACCGGGCTTCCGTCGCTCATCGGACAACGTATACAACGCGCGCGGCATGGACCTGCGAGGTCGAGTCAGCGTGGTCGCGGTTCGCAAAATTTCAGCTGCTCAATCGCCTGAACTGGACACAACTCGACGAGGCCATGGCGGTTCTGCCAGCAATCAATACCGGCGAGGGTATCGATCTCCGGGCGGCCGATGCCTTCAGGCTCACCGACCTGGCCGACACCTTGCACATCGGCTTGCACGATCTTGAAAATTCGTTTTGCACTGCGAATCGCGGCGATGCGTTGCTCGACGCCGCGAGCCCGTCGCTACGATTCTGTGTGACCTGCGCGTCGGCAGGTTTTCATGCAACGCTTTTTCAGTTCACCGCGTTCCGGCGCTGCCCCATTCACGGATGCGCGCTGTGCGAGGCCTGCACCGGTTGCGGGCAACCGCTCGCATACCGCCTCCACGCGGGGCTCGTACGCCATCCATATGCCTGCCCGGCCTGCGGTCGCTCCCTGCTCGCCGCGGCCTCGCTTCGCCGCCTGCGCACGAAGGCTGGTATCGACGCAACGGGGCTGGATCGCCTGCGCGCATGGCACGACTACTTCTTCCGCTATGCGCAGCTGCTCGGCCCGGGCAGGAGGCGTATGCGCGATGCGGCCGGGCAGAACCTTCCCGGCGACGAAATCCAGGCGTGCTCGCATATTCCCCATCGTCTCGCGTTTATCGGCGAGCTGGAGCGACACCTTCGCCGTCCGCCAAAGCTACCCCGCGTCGATCCCGTACCCGGCGCCAGTGCTCAAAGCGGGGGCGGCTGTCGTCGGTCAATGTGCCCACCCGCCCGCTGCGCCTGGGCAGCCGACTGGCCACATGTGGACCACACATGCATCATGCTGTGCGCCGCTTACAGGAAGATCCGGAAAAATCGTATGCGCCGTTTGGCGCATTCAATCCGGCCCGTACAACCAGAGGCCGGCTCCATTCGCCATTCGCCCGAATCCGGATTGTTGCTGTGCGACGGCAATACCTCTGCCCAGTCGATTGCCCTGTTGGGATGGCGCCTGTCCTGGGAGCGGCGCTTCAGTATTCAGACGCTCACACGCTGCCAGGGAGATTATCCGCCTTTCGGATTGCTCGAATGGTGGCCTTCGTGCCTGCCCATTTGCCGCCCACAGTCGACCCGCAGGGCTGGCTGCATCGCCATTTCGTTCACGCGCTGGGTCAAACCTGGAACGCGTGGTGTGCCATCGCTTCCGGGATGCGGGAAAGCGGCTGCTACGCCCTCTCACCGCTGCTGTTTCCCACGCGCCTGCTCTGGCTGGATCTTCCCGACGACGGACATGCCCGTGAAGTCGAGGGCCCCCGCACCCGTCTTGTCCCACCGGGTGACGGCCGATGACACCTGAAGTGACTCCGGATGGTATCCGTTCTGGTCACGCAAGAAAGTCAATAGAACGCGCGATCACGCGCAAAAAGAAGCCGCAGAACCAACCATTGCCGCAATTCTGCCATGTAACCTATTTTCGGGTGGCCGATGTTCGCAGCTGCCAGAGTCCTCCCCGCAGAGGTTCGAACCGAGCGACAGGCTGCCGTGATGTCCGGCCGACCGATGCCGCGGGCCGACGGCGCGGGGGAGGCCCTTAAGCGGATGCTCGACAGGAAGGAACAGGTGGTCGATTTGACTGGGCCGCAGAAAGCCCACTGTGCCTGGTTTGCCGCGGCATAGTTGGCGTGCGGGGCGTACCCACGCCTCACGGGAAGAGGAAAGTGCTCGCGCGGCCCACACGGCGCGAGAGGCTTCCTCACTCAAGCGAGATCGTGCATCTGGTTTGTCGGCCGCCTTTATACAGCCTTCTGGCCAGCCCCAGAATTCGGTCGCGGCTGCGGTCGAAGGCCGCAAGCAACGCAGGCTCGTCCGAACCGATGCCGGGATTGAGGTTAGTCAGCGTTGCGTCGTCGACCACAAAGACAATCTCACGTGCATTGTCGTAACCCCAAAAGCACACGCAATGTCTGTACGCATCGTGGACACGATTTGGATTTGGAAAATTTAGCGCCACAATACGCCTTCTCATCGAGCTACCGATGGCCGTCGTATCGCCACTTGCTGGCGTTGACATCAAGGAGAGCGTCGTTCTCTCGCCGCTTCTGGGCGCGTTCGTTTTCCGCCTTCTCCAGTGCAGCGGCTCGCGCTTTTTGCGTGCTGACGAAGTCGCAATGACTGACGGGTGAAGGCGAATACACTCTGGTTGGTTTGAGCATGCTGGTTCCACGAAAAATTGAGGAGGACCGCCAATGGCGGGGCCTGTCGCCGGCATTCGCTCACCGTTCAAATGCCGGCCAACCGCCTCGCGACCTTGCCGTACGCACTCTTTCACCCGGAGAGCATTATGCGGGTAACGGGGGCGTTAAAATCGCTCGATTCAAGCGATTCCATGTACGCAATTCCCGATCGTCACATAAAAACTGCGGAACAAGAATGGCCGAACACAGACGGCGTGACGCACGAAAGGTCTGGTCGCGATGCCTTGCGTCGGCGGTGTTCTTTCCGGGGCGCCGTGCTGGTCGAAGCAGTCACCCAGCATTGACACAAAGCCCGTGGCTCCGCAGATCGAGCCTGATGACAGCGTGCGCTCGTTGCCGTGCCAATGCAAGCGCAATTGCGAAGCGGTCACCGGCAATTTCGCCGAGGGGCGGTGTGTAGAAAACACCGCAGTAAGAGACTGAAGGCAAGCCTGTCTCTTAGGTATGCTGAAAAACAGGCTCTCGTTGGCGGTCTTTGCTGCTACCTGATGTCGCAGATGCCCAAAAAAAGGCCGAAATCTAGCGCCCCGGCCCTTTCATGCTCACCCCTTCCATGGCGGCGTTGCGCTCCTCGCTGGCCCCAATGGGTTCGATCGTCTCGGTGACGGTAGCTGTCGCGCGCTCGGTGGCCGACCGAGTTTCATCGACGATTTCTCCTGGCTCATCCTCGTCGTTGTTCGGGGGTTCCAGCATGTCGTCAAGCATCGCCTTCAACTCCGGCGTGTCCCATAAGGCACCACGCTGCTTTCGCCTCTTGATGTAGTGCCTGACCTCCGCGTCCTGCTCCTGAGTCAAGGGAAGGCCGCGGAAGGTGTTTTGAGGGGTGGCTTCACGCATGGACTACTCCTGGAACCGATTCACCCTGCTTCGAGTGTAGTCCTCTTTTTGGCAACGGCGTGCTGCACCGAAGGTGCGATCAACCTTGCGAGCTTCTGCTCGATCGTCGCGAACAAATGCTCAATCCAGGCACGAGACCTGGCGATGCTTTAGTCGCGTCATTGCTGGCAGGGGACAATGCCTTTCTGCGCTTGCATCTTCTCGAAAAGGATCCTGGTGCGAGCACGAAAGCATGGCAGGGGCCATTGCGGTTTCAGTCGGGTACGAGGACGATTGTTCCGAGGCCTCACCGGTTGCGCGGCAATCGTGTCGACAGCCGCCGTGAGCGCTACGAAGTCAATGTGCGACGTCATCCACGCCAGCAGATCGCCCAGTTCGCCGAGAGTCTTGCGGTGACGCTCATCGGCAAACACGTCGATATTGATGGCACCACATTTTCATTAACGATCTCCGGCGGACTATTCAGGATTCGAGATGTTTTCACCGATCCCGCAGGCGGGGCTGTCCATGGCTACAGCCGATGTGTATCGGTCGCAGAGGGTCGCCGGATAAGCGCGAGAGAAATCGGGCGCTCCCCGTCCGTTTCATCAGATTCGCGAGCATGAGTTCGTACTGAGGGAGCGTTGAGTCTATCGGACTGAAGTCACCGGGTACTTCTTGCGGATTCTCGTTGTTACATTCGGATTCGATCGCATTCGTTCGATTTCACCCGGAGTGCCAGGCTCGATTGAACGCACGCCGAGAGCCATCATGAACGATTTCGCATCTTGTACCAAAACGCACTTCATACGCGTTCGTGTGGTGGAATCCGCGCGTGGGTACCCGGGCTATGTGTATCTGCGCCGCTGTGTATTTGTGCCGCACCGCTGAGGGACCGAGCGACGATCCAACATACCAGACTGATACCGATCGGGAGCAATACAGTCTCTCGCTCGAAGACTCCAGAATCCCGCACAACCTCTGCTTTGCGAGTTCGAATTCCAGGCGGGCGACGCGTCGTGTCGTTGGGTCGTCTTCGGCAAACTCAGCCGCTGCAGTAATGACGTATGTCGGGGCACGCTTCTCCTGTCGAGAATCATCTTCTCCGAGAATTGTCTGAAGAGAAACTGGCGAAAATTTCACCGCAACTTGCGTTGGCCGACATGCCCAAGCCGTCCACAGTGGATGGAGATGCCCGATATTCTTATGGTCAACTAGAATATAAGAGCGGTTCTGCCCTGAAAGGGGGCTGCCATATTCGGCGCTTCACTGCGACAGTACAGGCGCGGCCTCCGGCGGAAACAGAGGATCCTCTGGCTGGACGGAAATCATGTATTGGACTGACGGCGCAGGTATTCTGGATTGCCGTTAGCGAAATGACACGCGCTGGGCAGCTTGGGTGGGGCGCAGAGGTTTTTGAAGGAGTTGGCGAGATGACCCTGAATTATGCAGGCAGGTCGCACGATGAAGCCGTGGCAGCGAGGCACAAGCAGAAGCAAAAGGCACAGGAGCAGGCGGGCGGTGAGATGGCGATAGACGGGACGGAGTGCGACGCGGAGCACAGCTGCGGCGAACTCTCCGAACGAGGAAAGCAGGTATGGCGAAGCGGAAGCGGGATCAACGGTGGTGGGAAAGAGTAAGGGAGTCTCGTTGATCTGAAACGACATAAATGGAGCATGTCATTCCGTCCACGCCGCATCAGAGAGCCCTGTCGTGCCGTCTACGTCCCAGTGGAGGGGTACCCTGAAAGCGCGCGAGGGGACTGAGATGAACAAACCGTATGTCAATGCGGAAGTGATCCTCGAGCAGTTTCATTCGACCGTCGACCGTCGAGCAGGTGCTACGCAATCCAGGCGCGGCTAAGTCGCTGCCTTGGGCGCAACCGCGTCCCTTGTGCGCACTCATGATACGCTGAATGCCGTCGACCGGGAATGGTGCTATCCGTGTGACGCGATTCTCTGGCAAACACGAGCGGAATGAGATGAGCCACAGCGCATGCATGGAGATTCAGCACATGCGCCCGAACGGGAATGTCCCGTACGGCACTTGTCCGGGATGCGCCAAGTCATGTCCACGAGGCTTGGCCGCGCTCGATTTACACCGAGGAGTCTTGCTAGAAGCACGGGCGCCTCGCGCGTGCAGGACGCAGATCGGGAAGAAGCAAAATGGCAGCCGTCGTCGCCGCAGTCCTTGAATGGATCGCAAGCATTTTTTTCATCTTCTTTTTTGTAGTGGCGGCGGCTACCTGCAGTCTTCTCGTAACTAACTATCTAACCCGCTCAATTTCAAAGAGCCGTCGATGAATTGATCTGTAATCGACCTGACAAGGAACGCGAAACGCGAGCCGCGCGGCGAACAAAGACAACGGACGCGCGACTACTCCCAACGACGTCTTGCGCGGCGGCGCAGGCAGGCTGGATTGCTGGAATGGAACGCGTTTTGGCACCCTGCAGTCAATGGCTGGCAAATGGGAGGTAACGGTCAGAATAGGAACGACCGTCTCGGGCAGCTCGCAGAATTACGTGGAACGTTGAACCGTCGCAATGTGCAATCTGGGAGCGGAGCCTCGGACCTTGGCGAAAACGTGGGCAACGAGGGTCCGCCTGCCCGTGCTGCCGCAGCTTTGGCACCACATTCAGGATCTGCCGGAATGCAATCCGAAACGCGATTAGATTGCGGACGTGTGAAGCGCATTGTGGCTCGGATATTCATTCGATCTGCGCCGTGCTCCAGGTCCGCGACCCAGGAGCAGACATGAATCGATTGATCACCTATCGGGGTTTCGAAATCCATGTGGCACTGACCGAGGTTGCTCAGGATATGTACAGTGTGACGTTCAGGATAAAGGGCCATAATGTTGACCGAACCAGCATCGACGGGGCTGTCGTTCCTGTTCGACATGGTCCGTTCTCAGAGCGCTGGGCGTACCTCGTAGCGGAGATTGCAGGTCAGGCCGCAGTTGATGTTCTGATCGGTCCGGAATCGTAGTTCGATGCCCCATCGCTTGTCCGGCGTTGGTCGATTGATCAATATGCAGGGGACCGCCACGGCTGCTTCACTTACAGGGTAGTGTCGTCCAGCGGCGGAGAACGGCATTGCAAAGGCTCAACCGTTGCCATCCTCCCGTTTGCGCGACGCTCGTAAGTGAAGCACTTCAGTTCACCCAGACACCCGCCGACTGGCGCGTTGCTAAGCGCCACAGAGACGGAGCGAATCGATTTGGGGGCGGCCTTAAGAATTGCACGCAGGCTGCCGAAAGTCTCAACGAGGGAACGACGATGACCCCTGATGATGTGATCTCTGTCTTCGAGCAACTGAATCGCGAAGGTCGCGCCGCGGTCGATCTGGATCATGCCTGCGCGAGCTTTGCAAAATGGCTGGCCAGTGCATGGGATGATCTGGGCGCCGCTGACGTTGCGTTGCTGACTTCCGTGGGTGCTGCCCTGTGGCGCGAAGGGTATGCGAGGAGGTACTGAGATGGGCTTGCTTGTCATAGCGCCATGACGGCACGCGGCGGACGGCTATGTGCCAGGTCGATGGAAATTGGCCACCCCATTCGCCCACCTCGTGCAGGTTGTGGCCGCCCCGGGTCCGAACGTTATCTCGTAGAGATCCTCTGCAGACCGGCTAGGTTAGACGTGAATCTCGAACTCGCGATACCCGATCGTCCGTTACATGGGGTGCTCCATTGGGTTGATGGTTAGACATGCTGAAAAATCATCGAAAAATGTGCGCGCGAGTGGTTGCGCCTCGCCGTCCGCAACGAATGCGCACGTTGGTTCGGTCAGAGCGTAGCCAGTAACCGAAGTTGATGTTCGCTTTCGGTCCCGCGAACCAGTGCGTAGGCCCGCATTTGCGTGCGCTCAATGAGCAAAATGGCTTCCGAGCCGGTAAAGGCGTTCCACGCGTCGTCCTCGATTGAGGTCGGCACACCCTGCGCTCTCGCGAACGCCCGCAGAAGAAGGCTTGCCTCGCGGCGCACGACATGGCGGTCAGCGTTCAAAACGTACGGCAGACAGCCAGCGCGTAAAACCAGGTAGTACGGAATTTCGGTGCGGTCACTTTGCATGGAGGTGACACCAGTCTGGAGGGGTGCGTACGGTCAGGTTCCCGGTTCGCCACGGGCTTTCGCCGTGTTTGCACGAACGAAGGAAATGCGCCTGAGGATGCACGGCGCCAGTGGCCGCATTGTAGAAGCAGCTACGGTCAAGGCGGCATCCAGGAAAGTGCAATTCGCCGCGGGGGAAAATCGGCTGATGTCACACGCCAGCGGCCCGTTCACATATCGACGACCGAAGAACCGCTCACTTTTCCGTCGATGATGTCCTTTCCATGCTGCCGAGCCGCACGCCTCGCCATACCGAAGTCGGATAATGCATGCGCCTGGTTAGGCCTGAAAACACGGCTTGCGGCAGAGGTCGCTATCGCGCCCGGGCGACATATCCGTACCGCAATGTCATACCCTTCGTCGTAACGGGAATGTCCGTCAAAGCGACTGAATGTGCGAGCGAAGACGAGGGGATGAAGTTCGTACCCCCTGTAGAGAAGAAGCGGTCGTGTCGGCATGTTGGTCACTCCAGGGGGGAGCCCCACTATACCTTGATCAGGGAACCGCAGGGCGGCGCAGATCCGGTTACCAGAATTGAATTGACCGACGGTGCAGGCGCGCGTATGGTGGCTCACGAGGTCTACAAAGCAGATCACTGCCTGCATGGTCGTCAATCCTGTTTCGGATGACATGGCGACGGCTATCAGCATCATTTCTCCTCCAACTGCAGGTGGCCCCCTTCGACAATGCTCGCCGACAACTGCGCGGTCGGGTTGCTACGCCTCGCTGGTACAACTCGTCAGGCGCTTTGGATATCGCCTTCGGCCAGACCCGCACAACTATCAAAAAACCGGCTGCGTGCTGTGGCCAAAAGGGAGTTACCTAATGACAACCATTCGCCGTTATCGAGGTCTCAATATTTCCCTGCTCGTATATCCCCACCGGGCGACCCTGGCAGGATTTGGCCACAATTACGAGGACGAATTCGATGCGTCGATTCGTATCAGCGAACCCGATTCCGAGATTGACAACTCCCGCAGCCGCCTCTTCCGTGTGCCCGGAAAGCATCCTTTCGCCAATACCGGCGACGCGAGGCGCGCGTGCGTGGCCTATGCCGAAATGTTGATTGACGGTCACGGGTTTGATCGCACGATCGGTACGCCCGTCTGAGTGGCCCAGCCAGGCAGGCCACGCGCCGGACCGTGCTCGCGCACTTCCGAACGGGACGTCCTCGCGCAATGCGGTCCCAGTCATGATTCGCGACACCACTACGCATTGAAATCACGATCACGTCGGGAGTGACCATGGATTCTCGCCTCACCGGGATGGAACACAGCACTGGAACGAGCGACGATGCGCTCGAATTCCATCGTAGTTCTAACGGTGATAGATGGCTTCTGTGTCGCCTCGAGCGCAAGGCTCCCATTGTGCGCCATGTGTCGAACGCGGCTTCGGGGGGCACCGTATCGGAATTGGCAGTTGGCGCGTTCCTGTCGTCGGGGAGCTACGGCCCCGAGCACGAAGCGCTGCTCGAACTCGTCGCCGGGTCGATGCTGCCCGCGAGGGGGCCTGCTCCAGACAGCGGGCCTATTGCCTTGGCGCCGGACCCTGGCGATCGTCCGGAATCGCACACGCAGATCGGCGCGGATGCGCTGCTGCTCGCCGTCACGCGTGTATGTACGTTTGCGCAGGAACGTCGGTTGACCAATGCCAGTGGCTTCTTTTTCCAGCAGGGAACACGTCTCTTTCTCGTGACCAGTCGGCACGTCATGATCGACGTGTCCGGTGAACATTTCCCCGACCGGCTCGAGATCGAGTTTCATATCGACGCGCAGAATCTGGCCGCCGCTACGTGGATGTCCGTTCCGTTGTACACCGCGGGACATCCTCTCTGGCGTCAGGGAACGGATGACGGCGGCGAGATCGACGTAGCGGTAATCGAACTCGACAGGAACGCGTTGCCTGCCGGCGCAAAGTTCCAGGCCTTCGGCCCCGGTCATCTACCGCGTCCAGGTGACGCTATGCCGATTGGGGCGTCGCTGCTGATCGTCGGTTTCCCGCTCGGGTTCCACGATTCGCTGCACCACCTGCCTGTCGTTCGGCAAGGCGTTCTGGCGTCGGCGTTCGGCCTGCGTTTTCAGGGGAAGGGCTGCTTCGTCACCGATGCGAGAACTCATCGCGGCACCAGTGGCGCACCGGTCGTCCTGAGAGCGCCATCGAAGGGCAGAACGCCTGACGAACTGCCGTGGCTGCTTTTAGGCGTTCATTCTTCGAGCATTGACATGGGCGGCCGGGATGAGCAGATGGACGAAACGCTCGGCCTGAACAGCGCATGGTATGCAGATATTTTGATGGTGTTGACGGCTCACTAGCACGCCATCTTGCCCGTCTGCCGCCGTAAGGCCCGCCGCCCGTTCACTTTTTCCAGCAGGCGCAACGGCCGCATCGAATTCCGCGCCTTATGCATCGTTGCGGCGATTGCCACCACAGATTCCTTTGCCCACTTCGAACCCGGAGCAGGCTGCCCCACTGAAACGCCAGAGGCTATATGTCCCCACTCCTGGAATTCCTTGCAACGCTGCCACAATTTCATGCCGACCGCCTGGCTTGCAGAGTTATCCATATTGGTACGGGATGTGTACTTTCCATCGTCGATGACAACCTGTCGCATCCTGCCTCGATGTTGAGCGCCAGTTGGCCTGGGCAACCGGAGAACCAATCCCACAGGCTCGAAGGCCTGGATGCAATAAATTTCTACATGCGGGAAGCAAGAGCGTACGGGGCAGAATCTGCGTCGATAAATTGTGCTGTTGCCACCCTTGATCACGCAATGGGCGGATCGACCGCGTTTTCTGCGGCAGTCAAGTCACGGGATAGTTTTATGGGTGTCCCGCGCAACAAATAGATGGAGATTCGCTTCTCATGTCGCAACGGTGACAGATTCATCGCGGTCTACATCGATCGGCTCTCAATTCGATGACCTTTGTGACCATACGGGCGCTCACCGGGAGGCCGACGCCGCGACTGGTTGAGAAAGGATTGTCTGCTGCAGCCCGCCGCTTGCAAGCGGTGCCGACTCGCGGGTGGTAGAAGCCGGGGCCGCTATGGGTGCGGTGCGAGCGCGAATCCCGACCGGACTGATAACTTTCCTTATCGGTCCATGTCCAAATCCGGACTAAACTGGCAGTCATGAAAACACGCGAGACCGAACCCGCCGGGTTCCCGGACGACGCCGAACTGGCCGCGCTGCGCGCATGGTACGCGGGGCTCGACGCCCGCACGGCTGTCGCACGCTATCTGGGCGACCGCAAGGCGCCGGGGATGTCTGCGCGCGGCGTACTCGGACGCATCCGGCGCGCACTGGTCGCGTTCGCGACGAGTCGCCACCGGGCTGACCTGGCAGAAACTTTTGACGAGCGATCTGCTGCGTCGGCCGATATCGTCGCGCACACGATCGAGACGCTGCGCCGCCTGCCGGCACCGGAACCGCACATCGCCGACGAGATCGACCGATGGTTGCCACCGCGGGTGGTGGCTGCCCTGCAGGCGCATGGAATCAGGACCCTCGCAGACCTGACCGTGCGGATTCCGCGTCGGCGGCGCTGGTGGGCAGCGATCACCGGACTCGGCACGGCAGGCGCACGCCATGTCGAAGCATTCTTTGCGGCCCATCCGGCGCTGACCGAGCGTGCGCGCGCACTGGTTGCGGCCGCCCCTTCCGGGCCGGTCGTGCCGTGGGAACAGTTGCGCCTGCCGCACGAGGTCGACGGATCGCAAGGACAGTTTCGCGCACCACGCCACGTCTGTCTGCTCAAGGCATCGAACGACTATGAGGCGGTGCAATCCTGGCTGTCCCTGCACGAATCCACCGCGACCCGGCGCGCCTACCGGAAGGAGGCCGAGCGACTGATCCTGTGGGCGATCGTCGAGCGGGGCTGCGCGCTGTCATCGCTGACCACGGATGACGCAATCGCCTACCGGGCATTCCTGCGACGGCCGACGCCACGCGAACGCTGGGTCGGGCCGTCGCGATCGCGAGAAAGCATGGAATGGCGACCGTTCAGCGGGCCACTCTCGACGCGCTCCGCTGCGTACGCACTCACCGTACTTGCGGCCCTGTTCCGCTGGCTGGTCGAACAGCGCTACGTCCTCGCGAACCCGTTCGCTGGCGTCAAGGTGCGAGGAAGCGCCAAGGCGCGCCTCGACGTCACCCGCGGCTTTACTGAAGGCGAATGGCTGCTGCTCCGCACGATCGCCGATGGCCTCGAATGGTCCTACGGCTGGAGCGACGCGGCTGCCCAGCGGCTTCGGTTCCTGCTGGATTTCGGATACGCGACCGGCCTGCGGGCAAGCGAATTGACAGGCGCAACGCTCGAACACATCCACACCGACGAACAGGGTGATCACTGGCTGCACCTCGTCGGCAAGGGTGGCAAGACGGGCAAGGTCGCGCTCCCGACGCTGGCACGTATGGCACTCGATCAGTATCTGGTGCAACGCCGGTTGCCGGTCGTGCGCGAACGATGGGATCCGGCAACGGTGATCGTGGCCAGCCTCGCTGAAGATGGCACCGGGATCGAAACCACGCGGCTCGGACGCGTGCTGCGCCGCTTCTTCGCACTGGTCGCTGACACGATCAGGGATGAGCGGCCCGCGATGGCGGACAAGCTGCGGCGCGCGACCCCCCATTGGCTGCGGCACACGCACGCTTCACTCGCGCTCGCGCGCGGGACCGAACTGATTATGGTGCGCGACAACCTGAGGCATTCGTCGATCTCAACGACGTCGATCTACCTGCACGGCGACGAGGTCAAACGGGCAAGGCAGTTCGATCAGGCGTTTGGTGCCCCCAGCCGCTAGCGTCTACATTGCCATCAATCCGGACCACGAAAAAGCTTCATCTTTACTTCGCGAATTTCACAACCGGTTGATTTTTAAGAAAAACAATTCTTCGGAATCACACAAATTCATCTAAATTCAGCGAAGTTCCAACTTTACTTCGCAAAACGGAACATCTTTACCTCGGGGGGCGCCGCCCGGCACGCCGTTGAGCAGCAAACGGCCGTTCAACGCCTGGTCGAGCGTGGCCGCCTGGCGCGCCGAAGCGGTGGGACCGCCGAGCGACGTACGCAGCGCGACGAGCAGCTTGATGCGCCGTGACGGGTGCGAGGCTCGCCGCCGTCACCCACGGGTCGAGGCAGCTGCTGCCGGTGGGAATCAGGAGGCCGTCGTAGCCGAGTTCTTCGGCGGTCACGGCGATCTGGCGCATATAGGCGTTGGTCGGCGCGCGGCCGAAATCGGATTTGCCGAGGTAGCGGGTGTCGCCGGAAGTCGGCAAGAACCAGAAGATATCGAGGCTCATCAGTGATCCTGCTGCGGGTAAATGAAGGCGCGGGTAGCGACTTGAAGCACGAATGCATACGGCGCAATCGCGTGACTATCGCCGCCCGTGCGTCGAACTCAGTCGCGCCCTCATTGAAACAGCCTGCAGCGCTTTCCCCTACCAGTTAATCTGCAATTGCATATGATGTATTCGGCTAAACACCCCCTATTCCCCCTTTCACGAGGACCCCAGCCATGGACACACGGACCGTCAAGATTCCCGGCCCCGATCATCCGATCACGGTCGAACCGGCGCACACGCGCGTGGTGGTGAAAGCGGGCGGCCGCGTGGTCGCCGACACGCGCCGCGCGCTCACGCTGCGCGAGGCGAGCTATCCGGCGGTGTTCTACATACCGCGCGAGGACGCCGACATGTCGCTGCTCTCGCGCACGGAACACAAGAGCTGGTGCCCGTACAAGGGCGAGGCCTCGTACTACTCGATCGCGCCAGGCGGNGNGCGAGCCGTGAACGCAATATGGAGCTATGAAACGCCGCATGAAGCGGTATCGGCAATCAAGGACCATCTTGCGTTCTACCCGGATCGCGTCGATTCGATCGAAACGTCCGACTGAGCGCCCGCGCCGCCTTTCGATGCGTAACGCTTCGTCACACGACGTTACCCGCTCAAGTTTTGCCCCGAGCCGGCCGCTAGGCATGCCGGCTCGCTGAACCACCCATCGGCCGCCACCGACGCCGCGGCGACGTGACATCGGGATCGTCGATGCCCACTCGGACCCCAAGGTGTGCCAGGATTCGGTTATTCGTGCGGCGCAGCCCGCCGCGCCCCGCTCCCTTACATCCAACCGACATGCAACAAGGCACCCCGGCCACCGCGGCCAGTTTTGCCAACATGGGCGTCGATCTGCTCGACTTCTTCGACGTGACGCCCACTTCGCTGTGGCTCGAAGACTATAGTCAGCTGCGCGCGCTCTTCGATCGCTGGCGCGCACAAGGCGTGACCAACCTGCGCCAATTCCTCGAAGACGATCCGCGCCGCGTGGCCGAATGCTCGGCCTGCATCCGCGTGCTCAAGGTCAACCGCCATACGCTCGATCTCTACGGCGCGCGCGACTATGAAGAACTCGCCGCGCATCTTCCGCAGGTGCTGCGCGACGACATGTTCCAGGCGCACGTGGGCGAACTCGAGCAGATGTGGGCCGGCCACAGCACGTTCGAGAGCAAGAGCGTGAACTACACACTGCGCGGCCGGCGCATGGACATCCTGTTGCGTGGCGTGATCCTGCCGGGCCACGAAGCCGACTGGAGCCGCGTGCTCGTGGCGATCGAAGACGTCTCGGCGCTCGAAGAAGCGCGCCATCGGGCGGCCGCGAGCGAGCAATACGCGCTCGGCGTTTTCGAACACTCGCCGGTTTCACTGTGGGTCGAAAACTTCTCCGCCATTCGCGAGCTGCTCAACGAGGTCCGCGAGCAGGGCATCGTCGACTTTCGTACCTTCACCGACGTACACGCCGAATTCGTCGAACGCTGCATGAGCGAAATCCAGGTGCTCGACGTGAATCACTACACGCTGGGCATGTTTCGCGCACCAGACAAAGCCACGCTGCTCGCGCGTCTGCCCGAGGTGTTCCGCGACGAAATGCGCCCGCACTTCCGCGAGCAGTTGCTCGATCTCTGGGAAGGCCGCCTCTTTCAGCAGCGCGAGGTAGTGAACTACGCACTCGACGGCAGCGAAGTCAACGTGCACCTGCAGTTTTCCGTGTTCCCGGGCCACGAAGCGCAGTGGGACCTCGTGCTGCTCGCGCTCACCGACATCACGGCGCGCAAGAAAGCCGAGGCCTACCTCGAATTCCTCGGCAAGCACGACGTGCTCACGAAGCTCAAGAACCGCTCGTTCTATGTGGACGAACTCAATCGTCTGCATCGCAAGGGGCCGTTCCCGGTGAGCGCGATCGTCGTCGACATGGACAACCTGAAGACGGTGAACGACCAGCTCGGCCACGCGGCCGGCGACGCGTTGCTGCGCCGCGCCGGTGAAGTGCTCGCGAAAGCGATCCAGAAGCCCTATCAGGCCGCGCGCATCGGCGGCGATGAATTCGCCGTGCTGATGCCCGGCGCCGACGTGCGCGATGCGGAAACCGTGGTGGACAGCATCACCAAACTGGTGGAGCTGAACAACCAGTTTTACGGCGGACCGAAGCTGAGCTTTTCAATGGGCTTTGCGAGCTGCGAGGAAGGCGAAAGCGTGGAAGCGATGCTGCGTGAAGCTGACGCGGCGATGTACGAGGCCAAGCGCCGCCGCAACGAAACGAGCCGCACGTCGCTGGAAGCCGACGCCGCGCGTGATGGCTGACGCTCGAAGCGCGGGAAGAAACGCTTCGGATACCGTACGAAAAGCAGGGAAGAAAAAGTGGCCGGCATGTGAGCATGCCGGCTTGCCGAGGGCCTTGCGCCCTCGATTCACGCACTCAGGCCAGCGGCGTGACGCCACGTGCCCGAGTGTGGGCCACCGCACTGGCGTGATGCTGCGCCGCGCGCCAGCAAGCGAGCCGGAAACGCGCGCGTCCGCCAGGACGGCGGACCTGGCATCACGACGCGTTGACGGCGTCCTTGAATGCCTTGCCAGCGGTGAACTTCACCGTCTTGGCGGCGGCAATCTGGATCTCCGCGCCCGTGGCAGGGTTGCGGCCCACGCGGGCGGCACGCTGGCCAGTCGAGAACGAGCCGAAGCCGACGAGTTGCACGGAGTCACCCGAGGTGACCGCACGCGTGACGACGTCGAGGATCGCGTCGATGGCTGCGCCCGTGGCTGCCTTGGTCTCGCCCGTGCTAGCGGCGACTGCGTCAATGAGTTCCTGTTTGTTCATCTGCTACCTGTATTGAGTTGAGAAAACCTGCATACCCTACCTCACGCGGGCGAAACAGGCAAATCGCGTTGCATATGGAAACGCGCCAATCGCCCGCCCGGCACGTGTTTTGCGGACCACGCGCATGACGGCGAACGCCGAATCAATAGCACAACCCGGAGTCAGTGTGTAGACAAAAACACGTTAAAATTTGGCAAAAATGCACAAAAACGACATTGCGGCGGTTTCACGCGGGTTTATACAGGAACAATTCGTGCCGATGACCGCTGAGGCACAACGAAAATTGGCGATATTTCCGATTTTGACCAAGCCTGAAAAAAATGTCTCGCCGGGACAGTCGCCGGCCTGCAGTCACCCTCGGGGACGCCGCCCGTGCGGCATCCGGCGAGCCAGCCGGGCTGGGTTGAGCGGGTCGTCGCGCAGCTTCGGAGCTGTCTTCGAGAGTGGGGATAGCGGCGGGCCAAAATCGCATCCTGTCTTTCAGTTGCGCAACGTAAGGCTGCATGAACACCTTGCGCCTTTGGTGTCGTCTGCGCAAAAGGAAATCGCGTCGTCAGCCAATGGATTGATCAGTGATGCTGATTACCGAGGCTCAGGTGAAAACCCATAGCACGCGCGCGGGCGCATCGGCGAGATTGGCGTAGCGAAAGCGGCAACGCGCCGGCACCTGGAAGCTGTCGTTGGCCCGCAGCGTCACGGGCTCGTCGCTGTCCTCCACCCAGATCGTCAGCTCACCCTCGAGCACGAAGCCGCCCTGCTCGTCGCTGTCGTCCACGGGGCGCTCGCCGCTCGTCGCGCCAGGCTCGAGCCGGCTCTCCAGCATCGAGAAACCCGACGACATGCTGGGCGAAACGAGCACGTCCGTAATGCCGCCGCCATAGTAGAGCGTGCGCCGCTCGCCTGGCCGCGTGACCCACGGCAGCTCGCGCGGCATGCTCACGCTATAGAAGTACGTGGTGGGCGTCTGCAGCGCCTCGCCGATGGCCGTGAGATCCGCCACCGTGGGCCGCGAAAGGCCCCGCTCGACCTGCGAAAGAAAGCCCACCGAGCGGCCGATCTTTTGCGCGAGTTCCGCGAGCGTCACCTTTTTGTGCTTGCGCAGATCCCGAATGAGGATCGCGAGGCCTTCGATTTCGTCCTGCTGGTCCATGCGGTTCTCTCTGTCACACGACGTCGCGCAGGCGATACCACAGCTTGCCGAGCGCCTCGAGCGGCGCAGCGAAGCGCTCGCCGCCCGGAAAGCGCGGATTATGAATGCGCTCATAGAGCGAGAGCAAGTGCGGCTCGCCGAGGATGGCGTCGGCAACGGCGCGCGCCGCCGCGAGCGTCGGCAGGATGCCGTGCCCGGAAAAACCCTGCAGCCAGTAGCGATCGCGTTCGTGACCGACGTCGGGCGTGCGGCGGATGCTGATGTCGATATGACCGCCCCACGCGTATTCGAATTCGATGCCGCGCAGTTGCGGAAATGCGCGCTCGAGACTCGGGCGCATCGCGGCGCCTATGTCCTTCGGGATGCCGCCGAGATACGTGCACGCGCCGCCAAAGAGCAGGCGATCGTCGGGGCTCAGGCGAAAGTAGTCCGGCACGAACTGATTGTCGATCACGCAACTGTTGCGCGGCAGCAGCGAGCGGGCAAGCGCAGGGTCGAGCCTGCGCGTGGCGATCTGCCAAGTGCCCACGGGCAGCACACGGCTTGCCAGATCGCTATCGAGCCGGTCGATGTAGGCATTGCAGGCGAGCACCAGCGTGCCGGCGCGCACCGTGCCTTCCCGCGTGCTCGCCACGTAGCCGCCCGGTGTTTCGCGGTACGCGAGTACGCGGCTTTGCTCGAAGATGGCGCCGCCCGCCCGCTCGATGGCGTCGGCGAGGCCGAGCGCCAGCTTGAGCGGGTCGAGATGCCCCGCCTCGGGATCGTAGAGCGCCGCGCGATAACGGCGGCTGCCGATCCACTCCGGCATCTCCGGCTCGGCAATGACGCGCAGCCGATCGTAGCCCCACTTATGCGCGGCCTCGTCGCGCGCGGCTTCGAGCATGGCGACACGCGAGCGCCGGACCGCCGCCCACAGGCTGCCTGGCCGGTAGTCGATGTCGAAGCCATGCCGCGTGGGCAACTCGCGCACTTCGGCGGCGGCCCAGCGCATGCTGTCCCACAACTCCCGCGCGCCCGCCCGACCCAGCGCCTGCTCGAACGGCGGCATGTCGCACGACCAGCCGAGCAGAGCCTGACCGCCATTGCGCCCCGAGGCGGCCCAGGCCACGCGGCTCGCCTCGACGACCGCGACGCGGCGGCCGGCCAGCGCGAGCCGCAACGCCGTGTGCAGACCGCTGAAGCCCGCGCCCACGACCAGCACGTCTGCGTGGTAATCGCCCGCCAGCGCAGGGCGCTCGGGCAGCGCGCCGCTCTGGGTGTAGTGACGTGCGTAATAGCTTTCGATATGACGAGTCGATTCGGCGAACATGAGTGTCCGTGAAATTTTTCATGTTAAATTTCATGAAAAACTAGCACGAACATTTCACGTGCGCAAATCGGCGTATTCCCGGTGGCGATGCTAGTCCGAGAGTGTGAGCGAGTGAACTCGTCAGCGGTCAAAGTGCATCTGGAGGCATCGGCCCGCTCTCCCACCGTTACCGCTCCTCCTGCGTGTCAGGCTTGCATTTCCGCGGCGCGCCGTTCACGATGAAGCAGGACATCGCGATAGATTCCGGGCCGAAGCGAAAGCTCCCGTGGCGTGCCATCGTCGACCAGCCGCCCGTGCTGGATCACAACAATGCGGTCGAAGTTCTGCAATGTCGACAACCGGTGAGCGATGGCAACAACCGTACGGCCCTTCATTAGCTTGTCCAACGCCGCCTGGACGATAGCTTCCGACGCGCTATCGAGTGCGGACGTCGCCTCATCGAGTAACAGAATCGGTGCATTCTTCAGGAAGGCGCGCGCAATCGCGATTCGCTGCCGCTGTCCGCCCGAAAGACGCGCTCCACGCTCGCCCACGACGGCGTTCAAGCCATCCGGCAACGAGCGGATCAAATCGATACAACCGGCAAGCTCGCAGGCCTTCAGTACCTGCTCTTCTGTCGCCTCAGGCCGCCCATAGCGCAGATTATCGAGGAGCGAACGGTTGAACAGCGAAATATCCTGCGGGACGATACTCACTGAGTCGTGCAGGCTCTTCAGGCTCACATCGGATAACCGCTGCCCGGATATGCATACCGCGCCGGCGCCTGCTGGTGGGTCAAACCAGCGAAGCAGCAGCGCGAATACCGTGCTTTTACCGGCACCGGACGATCCGACCAGGCCAACGCGTTGTCCGGCGTCGATGTGAAGGCTGAAGTGATCCAGCACACGACGACGTCCGGGATACGAGAACGAGATATTTTCAAAATCGATATTCGCGTCGCGAATCTGCAAGTCGGGGACGCCCATCCTTTGCTCCATTTCCCGCGGTATGAGCAAGGATTGCGCGGCCTCCGCAAGCCGGGCGACGTGCTGGGTCATATCCACGAGCGCCACGGCAAGATCTCGCGTGCCGTGCAGAATGGCGAAGCCTAGCGAACTCACCAGCACGACGTCGCCAGTGGTGGCCCGCTCCTGGGTCCAAAGCCAGACGACCCACCCCAGCAGCAAACATGACAGCAGCACCGTCATGATGGCGTGCACCAGTCGGAGCTTTTCGAGGTGGCGCAATGACGTTTGACGTGAATGGATCTCGTTGTCGAGAAAGTTGCCGAAGCGCAGGCATTCGCGTGCTGTCGCGTCAAATGCCCGGATCGTCGACATATTGCCGATGAGGTCGACCAGTTCACCGTCGACGGACGCTGCCCGCGAAGCAAATTGCAGATGACGCTCCCCTCCTCTTCTGGCGAGCCAGAAGAGGAGCGCAGTCATGCATACGGAAATTCCAACGAGAGCGAAAGCCATCCCTGTGCTCACCCAGCCGATCAGCACAACGGATCCCAATATGGACAGGAACGTCGGAATGGCGCTCCATGCCGACGTATTTTCGATCGTGAAGATGGCGTTGGCGGTCGCCGAGATCCGGCTTGCCAGCGTTCCGGGCTGCACGTTCGAAAAGTAGGCGGGCGAATGGCCGGTAAGGTATCCGAACAGTTCGCGGCGCACTTCCCCCGTTACCGCAACGAAGGTCCGCACACTGGCCAGACCTGCAAGACGCCAGAACAGGTTATCTGCGAACAGGAGCGCAACGATGATGAGGAATGCCTCCACTACGCGTGCGGGATGCGCGTGACCCGCAGGTAGCGCGTCGATAAGATTTTTCGTCGCGAACTGGGCCCCTAGTGAACAGGCAACGGCCGCCACGATGCTCGACAGGATCAACAGATGGCCGTACGGATGTGCCCGGACATAACGCAAGAGCAGACGGATCGGCTTGCGCGCGTACTGGATCAGCGCCGTCGCGCGGCGGCCGCGAATCTGCGCTCGGGGGTCCCCGTCTGCAATGCCTGCACGTGTCGTAGCCATCCCGCGCACCCTAGTCGCCGCCAGATGAGCTTCTGGTGCGCGCATAGGCCGTACCTGAAGCGAAAGTTGTCCGGATACCCTGCGCGTGCCCGCGTACGAAGTCCTTGGCACTTCGCGACTTGCGGACGCTGACACCGTGCCTATGCCACGTTTGCAATCGCGCAATGCCGCGATGCCCTTCTTCAGCTTCGTGCGGTGTGCTGGCGCAGCAGTTCGAGCAGCTGCGCGGCAGCGAACGGCTTGCGCAGAAACGCGGCTACCGCCAGGCTCCCGGGCGGTGCAGCCACCGCCGAGCACAGCACGACCGGCAGGTCCGCAAGCCCCGGTTCTCTCGCCAGCGCAGACACCAGGGCATCGCCTCTCATCACCGGCATCATGTAGTCCGTCACGACAATCGCCGGCCGTTGGATGCGGGCGAGGCGCAGCGCCTCCGCTCCATCGAGCGCTTTCAGGACATCGAAGCCCTCGGACTCGACAAGCGCGGACATCGCATCGAGCAGCCGCGGGTCGTCGTCCACGAGAAGTACAGTTGGCAATTCCGGCCCCCTGGTCCAGACGCAAGCACGTAGCAAATATCGTTCCGCGGTTACCCAAACCGCCAGGCACGACAGCGTCGTGCGAACGTTCTCGCCAGCATAATTTGAGCGGACAGCCGCTGAGTCGACCGGCGACTGGTGAGATTCTGTGCACGGCTGCACTCCGGTCCGTGACACGCCACTCCGTTCAGGCGATGAAAAGCAAGGTGCCCGGTCCGGCGCACACGGCGGCGACCTCGAATCTCAGCTCAGCAGCGTCACAATATCGTCATTGCGCCTGCGCGGCGCAAAGGCCAGTCTACCAGGGCACTACAATGAAGGCGTCCAACGATCCGGCACGGGCCGTGGGGGGCGTCGCGCACGGCTCATCGCAGGCGCACGCGTTGCTGCACTGCAAGGACTACGGGCCGCGCTGGACCGACTGCTCTACGATCCCAGGCCGATGGCCACCGGACGGCGGTAGTCAAGACTGGTGCTGGAGTGTGCCGCAGGCATCCGTGTCGACGGATCGCAGGCTGCGAAAGCGGCACGGGCGTGAAGACAGCGACCGAAACGACGATCTGGGCAGAGCCGGGCGCCCCGCACGTTCGCTGCCAGGAAGATGGCGCGATGCCCGGCCGGCATCGCGCCAGAAGGTCACCGTTTCCCCAATTTCAATTGAGTAGTCGATCACGCAAGTCCATGCGGAACGTCGAACTACATGTCAGGTTTTCCATAGGCTAATGCCTCCCGGCTTCGCACATGGGCTCGCCGCATGTCTTGCATCGATAGCACGCGAATCCGTTCGAGTCCGTACCGTTGTCCACGAGTCCGGACGTGCGATTCGACTCCCACTGCGGCGAGTCGGGTTGATCGTCTTCGGACGTCACCTCTTCGCCCTCGTGTCCGTTCAGGCACACGAAATATCTACGTGTCAACGTGATCATCGTTGTCCTCCTGCGACTTGCGGCTACCTCGAAGCGGGGCTTCAGCCGCGCAAGCTCGCCGTGCAGGCTCCTCTTGCAGAATCGAAACCTTCAAGAGTCGTGTCCCGCACCATCCGCTCCATACAGCGCTCTCAAATCACTGCGCGAACAGCAGACGCGAAGGCTGCCGGATCACTATTCGCCAGATGCTTGAGACCCGACAGGGTGGAACCCCTATCTCTTATTGGATAACTTCAGTGACATCCGCTCGGCCGCGATCGACGCCGCGCCACCGCCCGTCCGCGAGAGACAACGGGCTACGTTGGGAGCTGCGGTTCGGGGAGGATAAGCAGTCGCGCCTTCACATCGAATGGAAGCCGGTACCATGAGCTTGAAGTTTCGCTGGCAGCAACACACGCGGGTCACGTGCGGCCAGAATGCGGAACGAATCAACGACAAGTATGATCGGCCGCGACCCGTTCCACAACCCGCGGCCGGATATTTCGGCGCCTTCCCGGATAACGGCCACGTGATTACCCGGCCACGCCCCCGCGCGCCCCGGCGCGCTCCTCCGGGGCCGGACGCGTTCTCCCGCCCAGCCGGACCTCACGGCAGCGAGGCCTTGACTGAGGTTCCAGCCCTCAGTCCCGGTGCAGGAGATCGCTTCAGTCAATGGTTCGCCGTAGCGGCGCTCATTGTGGGTCTACTCACAGGCGTGTACGCCGTGTGGGAGCGGTGTCATCGCCGGCGTCGAGAAAACGATAGCCTTCACTCATCCTCTCCACCGATCGGGGGAGCAACCGCTTCAATGAGCCGTCGCAATTCGACAAGTGAAAACGGCTTGCGCAAAAAACCGTATTCGAAATCAAGGTCACCAGGACGCGAAGGCTCAGCGCCCGAGGCGAGCACGACACGCAGATCCGGAACCCGCTGCAGAGCCGCTCTGGCAAGTTCGATCCCGGAGCTGCCGCGAAGGCATATGTCGGTGATGAGAAGATGCTTCTTTTTCTCGCTCAGGATTCGGAGGGCCTCCTGAGCGTCGGATGCCTGCTGCACGTCGTAGCCCATTGCGGAAAGCAGTTCGCTTACTGCCTCGCGGGAAGCCGGTTCGTCATCGACGATGAGCAGGGACAGCGGATGTGTCGAGACTGTCGGCTTTTCGTCGAAATGGCTCGCCTGCCGCCCTCCTGCACGGCGTTCCTTTTTTCTACCCAGCATCTGCCGGATTTTTGCGGCGAGCTGCTCACGGCTGTAGGGCTTGCTGAGCAGATGCACTCCGGGGTCAAGCCGGCCGCCATGGACGATCGCATTCTGCGTGTAGCCTGACGTGAACAGCACCTTCAGGTCCGGAATGGCTCGCGTAGCCAGTTTCGCCATTTCCGTGCTACGCATCGGACCCGGCATCACCACGTCGGAGAACAGGAGGTCTATCTTTATCCCGCTTTTGACGATGGCCATCGCACCTTTGGCGTCGTCCGCTTTCAGCACCGTGTAGCCGAGTTCCCCAAGCGTCTCGACAACAGTCGATTGCACCCGCCGGTCATCTTCGACCACGAGGATGCTCTCGGAGCCACCCGCGATCACCGGAGCATGCGACGCCTCAGTTTCGATGACCTCTTCGGTCGACCTCGGAAGGTAAATCTTGACAGTTGTACCGTGACTGACCTCACTGTAGATGCGCATATGCCCGCCGCTCTGCTTCACAAAGCCGTAGGCCATGCTCAGTCCAAGCCCCGTCCCCTCGCCCTCCGGTTTCGTACTGAAATACGGCTCAAATGCCCTTTCGAGCACCTCCCGCGGCATGCCAGTGCCGGTGTCAGAAATGGCCAGCAGTACATATTGTCCCTCGCGCACGTCCTCAGGCAGGGCTTTGTAGTGACCGTCCAGCGTCGCATTCGAGACCTCCAGCGTCAGTTTCCCGCCGCGCGGCATCGCATCGCGGCTGTTGATCGCCAGATTCAGGACTACGTTTTCCAGATGATTCGGATCGACGAGTGTGTTCCAGAGCCCGCCGCCGACGACGGTTTCCACATGGATCGTCTCACCGATTGCTCGCCGCAACAGATCGTCCATGTTCCGCAGCATCACCGCCAGATTGACCACTGCCGGCTGCAGAGCCTGGCGGCGTCCAAAGGCGAGGAGCCGCGAGGCGAGGTTCGCGCCTTGCTCGACGGCATCGATGGCTTTTTCGAGGCGTTCGCGCGACCAGCTGTCGCGCCCGTGACGACGTTCCAGCAGTTCGAGATTGCCCCGGAGTACCTGCAGAACATTGTTGAAATCGTGAGCGACGCCGCCGGTTAGCTTGCCAATGGCCTCCATCTTCTGAGCCTGGAGCAGAGCCCCCCTTGCCTTTTCAAGCTGTTCCTCGGCGGCCTTTCGCTCGCTCACGTCGCGTGTGATCTTTGCGAAGCCCATCAGCTTGCCATCCTCGTCACGTATCGCATCAATGACGACGTTGGCCCAGAAGCGGCTCCCGTCCTTCCTTACCCGCCAGCCCTCCATTTCGAAGCGCCCTTCGCGCGCCGCTGTCTCAAGGCCCCGTTCGGGCAGACCGTTAGCGGCATCCTCCGGCGTATAGAACCGGCGGAAATGCGATCCAATGATCTCGTTCGCTTCATATCCCTTGATACGGGTGGCGCCGGGATTCCAGTTCGTCACAATGCCTTCCGGCGAGAGCATGAACAGAGCGTAGTCCGTCACGCCTTGCACCAGCAGTCTGAACTTGCGTTCGCTTTCAAGCACCGCCTCGTGGGCAAGCCGCTTGTCCGTCACATCCCGGACGATCTTCGCGAAACCGGTCACCGTTCCATCGTCCCCCGCGAGCGGTGTAATCGCGACACTGGCCCAGAAACGCGTACCGTCCTTGCGCAGGCGCCATCCCTCGGTCTCGCAATGGCCATACTCGCGCGCGGTCTGCAGCACCGCGTCGGGGACGCCCGCTTCCCGGTCTTCCGGCAAATAGAAGACGGAAAAGTGCTGACCAATGATCTCCTGAGCGCTGTATCCCTTGATGCGTGCCGCGCCCGGGTTCCAACTGGCGATGACGCCCGCTTCTGTCAGACGAAAGATGCCGTATTCGCATACGCGGGCCACCAGCGTTTTCTCCCAACCGGCCCCCTGTTCCGCAGACAAAGACTGAGTCATGGAATTCTCCGTTTTCGCTGCGGCGTGCCGCGGGGAGACGCGCCCCCGCGCGCCACACCATCGGCACCCGGCGCTCAGGAAATGCGATGAACATTTGTCGGGCAGGCTCGGCGCCGATGAACCTGCTCCGAGCAGCATGGCGGGTCACGAGGCGCGCAAGAAGCGCTCCCGTCTGCGTACGGCGCGCGCTCGCGCACATTTGATGGCTGACTCAGCCTTCGAGAAAGGGCCTCAACTTGTCAGCATTACGGGGATTCCTCAGCGTGCGCATCGCCTGGCTCTCGATCTGGCGGATTCGCTCGCGGCTCACGTTGAACTGCTCGCCGACCTCTCCAAGCGTGTGGTCGGAGGTTGTATCGAGCCCGAAACGCATCCGCAGGACCTTGGCCTCCCGTGGCGACAGTCCGTTGAGCACCTCATCGATCGCGGTGCGCATGTTCGCGTGAATTGCTGCCTCAGCCGGTGAACCCCCAGAGACGTCCTCGATCAAGTCGCCGAGCGTCGCATCCGCATCGTCGCCCACCGGAATTTCAAGCGACAAAGGTTGCCTCGCGGCCTTGAGGAAGCCGCGCACTCGATCCTCGGACATCTCCATGCGCACGGCCAGGACGGCGGGATGCGCCTCCTGTCCCGTCTGTTGCAGGATTTCGCGCGAAATGCGGTTGAGCTTGTTGATCGTCTCGATCACGTGCACCGGCAGGCGGATGGTCCGCGCCTGGTCGGCAAGCGCACGCGTGACAGCCTGCCGGACCCACCATGTGGCGTACGTCGAGAATTTCCAGCCACGCCGGTATTCGAACTTGTCGACTGCCTTCATCAGACCGATATTGCCTTCCTGGATGAGATCCAGAAACGGCATGCCGCGATTGACGTATTTCTTGGCAATCGAGATGACGAGACGAAGATTCGCTTCGATCATCTCCCGTTTGGCCTCCCGCATTTTCGACTCCGCGGCACGCATCGTGCGGCTGACCTCCTTGAGCTGCTGCAGCGGCAGCGAAACCCTCGCCTCGATGTCGGTGAGTTTCTGCTGACCGGCCTGAATGGCCGGGAGATGCCGCTCAAACGCCGCGCCAAACTGCTGTGACGTCGCCGCCATACGGCTGGTCCATCGAAGGTCCGTTTCGTGGCCCGGGAACGATTCGACGAACAACTCGCGTGACATGCCACAACGGACTACCGCGATCTCGAGGATGCTGCGCTCAATCGCACGAACCTCCGCAACCCGTTCGTGCACACTGGCACACAAACGATCAATGGTTCTGGGCGTAAAGCGGATTGTTCCCAGTTCGCGCTGGATCTGCGCGCGCACCCGCGCAACGGCTGCGACACGGGCCTTGCCGCTAGCAGGCACATTCGGCATCTCCGCGAACAGTGCCCGCACACGAGCGAAAACCGCAAGACTGTCGTTCGTGAGTTCCTCGAGGCGGGCTGCGTTCGCCATCTCCGGATCCTCAGCCTCCGGCCCGACGTCGTCACCGTCGGGGTCATCGCTGCGAGCGGATGCTTCCGGCTCATTTTCTTCGGAGTCCACCGTCACTGCACTTGCGTTCACATCGTCGCAAACGCCAGCGACCAGTTCGTCGATACGCAGTTCGCCTGCAATGATGCGGTCCACATCGGCAAGAATGGTGGCCACGACCGACGGACATGCGGCGATCGCCTGAATCATGTCCTGCAGGCCGTCTTCTATGCGTTTCGCGATCTCGATTTCGCGGACTCGGGTCAGCAGTTCCCTGGCGCCCATCTCCCGCATGTACATCCGCACAGGATCCGTCGTGCGGCCGAATTCGGAATCGATAGTTGACAGTGTGGCTTCCGCTTCCTCGTTCGCCTCATCGTCAGACGATACGGCGAGGGTGGCGCCGCTTAACAGGAGCGTTGCCGCGTCCGGTACCTGCTCGTACACCGCCACGCCCATTTCGCTGAACGTGCTGACGATCGCCTCCATCGCCGCAGTTTGCGTAAAGTCGTCAGCCAGGTGGTCGTTGATGTCCACGTGCGTGAGATAGCCGCGTTCACGGCCCAGCGCGATCAGTGCGCGCATCTGGCGTTGCCGCTCGTCATCCTGTCGGGCGATTGCCTCGATGTCGAGCGGTGCGTCGACGGCCCGGGGCTTGCCTCTTGTCCCGCGGCGGGTGGCCTTTGGCAGAACCGCGATCACTCGGGGGGCTAAATCGTCACGAACGGGATTGGCCAATACGTTCTCCTCGACAGGTTGGCTGACGATCGGCGCACGCAGGACGGCAGATGAACTTAACTGTCGGGGTGCAAACGGAATCGTGGAATGACGCACGGACAATCGAGGCTGGGGTGCCTCATGGGGGGGATCCGACGCGCGAAGCTTGGGGAATCCTAAATGATACCCGACTCTGTTGTGCGATGCAACATGAAACACCGATTTTCCACGTCGCGGGATAGCGGGCGAAACGGGGGAACATGACATACAGGGCAAGCCTGGCTAAAGCGGCCGACGGCAGCAACAACCGAAACACGTTGACTTCGAGCGTTTTCCAGGATAACCTGAGATGTTGAAGTCTTCAAGAAGCGCGATTGCTGCTCATCATTGACCGCATCCTGCGGTATTCGTTGTCCTCTCCCCTCCTTGATCCTTTTCCCCGCGCCCGTCTGGAGCGCGCCTACATCTGTTCATATTCAGGAGAATTCCATGGACACCGGTACCGTAAAGTGGTTTAACGACAGCAAAGGTTTTGGATTTATCACGCCCGACGCGGGTGGCGACGACCTGTTCGCGCATTTCTCGGAAATTCGCGGCGACGGGTTCAAGACCCTCGCAGAAGGCCAGAAGGTCAGCTACGAGACGAAGCGCGGCCCCAAGGGCATGCAGGCATCCAACATCACCCCGCTGTAAGCCATCTGTGCGTGCCGTCGTCATGACGGCGGCACGCCGACTCTCTCAAAACGGGCGCTGTTCATAGATCCCGTTCGACCGGTCTCTCCAAAGGGGCGACCGGTTCCAGCATTCTTTCAAAAGACAATAGTGCGTACTCGGTTACGCGGTCAGCCCCCCCCGGCTCACCGTCTTCCCGACTGTTGCTTTTCTTCAAACCTCACACTCACACGCCCCGCCGGTCGCGAAGAACGTTCGCGTTACGCGTTTTATTCGCCAGGATATTTCGCCACCGAAATGGAAGCCCTCGGCTTTTCAGATCATTGGGGATGCGAATGGATCGATACCCGGGGCTAGCCACTGCTCCACTTCATATCGACGTTCCGGCGAAGAGAAAAATAGTCAGGACTTCATATCAAGTAGAGTCGCATCTGGCGAACATCCGAAAATGAAAGCCAAGGCACTTTCGGCCGATTGACAGTGATAGCATGGCTCCGCTTTTCACTTCGACCAGTCAGAAATTGTTGTGAAGATGCGGGAACCAGTTCGGAGCAGACAGCCTGCTGCCCGGCGCAATTGCTCAAGCGAGCGGCAGGCGGTACCATACAAGCCGAATCGCTGAGAGTCGAGTGCACGGAACGGTAGAAACCCGTGAACATCCCCAACGGAAACGCCGACATGCTAGTTGATCGCCATGCCGTTCCCCACTACCTGGTCCTGCGCGCTGGCTGGCCACCTTACGTGCTCGATATCGACCGCCTCATCCTGCGTCGCGAAGCGAGCTCACTCCTTCAAGCTTTCGCAAAAGCCCGAGGCTCAGCGACCTCGATCTCCGATGATGCATGGGATGATTTTTCGGCCGCGGAATCCCTCTCTGTCCTCGAACGTACGTCAGTTCGTGCCTATTCCCTGATAGACGGGGCGGAAAGCACACACCAGTTGAGGCTTCTGGTCTCCCTGTGAGCGTTCCGGCGCGGCAATTCTTGATCAGGCGCAGTCACCGTTTTCGGACGAAATGCCGATGGTTTTACGACTCGTCTTCGCCGATAACGGCATCGATAGCCGCCTGCCCCGCTTCCTGTGCGTTCAGAAACGCCTTTTCCGGGCCAAAGGGCCCTCTACGGAGCTTTGTTTCGGCGCCAAGCTCGTCAATCACCTCGACATTATCACCGCCCTTGATCTGAAAAACCGCGTCGTACAGGCCCGGAGAAACCTCCGTCAGCCTCACATGAATTTCAAAACCACGATGCGAGAATACTCGATGCATGGAAGCCCCGCGAAAATGATACGGGAATTCGGTTAATCGGACTTTCACACGTTTCGCGCACTTTCCGCTTGCTCGATCGCACGTTTACAGGCATCAAAAGCAGCGCGGAACGCATCGTCAGGATCGTCGAATGAACCCTCGATGCATCTGGTGTTCTCGGGCATTTTCGGCACGCCTGCCGAAGATTCCATGTATGTGGGTGGCTCTACGACGAAGTACCTTGCTTCCCCAGCCGGGGTAAGTCTGCTTGCAACTGTTGCTTTCATTTGCCAACCGTTGAATGTATCGAGCCGCGTTTCCATAGGCCTCCCATCAAATCCCATGAAGTCAGTCTCGTGATGGCGGACATTGTTCCGCGATCGGGCTGCGCTCCCTTTCCGTCCGATACAGGAGAAGGCCGATCAGCCCGGCGGGTACGATGCCGTCATCCAACACAAGCAGATCTGACCACATGCCGACCGCGGCGCCCTCGCGCTTCTACCCGAAGCGGGTGCCCAGCCACTGCTGTGCCCAGTTCGTCGCGTAGGCGATCGCATCCTCACGCGTGTCGAATCCAGCGAGGTCTCCACTGAGGTGGACGTCATGTTCGATGCCATCCGAACGGCTGGTGCTGATGCGCGCATGCGCGATGTATTCGCCGTCCGCCCGACGGGGTGTTGGATCGATCCGGAATCGGGTTGAATCGGAACGCATGTTTTCACCTTCTCAATCAATATGCGGCATTCTTGTGCCGCAATGTACGTCGTCATCGTCAAGCTGCGCGACCGTTGAGAAGGGCCATGATCTGCCCCGCCTCGCAGTCCGACTCGCAACTCGACATACCACTGTCGTGTAACAGTGCGCGCACCGAGACGAACATCCGGTACGCGTCCGCGTCGACCTCATGGCGGTGGTCGCCTATCAGGTTATCCAGGTCGACGTTCGCGTCCGAGGGTAGGTATTCATCGACAATCTCGCGGCCGCGGACCTGAATGCGTCTGAGCAGGTCGTCTCTGTTCATGGCGAACCTCCGGCGATTCCGGAAAGCCATTGTTCCAGTGGGGAACAACGGCTGCACGAAGAGAAAAACGTTCAGGACGTCACATCGAGGAAAGTCGCTCCCGGCGTACAGGTATCGATGAGGCGCTCTGCGTATTCGATCGATGCACGACGCGCATCACCCGAATTGATAAACGGCCGACTGGCTACGACGCCAAACACCCGGCTCCGTTGAGTGCCGTCGGGCTCCTGCGGCTCCTGGATTCGTACGGCAGCGTCAAACCCCTCGTCGTAGTTATGACCGGATCCGGACGCGGTTGGACGGTGCGGATAAACCAGGGGACAAATTTCGAGTCCACGGTAGAGACGGGTAGCGACAGTCATGGAGTCACCTTCTGGCCGCACGGTTTGCGGCAAAAGAGAATAAGGGCGCACGCGACCGCCTCGACATCCGGACGGCGGTCGATCGCGTTTCGTGGTCTGCGATGAAGGGGAGCGGCTCGATCCCTGAGGAACGGTACAGGAGGCGGGCTGGGATCGGTCGCAGGTCAACTGATGTTTTCATGCTACGCCCCTCCAGCTGTTTGTACAGCGAAAGTTTCAGACTTGCAGCCTGCATGCTGCCGGGCTTGTGCGGCCTGTCGACAGCGAGCAGTCAGGTCCTGGAACGGCGGGTAGTTGGCGCCCTTGCGTTGCTCCCGTTCAGTGACGACGGAAAGTGCTGCTGCGCGTCGGGGCGCCGCTTCGCTCGTCCTTGTGCCGGAAATTGATGCGTCCTTTGGTGAGATCGTAGAGCGAGAGCTCAAGCGTGACCCGATCACCGGCCAGGATGCGAATGCGGTTCTTGCGCATGCGGCCAGAAGCGTAGGCCCCTACGATCACGCCATTGTCCAGCGTGACACGGTAGCGACTGTCGGGCAACACTTCGTCGACAATTCCATCGAGTTCGAGAAGCTCTTCTTTTGCCAATCAATTCTCCTGAGCAAATAGGGGCAAAGCGTCGCCAGCGCGACTTCAAGGCAAAGTACGCATGGGCATTGCAACGGCCATTGCCAATGCGATGCTGAGGCGATGATCTGGATAAACGCGACTGTGCAAAGGCGTGCTCGCTGCACGCGAACTGGAATACAGACGCTTCAACGAACGGCGCGTGCCGTCCGGGAGGGCTGCGCCACCCCTACCAAGGCGGATGGCGCGTAATGCAGTCACGATGGACGCGACAGCGGAATAGGGACAGAGGTAAGACAGCCTCTGTGCGGCAGCTCAGAGCATGCGCGGCAAGTCTCTGGCTCAGAATGCGTGGTAGCTATTATGCACGCGTTTCGTCTAATTGGCCACCGGCCCGCCGGTGTGGACGTGGTCGCCCGACGAATCTCATGTCGGCTGGCGACAGTAGTATGACGCGCTCTTGTCTTGCCAATGACTTCGCGCAGCCGACGCGGCTTGACGGCCTGGCTGGCAAAGCGTAGCCTGGGTTGCTCGTTGTTTGATAGCGGTTCGTCGTCGACCGCGCGCTCCGGCAACCTCCTCTCCTGCCCTCCTTCGGTCTTTGCTGAGGCCGCCTCCTGGAGTGCTTTCGGCTGTTTTGCCGGTGGTCTGCCTGAACGGGACAATGCGTTTCCTGGCAATCCTGATCGTCTCGAATGCTACTAATAGTGCGCTCCGTGAAGCATTGGAGATCGGCATCCCTGCAATACGGACACGGATCGATTTTCTCGCCACGCGACTGGTGTTCGGCGCCCGAACGGGTCGCAGGACGGGCATTGCATCCCCAGAAGCATTGTCACGCGAGCGTGCCGCGAGATTCGCTTCGTATAACTCAAGAAATTTCCTGGGTGTGAGGTCCGGCACGATCGTCAATTCGCGCGACGTGGCTTCCACCAGTTGTTGAACAACCATCGCTACGCGGTTTTCAGCGGGACAACTATCGGCTTATTCGTCTTCACTCCGCTTAGCCTGTCCGTGCATCGCTGCGATAAGCGAATGAAACTGTTCTGCAGTGAACGGCTTGCGAAGAGAGGCGAAGTCGAATCCGAGCGCGTCGGGAGACGGGGCTTCACCGCCGGACGCGAACACGATCCTGATACCCGGATGACGCTCAACCGCAGCCCGGGCGAGTTCAACGCCCGACTGTCCGGGAAGCACGATATCCGTGAGAAGCACATCCGCTTTTCCCGCCATCAATACTTGCATTGCCTGTTCCGCGCTGCCGGCCTGTTGCACGTCATAGCCCAGGCTGGACAGCAATTCGCTCACTGCCTCCCGCGAGGCGTCGTCGTCGTCCACGATAAGAATCGAGACGTCTGCTGGCGCATGGGCAGGCGCGTGCACCGTCCGGTCCATCGACTGCGCGACCGACGGGTTGCCTGTGTCCTGATTGCGGGCCGGGCCAAGCAGCCGGCGGATCCTGGAGGCAAGCTGCTCGCGGCTGTAGGGCTTGCTTAGCAGGTGCACGCCCGGGTCAAGGCGGCCGCCATGCACGATCGCGTTCTGCGTGTATCCCGAGGTAAAAAGAACCTTCAAATGCGGCAGCGCGCGCGTCGCGCGTTTCGCGAGTTCGACGCTTCGCATTCTGCCGGGCATCACAACATCCGTGAACATAAGGTCGACATGCGCGCCGCTTTGTACGATCACAAGCGCGCTTTGTGCATTGTCAGCCTTCAGTACCGTATAGCCCAATTGCCTGAGCGTCTCGACCACCGTTGTCTGGACGCGCCGGTCGTCCTCGACGACAAGAATGGTTTCGGAACCCCCGGTAGGCGCAACGCTTTCCACGGGTTCAAAATCGGCAGCGCACTCCAGAGAGCGGGGCAGATAGATCTTGACGGCGGTCCCGTGCCCGGGCTCACTGTAGATCCTGATATGGCCTCCGCTCTGCTTGATGAAGCCATACGCCATGCTCAGCCCCAGGCCGGTGCCTTGCCCCTCCGGCTTGGTTGTAAAGAAAGGCTCGAACGCTCGCTCAAGTACGTCCGAGGACATGCCCGTTCCGGTGTCGGTGATCGCGAGCAGCACGTATTGCCCCTCGCGAACGTCCGCTGCGAGTGCACGGTAGTGATCGTCGAGCATTGCGTTCGACAGCTCGAGCGTCAGTTTTCCGCCTTCCGGCATGGCGTCGCGCGAGTTGATCGCAAGGTTCAATACAACGTTCTCAAGGTGGTTCGGATCGACCAGCGTATTCCACAGACCGCCGGCGATGACGGTTTCCACATCGACGACTTCGCCCAAGGCCCGCCTGAGCAGGTCGTCCATGCTGCGCAACATGACGGCCAGGTTCACGACGATTGGCTGCAACGCCTGCCGGCGCCCGAACGCGAGCAGCTGCGACGCCAGATTCGCCCCATGCTCGACCGCGTCAATTGCCTTGTTAAGACGCTCTCTCGTCCACACATCGCGGCCATGCCGGCCTTCGAGCAGTTCCAGGTTACCGCGTAACACCTGTAGCACATTGTTGAAGTCGTGCGCGACGCCGCCGGTCAACTTTCCGAGGGCCTCCATCTTCTGCGACTGGAGCAGCGCCGCGCGCGCCTTTTCAAGTTCTTCCTGAGCGGTCTTGCGTTCCGTGACATCCCGCGTAATCTTGGCAAAGCCGATCAGCTTTCCTTCCTCATCGCGTATCGCGTCAATGACGACGTTGGCCCAGAACCGGCTGCCGTCTTTCCTGACCCGCCATCCCTCAGTCTCGAAGCGCCCCTCTGTCGCGGCGGTGCCGAGGCTGCGCTCTGGCAGCCCCTCTGCCGCGTCTTCGGCCGTATAGAACCGCCTGAAATGCGAGCCGATTATTTCGCTCGCCTCATATCCCTTGATGCGTTCCGCTCCAAGATTCCAGTTCGTCACATATCCTTCCGGTGACAACATGAATATCGAGTAGTCGGCCACGCCTTGCACCAGCAGCCTGAATCGCCGCTCGCTTTCCGTCACAGCTTCATGAGCGCGGCGTTTGTCGGTCATGTCACGCACGATCTTGCCGTAGCCGATGAATGTACCGCCAACCGTGCGGAGCGCCGTGATCAGGACACTGGCCCAGAAACGCGTGCCGTCCTTACGCACCCGCCAGCCTTCGGTTTCGTATTGCCCGTGCTCCCGCGCGGCCTGAAGACCGGCTTCCGGGACGCCGTTGCGCCGGTCCTCCTCCGTGTAGAAGGTGGAGAATTGCCGGCCGATGATTTCGGCTGGGTCGTAGCCGGTGATACGCCTGGCGCCAGGATTCCAGCTGGCAACCTCCCCTCGCTCGGTGAGCCTGAAGATTGCGTATTCCGAAACGCTCATGACCAGGGACCGCAGCCATAAAGAATCGATATCGTGGTACTGGTCGCCTTCCATCAGCCCCCCTCGTCGATGTTGACGTCCGATAAAATTCAAGGCTGCGCCCTTGCAGTGCATAGGCAGGCGGCCATTGCGCATTCCGTCGTTACCATGCGAATCGAACCGGCGCCGTGACGCGATGTTCCCCGGCCGCGAGTCCGCCGTCTACCAGATTATGCAGCACGGGCAATCCGCATCCACCTTTTGTCCGTCACGGTGACATCTGGATCCACAGCTGGATCGCCCCCTGATCAGGCCGTCATGCGGCACGAGACTTGCGAGTTCATCGCGACGCTGCATCCGAGCGCTCCAGGAAGATCTCCGTGGCCGACAACGAAAAACTTGAACCCGAAAGCGCCGTCACTGATCGGACGGAACGCTCGTGGCTGTCGCGGCTAGGGCCCGGGCTCGTGACGGGCGGCGCGGATGACGATCCGAGCGGAATTGGCACCTACTCCCAGGCCGGCGCGAAATTCGGCTTCGCACTGCTATGGACGCTTCTGCTGACCTATCCGCTGATGGTCGCGATCCAGATGATCAGTGCACGAATTGGACGTGTGACTGGCAAAGGACTTGCCTCCAACATGCGAGCTTTTGGTCCCCGCTGGCTTGTGATCGTTCTGGTGCTGCTTCTCGCGGTCGCCAACACGATCAACATTGCCGCGGACCTGGCGGCCATGGGCGCAGCCATCGGTTTGCTGGTGCGTGGCCCTGAGCAACTTTACGTGGTCGCGCTGGGCGCGTTTTCCGCAATCCTCCAGATCTGCGTTCCCTACGAAAGTTACGCACGCTTCCTGAAGTGGCTGACCATCGTGCTCTTTGCGTACGTTGCAGTGGCGTTCGTTGTTCCGGTCGACTGGGCGCAGGTCGCTCTTTCCGTGGTCCGCCCGCGTGCGCCACTGTCTGGCGACTATCTCACCACCGTCGTCGCCGTCCTCGGAACCACGATCAGCCCTTACCTGTTCTTTTGGCAAGCTTCACAGGAAGTCGAGGAACTGCGATCGAAGCCAGGCGAACATCCGTTACGCTGGGTCTCGTCATTCCGTGCATACCGGCAGCTCGACAGGATCACCGCCGATACCTGGATCGGCATGGGCGTCTCGAATGGCGTGGGATTTTTCATCATGTTGACCGCAGCCGCAACGCTGCACGCGCACAATATCAGCATCCAGACTTCGGCGGATGCGGCGAAGGCGCTTGCTCCCATTGCCGGGCATTTCACAGCGTTAGTGTTTGCCGCGGGCATCCTGGGTACCGGGCTGCTCGCGCTGCCCGTGCTGGCCGGTTCGGCGGCCTATGGTGCGGCGGGCGCGTTTCGGTGGCGCAATAGCCTGTCTTTACACCTCACGCTGGCGCGCGAGTTCTATTCCGTTATCGTCGTGGCCATCCTGGGCGGCGTCGCGATTACGTTCTGCCACCTCGACCCGGTGAAAGCGCTTTACTGGAGCGCTGTCGTCAATGGGCTTGCCGCCGTGCCCGTCATGATCGTCGTCATGTTGATGGGAACCAGTCGCCGCGTGATGGGAAAGTTCGCCATATCAGGGATCCTGAAATTCGGCGGCTGGACTGCAACTGCCGTTATGGCCGTAGCAGCCATCGGCATGTTCATTCCCGCATAGCTGTGCGACTGTTTTTTGCCTTGCACCTGTCAGCTCTGCGCACCTGCATTGGTTCAGGGTTGCGCCGGAAATTGGCCGAGCTGAAGGAAAAGGCCAAACCAGTCCTCCATGTGCCACGTGGTGGTCACGCGCTGACCGTCCAGCGCGTGAAACTCATGCAGACGGAAGCTGACCTGTTTGCCGGTGGGCGCAATGCCGAACAGCTCGCCGTGATGCGTGCCGCTGATTTCGGCACGCACCGCGATCTGGCCGGGCACCTGGATCAGGTCATGGATGACGATGCGGACATCCGGGAAGGCCTGACTCAGGCTACGGATAATCGGCTTGATGCCTTCGGGTCCGGGACCTTGCCCCGGTGCCAGAGGAATGTCGCTCCAGTCGGGGGCCAACACAGTGTCGACGAGACCAGGGTCCTTTTCGCTGAACGCGCGGTACAGCGTTTCCACGGCCAGGCGCTCAGTGCGGAGACGGTCGGAATTGAGTGCATTCATAGGTTTGCTCGCGGGTAGTGGTTAGCGATGGCGAGAGTGTGCGAGCCCCTGCTAAATCCGTCCAACAAATACACGATATAAACTATTATTCGCCATATGGATTTTCATGGCATTGATTTGAACCTGCTGGCGGCCTTCGACGCCCTGATGAGCGAGTGCAACGTGACGCGTGCCGCCACACAGGTCGGCGTGAGCCAGCCGGCCATGAGCGCGGCGCTGTCGCGGCTGCGCAGGCTGTTCGGCGATCCGCTGTTCCTGCGCAGCTCTGACGGCCTGTTGCCCACGCCACGCGCGCGGGAGCTGGCCGGGCCCATCTCGCGGGCGCTACGCGAGATTGAAGCCACGTTGGTAAAGAAGCCCGAATTCGTGCCCGGCAACGCGGCGCTGACGTTCAACCTGGGCCTGTCCGATTACCCGGCGCACGTGTTTTTGCCAGCGTTGCTGCAGGCGGTCGGGCAACAGGCACCCGGTATCTCGATCAATGTGCGCGCCTTCACCGACCGCGACCATGCCGTCGACTTGCTCGATGCCGGCGTGGTCGACGCGGCCATCGGCGTCATGCCCACGCATCCGGAAGGTCGGATATTGACGCGCCCGATTCTGCGCGACGAGTTCGTCACGATCATCGCCAGCGATCATCCCGCGGCACGCCGCGGGATGAACATGAAGACGTATCTCGCGCTGCCCCATGTGCTTGTGTCGCCCGAAGGTGATCGGCATGGCCTGGTGGATCAGGCGCTGGCGCAACAGGGGAAGCAGCGCACCCTCGCGCTGACCCTGCCGCAGATGTTCGCGGTGCCGGCCGTCGTCGCGCGCACGGCCATGGCCGCCACGGTCATGAGGCGGGTTGCGCTCAATTCGCCGGCAGGCAGACAACTGGCATTGTTTCCACCGCCTGTCGCACTGCCAGAGATCGTCTTCCATTTGATCTGGCATCGCCGAAGCGATGCCAATCCTGCGCAGCAGTGGCTGAGGACTCTCATTGAATCCATCGCGTCATCGTTGTGATCAGAGCGCTAGCCACGCCGATGCGATCTGGCCCGTTGGCTGTCAGCCGAAAGTCTGCCCAGGGTGGATCAGGGTCATCGAGCCAACGCGGCCGTCCTCAGCAATCCGGTGAGTCATTGGCCGCTGTAGATCGGTCGCAGACCCGGAATATCCGCCTGGGGTGCGGCCGGCGCAGCTTGCCCGGATGAGGAACTCCCACTGGCCACCCCGCCATAGCCGCTCGACGCCGCGGCCGAACCCGCCACCCGCGCTTCGGCCTGCTGGATCTGCTGCGGATAAGTCGTCTGATCGCCGTCTCCGGGCCGATATCCCGCCTTTTCGAGCTGGACGAGCTGATTGCGAACCTGCGCACGGGTGAGTGCGCCGTTAGATTGAGCCAATGCGATTGCAGGCACGGCGAGCGCCACTGCGATTGACAGGGCCGAAGCCACAACTTTCACTTTCATGATTCACCTCGATGTCTATGAAGGGCTGCAGACGGTCGTTTGCAGCAGCTGAACGCATCGTAGACAGGTGAGCACTCGAGATAAAGAACCGCACGGGAACAACATTTGTGCGCATCGGTTAAAAGCGTGGCTCACGGCGCGCGAGCAGCGCATTGGCGCCCCATTGCAACGCACCGCACAGCAGCAGATAAACGAGCCCGACGAACAGAAAGATTTGCGCCGGGTACACCAGCAGACGGTTATTGAGCTGATTGGCGAGGAACGTGAATTCCGGCACGCCGACGATATAGGCGAGCGACGTATCCTTGATCAACGCCACCCATTGATTGACGAACGACGGCATCATCACCCGCACGGCTTGCGGCAGGATGACTTCACGTAATGCCTGCCAGCGCGTCAAGCCAAGCGAAAGCGCTGCCTGCCGCTGCCCTGCGGCGATCGACGTGATGCCCGCATAGACCGAATGCGACAGATACGCGCCGCCGATCAGCGCCAGTGCACACACGACCGTTGCAAGACCAGGAACGTCGACGTGCAGCAGGATCGGCATCAGGAAGAAGGTCCAGAAAATCAGCATCAGCACGGGTATCGCGCGAAAGAACGCGACCGCCGCGGTCAGCGCGAGACGGACGACTCCGCGCGTCATTGCGAGCGCAACGCCAAGCGCGAATCCGATCAGCGCCGCGAGCAGCGCCGACACCACCGAAAGCGCGATCGTCAGCGCAACGCCTCCCAGCGGTCCCGCCGGAAACGCGCCGATCAGCAAATAACGCAAAGCCGGTAACCACGCGAACCCGTTCACGCTCGGCCTCGCTGCAAACCGTGCTGGCCGGCGCGTTGCCAGAGCACGAGCGCGACCTCGATGACCGCGATGGCCAGCACATAGAATACGGTCGCGGTGCCGAATGCCTGGAAGGTCCTGAAGCTTTCGGTATCGACCTGCCGCGACATGTACGATAGTTCGCCGACGCCTATCGCCATCGTCAGCGACGAGTTTTTGATCACGTTCATGTATTGGCCAGCGAGTGGCGGCGTCGCGATGCGCAACGCCTGCGGCAGGATCACATAGCGCAGGGTCGCGTAGCGGCGCATGCCAAGCGCGGCGGCCGCCTGCCACTGTGCGTGGTTCACGCCGCGCATGCCGGCCAGAAACTCTTCGCCGATGAACGCCGTGGTGTAGCACGTCAATCCGACCCAGCCGGCGAACAGTTCGAAACTCGGCCAGCGCAGCGTGAGCGGTCCAAACGTCGCCAGGTGCGGCGTGTTAAGCCAGGTCATCCAGCCGGACGGCAACACGGCCGCGACGCCGAAGTACCAGAACAGCAATTGAACGAGCAGCGGAGAATTGCGGAAGACGAACACGTAGAGCGCCGCAGCGCGCGCAATCGCGCCAGTGCGTGCCGTGCGCGCAACTGCCAGCAGAAAGCCCAGCGGCGTCGCACACGACGCCGCCCAGGCAGAGAGCATCAGCGTGACGAAGAAACCTTGTTCGAGCCACGCGAGATACTTCGGTTCAAGCCAGTTATGCATGAATCGGGCGCCGCGCTCAACTGTTCTTTTGCGGGTCGCCGATCTTGAACAGACGGGGCAGCGGCGCCGCACTCTTCGGGCCGAACCACTTGTCGTAAATCTGCGCGGCTTCGCCGTCGCTTTCCAGGTGCGTCAGCGTGCTGTTCACCGCATCGAGCAGCCGCGTCTCGCCTTTGGGCACGCCAACGCCTTCGTAGTCGTTCGAGATCGTGAACGGGGAAATCTCGTAGCCCGCCTTGTCCGGCGCGCGTGCAAGCAGCGCGACGAGCTTCGGGCCGTCCTGCGTGATGGCCTGCACGTTGCCCGTACGCAGCGCAGCGAAAGCGAAAGGCGTGTCATCGTAAGCGACGATGGTTGCGCCCGGGAATTTCGCACGCACCTGCTGTTCGTTGGTCGTCCCTTTATCCGCGCCGATACGCAGACCATTGAGCTGTTCCGAAGACTTCAACACACCCTTCTTCGCAATGAACTGGGTGCCGGACGCGAAGTACGGTGTGCTGAAATCCACTTCCTTCCTGCGATCGTCGGTCATCGTAAAGTTGGCGAATACCAGATCGACCTTGCCCGACTTCAGAAAGGCGATGCGATTGGCGGGATTGGTGGGCTGAACTTCGAGTTTCACACCCAGGCTTTTGGCGACGGCGCGCGCATAGTCCACGTCGAGCCCAACGATCTGATTGTCGTTCGGATCGACGAAACCGAACGGCGGATTGCTGTCGAACGCAGCAACGCGCAACACGCCCGCCCGTTTAATGTCGTCCAGACGATCCGCATGCGCGGACGTCGATGCCACGACCAGAAGTGCCGTCAACAGTGCGCCTGGCACTGCGCCCCAGATGCTGCTTTTCATTATCGGTTTTCCTTCTCTTCTCGTTGCCGTTGCGCTGACACCGAACTACGCGCTGGCGAAGTACGCAGCCTATCTGCATGACGGGTGCGAACGAACCAACAATTTTTCAGATCGAAAGCGCTGCTGGCGATATGGACCAACGGCATGCTGTAACCGTGGATTACGCCGCGTTATAAGCGCCGGGATACAGCGTTACAGTGACCCACTCCCGCTCCCCACGAGCCGCAAGTAATGTTGACGCATGCTTCTTTGCATGCAGCCTCGCGCTGCAACTCTTGCCGGGAAAATCGCATCGAGCCGGTAATGTCGACTATCGTCGATGCCATCGACGTGCATTTCTTTCGCGCGAGAAATTGAATGCGAACAGGTTCGTAAGTTCTTACAACTTCAAGGGGTTATCACCCTTGACCTGGGCACATGGGCTGCTTAGGATCAACGTGGGACTTTGCTTTGAGCTTATTCATCGATGAGTCGATGAGTCAGTTTCAGACGTCAGCATGGCTCGCTGCGAAGCCCGGTTTGTCTGCATTAGGGGGACTTTTATGTCTTACCGCCGCTGGACGTCTCCTGCCGAGACCGCAGAATGGATCATCCTCGTCGGCGCAGCTTTCGCAGTGCTGGGCGGGTGGATACCCTGGATGGGCCACGCGCCTTATTACTTCGTTGCCGGCGTTGCACTGATCGGCGCCGGCATCCTCATGCTATGGAACCGCTCAGCGGGACTGTGGTGGTATTTCGGCATGTTCGCCGCCGCCCTCGGCTGGTCGATCTTCAAGGTTGGGCTGGATGGCTGGAGTCTGCTGCCGCGACTCTTCGTGCTCGCCCTGATCGGCATCGCGATAAGCCTGGTCATTATCACCAGCAGTTCGGCAGTCGGCCGGCCACTACGCGTGGCGGCGATCATCACGGCAGTGTTCTACTTCGTCGCAATCGCCAGCATGCTCTGGTCCGCCGTCGCCTGATCAGCACCGCACGCGTCCACTCGCAAACCAGGTTTGCGGGCTCGGCAATAGCCGTATTCGTCGTCGGTCGAATCTCCACATAGTTGATCATTCAACCGACTAATCGAGCGGCAACTCATGCCGAAGGCAAAACGCATCCATACGATGGTGCGGTGCGTTTTACCGCAAGTCCGCATTCCTCCTACCACGCTTGCACCACGCATTAGTCGTCCGCCGCCAATTTCAAGCAATCGGAATACTTTCGCGCGCTGCGCGAGTTATTTCGATGGATCATAGGGATACGCCTCCGATGTTCATACGTATCTTATTCGGAGTCCATATCGATAAGGAAAATGTGAGATTGACGCTCCGCCGAATCGGACTACCGGGACAACATGATGCGAAACTCACCGACCGAGACTGCTTTCCTTCCCGACGTCGCCACCCGCGCGAACACGGGTAGTATTCGCCATGAGATCCGCGTATGCAGCACCCACGCGGACTTCCTGAAACTGCGCCCTTCCTGGGAAGCCGTCTGCACTGCGTGCCCAGCCACGCTCGAATTCACCTACTGCGAACTTGCGGCGGCCAAGGCATTCGCCCGTGGCGCGGTAGTCAGTGTCGCGCTTGTCTACGACGGCGCCGCGCTCGTCGCGCTCTGGCCGCTGTGCATTGCGCGCGAAGGCGCATGCCGGGTCGCGCGCGCGCTCGGCTGCGGAAGCAACGAGGAATATGGCGGCCCGCTCGTATCCGATCGAGGCGACAGGCGCTTCTATGATGCCGCCGTCGATGCATTGCGCAGCGTCGACGCCGACGTGCTGGAGATCCGGTTTGTCGAATGCAGTGGCCCGCTTCACGAGGCGCTCTCGCGTGCGCCCCTGTCGTGGGTCTTGCGCGCGCTTCCGGAGCGCTGGCGCCTGCTGTCCGGGTACGCCATGGAGCTGTCCCGGTTCCCCACCTTCGACGCCTTCATCGCCACGAGGCCCGACTCGCTGCGGCGCCCATTGCGACGCCTCGCAAGGCGGCTTTCGGAGGACGGCGCGGTTGAATACGGCTGGTGCAAGGACGTCGACGACGCCCGAGCGGTGCTCACGTGGCTCTTTGCGACGAAGCGCCACTGGGTGCTCTCTCGTGGCCTCGACGCGCCTTATCTGATGAATGACGAAGTACGCGACTTCTTCATCGAACTCGCCGGGCGGACCGATCTCGTTACGACTCCACTGGTCTCGTTCGTCAAACTGGACGGCGCTCCCATTGCGGCATCCGTGAACCTGACCGGGCCGCGCAGACTGGAGTATTTCATCACGACGTATGACGAGGCCTATGCCGCTCGCTCCGTCGGCAACCTGCTGGTCGACAGCATGGCGCGATGGGCGCTCGCGAACGGCCGTGATTTCGACTTCCGCCCATACTTCTCGAGCTACAAGGAGCGTTGGTCAAATCATAAAAGCTGGTACGAGTCGCATTTCGTCATACTCACCTGGCGCGGCAGGCTCGTTGAGTTTCCCCTTGCCGCGGAGCAGCTTCGGCGCGTATTGCGCAGAGCGCGCGAGTTCGCCATCGACCCGCTGCGCGCGAAGCTGCGTGCCCTCACGTCGGCGCGGTGAACGCGGCAATCCGTGGTCAGCCGTCGTGCCGGTTTGACCAGGCCTTCACGTAAGCCGGGGCCTCGCGCTCCGGCGCGACAGTGTCGACCACGGGCGGCAACGGTGCGAGCGTCAAAGGCAACACGCCTGCCCAGACGGGCCGATCCATGTCCTCCTCGTCGTCCTTCGGGCCGCCCGTGCGGATCTTCGTCACCGATTCCGCGAGCGCAATGCGCATGACCGTGGTCGCCGCCAGCTCCTTGCGATTGCCCGCACGCACTTCATGCCTGCGGCCCGGCGCGATGTGCTCCATGAAGGCATCGAGCACGGCCGCCTTGTGCTCCTCTGTCACCACCTCGAACACGCCGTAGATCACGGCGGAACGATAGTTCATCGAATGATTGAACGCCGAGCGCGCGAGCACGAGGCCATCAAGATGTGTAACGGTCACGCAAACCTGGGCGCCATCGGCCGCGAGGCGCAGCATGCGGCTGCCGTTCGAACCGTGAATGTAGAGATGATCGCCCTCGCGCCAGCATGCGGTGGGAATGCAATGCACGCCGTGCTCGTCGGCGAAGGCGACGTGGCAGACATAGGCTTCGTCAAGAATCGCGTGCAGCGTCTGTGCGTCGTAGTGCGCGCGCTGCGCGACCCGGCGCACGCGCGTGCGTTGCGAAGGTGCCGCGCTGGTGTCGGCGGCGGGTTCGTTGACGGCATCGGCGAGGGACATCGTTTTGCTTCCTTTACGTTCGGGTTGAGATGCCGCCTACGATAGACAAGGCGTGGCCCCATGGGTAGATCCAGACTTGCCTTGCGCGCTGGAGCCACGTAATGACAGGAAGCCAATTAACCGTATGTAATACACCGTAAACCGTTAAATTCTCAACTAAATCATCCCCAATACGCCTCATCGAGATTCATCAGGAAAAAGCTGCAAGACCAAAAAATCTCCTGTACAATCCGGCCTCCTTGATTCCCCGATAGCTCAGTCGGTAGAGCGCCGGACTGTTAATCCGTAGGTCCCTGGTTCGAGCCCAGGTCGGGGAGCCAGACATGCGGGAGTAGCTCAGTTGGTAGAGCGCAACCTTGCCAAGGTTGAGGTCGCGAGTTCGAGACTCGTCTCCCGCTCCAGCATCCAGGCAGACCATCCGCCTGCGATCAGCACAGCGTCTAATCGCGCCTACCCCTGCCTTGCGGCAGCGAAAACCGCAAGCACGCCCCTTCCCCTCCAGCGAAGCCGCTTCGATCTGTCCGCCGTGCGCCTCGACAATCGACTTGCAGATCGACAGCCCCATCCCCATGCCCGCTTCTTAAGTGGTTGCGAGCGAGTCGAACAGATGGTGCACGACCTTCGCGGCAATACCTGGGCCCGTGTCGGTGACCGACGCCCACAGCGCCGCGTGCGCATCACCGTCCATGCCGTCCAGCACCGAATGATGGGCGGCGAGAATGATGGCCGAGCCACTTTCGCCCTGCAACAAGGTTGCGCGCACAAGCGGTGCAGTCGACCAGTCGAACGGCGTGTTCAGTTCCCCCGCGGCCTCGGCTTACCACGCTGCCCGCGCATTTTCGACCACGCGCAGCGCAATCCGTGCGTCGGGATCACGATAAAAGACAGGAGCCGCCTCACCATCGGCGACGATACGCGTGGCGAGCAAGGGATGCCGCTGCTGGAGCGCAAGCAAGCCGCTTGCCAGGCGCTGGGCTCGAACACGCAGTCGATTTACGCGACCAGTGCGAAATGAATCGCGCGATTGCGGTCGAGCAGCCAGAACAGACGCTCCATACCGCCGAGTGCCCGCACCAGAGCGGTCGCCTGCTTCAGGTTGTTTTCGCTATCCGTTTGCTGATTTCGCATCTGAATTCCGTGTTCTTCAGAAGAGAGGGAAACGTTGAACGCAATCGCTTTCTCACCCAGAACACCTGTAGAGCGCCGCGCATTCCACAGTGCATTCGAAATTCAGCCCGACGATTAGTGTCGCAATTTGTCTGGCGTCCGGCATTGATACAAAGATTTTCAATAGTCATTGGCCAGACATATGACAGATACCTTCTCTGGTTTCAATTCGCTTTGCTTCCTGCCTGCCTTGCGCCCGGCTCGTCTTGAAGATAAAGACACTGGCAATCACTGGCAATATTTGGTGCGTACGGAATTTTGTTCGCCCGCCGGGTGTTCTGCTCAAGGCGACGGTTTCGCCGCTTTACCCTATCGTCGAAAAATGAAATCTACCGAGACGATGACTGTCGCCGAATTGGCCGTGTGTGCGCTCGCTCGAACGTGCGCATCAACTCGAACCCGCAACGGCGCCACTGAGCTGGATGTTCTCCATTGTTCAGTCCACGCCGCTCAACGAACTGCGGGCCCGCAACGTGCGCAGCCGTTCGGGCCTGGAATGGGACGACGGTTTCCTGGAAATCGTTCCCGATCCCACTGCAAGGACACCGGAAGAACAGTTCATGAACGGGCAAGTCATCCGCGCCGTTCAGCAATTACCCGAGGCACAGCGCATTGTCATGCTGCTCGTCGCGGTGGAAGGGTTAAGCTATAGCGAAGCCGCCGAGGTGCTGGACGTGCCGATCGGCACGATCATGAGCCGGCTTTCGCGGGCACGCCAGGCAATCGGCGCCCTGTTCAACGAACGGAATAAAGAAAAACGTGCGAAAGACGCGGCGAACAGCGAGCAAAGTGGGGCATGACTATGGATGACATCCTGCTCATGGCTTATGTCGACGGCGAACTCGCGCCGCATGAGCGCGAGGACGTGGAGAAGACGATCAGCGCGTCGCCCGAGATCGCGGAGCGCGTTGCGCTAATCGCGGCCTCGGCGCTGCGGTATCAGCACGCATTTGCGCACCAGAAGCTACCACCCGTTCCCGAGCGGCTCACGCTCACGATCGCGCAGCTCTGCCGCGCGTATGCCGACGTGCCGGAAGCTTCGGGCAGCGCTCGACGCAGCACCGCTGAGCCTGCGAGGTTTTCGCGGCTTTTCTCGCGCTTGCGCTTTCGCTTTCGCTTTCCGCTCAGTCTATCGCTGCCGGGTCTCGCCATGACTTTCGCCGCGGGCGCGCTAAGCTGCGCGCTGGTGCTGCGCTTCGCGACGGACTGGGCGCGTAACGACCGCGGCGCAAGCGCCAGCGCGTTGCACGCCGCCGCCGCGAGCGTCTCGCCGTGGGTCGCGGCGGCGGTGAACTATCAACAGCTTTACACGCGCGACACCGTAGCATTCGACGCGCTCACACCGGAAGTGGCCTCGCAGGTGATCGCGCAGATTCACAGCGACGACGGCGTGCCGATACGCGTGCCCGACCTGCGCCCGGCGGGGCTCACCTTCACGCGCATTCAACGGCTGCGCTTTCACAACAGGCCGCTCGTGCAGATCGTGTATCTGCCCAAAACGGGTTTGCCCGTGGCCCTGTGCGTCATGAAGGACGAAAAACCGGACGCGAGCATGACGCATGAGCATGTCGAAAGCATGAACGTTTTGACGTGGCGGCGCGCCAGGCTCAGCTACGCGTTGATTGCGTCGCTCGACGACGATCAGCTGCTGGCAATCGGCAAACAGATTGCCAAAGGCCAGACGGACGAAACCGTGGGTCAGGTGGCGCCGCGCGGCAACGCCGCGGGTTGAATGACTGCACGCAGTGTCCGTTACTCCGGACCCCGAATTATGTCGGAATATATCCTCTCCGACGAGAACACCGCGGCGTAAACCAAACCAGCCCGCCACCTGGAATAAACACCGATAACGGACTGTTCTGATTGGGCGGCCAGGCAGCTCGCCCTCCGGGGCGAATGCACTGGCCAACCTTCATGTTCAGTCAGGCGCCGCCAGCGGCTCCGTTACGTTATCGGCACATCATGTCTTCCTTTTCCCGCATGCTGCTCGTGTATGACGGCACGAGCGAGGCCCAGGCCGCACTGCACCGCTGCTCGCAGCTTTCGCTTGCCTTGTCCGCGCCTGTCGATGTGGTCGCCGTCGTCGATACCGAAGCGGTGAATGCGAGTTGCGGCGGTCTGCTGACCGACGTTGCCTATAGCCACCTCGAGGAAATCGCCCGCAATACGCTGAGCGATGCCGTCGCGCAGCTGGCCAAGATTGGCATTGCCGCGAACGGCTGCGTCAAATACGGGCGAATCGCCGATGTCGTGGCGCGCCACGCGCAAACGGTCAACCCCGACCTCATCGTGCTCGGTCACCGCGCGCGAGCAAGGCGCTGGTGGAGCGGGCGCCCCGCTCATGTCGATCTCGCCGAGCGTCTGTGCGGAACGACCATCGTCACCGTGACGCTGGCGTCTACGTAGTCATGCGTAACACAGCGCCGATGGTCCGACGATTCAACATGCCAGCTTCACGTTGCGGCCAACGGCAGCGTGAGGCGCGCCTCCAGACCGCCTGTGCGCCGGCTTTCGAGTTCGAGCTCGCCGCGCATCGCGAGCGTGACGCGTCGAGCAATGGTGAGACCAAGCCCCGAGCCCGACGCCGATGCCGCCGTCTCGGGCGCGCGAGACCAAGCGGCGAAAACCGCTTCCAGACGGGCGGGAACGATCCCCGGCCCCGAATCGAGTACCGTGTGCAGGAGACGCTTTGGCAAAAGCTCATTCTCAACTGCGCCTATAACGCGGTCTCCGCCATCGTCCAGTTGCCGCCCGGCGCCATGGCGCATCGCGAAGCGCTGCGCGAAACCATGCGCGAAGTGGTCGCCGAATGCCTTGCCGTCGCTGCCGCCGAAGGCGTGCATTTCGAGCACGATGCCGTGCGCATGGTCGAGCAGATCGAAGCCACGACTCCCGGTCGTCAGTATTCGTCCACCGCCCAGGATCTCGCGCGCGGCAAGCACAGCGAAATCGACTTTCTCAACGGCGCGATCGTGCGGCGCGGTATGATCGCCGGTATCGCGACACCTGCCAACCGCACGCTCCACACCCTCGTCAAAGTGCTGGAAGAGAAACCCGCCGCTCACGTCTAATCGTCTCCCACACCCATGCAATTCTCCGACTTCTCCTCGCCCGCCTTCTACGCCAATCCCTATCCCCTGTACGAAAAGATTCGCGCAGCAGGGCCGATTTTGCCGGTTGGGCCCAGAGCATTCGTAACCGGGCGCTTCGAGATCATCGACGCCTTGCTGCGCGACCCGCGCATGGGCAAGACCTATCTGCAAAGCGTGGCGGCGCGCTACGGCGAGGCGGCGACCACGCAGCCGGTGTTCCAGTCGCTGAGCCGTACCTTGCTGATGATGAATCCGCCTGCGCACACGCGGTTGCGCGCGCTGTTGATGAAGACGTTCAACGCGCGCGGCATCGAAAAGCTCACTGCGATCGTCGAGGCTGCCACGCATGAACTGCTCGAACGCGTGGGCTCGCGCGCCGAGTTCGATCTGGTCAGCGACTACGCGCTCCCCTTGCCGGTGCAGATCATCTGCCGGCTGCTCGATGTCCCCGCGGCGGACGCGACCGCGCTAGGCGACGCGGCAAGCCGGCTCGTGGCGGCATTCGATCTCGCGCCGCTCGACGAAAACGGCTTGCGCGCGGCCGACGAGGCCGCGCTCACGCTCGAGCGTTACTTTCACGGTGTAATCGAACAGCGCCGCGCACAGCCCGGCGACGATCTGATTTCCGCCATGCTCAGCGTGGAAAACGAGGGTGCGCGGCTCACCGACGAAGAAGTCGTATCGAATGCCGTGCTGCTGTTCATTGCCGGCCACGAAACGACGTCGAACATGATCGGCAACATGATGATCGCGCTCTTTCGCCATCCTCAGCAGATGGAGGCGTTGAAGCAGGACCCGAAGCTGTTGCCGCGGGCGATCGCGGAGTGCATGCGTTACGACGGCGCGGTGCAGATGCTGGTCCGCACAGCGCTCGAAGACATCTCGCTTGCGGAAGCCTCCCTCGCGCGCGGCTCCGTGGTGTTCATGCTGATCGGCTCGGCCAACCGCGATCCTGCCGCATTCCCCGCGCCCGACACGCTAGACTTCGCGCGCGGCGCGAGCACGCCTTCGGTCGCGTTCGGCGCAGGCATTCACTATTGCCTGGGCGCACGGCTCGCCGCGCTCGAACTGGATGTCGCGATGCGGTCCCTGCTTGCCCGTTTCCCGGCAATCCGCCCTGTGAATCTGGACGGGCTGGTCTGGCATCGGCGCAACAATCTGCGCGGCGTGACGACCTTGCGCGTGTACACGCGTTGACGTCGGGTGGAGCCGGGTCAGCTTCGTCCTGCCCGCTCCATGAAAATTCCGTCGATCGCCATTGCGGCGCGCGCGGCCTTATTGCTTCGCATCGTCGGGGCTATACGTCACGTACAGCTTCGTATAGCCCTGCGTGTCGAATTGGCCCGTCCATCCTTTGGGAAGCGTCACGGCTTCGCCTGTCCCGACGTTCAGCACCGAGCCGTCCGACGAGGTGAGCTTCACGCCGCCAGAAAGAAAATACAGAAACTCGGTGTAGGCGAGCCCCTGCGGTCCCTTGATGACCTCGTGCGACGGGCCTGACTTGAACACGCCGGTTTGATAAGCCTTGTCCGGCGACGTAAAGCCGACCACGTCGGTCATCTGCGTGCCGTTTTCAACCGACTTTTGTGCGTCCTTGCGGTTGAAGACGGCGCCGTCCAGATCGGCTTTCGAAAGCTTCACAGGCTTTACCGTCTGTGTCTGTGTCTGTGCCTGTGCCTGCGCGCAAACGCATGCAAACAAGGAAACCGCCAGCACCGCAGCGAGAGCGGATCTATGAGTCTTGGCCATGACCATGAGTCATCCGTTGAATTTGCCCCGGATCGCTTCGAGATATTCGGGGCTCAGGTTGATATCCTTTGTGTCGGATTGCGAATCGACAAGCCTTACCTCCCAACGATACGTCGAGCGCTCACCAATGCCTTAAGCGCCGGAAGCGTCGCTACAGATGCTGGACTTGCAGCATGGCATCGGCAAACGCCTTGGGCGCTTCTTGCGGCGGAATGTGGCCAATGCCGCCGCTGATGTCCCGATGCTGATATTTGCCCGTGAACTTCCCGGCGTAAGCCGCCGGCTGCGGATGCGGCGCGCCGTTCGCGTCGCCCTCCATCGTGATGGTGGGCACCGCAATCGTGGGCGACAGCGCCAGCTTCCTTTCGATGTCGTCGTACTTCGACTCGCCTTGCGCGAGACCCAGCCGCCAGCGATAGTTGTGAATCGCCACCGCGACATGATCGAAGTTCTCGAAGGAAGCCGCCGTGCGATCGTAGGTGGGATCGTCGAAATGCCACTGCGGCGAAGCGAGGCGCCAGATCAGCTTGTTGCGTGTTCTGCAGTGTTACGGTGTGCGAATCGAACCATCACGGACACCTCCCAGTACCACTGGGACGCCAATGCCTGACTCACCCGTTGAAGCGCCAGCCGCAGGCCGGCGACCGATAGATGGCGCAAGCCTTGCAACGCCACGCTCCTGAAGCTTACATCGCGCGTGCTTGCGAGGCTCTAGTACTTTGGTATTGGGGAGTCCGGCCGCATTGATGCAGCCCGATCGTTTGGCGGGAGAAACTGAATAGGACCAGGAAATCCCAGATAATGAGTTTTGTGTGCCGGAATTTAGTGCCTTTGCGGCGCCATGCCTGGCTATTCTGGCTATTCGGAGTCGGCCAGGCGAGCGCCCCACGCCTCCAGCGACGCGGCGAGGATCATCGCCCCCGAATTCAACGGGACCTTGTAGCGGCGCGCGAGCGGCCGGAAAACCGCGTCGCCTCGCTTGATGTGCTCCCCGGACAGGACACAGATGCCCGACTTTCTGGCGATTGCGCGTTTCCAGACCTGCTCGCGGTAGCTGCAGCGCGTCGGGTCGCTCCACGAGAGCGTGAACGACGAATTGGCCAGTCGCTCTTCTATCTTGACCGTGCAACTTGCGTAGGTGTTGTGATCCGCGGCCCGCAGATCGCTGCGCGTGCGCACCGCGGGCGCGCAGCGCGCAACGCTGGTCCTCGAAGCCGGCGGGGCTAGCAGGCCAGAGACCACGTGCGCCCACGGATTGCGCGCGCAGTCCCGCGCAGTGGCGGCTGCGTCGTCGTCCGGCGCGTGTGTTGGATCGTTGGCGTCATCGGCACCAGCGGGCTGCACGAGGCGCATGTTTTCGCCAGGGCCGCCGCCATCGAGTGCGCCTCCCGCATATGTCGACCTCCACGAATCCAATCTCACCACGGCTAACTCCCATTTTCTGGGTGAGCGTGTCTGTCACGCGTGTCCCGTCGCCCGAAACCGGAACGTCCTGCGTATTGCGCCCACTCATTTCGAATGACTGAAGCTTAAGGAGAAGCGCGGCGAGTCGCTATTCTTCCCTCGCATAAACGGATAGACGCTTCTGAATGACGACCCCATACGCAGGTATAGCTTCGTCGTTCAGTGCACACTGAATAGCGGCAAGCGGATTACCATAGCGGCGTCGCCGCACGACGGCACCGCACGAGATTCATAGAGGGCCTTTCCATGCATCAGCGGCTGTATGAGGCCCCCGCGCTGATTTATGTCCCGCATTTCGCTTTCGCAACTTCTTGTCCGATACGCATTCATCGCGATCACGCTCGCGGCCTTTGCCGCGGCGTTCGCATGGGCCGCGGGCTGGATACACTGGCCCGGCGCCCAGGCCGCGCTCACGCCCGACCGGCTCATCGACGCCTTCGAACGCAGCGCCGGCAAGCATCCCGGATTTCGCCGCAACCATGCAAAAGGCATCTGCGTGAGCGGCTATTTCGACAGCAACGGCAACGGCACGGCGCTTTCTCGCGCGAGCGTATTCGAGCGCGGCCGCACGCCGTTGATTGGCCGCTTCTCCGCGCCCGGCGGCAATCCCGCCGAAGACGACGCGGATACGACCGTGCGCAGCTTTGCGCTGCTTTTCACACTGCGCGACGGCGAGCAATGGCGCACCGGCATGAATTCCGCGCCCGTCTTCGCGGTGCGCACGCCACAAGCGGTTTACGAACTGCAAGAGGCAATGCAGCACGACAAGCGCACGGGCCGCCCCGACCCCGCGAGACTCGACGCGTTCTTTGCGAGCCACCCCGAAACCGACGCGCTGCGCGCCTGGCTCGCCGCGCATCCGCCGGCTTCCGCGTTCTATAACGCGAGCTACTACAGCATCGACGCGTTTCGCTTCACCAATGCAAGCGGCAACATGCGATTCGTGCGCTGGAGTGTCGTGCCCGATACGCCTTACGCGCCGCTGGACACCCGGAATTCGAACGCGAGAGACCCCGACTTCCTCGCGCGCGACCTGAAAGTGCAATTGCAATCGGCTCCGGTGCGCTGGCACCTCATGCTGACGCCCGCGGGTGCCGACGATCCGGTGGACGACGCCACCCGCGCGTGGCCCGTCGAACGCGAGCAGCATCGCGTCGATGCGGGTACCATCGTCATCGAGCATGCGCAGTCGCAGATCGACGGTCCCTGCCGCGACATCAATTTCGACCCGACGGTCCTGCCGGTGGGCATTGCGCCCTCTGACGACCCGCTGCTCGCCGCGCGCGCGGCCGCTTACGCGGTGTCGTTCGACCGGCGCACGAGCGAAGAAGCGCACGCCGGTGTGAAAGCCCGCTGAAGGCAGCGCGGGCGCAACCCAAACGAAAGCATGGAATAAAGCCCACCGGCCGGGTGTTTCGTTTCAAGTTCACCCAAATGGCCCGAGCCGCCCGCTCCCAACAGACGGTCGCACACGACCGCGAAGCGCGCGCCGGTCCGGATTGAACGGGGATCGTGGAGAAAACCCTTCGATGAGCGGTACAGACTTACCGGGCATGCTTCCCGCCATGATTCCGCGGCTGTGGGCGTTTGCGCTGCGCCTGTCCGGGGACCACCACGATGCCGAAGACCTCGTACAGCGCGCCTGCCTGCGCGGGCTTGAACGCGCGCATCAGCTTCAGCCCGACACGGCTCCGCTGAGCTGGATGTACTCCATCGTGCATTCCACATGGATCAACGAGTTGCGAGCCCGCAGCGTGCGCAAGCGCGCGAGCTTCGAATGGGACGACGATTTCCTCGAAAACCTCCCCGATCCCGTTGATAAAGGCCCCGAAACGCAACTCATGCACAGCCAGATCATCGAGGCGGTCGAGCGCCTGCCCGAAGCCCAGCGTGTGGTGATGCTGCTCGTCGCGGTCGAAGGCATGACGTACCAGCAGGCCGCCGACGTGCTCAAGGTACCCATTGGCACCGTGATGAGCCGGCTCTCGCGAGCGCGGCAATCGGTCGGCGCCATGTTCAGCGGTGCAGAGCCCAAGGCGCCGCCCGCCCCGCAGCACAAGGACTCACTCGCATGATTGCCGACGACGCACAGTTACTCGCCTATGTGGACGGCCGCCTGTCGCCGGACGAGCGCGCCGCGATCGAAGCGCAGTTGCGCGAGTCCGCCGAGGCGCGCAAGAAGGTCACGCTGCTGCGCACCTCGCAGGTCGATTTCGCCGGTGCCTTCGCCCAGCAAACGCTGCCGCCCGTGCCCGAATCGCTGCGCCTTGGCATCGAGGAAATGGTGCGCGCACAAACCGGGCAGCCTGCGCAACCGTCTTCGAGCGCGAACGACGCGGCGATACCAGCCGCGGAACAACAGACTTCCGCGCCCGTGAGATCGCGCCTGCGCCGCGTGCCGGTCTGGCTCGCAGCGGCATGCGTGGCGGGCGCGTTCCTGGCCGGCCAGTTCGTGCGCTTCGACGCGCTGTTCGGGCCTGCCGGTCAAGGCTCCGGCGCCTCGCAACTCGCGAGCGCATCGGAGCTGTCGCCGTGGGTGAAGGCGGCGGTTGGCTACCAGAAGCTCTATACGCGGGAGACCGTCGCCTACCGTCAGGACGATCCGGCGCTCGCCGCCAGGGTCGTCGAGGACATCCGCCGCGACGACCGTCTCGCGCTGCGCGTGCCCGATCTGAGCAGCGCCGGGCTCACTTTCAAGTCGGTGCAGCGCCTGCGCTTTCACGACAAGCCGCTCGTGCAGATCGTTTATCTGCCGCGCAACGGGCCACCCATCGCGTTGTGCGTGATGAAGGACCCGCGCCCGGACAAAGCGGTCGCCTCGCGCACCGTCGACTCGATGGGCGTCACCACGTGGCGGCAGAACGAGCTGACCTACGCGCTCATCGGCCAGGCGGGCGATGTCGATCTCGCCGCGCTCGGCAAGCGCATCTCCAACCTCGATACGGCCGCGCTATTCAGCGAGGCGCAGGAAGCCGTACCGCCGCATAACGGGTAAGCGCCAAGGTCGGCGCGGAATAATTTCGCCGCCGGGCTGTTGTGTTGAGGAACCCTCGACCAATGGCTCGGCATGATTCATCGATTGCACCTCTGGGCAGCGGGCATCGTCATCGCGGCGGCGCTTGCGTCGCCCGCGCACGCCGCCTGGCGGATCGCGAGCAGCGATGCACCCGTCAGCGTCGTGCGCGGCACGAACGTGACTTCGGCAGCGGCGGGCGACATCTTGCGCGACGGCGACCTGCTCGAATCGCGCAATGGCGTGGCGCATCTGCAGGACGAGCACGGCACGCTCGTCGCGCTCGGTCCGCGAACTCGCGCGATGCTCATGGCCGACGCCCATGTCGCCTTGCTCAGCGGCTGGCTGAAGATCGCCGCTGCCGCGTGCGCCACCGCGCCCTGTGCCCCGGTGCGCGTGGACACGGAACCCGGAGCGCTCGACGTTGGATCGGGCGCGGCGGCGATCATCGCAGCGCCCGAAGACACGCAAACGGTCGACGTATTCAGCGAAAGCGGTACGCAGACCTTCGCGGCCAAGCCGCCCACGTCGATACCCAACGGCCGGTTCGCGAGCATCGGCAACCTCGGGCATGTGCAATTGTCGGCGCGCCCCACCGACGCCTTCGTCACGACCATGCCGGTCGCGTTTCGCGACGCCTTGCAGCCGCTCGCCGTCGCAAAGCCCGCACGCAGTGCGCCGCCCTCGCACGCCGCGACTTACGACGACATCGCGCCGTGGCTGGACAGCAAGCTGCCCGCGCGCAAGACCTTTCCCGCACGCTTTCGCTCGCGTCTGACCGATCGTGCATTTCGCCACGATGTTCAGGCACATCTGAACACCCTGCCCGACTGGCGCGCCCTGCTCTATCCGCCAGAGCGCCCGGGCGTTCGCAAAGTGCGCTATCCATAAGGCTCGATCCTTCACCGCCATGAAGCCCGGACTCTCGCTCAGCGTCAAATTCAACCTGGTATTCCTGATCATCTTCGCGATCGCGCTGGTGGTGATCGGCGTGGTCTCCGACCGTCTGCTGCAAAAGCAGGCGCTCGAAGAAACCGCGCACGACGCCAACATCCTCGCGAGCGCTGCATCGTCGATGCAGAGCTACACCGCGGCGCACGTCACGCCGCTGCTCGCCACGCAGATCAAGTACAGCTTCGTGCCCGAATCGATCCCCGCGTTTTCGGCCATCGAGATGCTCAAACTGCTGGGGAAGGACTTCCCGAACTTCTCGTACAACGCCACGATGCTCAACCCGACCAATCCGCGCGACCGCCCGACCGACTGGGAGACCGACGTCATCCGCCATCTGCACGATCATCCGGAACTCAAGGAACTGACCGGCCAGCGCGATGCGCCGGGCGGCCGCTCGTTCTTCCTCGCGCGGCCCAGCAGCATTACCGACACCGCCTGCATGCAGTGCCACAGCACGCCGAACGCCGCGCCCGCGACGGTGATCGAGAAGTACGGCACCTCGAACGGCTTCGGCTGGACCATGAACGAGGTGATCGGCGCGGAGTTCGTGTCCGTGCCGATGGCGCAGCCCCTTGCGCGCGGACGGGCCGTGTGGCGCACGTTCATGCTTTCGCTCAGCGCCGTGTTCGCGGTCGTGCTGATCGTCATGAACGTGATGATGCACGTGCTGATCACGCGCCCCATTCGTGCGCTGTCGCGCGCCGCCGACGAAATGAGCCTCGGCAAGCTCGACGCAACCACGCTGCCAACGGGCGGCTCGGACGAAATCGCCTCGCTCGCGGTGTCCTTCGGACGCATGCAGACCAGCCTCATCGAAGCGTTCCGCATTCTCGACGAAGAGCAGACGTAAGCGATGTCCCACTCCGCCGACATCCCCACGACATTCGACCGCTACGTGATCGAGCGCGTGCTCGGGCGCGGCGCAATGGGCGTGGTGTATCTGGCGTTCGACCCGCGCATCGAGCGCAAGGTGGCGCTCAAAACCATCGAGCGGCCCGCAGGCGGCGAAACGGACCATGAACTCACCGCGCGCTTTCTGAACGAGGCGCGGGCCGCAGGACGTCTCGCCCATCCGCACATCGTGGCGGTGTACGACTATGGCGAAACGGGCGACACCGCCTTCATCACGATGGAATACGTGCGCGGCGACACCCTCGCTGCGCATCTCGCGCAGCACGCGCGCGCGGGCACGCAGATGAATCCGCGGGCCGCCCTGCGCTGGTTCGCGCAACTGCTCGATGCACTCGACTACGCGCACGGCTCAGGCATCGTTCACCGCGACATCAAGCCCGCCAATCTGCTGATCTCGCCGCGCGGCGAATGCAAGGTCGCGGACTTCGGCATCGCGCAGCTCGACACGTCCACGCTCACGCAAACCGGCACGCTGCTCGGCACGCCGAGCTATATGTCGCCGGAGCAGTTCACCGGCGACGCCGTCGATGCACGCTCCGATCTCTTTAGCGCCGCCGTCGTGCTCTACGAAATGCTCACCGGCGTGTGCCCGTTCACGGGAACGCCGGGCGCTGTGATGCGCAAGATTCTCGACGAGATGCCGCCGCCCCCTTCCGCAGTCGTGCCCGGCTTGCCTGCATATGTCGACGCACTGGTGATGAAAGGCATGGAGAAGCGCCCCCCAATGCGCTACGCCGGCGCGCGCGAATGGCGCGATGCACTGCTTGCGGCGCTCGCAGTCGAGGTCCATGAGGATGCCGAACGAACCGTGCTCGCGCATGCGGCCTTCGAATCGCCGATCCCCGCGCCGCCAACGCAGACCCCACTCGACCCCGAACTCATCGCGCACCTGGAGAAGCGCCTCGCGAGCCATGTCGGGCCCGTGGCGTCGCTGCTGGTACGGCGTGCGTGCGCAGGCGCGACGAACATCGATATGCTGCGCGAACGCCTCAGCGCTCACTTGCCCACCGACGATGCGCGGCGCGACTTCGATTCGCTGTTGATTCCGGTGGGCGCGGGCGCGCCGCGCACGATCGGCGCGCAGACCATCAGCGCCGAAAGCGTGAGCGAAGCCGCCTCGCGCCTCTCGACGCTGCTGGGCCCCATCGCCCGTATCGTGGCGCGCCGTGCCGCAACCCAGGCCACCGATCTGCGCACCTTCCACGCGCAACTGCTCGACGCCGTGCCGGAGTCGCACCGCGAAGCGCTGCGCCGCGAATGGGGCATCGACGGCGATTAGTCCACGCTGTCGTGCGCTTCGAGCAGATCCAGGAACACGCGCGCATCGAGCGGCCCCTCGTGCCGATGCGTCACGCTATCCGCGTGGGTCCACCATACGCTGGCGCCTTCGCACGATGCCAACGCGACTGGCTGCTCGCGCAGCGCAGCCAGGTTCGACTCGAACGCCTCAAGCGAAAACGAAGGCGCCAGCGTGGACAGGGCCAGCGTGCATGCCTCGTCGTGCCAGCGCGAATCGACGGCGCGCGCGGCGCTTTCGATCTGCCGCGCGATCACGAATGGAAAATAGCGCCCCACGGCGTCGATGCCCGGCATGAGCACGCCGGTGCAGGCGCAGTCGTCGATAATGGAGGGCGGAGCCGAAAAGCGCCACACGGGCATCTCCAGATAACGCTCGAGCCAGCCTCCGGCATGGCGCTCGCGCGCGGCGAGCAAGCCGCGTTGCAGCCACGTGTCCCAACGGCCGACGAAAGCCGCGGAAAGGCCGCCTCCGACGAAATCGCCATGCGTGCGGACCTTGCCGTAAAAACCGGCATCGATTCGATCATCTGCGTTCATAGCGACGCCGGGCAACGAAAGCCATTGAGCACGCCCGCGCGCAACGGATTGTTCACGCTGCCGGCCACGAGCGCGAGCGTCACCTTGCCGCCGTCGAACGTGGCGTTGAAATGATCGGCCTGACCGGCCTGCTCGATGCGCGCGGCGTCGAGCAGATGGAACAGCGCCCAGGGTCCTTCCGCGCGAGGCGGCGGCACAGCCGCGGGGTCGAGTTCGACATGCGCCTGCCCCGTGCCCTTCCCGCTCGGCCACTGGAACGCGGCGGTGGCGTTGGGCGCATCGCTCGTCGCGCTCAGTTGGGTGCCGTCGATATCGAGCACGAAGCGCTTCACCGAAGGATCGAGCGTGACCACCTTCGCCGAGAACCGCACGGACACGTCGTGGCCGCCGTCGCGGAACAAGGCGTCCCGCAGCGTCGCCGCACGCTGGAACGCCACCGGCACATCGTCAGGAATGCCGAGGGCTTTCGCTTCAGGCCGCCACTTCCATACCGTGCCGGACGTATCCACCCGATTCTGCAGATTCTTCTGGAAGAACGCGTCGATCAGGCCGCCAGGCGCCAGCACGCGCGCGAAGTCGTCGGGCGCGGCGTCGCGCGCCGACGCCCTCACGAGTGGATAGCGGCCGTCGAGCGCCTGCCTGCACGCGGGCGCGACGGTCGTGGCCCACAGTGTCTGCAACTGCGCACGCTGGCCCTGGATCTGCACGGTATCGGCGTTGCCCGCTACGCCTTGCAGCACCGCCGCGAGCGGCGCGGGCGCGTTCTGCGAGAGCAGCTTCAGGTGGTCGAGCGGGCCCGTGGCGGGCGGCGGCAGCGACTGCTTGCGCGCCGTGTCTTCCGCCTGCAGGGTCGCAGCGGCGTCCTTGAGCGCGTTGATGTATTCGTCCAGTGCCGCGCCAGCCAGATCGTGCAGCGTCTGGAAATGCGTATCGACGGGCGTCGGCGCGGCGGGCTGCTCTGCATCCGCACCGATGCGGTTCTTGAGCGCATCGAGCTTGCCGGGCGCGGCGACCGGCGGCGTGAAGGTCGTTTCGCGCGCAACGGCCTGAATCAGCGCGCGCAACGGCGAATTCGCCGAGCCGAGCAGGTTCGCGATGCGCGCGCCCTGATCCGGCGCACTGAACGGCACGACGGCGATATCGGCAAGCAATGCGTCCCACTGGCGGATCGCCTCCTCGCTGTAGAGCCGCGTGAGCGCCGCGCGCAATGCCTCGGTGCTCTGCGCATCCGTATGCGTCTGGCCCGCGCCGAGCACCCAGTCGTCCTTCGACAGATTGGCGAGCGCGTCTTCGCGCAAACGCACGAACGCGTCGAAGCCCGCACGCGTGTAGGCGCCCTCTATGCCCTGCGTGAGCGGCGCGCCACTCCTTCTCACGAACACGATCTGCCCGCTCGGCCCCGCCGCCTTCGCCACGGTGAATTCCGGCAGGCGCAGTTGTGCGAGTTGCTGATCGATACGGCCGTCCAGCCGCTGCGCGAGCGGCACCCGGTTGAGCACGGCGCGCGCCTGTGCGATCAGGTTCTGATCGAGCGGCAAGTTCGAATCGAACTCGCCACGCCGGAACAACGCCTGCAAATGCTGCTCGATGTCCGCGCGCTGTGCGTCGCTCGCGTCTTTCATCGAACCCGTTCGCCAGGTACGCAGCGCCCAGACCTGCAGCGCGTCCGGGTCGAAATGCGTCGGGTCGCCCAGCATCAGGTACGCGCGTAGGGCCTCATAGAGCGTGGCGGGATCTTCCGCGCTGCCGCGGCGAAGCTGGTCTTCCATGCGTTGCACGACGATCGGCAGCAAGGTCTGCCGCAACAGGCGCTGGTACACACGCTGCGCCTCCTGGCCGAGTTTCTGACGCTGATCGAGGCCGAGACCCGCCCACCACGGCGCGTCACGCGAAGCGCGCTCCGCTTCGCCGCCGGGCAAATCGCGCGCCGCGTCGAGCAGCGGCAGGACCGCAAGCGGACTGTCACCCGCGCTGGTCTTCTTCGCAAGCTCGGCGAGCGCGGCAATCTGCTGACGGCTTGCATCGACGAAGCGGCGATTCGCGCGGTCGCTCGCGAACAGGGCGATCAGTCCCGCCGCCAGCAACACGGCGATGCCCGCGATCGCTGCCTGCTGAAAGCGCGCGCGCCGCCGCAGCGCGCGCGGATCGCTGCCCGCGATGCCCTGCTCGGCGAAAATCACGTCGCGCAGCAGCCGCTTGACGAAATACGCGCGCCCGCTCGAGGCGTCCGCCATCACGACCTCGCGGCTCAAACCCAGCGATGCCGCCATCGCGCTCATCATGCGGTCGAGCGGACGTCCGCTCTGCGTGCCGCTCGTGAAGTACACGCCGCGCAGCGACGGCGCGCGCGCGAAACGCGATTCGCCGAATGCCTCTTCGAGAAACCGCCGCAACGCACGCTCGATGCCCGCGAACTGCTGCGGGAACGCATAGATCAGCGCACGCCGCCGCGCGTCGGTTTCCTGCTGCATGCGTTGCAGGACGCGGCCTTGTAGTTGTGCGTGCAACAAGCCGAACTCTTCGGAGAAGCGCGCGAGCGGCGCACTGCCTTCGCTCTCCTCGTTCTCAGACGCGAGCGGGAACGTCATGCCCCACACCTGCTCGCGCTCGTCGCGCCCGAAGTCGTCGAAATACTCGGAGAAGCCTGCGAGCATGTCGGTTTTCGTCACGACGACGTACACCGGCAGGTGCACACCGAGTTGCTGGTTCAGTTCGGCAAGGCGCTCGCGGATCGCGGCGGCATAGGTGGCGCGCCCGGCGTCGGACTGTTGCAGCAGATCGGCGGCCGAAACCACGGCCATCACGCCGTCGAGCGGCCGGCGCGGCCGGTACTTGCGCAGCAGCCCGAGAAACCCGAGCCATGCGCCGCGATCGGCCTGCTCGTGGCTGTCCTGCGTGGTGAAACGGCCCGCCGTGTCGAGCAGCACCGCGTGGTCCGTGAACCACCAGTCGCAGTTGCGCGTGCCGCCCACGCCACCCACCGCCTGCGCGCCAAGCCGGTCCGCGAGCGGGAAGTGCAGCCCCGAGTGCGCAAGCGCGGTCGTCTTGCCCGCGCCCGGCGCGCCGACGAAGAGATACCACGGCAAGTAGTAGAGCGTTTTCCGGCGCGGGGCGAGCCACGCGAACATGCGCCGCATGCCGCGCGCGCCGCCGGCAGACGCGCGCGACTCGCGCAGTGTCTTCAGCGCCGCTTCGAAGCGCGTGCGCAGTGCCGCGACGTCGGCGTCGGCGGCCTTGCGCGCGGGGTCAGGTGCGTGCTTCGCGGGATCGAGCGCATCGGCCACGAGGCTCTGCACGAACGTCGAACTGGCGATGCGCGCCTTGGCAAACCGGACGCCCCAATAGAGCGCCCAGCACGCGAGGATGAGCGCGATCACGGTCCAGCGCCGGGCGCTGCTCTCGAGCGGCGCCGTACCGTTGAACGCCACGAGCGGCCCTTCGAACCAGACCAGCGCGCAAAGCGCCAGTACGCCCGCAAACGTCACGACAGCGGGCTTTTTGAACCCCTGGATCCACATCATGGCGCGGCTCCCGGCGCAAGAATGGCGATGGTCACGCGGCGGTTGCGCGCGCGGCCCGCCGCGGTTTCGTTCGATGCGACCGGCTCGGTATCGCCGCGGCCCTCCGCGCTCACGCGCGCAGGGTCCGCAAGATGCGCCGCGAGGATCGCACGCACCGTATCCGCGCGCGCCTGCGAAAGCGCGACGTTGGAGGGAAAGCGCGCCGACACGATGCGCTGGTCGTCCGTATGCCCGATCACGACGACATTGCCAGGCTTGTCCGTCAACGCCTCGCCGATGCGCTGCACGAGCGGCACGAAACGCGGATCGAGTTCGGCGCTGCCGGACGCGAAGATCTGCGTGCCTTCGGCGCTGTTGTTGATGGTCACGGTCGTGCGGTCACCCGATTCGCCGACCGTGACCAGCCCTTGCGCTATCTCGGGCGCGAGAAAGCCATCGAGCGCCGACGCGAACTTCGGCGCCGCCTGCGTCTTGGCCGCGAGCACGGGCGCGGGCGCCACGCGAATGCCGCGCATCGCCTCGAACACCGGGTCGGAGAACGCGTTGATGCGCAGCCCGAGCACGAGGCTCGTCGCCATCAACACGAGGCCCGCGAGCGCCAGCGCGACCCACAGCGGCACGAAACCCAGCGTCCGTTCGCGCGCGGGCTCCGCGGGCTGCCAGTGCGGCGACAGCGCGCGCTCGACCGGGCCGCGTTGCGCGCGGATCATCTGTTCGAGGCGTTCGCGAATCTCGTCGAGCTGCCGCTTACCGCCTTCGATGAGCCGGTAGCGCCCGTCGAAGCCAAGCGCGAGGATCACGTAGATCAGTTCGAGCAGGTCGATATCCGCAGCGGGTGTTTGTGCGAGCCGCTGCAACATGACGAAAAGCCGCTCGCCGCCGGAGGCCTCGTTGTGAAACGTCACCAGGAGGCTCCTGCGGCCCCAGACCCCCGCGCCCCACGGCGTCGCCGCAATGGCCTCGTCGATGAAGGTGCACAGGCAATAGCGCGCCGGACCGAGCTGCGTGTCGGGCACGCCGAAGGCGCGGCCGTCGGCCTCGAAGCGGCGCACCATCTGGATCAGTTGGGCGCGCAGCGTGTCGAGATCCGGGTGGCTCGGCAGACGGCGCAACGGCAGCGCGAGTTCCAGCAACGGATTGGCCGCCCGCAGCAGCGGGTTGCGCCCGGCGATCAAGGTATCGAGCGGCGTGAGCGCGGGCTCGGGGCCTTGCGGCTTGCGCTGCGGCGTGGGTTCCGCTTCGGCGCTGGCCGAGCGTTCGCGCTTGCGCCCTGGCATCGGCATGCGGATCGTGCGCGCCGCGTCGAGATAGTCCGCATCGTCGAGCGGCGCGTTCGTGCTGTCGGTCATGGCAAAGGTCCTCGATGCGAGACTTCAATGACGGATGGCCCAGAGTTCCATCGCGAGCCCGGGGAACTCGCCCGCCACGTGCAGCGCCATGCCCGCGGAAGCCGCGAGCGTTGCCCACGCTTCGTTCTGGTCGTCGAGTTCGAAATAGCTGTAGCCCGCATGGAACGGCAACTGGCGCGGCGCGACCGCCAGCGCGCGCAACGCGATGCCTGGCAGTTGCAGGTTCACGAGATCGCGGATCTTCTCGATGCTGCCGATCTTCACCTGGCTTGCGAACGCGGAGAGCAGCGTGCCGGCCGGCACCTGCGCCCGCACCGCGAGCACGAAGGTCGCGCCGGCAAAGAGCGTGCGGTCCGCGACCCGCGCCACCCGCAATCCATACTTGCGTTCTTCGAGCGCAATCGCCACGACCTGCGAATCGGCGACGCGCGACAGCGCGAGCCGCAGCGCATCGATCACGGGTTCGAACGTCTCCTTGAGCCGGTCGTGCCGGTAAGCCGCGAACGTGGGCGGCCGCCGCCCCGCCTGGCTGAACGTGGCAAGCTCGCCCGCCAGCGCGATGCACGACTGATAGAACGCTTCGGGGTGCAAACCATCCATGGCATTGAAGTGGGTAACGAGCGGCTGTGCGCGATTGACGATCTGCAGCAGCAGGAAATCGGCGATTTCGGCCATGCCCGCGCCGTCGGGTTGGGCGAGACGCCCGGCGAGCGCTTCGCCGCGCTGCTGAAGCAGCCCGCCCAGTTCGGTCGAGAAGCGCGCGAGGCGCCCCGCCACGCGATAGTCGAGGCACGGCGCGCAGTAGTCGTCGTCGAGCACGACGCGGCCGTCGCTACGGCGCTCGACCACGTGCGCCACGCCCGCGCACGCATGCGCATTGGCAACGTCGGGCGCGAGTGCGAGGCGCAGGCGCAGCTTGCCGATCTGCAGCAACGTGCTGGGCGCGTCGGCGTCGTTGCTGTCGTGCACTTCGAAGTCTCCCGCGCCGTACCGCGCGAGATCGTCGGCGTGCCCGTCGCCGCCCGACTCGGGCGCGCCGGCGCGGCGCACCGGCAGCGCAAGCATCACCGTCACGTTCGCGGCGTTTTCGGGGACGTCGAGCGGTTCGGGCAGATCGTCGTCCGCGGGCAGGTTGAACGGCGTGCCGTCGGGCAGCACACCCGCCGCTGCGCGCAACGCCAGTTTGCCGAGCTTGAGCAGCGCCTCGTCGATCTCCAGCGTCGTAAAGCCCCAGCCATAGGCGCGCAGGCCGTTCACGCGGCCCGCGAGCAGCGCCTCGACGTGCCGGTCGTGCTGCTGGAGATGGTGCGGCTGAAGGAACATGCCCTCCGACCAGATGACTTTGTTGTTCCAGTACATGCTATGACTCAATCCTTCGGAAATTGCAGCGCGTCGAGCTGCGCCTGATAGGCGCGGCCGAACGGTTCGCCAAAGCGCTGCTGGAAATCGTCGCCCGCGTCGCGCGACACTTGCTCCCACGTCTTCACGAAGCGCTGCCACAGGCGCGCCCGGCGATTGCCGACGAGCGCTTCGAGCCGGGCGGGCGCGTCGAGCGAGCGCTCGATCGCGGCGGGATCGATGCGCGCCATGGCGTCGTCGAACGCGGCGCGCATACCCGCGACGAGTGCGAGTTCGTGTGCCTGGATATCGCGATAGGCGGCGCGCAAGGCTTCGTCCGGCGCGAGATAGCCCCGCCCGCGCGCGCCCAGCATTTGCGTCAGGGCGCGGTCTGCGTCGGGGAAGAATTTGAGCGGGTTGTTGTCGCGCGCCTCGATCATCGTCATCGCCATGCGGGCCTCGCGCCGCGCCATCGCGCGCGAGCGCAACACGCTCATCGTGCCCTGCGTGGCTTCGCGCAGCAGCGCACCGGCCAGGCGCGCGACTTCCGGCGCGCTCAGGTGGGCGACCTCGGCGGGCGCGATGCCGAGACCCTCCAGCAGTGCGTCCAGCACTGCCGAATCGTCCACGCGCGGGGCGGCTGGGCGGGCCTCCGGCGTCGCGGCGAGCGAGTCCTCGGACCGGTGCGGCGGTAGCGCAGCCAGTGCTTTTTCCGGCGATACGTGCTCGAAACTGCGTGACGGCGCGGCAGGTTCGCGCTCCACCCGCGCGGGGGCATCGCGCAACGGGTCGGCGGAGCCCAGCACGTCCAGTAGCGCCTCGTTCGATTCGCCGCCGAAATGACCCGATTCGCGCAGCAGCGGGGTCGCAGCGAGCGGGTCGGGCGTGAACGGCGCGTCGTCGCGCAGAGGCTGCGGCGTGCCGGAAGCGCGCGGCGCGTCCCAGTCGTCGGGGATGAGCGGCGCGCCCGGCGGCGCCTCGAATTCCGGCGTCCCCGGCAGGCTCGCCGCGGGTGGCTGCATGGGCGGCGTGGGTTGCGTCATGAGCGTTTGATCGACTGGCGCCCAGCTTGCCTCGCCTTTTTCGAGCGAAACTGCAAGCGTATAAGCGCCAATGCGGATCTGGTCGCCATCGGACAGCACCGCCTCGTGCGCGCCGTTCAGCGCCTCGCCGTTCAGCAGTGTCGGATTGCTGCCGGTATCGACCAGTACGTAAGTGGCCCCACGGCGTTCGATGCTCGCCTGCATGCGCGAAATACCGCGTTGCGCGTCGCCCAGCACCACCGTACTGTCCGGCGCGCGGCCAATGGTTGCGCGATCATCGATCTCCATCGTGCGTGGCGCGGCGTGCTCGCCGGCTTCGCCGCCCTCAACAGTCAGCGTCAATCTCACGGGGCCTCCTGATTGCGAATCTTGCTCGTGCCGTCGTCGGCGTCGCGCGGCGGCCTGGGCGGCGCGGGCGGCAACGAAAGCGGCACCGGTGGCACGCCCGGGCCGAGCGGAATCGGGAAGCTCGACATCTCGATCGTCTCCGGACCGATGAGGATGTACGCCGCCCCTGCACGCAGCGCGATGGTTGCGCCAGCCTCGATCTCCACGGCCGCGCCCGCCTTGATGTGCACGGCCGCGCCGGCGTCGAGCGAATACGCCTCGCCTACGAACTGCTCGTGCGTCGTCATGCTCGCTGCCGAGACGCTGCCAAGCACGCGCGACGTACTGCTGCCCAGCACCGAATCGTTGCGCGCGCCGCGCGTCTCGCGAAACTCGCCGCCGCCGATGCGCAGATGCCGCTCGCCGGTGACGTTCATCAGCGCGTCGTGCTTGATCCATGTTTCGTGATCGCGCTCGGCGTGAAAGAACATCTGCTCGCCGCCCTTGCGGTCGTCGAAGCGGACTTCGTTGTAGCCGTTGCCGCCCTTCGTCGACTGGCTCTTGAGCGTGGACACCGCGCTTTGCGCGGGCAGGTCGTACGGCGGCATGTTGGTCGAGTTGTAGACCGCGCCGACGATCACAGGCCGGTCGGGATCGCCTTCGATGAAATCCACCAGCACCTCCTGGCCGACGCGCGGCAGGCACATCGCCCCCCAGCGCCGGTTCGCCCAGCCCTGCGCCACGCGCACCCAGCAGCGGTCGAGCCGATCTCCGCCGCCTGTTTGCGAAAGCTGCTCCCAGTGGAACTGCACTTTCACGCGCCCGTACTGGTCCGTGAGAATTTCCTCGCCCGGCGGCCCGATCACGACCGCCGTCTGCGGGCCCGCCGCGCGGGGAACGGGCGTGATGCGCGGTGAACGAAACGTGTTGTCGCTGCGAATCGCCCTGAAGTGGCAGTCGAATAGAGGCTGCGTGGGGTCGTTCGTGGATACATAGGCATCCGATACGATTTCGGCCTGGTTCTCGATCACCAGATACTGGCGGTTCTGCGCGCCGCCCGGATGATCGCGCAGTCCGAACAGGCCGCCCGCCGCGATGCCACGCGCGGTGGTGCGCCCTTCCATCGCGTCGTTCTGCGTTTGATGGATCTCCACGTTGACGCGCGCGAGCCGCTCGCCGTCGCCCGCTTTCAGATGTCCGCTCAGATGCTCCTGCATCAGATAGCGTGGCGGGTCGTAGGGTGCACTGCGGGTCGCGCGCGAAACGAGCCCTTCGCTGTTGCTCACCGAGGCCTTTTCGAAGTCGTAGTCGTTGACTTCGTAGCGCCCCGTTTCGAGCGTCGCGCCCGCGTGCCAGCGGTAGACGCATTCTTCGTCGGGCTCAGGCGTGTCCCAACCCTGAAACGGCACCGACTCATAGTGCGCGATGGGCCGATGCTCCGCGCCGGAATCGGCCAGCACGAGCGTATGCTTGCCGCCTGCGTGCTCGAAGAAGTAATGCATGCCTTCGCGCTCCATGAGGCGGCTCACGAAGTCGAAATCCGTCTCGCGGTACTGCACGCAATGGTCGAGCGCCGGATAGCTCGCCGTGCATGCATTGCGAAAGTCGATGTCGTACGCCTCCAGCACCTGCGCGGCGATTTGCGGCGCCGTGCGCTGATGGAAGAAGCGCCGGTGCGAGGCGCGCGTGAGCAGCCACAGGCGCGGATGCACGACCGCCTCGTAGCGCGTCATGCGGTTTTTCGTGGTGTCGCCGGGCGCGAGCAGACGCAGCGTCGTAACGATGCCGTTGAACTCGCGCGACCCGCCGGCCGGATAATCGAGCGTCACAGACAGGTTCTGCCCGAGCACCGCGCCCGGATCGATATCGTTGTGCAGGCTCAGGAAGGCGATCTCGAAGCGGCTCAGGCGTCCCAGCGCCTCGCTCGCCGACATGCGCAGGAACACCGCGTCGTCGCCGAGCGCCGCACAGGTCATGCGCACATGGCGTTCAGTCGAAGGCATAAGTGATCTCCTCGCCGTCGACGCTCACGTGCACACGCGCAAGCGTTTTACCGTCCATCACGCGCGCAAGAAACTCCGTGCTGATGCGCGGCAGCACGCTGTTGGTGAGAATGGCGTCGATCATGCGGCCGCCACTATCCATGCGCGTGCAACGCTGGGCGATTTGCGTCACCACGCTCTCGTCATACGTGAACGGCACACCGTGCGTAAGCGCCACACGCTCGGCCACGCGGCCGAGTTGCAGCCGGATGATGGCGCACAACATGTCGCTGGAAAGCGGGTAATACGGAATGGTCACCATGCGCCCGAGCAACGCGGGCGGGAATGTCTCCAGCAACTGCGCGTGCAGTTCGCGTTCGATCACCTCCATCGGTGGGCTCGTGCGCGGATCGCGGCACAACTGCGCAATGCATTCGGTGCCCGCGTTGGTCGTGAGCAGAATGAGCGTATTGCGAAAGTCGATGGAACGGCCTTCACTGTCGTCCATGCGGCCTTTGTCGAAGACCTGAAAGAACAGCTCGTGCACGTCGGGGTGCGCCTTTTCCACTTCGTCCAGCAGCACGACGCTGTGCGGCCGCCGGCGCACCGCTTCGGTCAGCACGCCGCCTTCGCCGAAACCCACGTAGCCCGGCGGCGCGCCCTTGAGCAGCGACACGGTGTGCGCTTCCTGATACTCGCTCATGTTGATGGTGATGAGGTTCTGTTCGCCGCCATAGAGTGCCTCGGCAAGCGCGAGCGCCGTCTCGGTCTTGCCCACGCCCGATGTGCCCGCGAGCAGAAACACGCCGACAGGCTTGTCCGGATCGTCGAGGCCGGCGCGCGAAGTCTGCACGCGCCGCGCAATCATTTGCGTGGCATGCTGCTGGCCGATGATGCGGCGGTCGAGCACCTCGTTCAGGCGCAACACATTGCCGATCTCGTTCTTCAGCATGTTGAGCACGGGCACGCCGGTCCAGTCCTGCACGACCGCCGCCACCGCATGACGGTCCACGCCCGGCAGCACGAGCGGCGCGTCGCCCTGGTGCGCGGCGAGCTGCGCCTGCCGTTCGCGCAACGCGGCGAGATCGGCGTGCGGTGCGCCTTCGCGCAGTGCCTCGCGGCGCGCGAGGATGTCCTCGACCATCTCGCGCTCCACCTGCCAGCGCGCGTGCAGATCGGCAAGGCGCGCGGTTTCGGTTTGCAATGCCCCCGCCGCGGCTTCGCGACGTGCCGCCGTATCGATGCCGATAGCCGCCTCGCGCCCGATCACCTCCAGCTCCGTGTTGAGCGCATCGATACGCCGTTGCGCATCGTCGACGGCGGGGGGCGTCGCGTGCTGGCTCACCGCAACGCGTGCGCATGCGGTATCGAGCAGGCTCACCGACTTGTCCGGCAACTGGCGCGCGGGCAGATAGCGATGCGAGAGCTTCACGGCCGCCTCGATCGCCTCGTCGAGCACCTGCACGCCGTGATGCGTTTCCAGCGCGGCGGCAAGTCCCCGCATCATCGTCACGGCGCGCGCCTCCTCGGGCTCGTGGACCTGCACGACCTGAAAGCGCCGCGTGAGCGCCGGATCTTTTTCGATGTGCCTGCGGTACTCCGACCACGTCGTTGCCGCGATGGTGCGCACGCTGCCGCGCGCCAACGCAGGCTTGAGCAGATTCGCCGCGTCGCCGGTGCCCGCCGCGCCGCCCGCGCCGATCAGCGTGTGCGCCTCGTCGATGAAGAGGATGACGGGATGCGGCGCCGCCTGCACGGCTTCCAGCACCTGGCGCAAACGCGCCTCGAATTCGCCTTTTACGCCCGCACCGGCCTGCAGGAGGGCAACGTCTAGCGCGCGCAGGCTCACGTCGCGCAGCGCGGGCGGCACGTCGCCCGCCGCGATGCGCAGCGCGAAGCCCTCGACCACGGCCGTCTTGCCGACGCCCGCCTCGCCCGTGAGGATCGGATTGTTCTGCCTGCGCCGCATGAGGATGTCGACGACCTGGCGAATCTCCGCATCGCGGCCCACCACGGGATCGAGCCGGCCCTCACGCGCCTGGGCCGTGAGATCGACGGTGAAGCGTAGCAAGGCGTCGTCCGTGCGATACGCCATGTCGGGTTCCTGCGTCACGACGGCCGCTGGCGTCGACGCTTCCGGCGAACCGTCGAGCACATCGGCGAAGTTGGCGACGAGGTCATCCAGCTTCACGCGATCGAACTCGCGCGACATGCCGCGCAATGCGTTGCGCAGTACGGGCGTCTGCAACATGCCGACGAGCACATGCGCGCTGCGCACCTTCGGCGCGTCGAAGAGCAGCGACGCATAGACCCACCCGCGCTCCACGGCCTCTTCCAGTTGCGATGAAATATCGCTGACGGAGGCCGCCCCGCGCGGCAGCCGATCGAGCGCCTCGGTCAGATCGCGCGCGAGCGCGGCGGGCTCGATATGGGCGTAGCGGATCACGCGATGCAGGTCCGAATCGGGCAACTGCAGCATCTGATGCAGCCAGTGTGCAAGCTCGACATACGCATTGCCGCGCAAGCGGCAGAACGTGGTCGCGCTCTCCATCGCGCCGAAACTGAGCGTATCGAGCTTGCCGAACAGGACGGCGCGGCTGATGTCTGCCATTGAACTAGTCCTTTGCATGAGATGGGGCCAACGGACGCAGCTTGAGTTGCGCCGCGTCGGCCGTGGCCGGGCGCGCGTGCAGCCAGGTCGTGTAGCCGAGGCGCTGCCTGCGCCCCAGCGCGAGACGCGGCACCTGCGCGCGCCGCAATTGCAGGTTCACGTCCCATTCGAGTGGATCGCGCACGTACAGACGCACCCAGTCGGCGAGCCGCACGAGGCTTGCGCCGCCCGGCAGGAAGCGCTCGTAATCGCCCAGCGAAAGCGGGCCGAGCACGACGCGGAACTTGTGCTGCCGATCGAAGACTCTCGCCCCGAGCATCGTGCCGACGCCCATGCGGGCGTTTTCGTCGCGCGAACCGACGCGCGTTAGCGCAGCGTCGGGCAGCTTCATCCAGTGCCCCACGTTTTGCACGACCTCCACCGGAAAGCCGAAAAAGTGCGACAGCACGCTCCGCAAACCCGCCGCGTGGCGCGTGGGCCCCGCGAGCAGCCCCGCGAAATGCAGCTTGGCGAAATCGGGCACAGTGTCGCGATTGCGCAGCGCCGCTTCGTTGAGCCCGAACACGGTGCCCACGTATGCGGAGAACCGGTCGTCGTCGTCGCGGTCGAGGCTCACCACCGGCTGCGCCGTGGCCCACGCGCGATAGAACAGCGAGGCCATGCGGTGATGAAATACGTCGAGAAAGCGCGCGAAAGTTGGATCGCCGGCGTGACGCGCGCGATGGCGCACGTATTCGGTCAGATGCGTGGGCATCGGTCCATTCGGGCCGAGCAGCCCGAAGAAGTTCACGGCGAGCTTCGGTGCCGTGTCCTGCGTGCTGACGAAACGGCGCAGCGCCGTTGGAAAGAATATCAATTCGGGTTCCTGACCGAATCGAACTGCGTCGTCGCGCGGGCGCAGCGACGACCCCACGCGCGGCAACCCGCGATGCGTGCATTCGACCAACCGCACAGCCTGAAAGAAGTCGAAGCGGTTCGCATCGGCGGAGAGGCGCTCGAATAGCATTACAGCGTCCGGCATTGCCCGCTCCCCGGCGCCCAGCGCATGATTTCACCGCGTGTGGTCGAACTCACGCAGGTTTCGGTAAACGAATTCATCGACACGTATTGCGCGAAAAAGCGCGCAAGCACCGCGCCGAACAAAAACGCGCTCGCACCTTCAAAACCGCTCTCGTCGAGCAGCACATCGAGCGCGAGGCCGCGCCCGAACACGATCTGCCCGCGCGAAGGCAGGCGCCGCGTGACCGCCCGCGAGCCGACGGAGCGCAAGCCTTCGATCTGCCGTGCGGCCGCGCCGTCGCCTTCGGGTGCGTAGAGCGCGAGCAGGTCGCGCATGGCGCGGGCGCCGCTCCCGTTCGCATCGTCCACGAGCGATGCGTAGTTGAGCGACAGGTGGCTCAGGAGACGCCACGCCACTGCTCCTTGCGCATAGGATGGCAACGGGCGGCTCGGCCCGGCGACACAGCGCACGCTGGAAACCGGCGCTTCGAGCTCCAGCGTGAAGTCGGTTTCGCCGCGCCCGAGCGGCAGGGTCAGCGTGAGATCGCGGTTGGTGCACAGCACGCTGATACCGAGCTGATGCAGATCGCCGGGATACGGTGCTTCGTGCGTATCCACCAGCGCGATCCAGGTTTCGCTGCCCGCATACGACGAACGCGCGCCGCGCTCCTGCTCGCGGGCGGACGGCAGACGTTTTTCGCGCCGCACCTGATAAAACGCCGTGTCGCGGTCGCCTGCGCCGAGATCGCGCATGCGGTAGAACGGCTGAAACTCGACCGGCGCGCTGCCACCCGAGCGATGGCCCGTCACGCTTTGCACGCGATAGACTTCGAAGTCGCGCGGCCGCGTCCGGTCTACCACGACGTGATGCTCGAACTGCTCACCCGTCACCGCGATACGATCGGCGCGGCGCGCAAAGAGATTGATCGCAGGCGTGCAATGGAGCGCAAAATTCTCGTGGTCGATCCGTTGCTCGAGCGCGGTATCGCCCTTCGAAAGCAGGACGACAAGCTCGATTTCATGGCTTTCACAACGAGCGAAATGCGGACGCAATCCATCGATGCCGACGAACATGAAGCGCTGCGCAAAGGCGAAATACTCCTGCAGCAGCCGATAGCCCGGAAACGATTGATCGCTCACGGGCAGCAGCGCTTCTTCATCCGAGAAGCCGAGCGGGCGCAGCAACGAAGGCGGCAGCACACCACTGGGCGTCGCGATGCCGAGCGTCGAACCGACCAGAAGTTCATGGAGCTTTGCCGCCGTGCCGTCGCTGCCGCGCAGGTAGATGGGCAGATGATCGATGGCGAGGTCGTTAATCGAGCGTTCGCCGAGCGCGCGCAGCTTGAGGCGCAAGCCTGCCTTCACGCCGCGCGGCACGCCGGCCGCGACGCCGGGCAGCGCGCCGGTGTGCGTAAAAAGGCGCGCCTCCACCAGTTCGAGCGGCGACAAGGTGAGCGCGTGCGCCGTGCGAAACTCGCAGCGCGTCGCGCGCTCGCCGTCGAACCGGCCCTGCAGGGGCGTGCCGCGCGGCACGGCAACGCCGTCCGCAAGCGCGGGGTGAGTCTTGTCGGGCTGCAGTTGCACGACCGTCATTGCGGGCGTCGGCGCGAGATAGTGCGGATACACCAGTTCGGCGAGATGCTGCGTGAAGCGCGGAAACTCGGCATCGATTTTCATCTGCACGCGTGCGGCAAGAAAGCCGAAACCTTCGAGCAAGCGCTCCACATAGGGATCGGCGCAGTCGAAACCTTCGAGGCCGAGCCGCCCCGCGATCTTCGGAAACGCCTTGGCGAACTCGCCGCCCATCTCGCGAACATGCTGCAGTTCGCGGCTGTAGTACTGCAGGAAGTCGGGGTTCATCTGGGCGTCACCTCTTCGTACACGTTCGCCTTGCCGGCCTCCAGATCGAGTTCCGTGCGCAAATAAAGCCGCTCGGGCACCGGATGCGCATGGAGATCGCCCTCGACGATGAACGCCAGCGCGTTGTGCGCGATCGCCACGCCACCGGACTGAATGGCGCGCACGCGCAAGGTGCCGCGCACGATGCGCGGCTCGAACGCGCCGATTGCCTCGGCAATCAGCCGTTCGATCCGCGTGAGTTCCACATCCGACGCGCTCTTGCCCGCCAGCTCGGCGAAGCCGAAGTTCAGCACCGAGTCGGCCACGCACGGATAGCGCGCGATCTCCTGCGCCGACGCGATGCCCCGCGCATTGAGGAGCCAGCCGATGTCGCGCATGACGCTCAGGCGCTGCGCGCGCGCCGAACTGGCCCGATGCTCGCGGACTTCGCTGGTCGCCTCGGGGGCGTGGTCGGTCAGCCGCTCCAGCAGCGAGGGCTGCACGCGCTCGGCGTTTCTCGTGCGCATGGTCCGCTTACGCCGGCGCGCTGGCCGGAATGTTCCACTTGCACTCGACCACGCCGCCGAGCGCCGAGCCAGTGGTCGGATCCTGCTGCTGGTAGGTCACGTGGAATTTCTCGAAGTTGAGCGTCACCGTTTCGGTGAAGCGGTCCTCTCCGTCCGATCCGCCTGTCGCGTAGTTCGTGACGAGCACCTTTTCCAGATCGATCGTGTAGTACTCCAGCGGTTTGTTGCCGCCCGCCTTGCGCACGGTAAGTTTGCCCGTCGGGAAGTGCTTTCCGGTCACGCAGGCGGTCATGATGGCCGGCGTGGCGTGATCCGTGTACTTGGTGATCGAAAGGTCATGCACGTCGACCTTGCCGCCGCCACCGCCCGTGCCGAGGTGCATCGTGCCGGACTGATCCATGCTCCAGCTCCACGAGAGCACGTCGATTTCGTCCTTGTGAGTCGTATCCAGCGACTCGCCCGTGACCGTGCCAAGCTTCAAAAAAATATCGACTGCCATTTGGATTCCTTATTGATCGGGTTCGTGCAGAACTGAAAAACCGCGGCGACTCACGCCGCTTTGGTCGACGGCAGCCGCGAAACGAGCCGCAACGAGACGGTCAGGCCTTCGAGCTGATAATGCGGACGCAGATAGAACTTCGAGGTGTAGTAGCCCGGATTGCCCTCCACTTCCTCGACCACGACTTCCGCCGCCGCGAGCGGCCGGCGCGACTTGGTCTCTTCCGACGAGTTGGCGGGGTCGCCGTCCACGTACTGAAGAATCCAGTCCTGCAGCCAGCGCTGCATGTCATCCTTCTCCTTGAAGCTGCCGAGCTTGTCGCGCGCAATGCACTTGAGGTAGTGCGCGAAACGGCTGCAGGCGAACAGATAAGGCAGACGCGCGGCGAGGTTGGCGTTCGCCGTGGCGTCCGGGTCTTCGTATCCGATCGGCTTGTTGAGCGACTGCGCGCCGATGAAAGCCGCGATATCCGAATTCTTCTTGTGCACGAGCGGCATGAAGCCGTTCTTCGCCAGCTCGGCCTCGCGGCGGTCGCTAATCGCGATCTCCGTCGGGCACTTCATGTCGACGCCGCCGTCGTCGGTGGGAAACGCGTGGACCGGCAGATCCTCCACCACTCCGCCCGACTCGATGCCGCGAATGCGCGAGCACCATCCCCACGTCTTGAACGAGCGGTTGATGTTCACGGCCATCGCGTAGGCCGCATTGGCCCACGCGTACTTCGACGCGTCCGCGCCCGCGGTGTCTTCCTCGAAATCGAATTCCTCCACGGGGCTCGTTTTCGCGCCGTAGGGCGTGCGCGCGAGAAAGCGCGGCATGGCGAGGCCGATATAGCGCGAGTCTTCGGAATCTCGCAGCGAGCGCCATGCGGCGTGCTCGGGCGTCTGGAAGATCTTCGTGAGATCGCGTGGATTCGCGAGTTCTTGCCACGAGTCCATCAGCATGACGGCCGGGTCCGCGCCCGCGATGAACGGTGCGTGCGCGGCGGCGGAAACCTTGCCCATCTGCGTGAGGAAATCGACGTCGGGGCCGCTGTTGTCGAAGTAGTAGTCGGCTACCAGCGCGCCGTAAGGCTCACCGCCGAACTGGCCGTATTCTTCCTCGTAGAGCCGCTTGAAGAGCGGGCTCTGGTCCCACGCCACGCCCTTGTACTTGCGCAGCGACCGGTGCAGATCGGCCTTCGAAATGTTCATCACGCGCAGCTTGAGGCTCTCGTCGCTCTCGGTGTTGGTGACGAGATAGTGGAGTCCCCGCCACGCGCTTTCGAGCTGCTGGAACGGCTGTGCGTGCAGGATGACGTTGATCTGCGCGCTCAGCTTTTCGTCGATGCGCGCGATCAGCGCTTCGATGGTCGCGAGCGCGTCGTCGGACACGCGGTGCGTGTCGAGCAGCGCCTGCTCCGCGAGCGTGCGCACGGCGCTTTCCACCGCTTCGCGCGCTTTCTCCGTGCGCGGGCGGAATGCCTTCTGCAGGAGCTGTTGAAACTCGCCGGATGGGCTCGCCGCGTCGGCTTCCTGCCTTTCCGGCTGCGCGAACGCGGATGGATCGAGTTGGGTGTCTGCCATCTTGGTTCCTTTATTCGGTGTCGGGCGCGCCCTGCGGCTTCGGCGCGGCGGCGAGCGCATTCATCAGCGCGGGGTCCTCGAGCAGTCGGGCGACGAGCTTTTCCGCATCGGTCTTGCCGTCCATATAGGTCAGCAGGTTCTGCAACTGGCCGCGCGTTTCGAGCAGCCTGGCGAGCGGCTCGACGTTGCGCGCGATCGCGGCGGGCTCGAAGTCGTCCATGCTCGAGAAGGTCATGTCCACGCCGATCTTGCCCTCGCCGGTCAGCGTGTTGTCGACCTGCATCGCCACACGCGGCTTCATCGAGCGCAGCCGTTCGTCGAAGTTGTCGATGTCGACCTCCAGAAACTTGCGTTCCGCAACAGGCGGCAGCGCTTCCTGCGGCTGCCCCGAAAGATCGGACAGCACGCCCATCACGAAGGGCAAGCTGACCTTCCTTTCCGAGCCGTACACTTCCACGTCGTACTCGATCTGCACGCGCGGCGCCCGATTGCGCGCAATGAACTTCTGACTGCTCTCCTTGGCCATTTGACCGTTCTCCTGGTTGAGTTGCGTTGCAGTGCGGCTTCGATCATTCCACCGGCGTTTCGACGGCGGCCGTACCGACCACCTGGGTAAGTTGCGCGAGCCCTTCCGGCGCGAGGTCCTTCAAGAGATCGACAAAGGACTTCTCGACGAGGCCGCGCGCCCGTTCGAGCAGTAACGGCACGGGGCTGGCAGGTTCGTGTTGCGCGTACCAGGCGCAGATCCGCTGCAGCGCGGCGCCCACGTCGGCACGGCTACCGATCGTGCTGGAGGGTGCGTTACCGTTGGCGGCAGCGGGCGACTCGACACCGGTCTCGTTTGCGTGATGCATTTGCGCTTCGTCCGGGTGCACGCCCACGCCCGTTGCAAGTAGCGCCGATGCACGCTCCAGCAATGCCTTCAACGAGGCGAAATCGAGCGATTGGGTTGCCCCTACGCGTTCGGCAAGCGTCGCTTCGATCGCGCGAACGCTGTCGTACGCGGCATCGAACGCCTTCTTCGCGCTGCGCGCGGCATCAGGCGACGCGGCAATCGACGCTTCGACCGCCGCGAGGCTCATCACCGTGTGCGTTTCGGGTACGACGGCTTCGCCGTTCGCATACGACCACTCGCGCAGCGTGACCGGGGAGCGGCCTTGCAGCAGCGGGCTATCCATGAGACCGGCGAGCACACTGCCTGCCTCCGTCCACGCGGCGAGCGCGTTGATGCGGGCCGTCACGTCGTCGCCGTCGCCGTCGCTGGCGTCGAGTTGCGGGTGCACGTGCTCCCAGTGACGCTCCAGCAGCGCGGCAGTCAAGACGAGGCCGTCCGCAAGACCGGTAATGCCCTCGCGAATCCAGCGCGCTCGCGCCAGATGCATCACCACGCGAAGGTCTCGCGTGCGGGCCATCAATGCGCTGCCAAGCGCATCCGCGGCTTCCCAGTCGGGCGGCACCGCGGCCACGAGCGTGTCGCCATACTCGGCTTCCGGACGCCCGCTGACCGCTTCTTCGAGTTCGCGGAATTGCGCGTCATATTCGAGGTCGGGGCCGCAGGGTTCTGCCTGCGTGACTGGTTCGAGCCAAGCGGTCCAGTCCCGATGCGTGATGAATTCGATGGTCATGGCACGTTGAATGGTTTAACTTTGCACTCCGAATTAATTAGCGATCCGTCTTTCCGGAGAGGCCGGTCAGTGATCGGTCTTCTTACTTATAGAAGATGTAAGTCGCGATATAAGGCGAACTACCCGACTCGTGCTCGACTGTGCACGGCGCAGCCGGCTTTACACCGCCCACCGTCCTGACCCGTTGCACATAGCGCACGGGCGCGAGCATGCCCTGCGATCCGGCGGAGTGCGCCTCGAGCAGCAGTTGCGGCACGCTGGCCGGCGTATCACTGGGCTTTTGCGCGACGACTTTTCCCTCGATGCGGCTACCGTCGCGCGCTTGCCACGACGGGCCGGCCGAATGCTCGATCACCTCGGCCCCGTGCGCGTCGTAGAGCGAGGCGCGCGGCTGCTGAAAGACCCAGCTGAGCGTGTGGTCAGCACCGTACTCGCAGGCGTAGATCTGCACGCCTGCTGCGGTCGTGGTCAGTAACGGCTGGGCGTCCGGTATATCGATCGACTCCGCATGTGCAGACGGTCCGCTCATCATCGAAATCAGCCCAGCCCCAATTGCAATGTGCTTCCCGCGTGAGTGGCGATGCATGGAGAAGCTCCTTTAGCCCAACGGGTCGATCCAGTTCGATCCGCTCTTCCACAACAGCCCGGCGCGGAAAAGTATTCCATCTGTTTTTGCAGCCTGTTGCCGGGCATGGGGGGAATATCTGGAAACGTCCAACTGTTATGGCTGCACCGCAATTGAACGGAGCCAGGCCATGAAAGCCCGCATGACGATTTCCAGTCTCTCTGTGCCCCTGGAACGGATCAAGCCCATTGGCGGGCGCTCTTCCACCGGCACCGCGGGTCATCAATTCGACCTGACGTTCCGCGCCGAGGTAAAGGCGCCCATGCTCGGCAAGCTGCTGGCCGATGACATCGAATGTCCTCTATTGGAGTGGAACGAGTGCATCGAATGGTTCAGGCTCGACACCGCGACGCAGAAGTGGGACTTTGAAGGCAAAATCGTGCGGAACATGTATGCGCACAATCGGGAGTCGAATACCTTCAGGAACTGGCACAGATCGCGTTATACGATCGCAACCGATGTGACCAACCGTCCGCCCGCCGCGCTGATGGCCATGAAGCGTGAAGAAGACGCAAAGAAGTGGATTGCCCGCAATGGTTTCAGCTGGAATCTCCGCATACGGGATATTCCTCAAATGGGCATCCTTGGCGGAACGGGAGGCGGCGGAGGCCTGAGCCTCGTCACCGGGGATACGCGTCGCCGCGTCATCTATTTCGATCTGGGCTTCGAGGGCCACCGGGAACGCGCGCGGCTAGTGCAGATCCTGGAGACACAGCAGGGGCGGCTCACGATTCATCACCTGATTCGCGGCGAGATCGAGAAAAAGACCGTGGATGAACTCTCGAATCTCGAGCGTTGGCGCTTTCAGTTGCGCACGAGTCACGGCTAAAGCCCGTTTAGGCTCCGGGTTTTTCGGGCCTCCAGCATGGCCACTTCGTTGCGCGCCCGGCTCTTTCTGCCGCGTAGCTGCCCCGGTTGCTTGCGCATGAGTTTCTCCTGTCCCATAGGTCTGAGTGACCTGGCGATATGAGTCGGCCTGGACGAATTTGTATTCGCGGTGAGCGTGCTTGTTTAGCGCGCTGAAATCCCTTGCCATGTCGAGTCCTTTCGGGCGATTGCCGACAATAGCGCAATGTGAAGCGACCTGTCTTCAATCACAGGTCACTTCCGGGATTATTCCGTGCGGGTGCGCGTGGTCGTGCCCTCTGTCCGGCGTCGTGACGGCCAGCCGTATTCGGCCGCCTGCCAGGCAAGCAGCCCGGGCAAATAGAACATCAGATCGCGCACGCGTCTTGCGCCCGCGAGCGCGAGACAAGTGGGCGCGTCGAATCCCAGCAGTCCGCCGATCACGACGAACCCGCCCTCCTGCACGCCAAGGCCGGCTGGCACCAGAAACGCGATGCTGCTCAGCATCTGGATCAGGGCCTCGATCACGAACGCCTGCACGAAGGTCGCGTCCGTGCCGAGCACGCGCAGTGCGATCCAGATTTCAAGCGCGTAGCCGAGACATTGCAGCGTTTGCCAGATGAGCACATAGCGCACGACCACGCCGGTCTGCCGCCAGATCAGCTTGAGAGATAAATCGACGCGCGCGGACTTGCCCACGAGATCGACGACCTTGCCGCTCGTGACGCGGTTGAGCGTGCGTGCCGCGCGCTCGAACGGCCGCGCATGCTGCACGAGCGCGAAGAGCACGAGCAGCGGTATGAAGCCCGCGAGGCCCCATGCGATCCGCCCCACGACCCGCGCGGTATCGGATGAGGAATGTTCGAGCAGATAGCCGGCTGCGAGCAACGCAAACAGCACCTGGCTGATCAGCGTGAGCTGCATGTCGGCAATGAGGCTCGCCACCGCCGTAGCCGGCCGTACGCCCGCACGGCCAAGCAAGCGGAACGACACGAGTTCCCCACCCACGCGCGCAACGGGCAGCAAGCCGTTGATCGACTCGCGAATCCACACGAGTTTGAGCATCGTCGCGACCGACGGACGCTGCGCCGCGCGAATCAGGCTGCGCCAGTCCCATGCATTCGCGCACATCGGCAGGATATGCACGATGGCCGCCAGCACGAGGCCCATGCCCGCGCCGCGCAACAGTTGCAGCACCGCCGCGGGATGTTCGCGCCAAACGAGCCACACGGCGATCGCAAGACCGACCAGGGCGGCGATACGTCCCATGTGCTTCATCTGCGGGTGCTCTCTAGTGGATGCTCCCGTCTCATTGTGCCCCCCATCTACTGTGACGCTCAGGTCTCGTGGACTGGCGAAAGCATGCCATTCCTGTCGACGCGAAAGCGCGTGCCGCGCCAAACGACGCCAGACGAACAAAAGCTCGCGACATAGATCGCGAACTGGACCATTTCCCAAAGGGGTAAGCATAACAGTCCGCTGGACTTGTCGCCGGTCGCGCGGTCGGTCCGCCACATCAGCCACGCGCGCGCGCACAGCGCCACGGCGGCCAGTATCCACGCGGGGGCTGCGCCGCCGGACAATGCCACGGCAAGCATGGCGAGCGCGAACGGATGCATCAGCACGGCGCCCAGATGCCCCGAGCGGTCCGCCGCGCGAACCGTGCGGCTCCAGCGCAGTTCGTGCGCAAAGAGTTGGGCAAACGTATTCTCCACGCAAGCGTGCCGCACGAGAATCGGCGGAATAGAAACTTCCGCGCCGGCGCGGCGCACGGCTTCGCCGATTGCATGGTCTTCGGCGAGGTGATGCGCGAATTGCGCCAGACCGCCAATGCGTTCGAGCATTTCGCGCGTCATGGCGATGGACTGGCCGAAGCATGGCCGCGCGCGCCCGATCGCGAGCCCCGTGACGACGCCGGGCAGAAAATGATAGTTGGTCAGGGCCGACGCCACGCGAGGCCAGAATCCCGGCGCGCACAGGCCGCGATAAACCGCGGTCACGAGGCCGATGCCCGGTTGCTGCAGCGCCCCGACCACCTGGCGCAGATAGTTCTTGTCGACGAGCACGTCGCTATCGGCAAAGCACAGCACGTCATGCTCGGCCTTTTCGAGCATGTTCACGAGATTCGCGATCTTGCGGTTGGGACCGTATAGGCGTGCATCGGCGACGACCGTGATGTGCGCATCGGGATAACGCGCGCGTAGCCGCTCGATGGCGTTGAGCGCTTTGTCACGCGCATCGTGCACGCCGAACAGATACTGGACTTGTCCAGGATAGTCCTGCTCGAAAAAGCTGGCGAGGTGCTCCTCGAGGTGCCATTCGTCGCCGTGCAGCGGCTTGGCGAGCGTGATGGCCGGAAAGTGCCGAGGCGTCGCCACTTCGCGCGCGAAGAAACGGCCGACCAGCGCGCTCGCCGTGCAGGTATAGATGATGCCGAGCACGGCGCAAAGACCGCTTAGCACCGCGAGCGAATCGAAGAGCAGGTGCGAGAACCCGGGCAATTCAGCGCGCATGACTTCGATTGCCGCAGAAGCGACGGCAAGCACCGTCACGGCCATCGCAACGATGGCACCCGTTCGCCCCGTCGCATGCGCGCGGTCCATCATGCCTCGTGTGCGCGCAGGAAGCGGAAGAACTCCACGCCTTCGCGCAGACGCCGCTTCATCATGTCCCAGCTCGTGAGCATCTCGCGCACGATCTCCCAGATCTTCGACGGCCGGAAATAGAACTGCCGATAGAACTGCTCGAGGTGGTGATAGATCTCGTCGCGCGACAGATGCGCGTAGCCGATCGCCGCGAGCTGCACCCCTTCCTTGCTCACCAGGTTGATGGTCTTGTTCTCTTCCATCCAGCCGTTTTCCACGGCCTGCTTGTAGAGCGTCGTGCCCGGATAGGGCGCGGCGAGCGACACCTGAATCGTATGCGGATTGATTTCCTTCGCGTACTCGATCGTCTTTTTGAT
>NZ_JAFA01000034.1 GCF_000519185.1 Paraburkholderia nodosa DSM 21604 | reverse complement strand
AAGAAAGGGACAAAGGCAGAGTTTTCAACGCCTTGGTCCATATCCGCCGCGAGCATGACCGGTTTGCCGGAACGTAACAATTGCACGATCTTTCTGGCACTTGTCGCGCGCTCGATCATCTCTGCGCCGAATCTGCCGCGTTGCCGCCTGGCAAGGTCGCATAGGGCTGTGCTTGACATACGTGTGTACAGTGAGGCGACGGGGAGGTGCGTCGAGTAGAGCATGCAGCCGACCTCGATGCCCACAAAGTGAAAACCCATAAAGATGGTGGGCGGGGCTGTATCGTCATGGAGATCAATTTTGCTTTCGATCTGGACGATATCCCGGATCGACTGCGCACTGCCAAACCACTGGATGCCTCGCTCGAGATAGCTGCGAACAACGTGGCGGAAGTGAGCTCTTGCGAGCGCCTGACGTTCGCGGCTAGTCTTCTCGGGGAAGCACAGACGCAAGTTCACCTGGACGATATGCTTGCGGCGGCTCGGAAGCGCATACAACGCAGTGCCGACAACCATCCCGAGCCTTGCGACGAATTTGTAAGGAAGTATGGAAAGCGTGCGTAGCAACGCCACGATGAGCGCAAAGCCGAGGCGTTTCAAAGAATGTGCCCTATGGGTGGTGAAGTTTGGAAAGCGAAGTCAAACGCCAGGCAGGCGACCTTTCTGCTCGTCACTGCTTCATGGCGAATGTATTCGCTCAAGATATCAACCGTGGACCATACAGTCCAGGCGTAATCACTGGGTTACGTGGACGACTCGCGAAGTTACCGATTGTAACGGGCGGCTTTGGTGCGACCTACCCCAAAGATTCTGGTCGTGAGTAATCGCCGCTAGCATCGACGACGCTGTTCCACAACTCAATGGGGGTTTCTGCTGGTGGTGGTTGCGAATGACACTTCCACGCCGAAAGGGGACCTCCGTTCTGCAAGCCAGTGAACGGCGGCTTCGGGTCGGGTAACGAAGTTCGCCGTCGCGATGTAGCTGGCCGTCCGCCGAGCTGTTGCAGATTTCCGGGGTACGGCCACATTCGGCCGTTCGGCCCTCCCTGAAAATCGTCAACGATGTGCTTCGCCAGGCGGTGGCACAATTGAACAATCGGAATCAGGCGTCCAGGGTGCATGGAAACGGCTTCCGACGTGACGCCGCCGACCGTGGAGTTTGCCTCTCAGGTTTGAGGCTGGTTCGATCGTTCCGATTTTTACGCGTCTTTTAGCCAGGGCATTTCGACGGGTGAGACCACCAGATGCCGGAATTCGCGTTTCAGTTCGAAGATGAAACCGACCAGGATCATGGAGTCGGCATAGGGGATCGGGAAGACGTGAGGATTTTCCGCAGCACGCAGCGGGCGCGTGGGCGTGTCCGCCGTCGTCGCGGCGTTCTGGCGGACGCTTTCCAGTTCGTCAGCCATTGCCTGCCCACTTACTTTCAGGACGCGGCTACGCAGGTCGCTGAAGGGTTCGATGCGCGCACCGTCTTCGTTGTATTCGGGCACTTCATAGATGAACCAGGACATTTGCCGTTCCCAGGAAAAAGGTCACAATTCTAACAGGGGCGTAACCGATTATCTCCGGATGCCCATCCTGCTCCCCGCGTTCATTCGCCGTCCGGCGAAGGCAATGCGACTGGCGACACGGCGAAACTGGCGCCGTAGTTGCCCGCGTTTCCGGGCGAACCGTAGCTGAAAGATAGCGGGTCCAGACGATGGCGGCTTGCCGCGCTATTGCCGGCGCAAGCCGCTAACAGCCGAATGGCGCAGAATAAGATCGCGGGCAGGTTCAAGCGCGTGAGAGAAAGTAGCGCCTGATTGCGGTCGTCAGGGCCCGGGTGTCAATGGCAACCTTGCTGTAGAGAGACAAAATGAAAAAAGGAAAGACGAAACTTACCCGGCATGATGCTGAGCGCCTTTTTGAGGGATTGCCTGCGGGGCAAGTGAGAGTATCGAGCCGGCCCGAGAACCCATTTGAAGCAGCGATGTTCGACGAGGTTAAGCGCGTCGACGACGAAACCAGACTCTGGAAAGACAACCTCATTACCCTCCCGATGGCAATCGAGTTGCCTGCTGGCTACGAGTCGCTGTCTCGCATGCGCGAGTCGATGGCGCGGGCATGGCGCGTGAGGTGGGTGAGGGAAAGTAAAAACCAGGTTGTCACCGAGTTCCCTGAAGGATGGACGGCCGTTCGCCCGGCAAGCGGACCCATAGAGCTGCGAGATCCCTCCGGAACGGTCCGCGCCGTATACGGGTGGGCCGAGGACGCTGAGCTCAGGATTTTGCCAAGGTATCTGGTCGAGTCACAGACGAACAGTTCAAGCGGACTAGGCAGCTTGCTGGTGCGCGATCGCGGGAACGGTCAAATTCTCGAACGGTCGTCGATCTGGTCTGCTCAAACCGGTACCAACCATCCCGATTGGACCAGGCTGTCAGAATGGCTCAACCTACGCTATCCACAACACCTCGACCCGCTTCGGTACTGGGAAGACTGCGAGGAAAACATCCAGATCCAGAGCTGAGCGACTTTTGAAGGCGCCGTTTTCGCGTCTACCAAACCAGGCTTGGTGAACGCGAAGGCAGGTCATCGCCTCATTGGTTTTCCGCGTTCGGCCAGGAACGGTCGGTCGACTCCTGCTGACGACGATGGTGGATTCGTGCCCGTTCGTGGGACGCCCTGCGGCCGACAGCGGTCAGTCGTGAATTGCTTCAGAATACTGGCTGATGAAGCAACGCCACGTTTTGTACAACCACGATTCACTGAGGCTACAAATGGTTAATTCGTCTGCTATTGCGACAGTCTTTTCTGTCTATGCGGCAAGTGTCGTCATACCCGGGCCGAACTTCGTCGCAATCACTCAGAAGGCGGTAGCCGGCAGACGCTCCGATGCGCTCGCGCTTGTCGCCGGAATCGTGACGGTGAATCTGTTCTGGGCGACTTGCGCCATCCTTGGTATCGGAATGGTGTTCGCTATTTTCCCGTGGCTCGCTGTCGGCGTCAGGCTTGCTGGCGCGGCCTATCTGATCTGGTTCGGGCTGCGGCTCATTGTGTCGGCACGGGCAACCCCCTCAGGAGCACCTCACCCAACGAAGGCGCCTCTGTTTCGTGCCGCGTTCCTGCAAGGTATCGCGACAAATATCGCGAACCCGAAGTCCATCGCCTTTTATGCGGCGGTGTTTTCCTCAGCGGTGCCCGCCCACGTTTCCATGCCGACGTTCTTCGCGATGCTTGCTACTGTCGGTGTATCAGCGACGTGCTGGTACGGAGCAGTCGCGCTCGTTCTATCGCACGCGGCGATTGCGACGGCGTATCGTCGCGCGAAGGCATGGATCGACCTCACATGTGGAGGGCTCATGATTGCGCTGGGAATCCGGCAGGCATTTCGTTAACCAGGCGCCCGGAACGGCCGCTTTGCGTGTGGGCGACCGCCCCTTCGGGTCGAACAGAGCCCTACCCCGGCAATCCGCGAAGCGCTTTTTTGAGGACCCAGCACGTCGATGCGCTGCATGTCCTACTGAACACTCACACGGTCAACTCGCCGTCACGCACGACGACGCGTCCGTTCGCGACGACCAGCTTGCGCCTGGGCCGCGCGACGACGGCATGCGCGACGCTCTCTGCGTCCACGACCACGAGGTCCGCACGCGCCCCGACGCGCAGGCCATAGCCGGAGAACCCGCAGCCACGCGCGGCGGCGTCGCTCACGCAGTCGAATGCGATCGCGATATCGTCGTCGCGCCGCAAGTCGTAGCGCAATCCGATCAACATGGCGCGCTCGAGCATGTCGGGCACGCCATACGGCGACCACGTGTCACGAATGCCGTCGTTGCCGCCGAACACCGTCACGCCCCTGTCGCGGCAGACCTTGAGCGGCGGAACCGGGCACGAAGGCGGTGCGCTCGTCAGCAGCGCCACGCGTAGTTGCGCAATCCGGTCGATCAATGCGTCGCGCTCGCGCTCCGGCAACGCGCCCAGACAAAACGCGTGACTCACGACCACCTGGCCTTGCATGCCGAGCGCCTGCACGCGATCGAGCAGCAGTTTCAGCGTAAACGCCCCAACCTCGCCGGGTTCGTGCAGATGAATATCGATCGGCTTGCGATGGCGATCCGCCAGTGCGAACGTGGCATCGAGCGAGGCCACGGGATCGCCGTCGATCAGCGCCGGGTCGAGCGCACCGAGCACGGCGGCGCCGGCCGCCAGTGCGCTGTCGAGCAGGTCCACCGTACCCGGCCGGATCAGCATGCCCGATTGCGGAAACGCGACGATCTGCAGGTCGAGGACATCGCGCAGCGTCTGCCGCGTGGCGAGCACGCCTTCGAGGTAGCGCAATCGCGCGTCGGTGTCGATGTCGACGTGGGTCCGCATGCGCGTCGTACCGGCCTGCACGAATGCGCGCGCCAGCGCGAGCGACTGGGCGGCGGCATCGTGGCCCGAGGTCCTGCGCCATTCGCGCTCGTTGGCGATGCGGTCGGTGAGCCGCGGCCCAACCTCGTTGCGATACCACGGGCGGCCCCAATTGCTCTTGTCGAGGTGCGTGTGGCCTTCGACGAAACCGGGCAGCAGCAACCCGGCGCCGCCGTCCACGACCGCCACGCCCGGCTGTGCGGCGACATGGGGTCCGATTGCCTCGATGCGGCCACCCGCGAGCGCGACGCCAACGCGCTGGCCGTCGGCCAGCCTGACGTTGGAGAGATGAAGTGCGGAAGTCGTGAATGTCATGCCGATTCTCCTTGAAGCATCGCAGGATCTTATCGATTCGGCCGGATATTCAAAGATTAGAGGTTCTACTACCTCTGCCCGCAAAAAAAACGGCGGCGCCGGTTATCAACCCGGCACCGCCGAACATACTGCTTTCGGCAGCGTGAAGACTTCGATGTGTATTTAGAAGCGGTGAACGATACCGATCGCGCCCGCAACCTGGCTGCGCGACGAGGACGGCGCGCTGTTCTGGCCGTCGCCGATGTCGGCCGTTGCGTTGATGATGCTGCTCGCGCCGGTCGCGCTAGGCGTGCCCAGCGTCTGGCCGCCCGCGCGCTGGTACGCTTCGACGAAGTAGATACCCGTGCGCTTCGACAGCGTGTAGTACTGCGACAGGTTGTACTGTGCGTACGAAGCCGAGCTCTGGATGCCGTTGGCCTTGGTCGCGCGCGTATAGGAGAAGCCAGCCGCGAGGTCGAGCACGGTGAGCGGCTTGTAGTGCAGCACGACGCCACCCGTGTTCCAGATCTGCGTATCGACGAAGCGCGAATTCACGCCCGGAATGTACTGGACGTTCGAGTAGGCCACCGAGATGTCCCACTGTGAGCTGAACTGGTAGCCAGCCGTCACGGCGAGACGCTGTTGCGTCTGCGCCCACTGGAAGCCGTTGGTGAGCGCCGAAACGCCCGGCTCGCCGGCGCTGTTCGCCGTCGAGTTCGCGTCCCATGGGCCGCCGCCGTTCGCCGCGTTGCTCAGGCGCTCGAAGCCCACCGCGATGCCTGCCGGACCATGCAGATACTGCGCGGCCACGCTCCACGTCTGGCCGGCGCCAGTGCTGCCCGCCACGCCGCCCAGTGCGTACATGCCGCTCACGGTCAGGCCCGCGATGTTCGGCGACGTATAGACCAGCGAGTTGTTGATGCGATAGATCGTGTCCATCGAGTCGATGTCGCCCGGGTGCGCGCCGTATGCGCCGGTCAGCCACGTGGTCGGGCTGTACGGCGAGAGCAGCGTGTAGTACGGCGCGTACTGGCGGCCAGCCGTCAGCGTGCCGTAGTTCGCGTTCGCGACGCCAACCCATGCGGCACGGCTGAACATCAGGTTCGTGGTCGATTGCGCGCCGGTTGCCGAGTTATAGCCTTCTTCCAACTGGAAGATCGCGCGCGTGCCGCCGCCCAGATCTTCGCTGCCCTTCAAGCCGAATCGCGAGCCGGCCCACACGCCCTGCACCATCTTGACGACAGAGGCGCCACCGGCATTGCTGCCGAGCTTGGCCGAGCTGCTCTGATAACCAATACCGGTATCGACGATACCGTACAGCGTGACGCTGCTTTGCGCATGTGCGCCCAGCGCGGCGAGTCCAAGCGCCGAAGCGAGGATAGTTTTTTTCATCGGTAGTCCTATCTTTAGTCGTTGTGGTTTGATACTCGTTAAAACCCTGGTTGCTACATTGCCTCCTGTCCGGCAAGGAGCGCATCACCCCTGAAGCGCTCCTGGCCGATTGTGTCTCCTTAGTGAATCTCGGGTTCGCCGCCCGCGCTGGCGCACGAGCCGCCCACGCCGTCACGCTGCATGAAGTCGAACTCGCAGCCGTTGTTGGCCTGCATGACGTGCATCTGGTACATCGCGCCGTAGCCGCGCTTGAAGCGCGGTTCCGGTGCGACCCACGCGGCCTTGCGGCGCGCCATTTCCTCGTCCGAAATCAGCACGTTCAGGCGGCGCTCCGGCACGTTCAGCTCGATCAGGTCGCCGTCCTGCACGAGGGCGAGCGGACCGCCGACGAACGATTCCGGCGCCACGTGCAAAACGCACGCGCCATAGCTCGTACCGCTCATGCGCGCGTCGGAAATACGCAACATGTCGCGCACGCCCTTCTGCAGAATCTTCTGCGGAATCGGCAGCTGGCCCCACTCGGGCATGCCGGGCGCGCCGACCGGACCCGCGTGCTGGAGCACGATCACGCTGTTCTCGTCGCAGTCGAGCTCTTCGCTGTCGATGCGCGCAGCCATGTCGTTGTAGTCCTTGAATACCACGGCCTTGCCCGTGTGCACGTGCAGGTGCTTTTCCGCCGCGCCCGGCTTGATCACGGCGCCGTCCGGCGCGAGATTGCCGCGCAGCACGGCGAGGCCCGTATCCGGCATGAGCGGCTTCGCGCGGCGATAGATCACCTCTTCGCTGTAGATTTCCGCGTCGGCGATGTTTTCGCCGAGCGTCTTGCCGTTCACGGTCATCTGCGTGCCGTCGATCAGCTCGCCGAGTTCCTTGAGCATCGCGCGCAGGCCGCCAGCGTAGTAGAAGTCCTCCATGAGGTACTTGCCGGTCGGGCGGATGTTCGCGAGCACCGGCGTGTGGCGTGCGATTTCATCGTACTGCGCGAGCGTGAGATCGACACCGGCGCGGCGCGCCAGCGCGATCATGTGGACGATCGCGTTGGTCGAGCCCGAGAGCGCGAGACACGTGGTCACGGCGTTGTCGACCGACTTGCGCGTGATGATGTCCGAAGGCTTCAGGTCTTCCCACACCATTTCGACGATGCGCATGCCCGTCTTTGCCGACATCTGCGCATGGCGCGAGTCCGGCGCGGGAATCGAGGCGAAGCCCGGCAGCGTGAAGCCCAGTGCTTCCGCGGCGCTCGTCATCGTCGATGCCGTGCCCATCGTCATGCAATGGCCCGGCGAGCGTGCAATGCCGCCCTCCACGCCCTTCCAGTCCTCTTCGGTGATCTTGCCCGCGCGCAGGTCGGCCCAGTACTTCCAGGTGTCCGAGCCCGAGCCGAGCGTCACGCCGTTCCAGTTGCCGTTGAGCATCGGGCCCGCGGGCAGGAAAATAGTCGGCAGATCCATCGAGATCGCGCCCATCAGCAGCGCGGGCGTGGTCTTGTCGCAGCCGCCCATCAGCACGACGCCGTCGGCCGGGTACGAACGGATCGTCTCCTCCGCTTCCATGGCGAGGAAGTTGCGATAGAGCATCGTGGTGGGCTTCTGGAACGGCTCGGAAAGCGTTTGCACCGGCAGCTCGATCGGGAACCCCCCTGCCTGCCAGATGCCGCGCTTGACCTCTTCCACGCGCTGCTTGAAGTGCGTATGGCAAGGGTTGATCTCGCTCCACGTATTGAGGATGGCGATCACCGGTTTGCCCGCGTACTCCTCGCGGCTGTAGCCCATCTGCGCCGTGCGCGAGCGATGGCCGAACGACCGCAGGTCGTTCACGCCATACCAGCGGTGGCTGCGCAGTTCTTCGGGGGTCTTTCGCTTCTTGCTCATCTTGCGTTGCTCCAGGTGTTTCCAGTAAAGCCGCCGGCCCTAGCGCTGCTCCTTCACGCGCGACACGAGTTGTGTCGGGCTGACGAACTGCAGGGCGACCAGCACCCACGCAAGCGTGATGGCCATATAGATCATGGCCATGGCGTCGATGGATTGCGGCGCACGCACGCCCGTCGAGAAGACGGCGTAGTACAGTGCAACCACCAGCGTTTGCGTGTCGGGTCCGGCGGTAAAGAAAGTGAGTTCAAACATGCCGATCGTGCGCACCAGCACGAGCAGCCCCGCCGCCAGCATCCCCGGCACGAGGAGCGGCAGCAATACATAACGGAAATAGCGCAGCGTGTTCGCGCCGAAGATGCGCGCGGCCGACTCGAGGTTCGGATCGATCTGCTCGATGAACGGCGTCATCACGAGGATCACGAACGGCAGCGCGGGCACCAGGTTCGCGAGGATCACGCCGGGCAGCGTGCCGGCCAGGCCGACCTGGTACATGGCGGTCGCCATCGGAATGCCGTACGTGACGGGCGGCACCATGAGCGGCAGCAGGAACACGAGCATGGCGATGCGCTTGCCGGGAAACTGCGCGCGCGCCAGGGCGTAGGCGGCGGGCACGCCCAGCGCGATGGAGAGCACCACAACCGAGCCGACCACTTCGAACGTCACCCACAGCACGCTCGAAAGCTGGAAGTCGCGCCACGCCTGCGCATACCAGTGTAGCGTGAAGCCCTGCGGCAGCGGCGTGCCGAACCAGCGCGTGGCAATGGAGTTCACGCCCACCGTGGCGATCAGCAGCACCACGTTGAGGAGGAAGAACACCACGCCGCCCCAGACGAACACTTTCCAGAGCACGTCGGGCAGGCGCGAAGCGGGCCTGGCCTGCGCAACGTCGGCGGCAGGAGCGCTACGTTCCTCGCTCGCCTGCGCACCCGTGCCGAGGCCGGACGCGTTACGTTGATGCGCGCTCATCAGCCTTTCCCCCCGCTCACCGGGCCCGAATAGAAGTAGCGCTTGGCGCTCAGCATCGCGGCCACGACGATCAGCTGCACGAAGCCCATCACGATGGCGATGGTCGAGGCGAGCGAGTAGTCATAGCTCTCGAACGCCGCTTCGGAAGCCGCGATGGAGATCACGCGCGTGGGACCCGCGGGCGCGCCGAGCAGCACCGCCGAAGGGAACACCGAATACGCCTGCACGAACGACAGGCACGCGGCCATCGTGAGACCGGGCGCGAGCAACGGCAGATAAATTTGCCGAAACTGCTGCCACGGGCCCGCGCCAAGCGTGGCCGCCGCACGCGCGAGCGTCGGGTCGATGCCCGTCACGTACGAGAGCGTGAGCAGAAACGCGAACGGGAAACCCGAAACGATCAGCGAGATCAGCACGCCCCAATAGTTGTGCGTGAGACGAATCTCTTCGTTCGTATACAGATGCAGCGCGTGCAGCGCCTGCGGGAACCAGCCGTTCGGGCCGAAGTAGCTGAGCATGCCGTCGGCGATCAGCACCGTGCCGAGCGTGACGGGAATCACGAGCAGCGTGGTCACGAGCTTCTGGTACGGCGACTTGCGGCGCAGCGCGAAGGCCACGGGCAGCGAGAGCCCGACGTTGATGATCGTCGCGGGCACCGCCAGCTTGAGCGTGACGAACACCGTGGGCCACAACGAGAGGTCGTGAATGAACTGCAGGTAATTCGCGAACATGCCGCCGCCGTTCATCGGCCTGAACGACAGCACGAGACCGTAGGCGAACGGATAGAGGAACATCGCGATGATGAAGCCAAGCGCGGGCGTGACGAGCCAGCCGCGCGAATCGCGCGGCGCCTTGGCCAGCGTCGGAATGAGCGTGCTCATGACGCACGCTCCGCGTAGGCCAGCACGTGCGAAGGCGCGACGCGCAGCGTGGCGCGCTCGCCCGCTTCGAATTCGCCTTCCACACGCGCCCACAGCTTGCCGAACGGCGCGTTGGCGAGCAGCAGCGAATCGCGGCCGCCGTATTCGACCATTTCCACTTCGACGTCGAAGGCGTTCGCATCGCCCGCGTTGGCGCGCTCGAAATCTTCGGGACGCATGGCCACGGAAATTTCGCCGCCGTTGAGCTCGCCCATCGGCACGCCGGTGAGCGTGATGCCCGACGACGACATCGCAACATGGCCGCCCTGCTCGCCCGTCATGGCGAACGGCAGCACATTGCGAAAGCCCATGAAGCGCGCAACGTGCAGATTCGACGGACGGCTATAGACTTCCTTCGGCGTCGCGACCTGCTGCACGACGCCCTCTCTCATCACGACGATGCGGTCCGCCATCGAAAGCGCTTCGTCCTGATCGTGGGTCACGTAAATCGTGGCGCGTTCGAGCTGCCCGTGAATGCGGCGGATTTCCGCGCGCATTTCGATGCGCAGCTTGGTGTCGAGGTTCGAGAGCGGCTCGTCCATCAGCACGAGCGGCGGCTCGATGACGATGGCACGGGCAATCGCCACGCGCTGCTGCTGGCCGCCCGAAAGCTGGCCCGGCAGCTTGTTTTCATGGCCGACGAGCTGCACGAGCTGCAGCGCCTCGCGCGCGCGGCGCTTCGCCTCTTCGCGCGGCACGCTCTGCATCTTCAGGCCGAAGCCGACGTTTTCCAGCACCGTCATGTGCGGGAACAACGCGTAATTCTGGAACACCATGCCGAAGCCGCGCTTCTCGGGCGGCAGCACGTCGATACGCAGGTCGTCCAGCCAGATGCTGCCGCTCGTGAGCGGTTGCAGACCGGCGATGCAATTGAGCGCCGTGGATTTGCCGCAGCCCGAAGGCCCGAGCAGCGCGATGAATTCGCCGCGGCGAATGTCGAGGTCGAGACCACGCAGCGCGGCGAGCTGCGTCCCCTCTGCGTTGGTGAAGCTACGGCCCACCGAATCGAGGCGCAGACGATCGAAAGAATGCTTCATGACACGTTCCTGACCAACAAGATCAACTACGTACGAATGGAACGCGGACGGCGCTCAAACCGAATGAGGTACTCGAACACCGTCCGTCCATTGCTGATTCTTCCTCTCGTTACTGCGACTTCTGCGAACCGACTTCGCGGTCCCATTTCTGGAACGCCGCGACCATCGCCTGCGCCGAAAGCGGCTGGACATGCGGATAGGCCGTGAGCCATTTCGCGTACTCGGGGCGACCGTACTTCGCGATCACGTCCTGGCTTTCCTTCGGCGCCATCTGCAGCGTGACGTCCTTCACTGCCGGGCCCGGATAGAAGTAGCCATCGTCATACGTCATGGCCTGCTGCTGCGGCTCGAGCATGAAGTTCATGAGCTTGAGCAGCACCGCGAGCTTCTCTTTCGAAACGCCCTTCGGCACGACCATGTAGTGGGCGTCGTTCACCCACGTCATGTTGTTGAACGCCTGCACCTTGAAGTCGGCCGGCACGATGCCGAGCGCGCGCGGGTTGATGTCCCAGCCCGTCACCGTCACGGTCATGTCGCGCGTGCCTTCGCCCAGTTCCTTCATCACCGCCGAGGTGCCGCCCGGGTAGTACGGCACGCACGAGTTCAGCTCTTTCAGGTACGCCCAGGTCTTGTCCCAGCCGTTGATCGGGTCTTGCGGGTTCTTGTCGCCGAGCAGGTACGGCAGGCCCATCAGGAACGTACGGCCCGGACCCGAGTTGGCCGGACGCGCATAGATCAGCTTGCCGGGGTTCGCCTTGCACCACGCCAGCAGTTCCTGCGGCGTTTGCGGCGGCTTGGCGACCTTGGCCGGGTTGTATTCGATCAGCGGACCGGCCGGCATATACGACACTTCGAGGCCGTAGCCTTGCGCCAGGTCCTGCATCTTGCGCGGACCCGGCGCGTACTTGTCGAGCACGCCCGACAGCGCGGCCTGCTGATCGGGCAGCAGCTTCATCCACAGGTTCTGTTCGATGCCGGCAGCGAGCGCGTCGGTGCCCGTCAGCACGAGATCGATGTCGGCGCGGCCGGCGGCCTGCATTGCCTTGATCTTGCCAGGCAACTGCGGCGCGGGCGCGTTGGTGTAGGTGATATTGGAGACGAGATTCGGGTTTTTCGCCTTGAACGCTTCGAAGGCCTTCTGCGTGAGCTGCAGGTTACCGGCCACGTCGACTATGTTCAGGGAAACGGGATCGGCCTTTGCCACGCTCATGCCGAGCGCCGCGGCGGCCGCCACACACACGGCCAGCACGCTGGCCTTCAAGCGTCCATCGAACATCGCATCTCCTCACATCTGTTTATGGAATTTGTTCTTAGCGCGACCATTCCTGTCTTGTCCAGGCCGGACACAGGATGCCGAACCACGCACCAAGTTGTCAAGCAACGTCAGGCTCTTTGTGAGACTACTGTGAGCCTCTTGTCGGACTCCTCCTGGAGAAAGCGCCTGCAAGGCTTCTGCAGGCGCTTTCCTGACCCCTTTCGCGGGATTACTGCTTCACCAGCTCGCCGTCGCGCAAACGCCACAGCGCGAGCGGATTGTCGTTCTGCAGTGTGACTGGCAGAAGTTCGGCCGGCAGGTCCTGGTAGCAGACCGGACGCAGGAAGCGCTCGATTGCCATCGCGCCCACCGAAGTCGAGCGCGCGTCCGAGGTGGCCGGGAACGGGCCGCCGTGAACCATCGCATACGAGACTTCGACGCCCGTCGGGAAGCCGTTCGCGAGAATGCGGCCGGCCTTGCGCTCGAGAATCGGCAGAAGACGCGCGGCCATCGCGTAGTCGTCGCGGTCGATGTGCAGCGTCGCCGTGAGCTGGCCTTCGAGGTGCTCCGCCACGCGCGCGAGTTCCGCTTCGTCGCGGCACGCCACGACGACCGAGGTCGGCCCGAAGATCTCGTCCGACAACGCGTGCTGGGCGAGGAACTGCTCGGCGCTCGCTTTGAAGAGGACCGGCAGCGCGTCGCAATGCGCGTCCGTCTTCGTGCCTTCGGCCAGATTCTCGATGCCCGGCAGCTGCTTGCGCGCCGCCACGGCTTCGCCATACGTCGAGGCGATGCCGGCCGTCAGCATGCTCTGCGAGGGCTTCTGCGTGAGCGCGGCGCTCGCCGCCTGCACGAAGCGGTCGAGTTCCGGCGAGTCGATCGCGAGCACGAGGCCCGGGTTCGTGCAGAACTGGCCCACGCCCATCGTGAGCGAATCGACAAAGCCTTGCGCGAGCGCTTCACCGCGTGCGGCCAGCGCCGCGGGCAGCACGAACATCGGGTTGATGCTGCTCATTTCGGCGTAGACCGGAATCGGCTCGGGGCGTGTGGCCGCGATATGCGAAAGCGCGAGACCGCCGCGGCGCGAACCCGTGAAGCCCACGGCCTTGATGGCCGGGTGCGCCACGAGCGTTTCGCCCGCTTCGTTGCCGCCGCCGAAGACGAGCGAGAACACGCCTTCGGGCAGGCCGACGTCGGCCACGGCCTGCTGGATCGCGCGGCCCACGAGTTCCGAGGTGCCCGGATGCGCGAGGTGCGCCTTCACGACGACCGGGCAGCCGGCAGCCAGCGCCGAAGCCGTGTCGCCGCCCGCCACCGAAAACGCCAGCGGGAAGTTGCTCGCGCCGAACACGGCCACGGGGCCGAGCGGGATGCGATGCGCGCGCAGGTCCGAGCGCGGCAGCGGCTTGCGCTCCGGCAGCGCCGAGTCGAGCACGGCGCCGCACCAGCGGCCGTCGCGCACGAGCGATGCGAAAAGACGCAGCTGGCCGACCGTGCGGCCACGCTCGCCTTCGAGGCGCGCCTTGGGCAGCGCCGATTCGAGATGCGCGCGCTCGATCAGCGCGTCGCCGATGCCGAGAATGCGTTCGGCGATCGCTTCGAGCAGGCGCGCACGCGTTTCGTGCGGGGCGGCGCGGAAGGCGTCGAACGCCTGCGCCGCGAGTTCACAGGCGCGCGCGACTTCGGCCTTGCCGCCGAGGCCGAACGACGGCTCGAGCTCCTTGCCGAGCGCGGGCGCGAAGGCGCGCATCTCGCCCGCCTCGCCGCGCACCGCTTGCGCGCCCAGCAGCATGGCTCCAGTAATCTGCATGTTCGCTCCGTTCAATTGCTTGCTTGTGCCAGACGCACCGCTTACGCGTTGGCGGTCTGGGCCGTTGCGACCCGCTTCTGCTCGAACGCGAGCAGCGCCTTGGCGGCGTCGCCGATCGCCGGCAGCGCCTCGGCGGGCGACTGCGAGAGCAGCGGCAGGATCGGGCCCATGTCGGCGATGCCCGAGAGCGTCACGGCGTCATGCAGCACGCGGATCAGCGAGATGTTGTCGCGCAGCGTTTCGAGCGGCATGAAGGCATCGTAGAGGCGTTGCGCTTCTTCCGCGCGGCCTTCCTTCGCGGCCTTCAGCAGCGCCATGATGGCGTTCGCAGCGATACAGCCCGAGCCCGTGGTCCAGGCAGCCAGACCGAAGTCGCGCACGTGAACCAGCGCCGGACGCTCGCCCATGCCCGAGACGACCTTCGAGGCCGGCACGCTCTGCAGCAGACGGCGCAGGTACGGGTCGTTCGTCGGGTCCTTGCGCACGATGGCGTACTTGACCGCAATGAGCGTACCGCGGTCGATCAGGCGCACGAGCGTGTCGACGTCGACATAGTCTTCGCTCTTGATATAGAGCGTGAGCGGAATGCCGGCGATGTCGGCGATGCGCGCGAGGCCGGCTTCGACGCCTGCGGGCGTGGTGAAGCCGGAGAGCGGCAGCACCATGGCCGTCTGGTATTGCGTTTGCGCGAGGATGCGCGCCTGGTCGAGCATCTTGCCGTAGTCGGGACCGATAGCCGGGATCACACGCGTTTCGGGCGCGGTGAGGTCGGCGAGCATGTCAAGCAACTCACGGAATTCGCTCACGGCGACGTGGTACAGGTTCGCATTGCCGCCGTACAGCAGCGTGCGGATACCGCCCGCTTCCATATGGCGGATCAGCTTGCGGTTCTGTTCGACGTCGAGGGAGAAGTCGGGGCGGCGTGCGAGCGGCGGCACTGCCATCACAGTCGAGGCGAATTCGCTCTCGACAATCGGGGACACGTTCATGAGGCCTCGTGCGGGGATGGAGGGTTGTCAATACCGTGCACAGTAGCATCGGTCCTCCGCAGTTGTCAAACAACTTGTTGCATTTGTTAGGGTTTGTTCGGGGGATACGACAACCAGGGTCCGCCCACCCTTGCGCGCCCGGAACCGGCCCCGTAAAGGAATATTGTAGAATCGCGCTCCAATCGTGGAACCGGTTCCATTTACTATCTCCGTTCCGTGGCCGCCGCGGCGGATGTCACGAGCACCGCTCAGGATGGCTACGCGGACACGGTCGAACCACACCGCGCCGAACTCATACAGAATCCCACAATGTCTGAATCTCCTCTCACGACACGCCGCGGTTTCCTACGCACGGCAGCGGTGCTCGTGCCCGCCAGCGCACTGGCGGGCTGCGAGGGCGGCAAGCAGCCGTCGACCGAAACCACCGCGGCGGGCAGCGCAGCCGCGGCGCCCAACGCCGGGCCCGAAGCCGGGCAGGCCGTCGCCTACAAGCCACGCTTCTTCGACGCGCGCGAGTGGGCCTTCGTCGAAGCCGCCGCCGACCGTCTGATTCCCGCCGATTCCGAAGGCCCCGGCGCGCTGGAAACCGGCGTGCCCGAATTCATCGACCGGCAGATGGACACGCCCTATGCGCACGGCGCGCTCTGGTACATGCAGGGGCCGTTCCAGCAAGGCGTGCCCGAACTCGGCTACCAGTTGAAGCTCGTGCCGCGCGACATCTACCGGCTCGGCATCAAGGCCGTGAACGCGTACTGCACGAAGGCCTACGGCAAGGACTTCGACGCGCTCGACGCCAGCACGCGCGACAGCGTGCTCACCGCGCTCGAAGCGGGCAAGGTCGAACTGGACGGCGTGCCGGCCTCCGTGTTCTTCGGCCAGTTGCTGCAGAACACCCGCGAAGGCTACTTCTGCGACCCGATCCACGGCGGCAACCGCAACATGGCCGCGTGGAAGATGATCAGCTTCCCCGGCGCACGCGCCGACTTCATGGACTTCGTGAACCAGAACGGCAAGCCCTACCCGTACGGCCCGGTCTCGATCAACGGGGAGCGTACGTAAATGGCAATCAAGAAACCTCATGTCGATGCCGTCGTGATCGGCTTCGGCTGGACCGGTGCGATCCTCTCGAAGGAACTGACCGAAGCGGGCCTGAACGTGGTGGCGCTCGAGCGCGGCGAGTATCGCGACACCTACCCGGACGGCGCGTACCCCAACACCATCGACGAGCTCACGTACAACATCCGCAAGAAGCTCTTCCTCGATCTTTCGAAGACCACCGTCTCGATCCGCCACGGCGTGAACGACACGGCCCTGCCCTACCGCCAGCTCGCCGCGTTTCTGCCCGGCGAAGGCGTGGGCGGCGCGGGCCTGCACTGGTCGGGCGTGCATTTCCGCATCACGCCCGAAGAGCTGCGCCTGAAGAGCCACTACGAAGAGCGCTACGGCAAGCAGTTCATCCCCGCAGGCATGACGATCCAGGACTACGGCGTCACCTACGACGAACTGGAGCCGCACTTCGACTTCGCGGAGAAGGTGTTCGGCACTTCGGGCCAGGCGTACAAGGTAAAGGGCAACGTGGTCGGCGACGGCAATGTGTTCGAAGCCGCCCGCAGCGACAATTTCCCGTTGCCCGCGCAACTGAATACGTATTCGGCGCAGCGCTTCTTCGATGCGGCGAAGTCTATCGGTCTGCATCCCTACCGCCTGCCTTCGGCGAACACGTCGGGGCCGTACACGAACCCCTACGGCGTGCAGATGGGGCCGTGCAACTTCTGCGGCTTCTGCAGCGGCTACGCGTGCTACATGTACTCGAAGGCTTCGCCGAACCTCAACATCCTGCCCGCGCTCAAGCAGGAAAAGCACTTCGAGCTGCGCTCGAAATGCCACGTGCTGCGCGTCGAACTCGACGACACCAGAAAGCGCGCCACGGGCGTGACGTATATCGATCCGGCGGGCCAGGAAGTGTTCCAGAGCGCCGACCTCGTGATCGTCTCGGCGTTCCAGTATCACAACGTGCACCTGCTGCTGCTCTCGGGCATCGGCAAACCCTACGACCCGATCTCGGGCGAAGGCGTGGTGGGCCGCAACTTCGCGTACCAGAACCTCTCGACCATCACGGCGTTCTTCGACAGGGACACGTGGACGAACCCGTTCATCGGCGCGGGCGGCAACGGCGTGGCCGTGGACGACTTCAACGCCGACAACTTCGACCACGGGCCGCTCGGCTTCGTGGGCGGCTCGCCGCTGTGGGTGAACCAGGCAGGCGTGAAGCCGATCAGCGGCATCGCCACGCCCGCGGGCACGCCGGACTGGGGCGCCGGGTGGAAAAAAGCCGTGAAGGACCACTACGCGCACACCATTTCGATGGACGCGCACGGCTCCAACATGTCGTACCGCGACGTGTACCTCGACCTCGATCCGACCTATCGCGACTCGTACGGCCAGCCGCTCCTGCGTATGACCTTCGACTGGAAGGACAACGACATCAGGATGGCGCGGTACGTGACGGGCCAGATGCAGACGATCGCCGAGGCGATGGGCCCGAAGGCCATCAACGTCTCCACGCGCGAGTTCGGCGCGCACTTCGACTCGCGCCGCTATCAGACCACTCACCTCGTGGGCGGGGCCGTGATGGGCACCGACCCGAACACCAGCGTCATCAACCGCTATCTGCAGTGCTGGGATGTGCCCAACGTGTTCGTGATGGGCGCCTCCGCGTTCCCGCAGGGGATCGGCTACAACCCGACCGGCCTTGTCGCCGCCCTCGCTTACTGGAGCGCGAAAGCCATTCGCAACCAGTATCTGAAGAACCCCGGTCCCCTGGTGAGCGTGTGAAGAGCCGCATGAAGAAGATCATTGTCTCCCTGCGCGAGAACGTTGCACGCGCAACGATTGCGGGCGCGGCCTTCGCGGCCCTAGCGTCATTCACGGCGCAAGCGGCTTGCGCGGCCGACCTGCCGAACGCCGCGCTCGTCGCGCATGGCGAATACCTCGCGCGCGCCGGCGACTGCATTGCCTGCCACACCGCACAGGGCGGCAAGCCCTTCGCGGGCGGCCTGAAGTTCGACACGCCGATCGGCGCGATCTACTCGACCAACATCACGCCCGACGCGAATACGGGCATCGGCAAGTGGCGCTACGACGACTTCGCCAGGGCGGTGCGCCAGGGCGTGCGGCCGAATGGCGACACGCTTTACCCGGCGATGCCCTACCCCTCGTACGCACGTCTGAGCGACGACGACATGAAGGCGCTCTACGCGTACTTCATGCACGGCGTCGGGCCCGTGCAGGCACAGAACCGCGCCGTGGACATTCCCTGGCCGCTCTCGATGCGCTGGCCGCTCGGCGCCTGGCGCGTGCTGTTCGCGCCGAAGGTGCAGGCGTTCGACGGCTCGCATTACAACGATGCGATCGTCGCGCGCGGCGCCTATCTCGTGCAAGGCCTCGGCCACTGCGGCGCGTGCCACACGCCGCGCGCACGCACGATGCAGGAACTCGCGCTCACCGACCTGGAAGGCGACGACTTCCTCGCGGGCGGCGCCCCGATCGACGGCTGGGTGCCTTCGAGCCTGCGCGGCAACCCGCGCACGGGCCTGGGCAACTGGAGCGAGGACGACATCGTGCAGTTCCTCAAGTCGGGACGCAATCTGCATACTGCGGCCTTCGGCGGCATGACCGACGTGGTTCAGCACAGCATGCAGCACATGAACGACGCGGACCTGCTCGCCATCGCGCGCTACCTCAAGACGCTGCCCTCCAGCGATCCGAAGGAAACCGCGTACGCCTACGATCCCGCCGCCGCGAACAAGCTGCAGAACGGCGACGCGAACGCACGCGGCGCAGCGGTCTATCGCGACAACTGCATGGCCTGCCACCGCAGCGACGGACGCGGCTACACGCGCGTATTCCCCGCGCTCGGCGGCAACCCGGTCGTGCAGGGCAAGGACCCCACTTCGCTGATTCACGTGCTGCTCGCAGGCAGCGCGCTCGAAGGCACGCAATCCGCGCCCTCGTCGTTCACGATGCCGCCGTTCGGCTGGCGTCTGTCCGACCAGGAAGTGGCCGACGTGTCCACCTTCGTGCGTGCGAGTTGGGGCAACGCTGGCACGCCAGTGAGTGCCGAAGACGTCGCGAAGGTCCGCAAGACCGTCACCATGAGCACGCCGGCGCTGCCGCCCGGCGCAACGCTCAAGCGCTAACGCGCCCCGCGCCGCCCTTTTCCCTCTCCCGCGTTTCACGCCTGCCGTCTCGTTCGCGAGACCGCAGGCGCGTGCGCGCATAACCAGAAATCGCTCACCAGGCGATCTTCAGATCGTTGAAACAACAAATGATGAGAAAACACCTGCTCGCCGCACCAGTCCTGTTCTCGCTCGCCGGCATCGCCTCGGCGCAAGGGTCGGTCACGCTGTATGGCATCGCCGATGCCGGCATCACGTATCGTAGCAATGAGCGCACCGGCACCACCGGCGCCTACACGGGCCATTCGAACGTGGGTCTCTCCACCGGCAACCTCTCGGGCAGCCGCTGGGGCATCAAGGGCAAGGAAGATCTGGGCAACGGGCTCGCGGCTATCTTCCTGCTCGAAGACGGCTTCGACATCACGAACGGCACCTCAGGCCAGAGCGGGCGCCTGTTCGGCCGCCAGGCCTTCGTGGGCCTCTCCGACCAGCGTTACGGCTCGCTCACCATGGGCCGCCAGTACACCTCGCTCGACGACTTCGTCGGGCCGGTCGCGCCCGTGAACTACATCGGCGGCTTCGGCGCGCATCCGGGCGACATCGACGACCTCGACCAGACCACGCGCGTGGACAACTCGATCAAGTACACGAGCGCGAATTACGCGGGCTTCACGTTCGGCGCGCTGTACGGTTTCGGCGGCCAGGCAGGCAGCATGAAGCGCAAGAACACCTGGAGCGTGGGCGCGGGCTACGCAAACGGCCCGCTGCGCATGGGCGTGGGGTATGAGCGTTCGGACAACAGCAAGACCGGCCTCGACGATTCCACCTACGGCAAGTGGCAAGGCACGTACGACGGCACGTTCAACTCGTCGATCAACGAAGGCTATGCGAGCGCGCAATCGCAGCAGGTGGTGGCGGCAGGCGCGACGTGGGACTTCGGTCCCGCCGTGGTCGGCGTGAACTACAGCAACGTGCAATATCGCTCGGGCGCGAATTCGCTGTTCTCGGGCAATGCGATCTTCAATATCGCGGGCATTTTCACGCAGTGGAACGTGCAGCCGCGCACGCATCTGTTCGCGGGCTACAGCTACACGCGTGGCAGCGCCGTGGAAGACGTGGATCAGGACGCGCAGTACCACAACGTTTCGGTGGGCGCGACCTACGATCTCTCGACGCGCTCGACGGTGTATCTGCTCGCGGGCTACCAGCATGCATCGGGCATGACGCTCGACGCCGCGGGCAATCCGGTCGCGGCGACCGCTTCGGTGTCCGACAAGGGCAACGGCCACTCGTCGGCCACGCAGTCGCAAGCCATTGTGAGCGTGGGCTTGCGTCAGAAGTTCTAGTAATCTAAGGCTTCGTTGCTGGCGCAACGAAATCGCGGGTGCTCATGCCATGAGCACCCTTTTTTTGCGGCCGCGCCGCCGTTCAGTGCAGCACCTCGGGCCGGTCCAGCAGGCCATAAAACTCGTCGATCGTCACGGTCGGTGCGAACTGCGAGAGTGTGGCGACGATCACGTCGTCGGTAATCGCCGATCCTGCCGCCGATTCGAGCTGAACCCCGGCCGCGGCGGCCTGGCTTTCGGCCAGCTCGAGGGCGATCGACAGGATGAAGCGTGCGTCGGTTTGGGTGAGTAGGGCTTTCATGCCTGCTCTAACGGCGCGCACACGGGGAATCTTTAGGGTTTTGTGGGGTTTCGTGAGGTTTGGTAATCGTTGCGCGCAGCCCTATGCTCAACGCGTACGCGCCACGAACTGCCCGGGACTCGTGCCCGTCAATCGTCGGAACATTGCGATGAACGCCGACGACGTGGCGTACCCCAGATCCAGCGCCACGGCCTCGACGCTGCGCCCCGCATGCAGCATCGGCAGCGCATTGACGAGCCGGATGCGCTGGCGCCATTCCGTCAACGACATGCCCAGCTCGTTTTGCGCGCGACGCATGAGCGTGCGCTCGCTCATGTGAAACGCATCGGCGAGCTCAGCAAGCGAGCGATTGTCGGCGGGATTCTGGCGCAGCACCTGAAGGATCGCGTTGAGATCGGCGTCTTCGGTATGCGGCACGAAGCTGCCCGTGGTCGCACAGGTCGACAGCTGATCCACGAGCACGCGCAAGAGACGCGAGCGCTGCGCTTCGCCCTCCTCCTGTGCCGGCGTCACGCGCAGATGCTCGAGGATCGCGCGCACGAGCGGCGACACCATCACCGCGCAGCTCGTTGCCGGCATGCGCGTGCACAGCTCGCGGCTGATGTACACCGAGCAATGCACGGTCTCCTGCTCGTTGAAGCCCACGTGCTCGGTGCCCGGTGCGATCCAGAGCCCGAGATGCGGCGGCGTGATGTAGTGCTCGTCCCCCGCCTTCACCTCGGTCGTGCCGCTGAACGCGTAGACGAACTCGCCCCACGGGTGGCACATCTGCGGATAGGTGGCGTGCGAAGGCATGTGCTCCATGCGGAAGAACACGGGCGTGGGCAGCACGTCGGTGAAGGGCGGCAGGCGCAGGTAGCGCGCCGGGCGAGCACGGTCGGGTGATTTGGGCATGGCGGTCTGGGGCTATCGATTGTCAGTTTTGCGCTATATGCGCGCATCCCGACGCATCAATACTACGCCCACTGTCACCAAACTTCAGCCGAATCCTTCAGATCAGTGAGCCCGCAATGAGAAAGCAAGTCGACGCAACGGCCGTGGCCATCATGGTGGCGCTCTGCCTCGCATGGGGTCTGCAACAGGTCGCGATCAAGGCGGTGGCCGGGGACATCCCGCCCATGCTGCAGATCGGGCTGCGTTCGGGCGTGGCGGCGGCACTCGTGTGGCTCTTCAACCAGCTCGTTTCGCGCGAGCGCTGGCTGCCTGGCGTGGCGCGCGGCGCGGGGCTCGTCACAGGCGGCCTGTTCGCGCTCGAATTCGTGTTCGTCGCCATGGGGCTGCGCTGGACCAACGCCTCGCACATGGCCGTGTTTCTCTATACCGCGCCGATGTTCGCCGCAATCGGCCTGCATATGCGCCTGCCCGACGAACGCCTTGCGCGGTTCCAATGGGGCGGCATTGCCATCGCGTTCACGGGCATCGCCATCACGTTCCTCGGCCCCGCGCTGCTGGGCGCCGACATACCGGGCTCGCCGTTGTGGTTGCTCGGCGACTTCATGGGCCTTTGTGCAGGCGCGGCGTGGGGGCTCACCACCGTCGTCGTGCGGACGAGCCGCCTGAGCGAGGCGCCCGCCACGCAAACGCTCTTCTATCAACTGGCGGGCGCTTTCGTCGTGCTGGTGCCGTTCGCGTTCCTGACCGGCCAGGCGCACTTTCACGCCACGCCGCTCGCCCTGGCCTCTATCGCCTTCCAGACCCTGCTCGTCTCGTTCGTGAGCTATCTCGTGTGGTTCTGGCTGCTGCGCCGCTATCTGGCCGCGCGCCTCGGCATTCTGTCGTTCATGACGCCGCTGTTCGGCGTGGCGTTCGGCGTCGTGCTGCTGCACGAGCGCGTGGAGCCCGCGTTCCTGTTTGGCTCGGCACTCGTGCTGCTCGGCCTGCTGGTGGTGAACGCGCAAAGCTGGGTCCGCCAGGCATTCGGCCGCCGTGCCGCCAACGCAAACGGCGCTCAGGCATCCTGATTCGATATCCAGCAGCGTGCATACGGTCCTGCGCGATTAAGCCACCGCATCGCCGCGCTTGCCCACCGGCAGCTCGCGCACGACCACATACTCAGGGTCGCGCTGCTGGCGCGCGAAGGTCGCCAGAATCTCGCGCCACGCGGGCCACAGTCCCGCATAAGGCTTCGGCATTTGCGAGGCCACCGCGTCATGAAAGCCGGGCAGCGCATGAAACGGCACGCTCGGAAACATGTGATGCTCGATGTGATAGTTCATGTTCCAGTAGAGAAAGCGCACCACGGGATTGAGCATCACCGTGCGGCTCGACACGCGGTGATCGAGCACATTCTCCTTGAGCCCCGTGTGCTGCGTGAGCGCGCAGAGTTCGTGCAGCCAGGTGCCATAGGCGCGCGAGACGAACAGGAACAGGATCGGCAGCCAGCTATGCGCGACGATCGCCCAGGCGATCACGGCCACGTAGCACGCGAGCAGCACGCGTGAATTCGCACACATCTTGCGGTACTCGGCTTGCGGCACCACCTCCTTCGCACCCTTCGTGACCATGCCGAAGCTGTGCAGCACGATCGCGCCGAGAAACTGAATGCCATGCGAGAGGCGCAAGAAGTCCGTCACGAGCTTCACGTAACTGAGCGGCCGCTTGAACGCCAGTTCGGGGTCCTGATAAGGTTCGGCGGTCAGATGCGTGAAGGTGTGGTGGCGAGCATGCAGCCAGCGGCTGTACACCTGCTCGCGCCACGACATGAAACAGATGATCCAGTAAGCGGTCTCGTTCATCCAGCGCGTCTTGAAGGCGGTCCCGTGGCCGAGTTCGTGCGCCGCGGCCTCGCTGAACGCGAACACCGTGCCGTACAGCAAGAAGGCGGGAATCGCCCAGGCCGTGCCGAGCGAGTACCACGCGAGCACGCCGGTCGCCACGACGAGCGCGAGGAAACCACCCATCTGAAGCAGCCCCCGCGCGTCGGTGCGAGTGGAGAATGCCTTGAGGCGCTTGCGGTCGATTTCGACCCGGTACCACGCATTCATGTCGATGTTCATTTGCCGTGCTCCGCGCGAGAGGGTCTCTTCCCTGCCTGCTTTCACCGGTACGAACCCGCATACTTCTGCACGGGCGCGAGGTTGTCGCGCGTGACGAAGCTCGGGCCGGAACTCACCGTCGAACCGGTATAAACCGGCTTGAGGTCGTACTTCGCGAGTCGCGCCGCGACCTTCTTGTCGTCCTTGAGCGCGGCGACGATATGGGCCGGGTCATTCGTCTTGTCGCGCACCGCGATCGCCATGGCCGCCACCGAAAGGTAGCCCTGAAGATAGGGCTGCTGATCAATGGCGAACTGGATCTGCCCAGCCTGAATCGCCTCGAGAATGTCCGGCGAAAGATCGAACGTCGCGATATAGAGCTTGCCGGCCTTGCCTGCGTCGTTCACGCCGCGCAGCACGCCCATGGCCTGATCGGGGCCGAGCGCGAGAATCGCCTGGGTGTTGGGATGCGAACGCAGAAAGGCGGCCACCTTGCTTTCGATGACAGTCGGGTCTTCGCCGCTATCCAGCGTGGACTTCTTGTAGTCGGCGCCGATGGCGTCGGCGAAACCCTTGCAGCGGTCCCACAGCGCCTGAATGTCCGCTCCGTGATTCACGCAGAGAAAGTCGTGAATGCCGGCCGCTTCCGCGCGCTGGCCCGCGGCCTTGCCGGCCTCGTATTCGGGCTGACCGATGTGCAGGATCGCACCGAGCTTCATGCCCGCTTCCGGGCCGCCGTTGATCGTGATGAGCGGAATGTGCTTGGCCTTCACGCCTGCCAGCCCCGTCTGGATCATCTCGAGATTCGGCACTGTGGTGATGACACCCGCGTAATTGCGCGCCGAGGCCTGCTCGAGAATGCGGACCATGTCGCCAGTGTCGCCCGTCGGCGGATTGCGGTAATCGACGGGCACGCCGAAATCTTCGCTCGCGTCGCGCATGCCGTTTTTCACGGTGTTCCACCACACGTTCGAATCCGATCCGTGGCTCACCATCACGAAGCGCTCTTCGGCGCGCGCCGTATGCGCCACGAATCCGCTACCGAGCGCCACTGCCGCGAGCGCGGCCGCGCACACGCGGCCCACGCGAAATCTCGTCATGTTCATGGGGATGTCTCCAGTTTGTGTCGTGTCGATTCCCGTGCGGGCTGGGCCGTCTGGGATGGTTAAAATGTAGTTGAATGAATTTCCGCTCTCAAACGGATTCTTGAGGAGAAATCCTCAAATCAATTGTCTAATCAAAGGCACGGAAAGCGCGCATGAACACGAGACGCAAACCCACGATGGAAGACGTCGCGAAGGCCTCGGGCGTGAGCTATTCCACGGTCGAGCGTGTGTTGAACGGACGAGGCGGCGTGGCGCGCGACAAGGAAGCGCGCGTGCTCGAATGGGCGCGCAAGCTGAAGATGGACCGGGCGCTGGATGAAGTGTCCGTGCGCTGGTTGCGCATCGCGATCGTCACGCAGAAGCCCGATTCGCCCTATTACATCGCCTTGCGTCACGGCTTCGAACTCGCGCAGAAGTCGTTCGAAACCTACCGCGTGATGTGTCAGCTCACGTTCTTCGACGACCTCGAACCGAAGTCGCTCGCGCGCGTGATCGAGCGTGCGGCGCAGAAAGCGGACGCCATGATCGTCGTGGCGTACGAGCATCCCGTGGTGGTGGACGCGCTCTCGCGCGTGGCGCGCAAGATGCCGCTCGTCACCATTGCGAGCGATCTGCCCGATACGGGCCGCCTCGCCTACGTGGGCATCGACAACCGCTGTGCGGGGCGCACGGCGGGCGAACTGATGGGCCGTTTTCTGGGCGATGCGGGCGGCCAGGTCATGGTGATCGCGGGCCTGCGAACCTACCTCGGCCACGAGGAGCGCGACGGCGCATTCCGCTCGGTGCTGCGCAGCCGCTTTCCGGCCTGCGAAGTCGTGGCCACGGTGGAAAGCCGCGAAGACGCCGCCTCGACCGAACGCCTCACACGCGACGCCTTTAAAAAGTACCCGGCATTACGCGGCATCTACAATCTTTCGGTGGGCGACGAAGGCATTGCGCGCGCGCTAAAGGCCCTCAAGCGTGAGCACGCAACCGTCCTGATCGGCCACGAACTCACCGCGATCAGCCGCGCGCTGCTCGCCGAAGGCGTGATGGACGCCGTGCTGGACCAAAGCCCATTCGTCGAAGCCGTGCGCGCCGTGGAGGTGATCCTCGCCCACTACAACCGCGGCGCGGCCGCGAGCCTGCCGTTGCAAACGCCGATGTCGATTTATCTGCAGGCGAATTTGCCGCCTGCCACGCCTTGACGCTCGCTTGAGCCGCCGGGGTAACGGCGTCGCGCCGCAAGCCTCGGCTTTCTGAGGTAAAGTCGCTCGGGTTCCGACTCACCGCGAAGCCAACCCCCGATGCAGACCCTCTCGACGTTTACGCCCGTCGCGCTCGAACACGCGAGCCGACTCATCAATCACGGCCCGACCGTTCTCGTCACCAGCAGCGACGGCAAGCGCCGCAACATCATGGCGGCCGCGTGGTCGATGCCCGTGGAGTTCACGCCGCCGCGCATCGCCATCGTGATCGACAAGCGCACGTTCACGCGCGAACTCATCAACGCGAGCGGCACGTTCGGCGTGATCATTCCGGGCGCCGCCGCAATCGACCTGACTTATGCCGTGGGCAGCGTGAGCGGCCGCGAGACCGACAAGTTCCAGCGCTTCGATATCGCCGCCATAACCGGCCCGAAGCTCGGCTTGCCCCTGCTCGAAACAGGCTGCTCCGCGTGGATGGAATGCCGCCTGATTCCCGAGCGGCATACCGAAGACGCCTACGATACGTGCTTCGCCGAGGTGATCGCCGCCGCGGCCGACCCGCGCGCCTTCCGCAATGGCCACTGGGAACTCGACAGCAGCAACGCGGACCTGCACACGATCCACCATCTGGGCGCCGGCAATTTCGTGCGCGCCGGCGACACGATCAAGGCGCGCGAACTCGCGTAAGCGCGCAAACGCGATCGGGCCGCTATGATCGCGTGTGGCGCGAAATCGCCACAAATAATTCGCATTGCAAATATTTGAAAACATCCAACGTGGTGTTTTCAAACGGCCAGGAGCCACGCATGAGCGATCTCGATACGCCGGCCTCGTATGGCAGCCCGAAGGCGACCGCGCAAGCGGGACAACTCGGTTACCTGCCCGTCGCGCTGTTCGGGTCGGTCATGGGGCTTGCCGGGCTCTCGTCGGCATGGCGCCTCGCGCATCGCATGTACGGCATGCCGCTGTGGATCGCCCAGTTGATCGGCGTGCTCGCCGTGCTGGCGTTCCTGATGATCGGCTTCGGCTACGCCGTGAAATGGGTCACCGGCTCCAATGCCGTGAAAGCCGAATTCAATCATCCCATTGCGGGCAATCTCTTTGGGACCCTGTTCATCAGCCTGCTTCTGCTGCCCATCCCGCTTGCCGACCTGAGCGTGCCGTTCGCGCGCGCGGTGTGGATCGTCGGCGCAATCGGCATGATCGTGTTTGCGTGGTTCGTGATCATGCGCTGGCTCAGTCAGCGTCAGCATCCGTCCCACGCCACGCCCGCGTGGATCGTGCCCGTCGTTGGGCTCATCGACATTCCACTCGCCACGCCTGCCATCCAGATCACGGGCGTGGGTGGCGTCCTGCTGCTCGCACTCGCAGTGGGGCTCTTTTTCGCCGTGCCGCTCTTCACGCTGATTTTTTCGCGCCTCATGTTCGAGGAGCCCATGGCCAACAATCTGCAGCCGACGCTCCTCATTCTCCTCGCACCGTTCGCCGTGGGCTTCTCGGCCTACGTCACCGTGACGGGTGAAGTGGACCGTTTCGCCGACGCGCTCTACATGCTCACGCTGTTCCTGCTCACGGTGCTCGTCGGCCGGTTGCGCTATCTCGCGATCACCTGCCCCTTCCGGCTCTCGTGGTGGGCCGTGAGCTTTCCGCTCGCGGGCTCGGTGAGTTGCGCCGAGCGTTACGCCGACCACGCGCCGGGCCCCATCACGCATGGCATCGCGATCTTTCTGCTCGCGACGGTCACGCCACTGCTGCTCCTGTTGGCCGCCCGCACGTTGTGGGGCGTGCTGCGGGGAGAACTGGAAGCGCTGGCCCACTAGCGGCCCGAACACAACTGCGCGCTTGAATTTTATAGACGATCGGTCTAATATCGGCGAGATGGAACCGACCATCGCCAAACCGCGCCGCGGCAGGCCGCCGAAAGACCCGCGCGCGCATGCCGACACACGTGCATCGCTCATTCGCGCCGGCATGGAAATGCTGACCGAACAGAGCTTCGCGGCCACGGGGCTCGATGCCGTGCTCAAGCGGGTGAACATTCCCAAAGGCTCGTTCTATCACTACTTCGACAGCAAGGAAGCATTCGGGCGCGAGCTGATGACCGCGTACGACGCGTACTTCTGCGCGAAGCTCGACCACTGGCTGCAGGACGACACGCGCCCTGCCCTGGAGCGGCTTGGCGCCTTCGTAGAAGACGCCAGCGAAGGCATGGCACGTCACCACTACACACGCGGTTGCCTCGTCGGCAACCTCGGCGTAGAGGTGGACATCCTGCCCGACGACTTCCGCGACACGCTCGAACGCATTCTGCAGGGCTGGCAGGCGCGCATCGTGGCGTGCCTGCGCGAGGCCCAGCGCGAAGGCGTGCTCGCAAAGCGAATCGACCTCGCTTCACTCGCCGCTTTCTTCTGGATTGGCTGGGAAGGCGCCGTGCTGCGCGCCAGGCTCGTGCGCAGTGCGGCTCCACTCGACACATTCTTCATCGGCTTCATCGCGGGGTTGCCGCGCGCGTGAGGCGCGTCAATGCCAACCGTTCACTGTTTCAGGAGCACGACCCATCATGTTCAAAGCCATTCTGATTGATAAGGAATCCGGATCGTATGACGCGCGCATTGCCGAACTCGACGACGCGCGCCTGCCGGAAGGCGACGTGCTCGTCGATGTCGGCTACAGCACGCTGAACTACAAGGACGGTCTCGCGATCACCGGCAAAGGCCCGGTCGTGCGCAGCTTTCCCATGGTTCCGGGCATCGATTTCGCGGGGACTATCGCGCAAAGCGCGAACCCTGCCTACGCGGTGGGCGACGCGGTCGTGCTCAACGGTTGGGGCGTTGGCGAACAACATTGGGGCGGCCTGGCGCAGAAGGCGCGCGTCAAGGGCGACTGGCTCATCCCGCTGCCGGCGGGCTTCACGCCGCGACAAACGATGGCAGTCGGCACGGCCGGCTATACGGCCATGCTCTGCATTCTCGCGCTGGAACGGCACGGCATCACGCCCGCACACGGCGACGTGCTGGTCACGGGCGCGAGCGGCGGCGTCGGCAGCTTTGCCATTGCGCTACTTACGCGCCGAGGCTATCGCGTCGTGGCGTCGACCGGCAGGCTGCAGGAGGCGGAGTATCTGAAGCAGCTCGGCGCCGTCGAAGTCATCGACCGCGCCTCGCTATCGGAGCCGGGCCGCCCGCTGCAAAAAGAACGCTGGGCTGCCGCGATCGATTCGGTAGGCGGCCACACGTTGGCAAATGTCTGCGCAAGCCTGCGCGCGGATGGAGCGGTGGCTGCCTGCGGCCTGGCGCAAGGTATGGATCTTCCCGCCACGGTCGCGCCATTCATTCTGCGCGGCGTGAGTCTGCTGGGTATCAATAGCGTCACGCGTCCGTTTGCGCAGCGGCAGCAAGCCTGGCACGCTTTGGGAGAGACGCTCGATCTGAAGCAGCTCGACACGATTACGCGGGAGATCGGCCTGGCCGAGGCCATTGCGGCCGCAAGCGATCTGCTCGCCGGGCAGGTGCGCGGGCGGCTCGTGGTGGACGTCAACCGGTAACGTGCGCAGCCGCGGCGATTCAACGCTTCACGATTTCGCCGCGTTCACGAACCCTTCGCGAACGCGCGCGGCGTGACGCCGAGAAGCCGCGTCATCCAGTGCGCCATATGGCTTTGATGCGCGAACCCCGCTTCGAGCGCCACCTGGCTCAGACTGAGTTTGCCTTCGATGAGCAGCGCCCTCGCGCGTTCGACGCGCCGCCGCACGACATATTGATGGACCGGCATGCCCAGCGTTTCGCGAAACAGGGCCTTGAAATGCGGCACGCTCAGGTCGACGAGCGCAGCGAGTTCGCCGAGCGTGAGGCGTTGATCGAGATGGCTCTCGATGTAATCGGTCACGCGCGCCGCTTTGTGTGCCGCAAGCACGGCTGCACCCCGGCCTTCCGGCGCGCCCGTGCCGCCGAGCAGCCGCACGACCATTGCCGTGGAAATGCTCTCGGCAAATAGCGGGTCGCAAGCCGTTCCCGCCTCGATCTCGGCCAGCAGCGCGCCCGCCAGCGAATTGATGCGCGGGTCGCGCAACTGCAGATGCGGCCGGATCTCGCGCTTACCCAGCGGGCTCTCCATTTGGTCCGCAATCGATCGCACGAAGCGGTCGTCGAACCACACGCGCAGAATCGTGCAGTCTGCGTCATCAGTCCATTCGCCTTCGACCCCGGCGGGCACCACATCCGCGTCGCCGTGCGCCTGAAGCCGCGATTGGCGGCGGCCGTCGCACGCGCATCGCGCACGCACCGGCGTGCCGACATGAATGCCAATGCGGTGATCCGCCATCGCGGGGAAGCGATGCTGCCCCGCACTCACACGCAGCAGTTCGGCGCCACCGCCATGCCAGCCCAATCCGGCGCTCGAACGCAGGCTGACGCTTGCTCCGGCGTGCCGGTTCGAATCTGCAGTCAGTGCGCTCATGGCAATCCTTTTCGACGCTCAAGCCGTGCGGGAATTCGTGCGATGTTTGCGGCCAGTTTACTGGATTACGGCCACGCTCGCGCACCGCGCGATGGTGGCCGTATTCAATCATCCGTTTCTGCGCAACGCCATCCGTTCCTGCGCGCCATGCGGCGTTCGTCTGCCTACGATGACGCAGACCACGCACACCAGGAGAAAGCGATCATGTTCGTGATTTTTGGAGCATCGGGAAAGGCCGGGCGCGTCACCGCCGCGGCGTTGCGTCGTGCGGGCAAACCCGTGCGCGCCGTGGTGCGCCACGCTCGCCAGGGCGAAAGTCTTGCAGGGCTGGGCTGCGAAATCGTGCTCGCCGATCTGACCGACGCGCAGTCGGTCGCGGCCGCAATCGAGGGCGCTCACGCCGTCCAGCTGCTCTGCCCCGTTCCATCCGGTGATACGGATCCCGAAACGACCATGCGCACGATGATCGACGTCGCGACCGACGCCCTGCGCGAAAACCCGCCCGCCACGCTGCTCGCCATTTCCGACTATGGCGCGGAATTGCCGTTGAATACGGGCATCACGCGGCTGTATCACTACCTGGAAAAGCAGCTGAAGCCCATTGCCACGCAACTGGTGTTGCTGCGCTCGGCGGAACATATGCAGAACTGGGCGGCGTTCATTCCCGGCGCGCTCGCAACCGGTACGCTGCCGAGCCTCCACCTGCCTTTGGAGCGCCGCTTTCCCACGGTCGCCGCACAGGACGTTGGCACGGCGAGCGCCGCGCTGCTGCTCGAATCGCACCAGTCCGGCACGCCGAGAATCGTGAGCATCGAAGGACCGCAGAGGGTCAGCGTGAACGACATCGCGGCGGCACTGAGCGCCGCGAGCGGCCGCACGATCACGCCTCATGCGCTGCCGCGCGAATCGTGGGCCCCCATGCTTCTCAAAGCCGGACTCAGCGAGAAACACGGCGGGCTCATCACCGATCTTTACGACGTATTCAACACCGGCCGCATCGACGTGGAAGCGAGCCGCAGCGAGCGGCGCTTCGGCACGACCGCGCTAAGCGACGTGTTCGGCCCGCTCGTTGCGAAATTCAACAGCCAATAGCGCGCACACCGCAATGACAAAAAAAGCCGGGCGCTACGCACGCCCGGCCTTTAGTGCATGACTGCGCGGCGATCAGAACCACTTGCCGAACTGGCCGCCCGGCGCAAGCGCCACGCCGCGCAGCACTTCGCCGAAGCCCGCGTTGCGCAGCGTCACGAAACGCTCGTTCGCAGCGCCCGAAACCGTGGTGTTGCGCAGCACGTCGCGCACGGCGACGAGGCGATTCGGGTCTGCACCCTGGTCGCCGTTGCCGCTCACTGTCGACGTGATCGCCCAGATCGTGACCGTGCCGTCCTGCTCGACGTGGCCCGTGATGTTACGCAGGCCGTCCGTGGCGGGCGACCACGGCAGGCTGGTCGCGCTGTTCGTGCCCACCGGATAACCTGCAACGGTGTACGAAGTCCCCAGATTCAGGCCGTTCTGGAGTGTGTACGCGAGCTTCCAAGACTTCGTTCCGGCGTTGTACACCCACTTCTGCAGGCCCGCACCGGTCTGCTGCGCGGCGTGCGTGTACAGGTCCGTGCCACCCGAATAGCCATCGCCCTCGTCGGCCACATAGAGCGTATTCGCGTTGGCGAACCACAGGCCGAACGGGTACGAGAGCGTCGTCGCCGTCTTGTTCGGCGTCGCCGGGAAGCCTGCGAGCACGCATACGTTGCTCGGCAAGCCGCTCGTCGTCAACGTGGAAGCGTCGTACGCAAGCGGGTTGGACGGCAGTTTCGCGCCCGCCACCGGCACGCCTACGCCACCCGAGGGACACGCCTTGCCCGTGGTGTCGACGAAGTACACCGTGTTCACGCCGTTGCTGCCGCTGCCCTTCGTGAAGTACACCACGTTGTTGAAGACGGTGAGCCCGCGATAGTTGTCGTCCTTGCCCACCTTGTCGGCCTTCGCACCGAGTTGCGTGACCGAGAAGCTCGCGAGCGGCGTAGGCGTGCCGGGCGTTTGCTGCGCCTCATGCTGGTGCGTCGCCTCGATGAATTGCGCCCCCGCCCCGAGAATCACGCCTGCCGGCTGCGGATTCGAACCGTTGCCTGCGTTGCCCACCGTGTAGTAAAAACCGTTGCCTTTGCCGTTGTCGTTGCCGTTGTTGAGCAATGCGGCGCGGCCGTTATTGCCGCTGTATGCATTGGTCTCCGTGAAGGAGAGGTGCCCGTCGGCATCGAGCCGCGCCACCGCACGATAGAACGCCTGACCGTCCGGATTCGTCGGATCGATCGCGCCCGGCGTATTCGAGTTCGATACGTCGAGCGTGTTGAGCGGTGCAACGTAGCCCATGAAAGTCAGGTAACGGCCGTCGCTCGAAAGGTTGAGCGCGAGTTCGGACTTGGAGCTGAAGCTCGTCACGAGCTGGTCGTGGCCATGGCCCGGATGCAGACTGTTGGGCACTTCCAGCGTGTGGACGACCTGGCCTCCCGGCGCAATGGTGTCGAGGAAAATGCGCGCCGTGACGCCAAAGCTCGGATCGTAGAGCGCGTTGTTCCAGACGGCCGGATACGTGCCGTCAGTGGGCGCGCCGCCCGTGGGGCAGCTCGCCTGCGCACTATTGCAATTGGGCGGCAGCGTCATGCCGGGGGTGAGTTTGCTCGACACGTTGTCGTAGACACTGCGGCTCACGACGAGCAGGCCCGAACCACCGAAAAACGCGTTGGCGTCTTGCGCGGCAGCGGCTGCACCTGCACTGGCGCAAACAAAAGCAGCGGCAAGAGCAAGACGGGAAGGACGTGCGGCAAAACAAGCGCCGCAAAATGGTGAGCGAGGGGTAATGATGGCCATCTGTAGCGTCTCCGAAAGGAATTACAAGCATTTTGTCAAGACGAACTCGGGGTCAATCCCGCTTACCGTAGCGAAATTTTGTGAAAGATTCGTTGCAGGCAATACGGCTTCGTTCACGCGTTTTCCTCTGCGGAAATCGAACGGATTAGACCGTTTTTCGATCCGGCAATTTCGTTTGTTATCCTCATCATCCGGTCGCGCACACAAACGCAACGCTTCGTCATAAAACCGCCGCACGATAGCAGGATTCAATTTGAATCCTGCCTGTCACCATCCTGTAATTGACAGTACGCGGACCAGACAGACTCCGCGACTTCCCAGAGAACATGAATAACGGGAGAGGCTCGTGAGACCATTGCGCCCCCTGATTGCCGCACTCGTTTGCGGCGTTTGCACGTTGTCGGCCCGCGCCGAAGACGTGACCGGATGCGGCAGTACGCTCGCCGCCCCCCTCTACAGCCACTGGGCCACCGCCTACCAGAAGTCCGGCGGCGGCAAGGTGATCTACCGCAGCACCGGCTCCACGGACGGTATCAAGCAGATCGTCGCGCACACGGTCGACTTCGCCGGCTCCGACGCCCCGCTCACGAGCGAGCAATTGAGCAAGGACGGATTGCGGCAGTTTCCCACCGCGATCGGCGGCGTGGTTCCCGTTGTGAATCTTCCGGGCATCAAGGCCGGCCAGTTGATGCTGAACGGCGAGGTGCTGGGCCAGATCTTTCTCGGCAAGATCCTGTACTGGGACGACCCGGCCATCGCGCGGCTCAATCCGAAGATCAAGATGCCCAACACGCCGATCGCCGTCGTGCGGCGTCTGGATGGTTCGGGCACGACGCTGATCTGGACGCACTATCTCTCACAGGTGAGCCCCGAATGGAAACGCAAGGTCGGCGAAGGCACCAATGTTCACTGGCCCCTGGGGATAGGCGGTAAGGGCAATGAGGGCGTCGCCACGTTCGTGGGCTACCTGCCCGGCGCGATTGGCTATGTCGCCTGGGACTTCACGAAGCAGAATCATCTGACCTACACGGCGATGACCAACGCGGCGGGTGCGGTCGTGGAGCCGGGCATCCAGACATTCAGCGCAGCGGCCGCGAATGCGGACTGGTCAAGCTCTCTCTTTCAGGTGCTCACCAATCAGCCGGGCAAGGACGCATGGCCCGTGATGGGCGCGACCTACGTGCTGTTGCAGGCGACACCGGACGCCTCGGCGCGCAACACTGAGACGCTGAAGTTCTTCGACTGGGCGCTCACGCACGGCGAGCCGACGATCCAGGCACTGGACTATATTCCGCTGCCTGCCGTGGTCGTGACAAAGATCCGCGCGCAATGGCACGGCGACAAAGGCGACGACGTCGCAGCCAAAGCCGTTAGCGCGCAGTAGCGTCCACCTCCATTCACGAGTGTTCTCACGCCGGGCGCCTATGCGCCCGGGAGGCGTTGATGAAACAGGAAGCGGCCGAAGAGGTCGTAAAGGCGATCGCGACCGAAACCCAAACGCCGCTGGAAATCGTCGCGAAGATGTATGAGCAAACGTGGGCCGAGTTCAGCGACGGCGCACGTGTGATGGATTATCTGAGCGTGCTCGTCTCGCGGCGCGTACGGGAGGACCTTCGCAACCTGCGCAAGAACGCGCACTGAATGCTCGCATGGCGTCATGCCGATGCGACGCGCCTGCGCGCATCAACGCTTGCCTGCTTTGCGCCGGCGGGAATCGGATTTACGGCAGAGGTCCGTCAACACCCAGCGGGCGATGATCTCCGGACGATTCGTTCCATACTGCGCGAACTTGATTTCGTTTTCGAAGTAGACGATGACGCTTCCGGCCATGACGCGGTAAGCACCCGCGTAGTTCACGCCATCCAGTTCGACGCTCAGAGGATGGGTGGTTTCGTATTCTGCAAGAGCCAAGGTAAACGCGGAAATGTCTAAATTATGACAATATCGTTTCGCGGCCCTATTGGTCAATTAAATATGCGTTTTGTTTCATATTGACGATTGCCGTCCCGATTTCAGCCTGTTACGGGGATCTGTCGAGCCCTTTAACGGGGCACGCATTAACGCCGCCTGACTCAGCCTGCCATACGGGCTTGCCGCGAACCAGCGTTCGCCGACAGAAGCGCTCCAGGCATTCACCCAGCGCGTCGCCATCAATTTTTCGGATTCCGCTTCGGCATTCATCAGTCGCTTCATTGCCAGGCCAAGGCGGTGCATTGCATACCGCTTACGGCGCGCTTCAGCATCCACTCGCGCGTTCATCGTCTCGCCTCTTCCGGTTGGGTATTGCGTAGACAAAAACCTGGAGACCCGCCTGCACCGATACCTTGCGAAACCGAAGCATTCCTCCCGCCGAACCACGCGAGAACGCTCATTAAGGCACGGAAAAAAAGGCGGAAACATCAGGGAGAGTATTGAGGCAGCCGCCATGAAAGCGCTTTCGCCGGACGGTGGGGAAAAAGGGCACGCCACCCACGACGATCTGGCTCTCTGCTCACTACCCTACGCCAGCCATATGACACTCGTTAGTAAGCCACGAATTCGGGCCTTTTTGTCGAAATACAACCGATGAATGGCGGCGACCTGGCGACGCACCGATCCATCATGATGGATCGGCAACCCCATCCAGAAGGTTCACAGCGCATCGATCCATGCGAACAACAACACACGGCGGCCCCCGATTCGCGCTCGGACGCGCACTCAAGCAACCGTTGCTGAATGTGGTGGCCCGGTTGCCCGACAGCGTGCAGCGCGCCATGTTCATCCCGCCGATACGGCGCATCTGCATTCGCGTTCCGGTATTGCGCGCGGTGTACTCCGGCTGCCTGCGGCGCCACCCCATCGATCTCAAGTACGGCACGGACACGAGCGGACTGGTCGATTCCAACGCGCTGCAGCGCGACGCCCATCTTGCCGTCCAGCTCAGGCCTTACATGGGCTCGCAGCCGACCATCATCCGCCGCGCGCTCGACACCCTGGGCGATATCACCGGCTATACGTTCATGGACATCGGTTGCGGTAAAGGCCGGCCGATGATCGTCGCCTCCGAGTACCCGTTCTCTTTGGCGCTGGGCTACGACATCAGCGCAGACCTCGTGAGAACGGCGAACGCGAACGCGACCGTCATGGCGCGGCGCTTTCCGCAACGGCCGCCGATTCGCGCATTGCACGCCAACGTCGCCGATCTGAAGGTGCCGTCGGGCAACGTGGTCGTCTTTCTGTTCAATCCATTCGGACCCGAGTTGATGGCGTCGTTACTCGATAAACTCGAAGCGGGCCTCGCGAGCGGCACCGTCGAGCATCTTTTCATCGTCTACGATAACCCCGTGTGCGGCGAAGTCTTCGACGACTCCCGTCAGTTGCGGCGCTGGTTCGCCGGCGTCTTTCCGTACGATCACGACGAAGTCGGCTTCGGACCCGAGGACCACGAGAACGTCGTCGTCTGGCAAAGCGTGCGCGGCGCGCGCCCCGACACATTCGCGGACCGCAATCGCCGCATTACGACCAAAGACCGCCTCAGCACTTCCCTTGAAGGCTGAATTACAAGCACCACGAATTTATTCAGGAGACGCAAGTGCCGACCTCCGTCGTGGCGATATACGAGTCGTCGCCGGCCGCATCCTTCCGGTACGAGTTGCGCACGTGCGAGACCGTCGATGCGTTTCGTGCCTTCGAGCCCCAGTGGCGTGCGCTTTTATCCGGAGCCGAGGCGTATTCGCCTTTCATCAGCTTTGCCTACTGCGAGGCTGCCGTCGCGGCAGCGCTGAAGCGCGGCGCGAAGGTCGAAGTCGCGACGGTGCACGACGCTCGTGACCTTCTGGCGCTATGGCCCGTTGCAATTACTCGCAAAGGCGCGTGGCGAAGGGCCGAGGCGTTGGGCTGCGGCTGCGGCGAGGAATACGGCGGCCCGCTGGTCGCCGACACCCGGCGCGCGGAACTTTACGATGCGGCGGTCCAGGCCGTCTTGCGGATTCACGCCGACGTGCTCCACATCCCGATGCTCGAAAACGGCAGCCCGCTGCAACGAGCGCTCGACGCCGCGCCGCAGTCCTGGGTGCAGCGCGCGCTGCCGCAGCGCTGGCGCGTGATGCCCGGCTATTCGATCAACCTGCGCGCCGCGCCCACATGGAACGATTTCCTCGCGACGCGGCACTCGACGCTGCGCGCCGCGCTGCGTTCTAGCGCGAAGCGGTTGCGGCGCGAAGGCGAAGTCAGTTTTGGGTGGTGCAACAGCGCCGAGGACACCGAGCGCGTATTGAGGTGGCTATTCGCCAACAAACGCCATTGGGCGCTCAAGCGCGGAATCGAATCGCCCTATTTGATGGACGACCGCGTACGCGACTTCTTTATCGAACTTGCAAAGCGAACCGATCTGACCACTCTGCCGCTCGTCGCCTATGTGCAGGTCAACGGGCAGCCGGTGGCGGCATCGGTCAATCTCGTCGGCGCGCACAGCGTCGAGTATTTGATCACCACCTATGACGAGGCGTTCAGCGTGTTTTCGGTGGGGAACCTGCTGATCGAATATATCGCGCAATGGGCCCAGGCCCATGGCCGCGATTTCGACTTTCGGCCGCTGCACGGCGACTATAAGGTGCGTTGGGCGGATCGCGAAACGAGGCACGAATCGCGTATCGTCGTGCTCAATGCACGCGGGCGGCTCATCGAGCTGGCGCTGGCATGGGCCCAGGCCAGGCGCGTCTATCGAAAAGTCACGACGCTTGTGATGGCGCGCCTGAAATGAGCCAATCGCGTGCATAGGCGCCGCTCACGGCCTCACCACACCGCCCTCCCCGTGCGTTTCGGCTTGAGGCGAATCGTCGAGCGTTTCGAGCGCCGGGTTGTGATGGAGGACGAGCGCCGCGCCCGCTCCCACGAGCCCGGCTCCCGCAAGACATAGCAGGCCCGCGCCGAAGCCGCCCGTGCTGTCCTTGATCCAGCCCATTGCGTAGGGGCCGAAAAAGCCCGCCAGATTGCCGAGCGAATTGACGGCGGCAATGCCGCCGGCCGCCGCCGCGCCCGAAAGGAATGCGGCCGGCAGCGTCCAGATTACCGGCAGGCAACCGAAGATGCCGAAGCCCGCGATGGAAAGCGCCAACATCTTGAGCACCGGATTGTCGAGTCCCGCGGCAGCCGCAATACCGGCGGCCGCGACGGCCAGCGCAAATGCGACGTGACGCTTGCGTTCCAGGCGGCGATCGGAACGCCGACTCCACAGCACCATCGAAACCACGCCCACCGCGTAGGGCAACGCAGTGACGAAGCCCGTCTGCAAATTCGTTAGCCCGAACGCCTTGACGATCTGCGGCAGGAAGAAGCTCAGGCCGTAATTGGTTGCATTCGCACCGAAATAGATCAGCGCGACCGCCAGCACGCGCGGATTGATGAGCGCCTCCAGCACGCTGAACGTGCGCACTTTCTCCCGATGACGGCGCTCCTGCGCCTGGCGATCGACGAGCCAGCGGCGCTCGTCGTCGGCGAGCCAGCGGGCGTCGGCGGGTTTGTCGGTCAGATAGAACAGCACGCACACTGAGAGCACGAGCGCGGGTATCGCCTCGATCAGGTAGACCCACTGCCAGCCCGCCAGCCCCCCTCTGCCGTCCAGCGACAGCAGCGAGCCGGAAACCGGGCCGCCAATCACCGTCGACAACGGAATGGCCGCCATGAAATAGCCCACCACGCGCGCGCGGTATTTGGCGGGAAACCACAGCGTAAGCAGAAAGATGATGCCGGGGAAGAAACCCGCCTCGGCGATACCGAGCAAGATACGCAGTCCATAGAATACGTGCGCGTTCGACATGCCGGTGATGCGGGCGAGGTCCGGAATGAATGCCATCGCGCCCGCGATAATGCCCCACGTGAACATGATGCGCGCGATCCAGCGCCTTGCGCCGAAACGCTCGAGCAGCAGGTTCGACGGCACCTCGAAGAAGAAATAGGCAATGAAGAAGATCCCTGCGCCAAAGCCGAAAGCGCTCGCGGAAAGATCGAGTGCCTTGTTCATCTGCAGTGCCGCAAAACCGACGTTGACCCGATCGAGATACGCCACGAAATAGCAAACGATCAGGAACGGCACGAGCCTTGCCGTCACGCGCGCCATGGTGCGGGTTTCGAGCTCCATATCTGTCTCCTTCGAGGCCGGCTGCGCGGCGCGGTGCGCCAGTCACGGGCCGGACCGTTCGTCCGTTTGGAATCGTTAAAGACTAGTCGCTCGCGGCGCGATACGAAAGGACGGTTCACATGGTGGGATATGGACCGGAAACGGCATTCAAGCGGAATTAAAGCTTCGGACAGGAAAGCACTTGCAACGGCTGCGTGGCAACGCCGGGCTGGGCGCCACGGGTCGGCGTGCCCTGCGGAGGCGTCGAAACGAGGCGCACGCTGTCGGGCCCCGCGTTGGCGAGTGCGTACTTCTCTTCGCTGCCTTCGGGTTGCCAGTACGCGCGAAATACGGGTCCATCGCTGAAAACGAGCAGCGTGCCGTGCGTGGCCTGGCCCGCGGATACGAAATCGACCGGTTCGCCGCTGCGCAGTGCGAAGCCGCCGGCGGCGTTTGTCCCCACGAGCTTGCCGCACGGCGGCGCGGCGTCGGGTGTGGGGATGGGATCTGCGCCATGTGCTGGCTGCGTCGTGAGCAACGCCACGCCGAGACATGACGACAACGCGAGCGTAAGAGTCGTTTTCACGCGCAACCTCGTGAACTCGTCATCGGTCGTTCCGGGGCGCGCAAACCGCATTCCCGCGCGTGAAGGATACGAACGGCCGACCAGCGCGTTAAAAGTCGCCGGAGTCCTTGCCGAGCGTGTTGATATCGATCTCGAGGGCGCGGCAGACGTCGCGCACGAACTCATCCATGGCAGCGGTGCATTCGGGGCTTCCCGCCGGGAAGTCCTCGGGGTTCTTCTTGCCTTGCGCACGGCGGATGGCGCGAATGCTCGCCTCGAGCGCGCGCGCCTCTGCCCAGATGGGAGGCTTGTTGGGATAGTCGGGATGTTTGCGCGCCATGGCTGGTATTTCGGCAACGGCTGCGCGAACTTTAGGCCGGGGTAGCGAGCGAACAGCGGGGCGCCCATATAGCTGGGGATGTCAAACGTTTGCGCCGACCTCATTGCATTGCGACTGGCCGCTCTGCTGCTGGCAAGACCGCGTTTATCCAACGCGCATCATAGGTAACAGCGGCAAGGTCGTTTCGTACGCAACGCGCGGTTCGTCAAACGTGCCGCTGAAATCCGGCAATGGCCCGCCACATTGCGACCGGGTTCGAATACATGGGGAAGTGCCCGCAATCCGCAATTTCCGCCAACGCCACGCCCTGCTCGCGAATGTGATCGAGGTACGAAAGCGAAGCGTTCTGCTGCCCGTACATGAACATGCGCGGAAACGGCAAACCGAGGAATTTGCGCATCAAGTCGCCGTTATCGGACAGATCGACCATCGAGCGGAAAATCGGCCCTACCGCCTCGGCTCTGACCTTGTAGCGCAAACTCGCGGCATAGAGCGCACTCGCATAAGCCGGTGCATGGCGCGTGCGCTCGATGAAATCGCTGAAGAAGCGCTCGGCGTCCGCGCGCGGATACTCCACGATCTGCCTGCTGAGAAAGCAGTCCTCGGGCGCGAGGTTGCCTTCGATATCCACGAAGCTGAGTACGCGCTCCGGGTGCCGGTGGGCAAGCATGAGCGCAGTCAGGCCGCCCATGGAGTGTCCGACGAGATGGAAGCGGCCAAAGCCGACCTGTTCGAGCGCGGCGAGCGCGGTCTCGACGAGAAACGGTATGCCGACTTTCGAGAGATCGGCACACTGCGTTTCGCCGCAGCCCGGGGCGTCGTACGCGACGAACGGGTGCCCTTCGAACGCCGCGTAACGCACGATATCCGCGTAGTCCTCTTTCGTGGACCCGAACCCGTGAAGGAACACGATGGGCGCCTTGTCGCCTTCTCGATGGATGGCGGAAAGCTCGAGCGCCGTGCCATCCACATCGAACGACAACACCGAACGGGTAAATTCCTGAGGCATCGTGGTCACTCCGCAAGCGTGTGGCAAAAATTCTGGATGGCGGCGCAAGCGTGCCGCAACGACACATCGTCCAGCGCATAGGCAATACGAATATAGGGGCCCAGCCCGAACGCGCTGCCGTGCACCGTTGCCACACCGGTTTCGTCGAGCAGCGCATTGGCCACTGCTTCGTCATCCTTGAGATATGCGCCTCCTCGCGTCGTCTTGCCGATCAGGCCAGCGCACGAGGCAAAGGCGTAGAACGCGCCCTGTGGCGCCTCGCAGCGCATGCCCGGCGCCTTGTTCAGTTGTTCGACCACGAGATCGCGCCGTTGCTGAAATATGCCGCGCGAGCGCTCGACGAAATCCTGCGGCCCGCTTAGCGCCGCCAGCGCGGCATGCTGCGAAATAGTCGATGCCCCGGACGTCTGCTGGCCCTGCAGTTTTTCCATCGCGTCGATGAGCCAGCGCGGGCCGGTACAAAAGCCGATGCGCCAGCCCGTCATCGCATACGCCTTGGAAACGCCGTTCATCGTCAGCACGCGCTCGCGCAACCGGGGTTCGACCTGGGCAAGCGTGAAAAATTCGAGGCCGTCGAAAATCAGATGCTCGTAAATATCGTCGGAAAGCACGAGCACCTGCGGATGGGCGAGCAGCACTTGCGCAAGCTGCTGCAGCTCGGCACGGCTGTAAACCGCGCCGGTCGGATTGGATGGCGAATTCAGAATCAGCCAGCGTGTACGTGGCGTAATCGCGGCGTCCAGCGCATCCGCGGTCAGCTTGAAGCCACTTTGCGCGCCGCATGGCACGATCACGGCGCGGGCGCCGCACAACTGCACGATCTCGGGGTAGCTCACCCAATACGGTGCGGGGACGATGACTTCGTCGTCCTCATTGAGCGTCGCGGCGAGTGCGTTGAAGATCACCTGCTTTCCGCCGCTGCATACGAGCGTATCGCGCCAGTCCACGTCGAGCCGGTTTTCACGCTGATACTTTCCGGCGATCGCTTCACGCAAGGCCCGCAGCCCTGCGACTTGCGTATAACGCGTATGGCCCGCTCGAATGGCGGCGATGCCGGCTTCGCATACGTGCTGGGGGGTGTCGAAATCCGGCTCGCCGGCGCTGAGCGAAATCACGGCCGCGCCGCTCGCGCGCCGTGCGGCCACACGGTCCATGACCTTGTAAGTGGCCGAAGGCTTCGCCGCCGCGAGGAAGCGGTTCAATACGGGGAGTTTTGCGTCGCTCATCGAATTGCAATCGCCTCGAATTCCTTGTCATGCATGACGTCTGCAACCGGGCGCCCGGCGCGCACCGCCGCCACCATACCGTCCTGGCGGCGCGCGATCCGCTCGCCCAGCGCCAACACCGCTTCGATATGGCCTTCGGGAACGAACACCGTGCCGCATCGATCCGCAATCACATAGTCGTTTTCATGCACGGTGACACCCGCCATTTGCACCGGTTTGCCCGAGTCGATCTGGACCACGCGATTGCGCGCGCTGATCATCGTGACGCCCCGGCCGTAGACCGGGTAGCCGATCGCTTCGCTGCCGTCGATATCGCGGCTCACGCCGTCGATGACCGAGCCGCGAATCCGCTTCGCCGTGGCGGCGTTGGCGAGGATGTCGCCCCAGCAGGAAACGCCCTCCACGCCGCCCGCGATCACCAGCACGCGATCGTTCGTCGTGACCGCGTCGACGACAGGCGAGATAAGATGCACGCCGGGTTTGGCGTCCTGCTTCGGCCCGAGCAAGATGGTCCTGGCGCGGCCGACGATCTTCGGGCAGTCCCAAAGCGGACGCAGGCCATAAGTTGCACCGGGCAGGCCGAGAAAGTCGAGTGCATCGGAAACCGTGTTGGTGTCCAGTGACGCAAGTCGATCGAGGAAGGAAGGCGTGGTCATCACACTCGGCTCCGTTGGAAAGTCCGGCAATCCTCGCGTGGATCCGCTGATAGGTAAATTTCGCATTTCGTATCTCGGTGATACGATTTCCGGAACAGCAATCGGCCACCGGGAAATGCGCGCACCATGAACAATACGATCGACTTCAGGCTGATACGGCAGCTATGGATGTTCCTCGCAGTTGCCGAGGAACAGCATTTCGGGCGCGCCGCCCAGCGGCTGAACATGTCGCAGCCGCCGCTCACGGAACAGATCAAGGTGCTCGAGCAGTCGCTCAAGCTGGAACTGTTTTACCGGTCGCGGCAGGGCACGCAACTGAGTCCGGCCGGCGCTGCGATCCTGCCGGCCGTTCGGCAATTCGCCGGGCAGGTCGAGCGGCTGGAGCGGGTCGTGCGCGAGGTCGCCGCCGGTCAGTCGGGGGTGTTGCATGTCGGGGCCATCACCTCCGCGATGCTCGAAACGGTGCCGCCCGTGCTGGATGCGCTCAAACGCGCGCATCCGCAACTGACCGTGCTCGTCAAGGAAATCGATAGCGTCGACGCCATTCAGATGCTCGAAGCCGGCGAACTCGATCTCGCGTTCGTGCGCATCGACGGCGAGGTGGGAAGCGGCATCGCCACCATGCCGCTGGCCGAGGACCGGCTGGCCGTGGCGCTGCCGAAGGACCATCCGCTGGCCGCCCTGCCCCGCGTGCGGCTGCAGGCGCTAGCCGGCGAGCAACTGGTGCTGTCGTCGCGACAGGTCAGCCCGGTGTATTTCGACTTCCTGACTTCGGTTTGCCGCTCGCACGGCCTGACGCCGCACATCACGCACGAGGTGCGCTCCGTCACTTCGCAAGTTGCCTATGTCGGCTGCGGCCAGGGCGTGGCGCTCGTGCCGTCGTCGATGCGCAAGCTTGCGCCCGGCAATGTGGTCGTGCGGCCGCTGAAAGAAAAGATTTCGGTGGTCACCGCTGCGCTGCTGTGGAACACGCATCGTCACCATCCGATGGTCGACGAGGTCGTCGCGTCGCTGAAGAAACGAAAGGCGCGAACCCACGCAGTCGAGTTGAAAGCCTGATGAAAAATAGGGACCGCGACATCGGCAATGAAAAGCGCGCGCGTTGCCTCCAGAAATCATGCGAGCGGTCGTAAACGGAGGTATTACATTTCGTTCCCGGCAGTTGCAACGGGACCGCACCGACTCGCAAGACCATGTTCAACGTTCTGGCCCAGTATTGGGGAACGATTCGGCGCACTTTCCTCGCCGGAAACAGCGCGGCCCTGAAGCTGGCGCAGTTGCGCGTGATGATCTATCAGCTTCCCATGATGTATGGGCTGCTGGTCGTCAACACGTGGGGCATGGTGCTGCCCCACGAGAACGAGCTTCCCGCCTGGCAGGGCGTGATCTGTCCGCTCGTGCTCACGGGATTTTGCTTCGTTCGCGTGCTCTCCTGGTTGCGGCTCTCCAGGATCCATGTCAGTGCGGAAGATGCGGCTACGATCGTGCGCAATTCCGGCAGGCTCGCCTGGGTCTTCTCCATCTCGTTCACGGCATGGTCGCTGTCCCTGTTGCCTCACGGCGGCGCGGCATTCAAGCTTCATGTCGCCTTTTACATGGCCATCACGGTCGTCGGCGTCATCTTCTGCCTGATGAACGTCATCAAGGCAGCGTTCACCGTCACCGCCATTGTCAACGGCGCACTCGTCGTGACATTCCTGAGTTCGGGAAATGGCGTATTCCAGGCGATCGCGATCGATACCTCACTGGTTTCGCTGGCGATGCTGGTCGTTGCCTTCACGCAATTCAAGAACTTCGCGGATCTCGTGGCCACGCAACGCGAAAACAAGCGCCTCGCGAATATCGACAGTCTCACGAATCTGCCCAACCGGCGGGCCTTTTTCGCCTCGCTCGACAAGCATTTCGATGCTGCCATGGCATCGGGCGGGCGGCTCGCGGTAGGCCTCGTCGATCTCGACGGCTTCAAGTCCGTCAACGACATTCACGGCCACTCCCTGGGCGACCACGTGCTGGCCGAAGTCGCGTCGCGCCTCGCCAGAGCGGCGCGCGGCACGATCACGATCGCGAGGCTGGGCGGCGACGAATTCGGCGTCATCGTCACGGACGACTGCACGGACGCCGGCCTCTCGCAACTCGGCCGCACCATCTGCGACGTTTTTCACTGTCCCGTACAGGTCGGCGAGATTTCCGTTCGGCTCGGGGCGACGATCGGCTTCTCCACCTATCCGCACATTTCACGAAACAAGGCGGATTTGTTCGAAACGGCAGACTACGCGCTTTACGAAGGCAAGCGCCGCTCGCGCGGCTCGGTGACCATCTTTTCGGAGACGCACCGCAACGCCATCATTCGCGAGTCGCAGATTGCCCAGGCGCTGCGCTCCCCCGATCTCGCCAGCGAACTTTATCTCGCGTTCCAGCCGATCTACTCACTCGAGCGCCAGCGCACCGTTGGTTTCGAAGCCCTGGCGCGCTGGCGCAGCGCGTTGCTCGGCACGGTCCCGCCCGATGAATTCATTCCTGCCGCGGAACGCAACGGCGTCATCAACGGCTTGACCCTCGCGCTGTTTATCAAGGCCCTGGCCTGCGCGAAGCAATGGCCGGCGCATATCCGCTTGTCCTTCAACCTCTCCGCGCATGATTTCGCCAGTGAGTCCGCGGTGAAAGAGTTGGCCCGGTGCATTGTCAGCAGCGGCATCGACCCGGCGCGACTCGACTTCGAGATCACCGAAACCGCGATGGCCAAGGACTTCGACCAGGTCCAGAAAGCGGCCAAGGTGCTGCGCGCGCTGGGCTGCGGTTTGTCGGTCGACGATTTTGGCACCGGCTATTCGAGCCTCTCGTACCTGTGCAAACTTCCACTCACACGCCTGAAGATCGACAGGATGTTCGTGAGCGGTCTCAAGGAGCGCACGACGGCGTTCACCGTGGTCCGCACGCTGCTCAACCTCAGCCGGCAAATGTCGCTCGACTGCATCGTCGAAGGCGTGGAAACAGCGGCCGAACTGCAAACGGTCGCGGCGCTCGGGGCCACGCTCATTCAGGGCTACTACTGTTCGCGCCCGATGGAGGCGTCGGCAGTGGCGGCTTTTCTGGAGCGAGAAAGCGAGGGCGAAGCGGTAGCTCGCCTGGCGGGAGAATGACGAGTAGTCCGCATACCAGAATGGTTGCTGAACTGTTTATGCGGCTGCGCGCGGCTTACGATGTGCCGAACAGTCACGGAGCCCCTCATGAAGCGCTTTCATATCGCACTGGCCGTTTCGAACCTCGAAGCCTCGATCGCAGACTATAGCCAGCTGCTCGGACAACCACCGTCAGCTGTCGTGCCAGGCCAGTACGCGATGTGGCGCACCGATCTCCTCAACTTTTCGATCAACGAAAAACCGGCGCAAGCGGGAATGTTGCGCCACGTTGGATTCGAAGACGACGCGGCAACCGGCTATTCGAGCAGCGTCGACGTGAACGGTCTCGAATGGGAGCTGTTTTCGGCGGCCGAGCAGGACGCGCGCATCGTCAGCGCTTACGGGGTTCCGGTCAAGTCGTGACGAGCGCGCATCTCTCAGCCGGTTAAAGCGCCCAGGCAGCGGCCACACGAGCGCGCCTGGCCCAGCCGCAGGCGCCCGGCGCTCACGGTCACCTCATTGCCGCAGTCGCACCGGCAAACCCACTTGCCATCGCCGGCATAGCGATCCGTCGTCAGCTGGCCGAACACCTCACCGCCCTTCAGCGCAGGCGAACCCGGCCGGGACCGCCACACGCGACGCTGCTCACCGCAGCCGCAATCCCGCGTCTGGCCGCCCTCCACCGCATCCAGCGCGGCCGTGACGTGGGCGCCGCACCGGCACCGCCAGAGCCACATGCCGGCGCCGCGATATTGAAGCGCGACGAGATCGCCGAACGCGCGGCCGGAGACGTCGCGATACGGCGGAAACGGCCATTCAGGCGGCAAGGGGGGGCGGATACGCTGGTTCACGACAGGTAGATGGGATTCGGCGTCCTGGTCTCAAGAGTCTCCGGCCATCTTCGATGCGCGGGCGTGCGGCCCGGCAAAGAGGGGCGGATCATCCCGAGCGGCCGGCGGGTCATCGCCTCGTTACGGGTTATCTGTGTATTTTGGCATCTCACGTCACGAATGATAAATCGTGAACGTTCTGGCCGCTGGCGGTGAACGCCATTGGCCCGGCCAGGTTGGCCCGCTCCGGCCCGGGCCATGCGCCTCAACGCAGACCGACAGATATCCGGTCGGATCTGATCAGCCAGGAGCAACATAATGCTTACCTTACCGATCTTTCTAATCGCTTGCTTCGCGATCATCGTGGCCATGCACCGCGGCGTGACCCGCAAGGCAGACACTAAGCTCCGCGAGCAGTTCGATGCGCAAGGCGCGGGCGGTGACGTGTCGCGCCAGCTGATGCGCAATTCGGGTTACAGCGTCTGAGTTTCCGACTACGCTGAAGCGAACTGAACCGCATCGGTACTGAACACGGCCCGCACCAGCTTCGTCGAGTCGGGCGACTCGAACCATGCACAGGAAAGCTGCGGACCGAATGCCGTCGGCACGACCTGGTTCACCGTCATTAACGGCCCGCCTGAACACAGGCGCACCGTCCTGCCTTTGAATCGCGCAGCGACCGAACTCAACGTCTCGGAACGCAAATCCCTGTGGATCGCACAAACTGCGGACATGTCTCCTCCCGGATGCTCGCGACTCGCTGACGAAGCGTCCCCCGCTCTCGTCAACGTCTGGAACCCGTATATTCGCCCTTCTCCGCATGCGCTGAATATAAAGTTTTCGCCTTCGTATCGGAACAAATTCGACATCGAAGTCATTCCTGGACATTCTGTTCGCACGATGCACTGCGGGCCAGCAAACTAGCGGCCAGCGAGTCTCTCCGCAGCTTGCGGCGCTCCAGCGCGTTGCGCAACTGGCCCAGGATCAGCGTGCCGGCAATCAGCGCGAGATAGAGCGTGACGAGATCGTGACGTGCGCCATTGAGGGCGGCTTGATGGACGACGAGCGCGGCATCGACCGGCGGAAGCAGGTGACTCTTCCCCTCGACGGCTCGCATCATGTGGACGAAGCCCGCTGCGGAAAGCAGCGGCAACAGGACAAAGAGAATCAGCAGCGCGACCCGCATGCGACGCGCCCATGCATGGTGGCGCAACCGGAACCACAGCCCGAGGCATCCGTGTATCCAGCCAGGCGCTAACAGCGCGAGTTGCAGTCCCTGCGTGCCGCTCGTGAGCAGCACGACAATGACGCGCTCGTAGTTCGGTTCGAAACCATAGAGCGAAGACGCGAGCCGGGTCGTCACCGCATGGCGGATCAGCAGGAGCGGCAGGCTGAGCCCTGCCCACAGGCGGATCCATTCCGCGGGCGGCAGTGCCCAATGGCGCCGCCCGTATATCGTGTGCAGCGCCAGCACAAAATGCATCGATGCGGCGCCATACAGCGCGATCGTGCCAGGCGTACTGCGCCAAAGCCGCAGCGCGAGTACGAGACCGCGTCCGGCAAGCTCGAGCGACCAGATGCCGAGCGCGTGATTGACCAGATGCAGAAAGAGATACGTCAGCATCACGAGGCCCGACGTGAGTTGCAGCCGGCGCAGAAAAAATTGAACGTTGATTCTCGCTTCGCTCGCGCGGCGACGGGTCGTGTCGACGTAGTCCATATGTGTTTCCACCATTTCGTGTGCCACGCCTGCCATACCGCGAACCCACGCCGGTTATTCCCGCGCTCGACTCGCGAAAAAAATCTGGGAATAAAACAGCGGCTCTCGCGGTATTGCACGTGAAGCCCGCCCTGGAGGCGCTCAGTATTGCACCGGCGGTCGACTTCCCGAACCCACGCGAGAGGACATCATGTCGTCAGATCTTCCTTCCCAACCGTCACGCCGCAGCGCCCTGAAATGCCTCGCCTTCGGTGGCGCCGGCACCGTGTTCGTTCTGGCCGGAGGCGTCCTCACGCCCGTGGAGCTGGCGCTGGCGGCGAGCAGCAAAGAAAACGCCGGCGTGCCGCTCTTTCTGCAGATCAGCGACTCGCATATTGGCTTCAACAAGGAAGCCAATCCCGATGTCGCGGGCACGCTCAAACAGACCATCGACTATGTGAACGCGATGCCCGTCAAACCCGCCCTCGCGATTCACACGGGCGATATCACCCATCTCTCCAAACCTGAGGAATTCGATCTGGCGGCGCAATTGCTGTCCGGTCTCGACATTACCGAGTTGCACACGACGCCCGGCGAACACGATGTGACCGATGGACCGCAAGGCGAATACTTCAAGCGTTTCGGCAAGGCATCGGACAACCGGGGCTATTACAGCTTCGACCACAATGGCGTGCACTTCATCGCGCTCGTCAACGTGATGCATTTCAAGCCGAACGGGCTGGGCAACCTGGGCGAGGACCAGCTCGCCTGGCTGGAAAACGATCTGAAGGGCCGCACGTCGAGCACGCCGATCGTCGTGTTTACGCACATGCCGATGTGGACGATCTACGAACCATGGGGATGGGGCACCGGCGATGCGGGCCAGGCCATGGATTATCTAAAGCGCTTCGGCTCGGTGACCGTGCTCAATGGCCATATACATCAGATCGTTTCCAAGGTGGAAGGCAATATCACGTTCCACACGGCACGCTCGACCGCCTATCCGCAACCGACAGCCGGCGACGGTCCCGGACCCGGGCCGCTCAAGGTGGCAAGCGATCAGTTGCCGAAGATGCTTGGCGTGACCAGCATCCGGATCACGCGCCATCCCCTCGCGGCGACGCTTTCCGACACGTCCCTCGCCTGACCGCGCGTCTCGCTCATTGAACAAGGATCCGAGCCATGCTCTCCAATCACTATCGTCGCGCGTTCGCCCTCTTCTACGGGATCGGGATGCTCGTGGCGGGGGCGTCGCTGGGTGCGCCTGCCGCGCAAGCGCAAGAGCCCAATGAAATCGACATCAAGAATTTCATGTTTTCGCCCATGGCGCTCACCGTGAAGGCAGGCACCACGGTGACCTGGAAAAATATGGACGGCGAACCACATACGGTCGTCAACGATGCCGGCGTCTTTCACTCCGCCGCGCTCGACCAGAACGACACGTATCAGTTCAAGTTCGACAAGCCGGGGGTGTACAAGGTGTTCTGCGGCATCCACCCGTATATGAAGGCGACCATTACGGTGCAGTAGAGACCCAAGCGACGATAAGGAGCGTCGCCGCGCGTGTTGCAACTCGCTTGCGCTACGCGACGACGCCGGGTCGCGGTTCAAGGATTCGGCAGCAGGGTCGGAGAAATCTGCGCTGCGTTGCTGATGAAGACGTTCGTCGCATCGTCCTGCAGCAAGTAGCCTTGCTTGACGAGTGCATTCGCCGCCGTCGCAACCGCCGCCTGATAGCGCGAGCGGCTGCCGCTATAGAGCGCGTTCAATGTGGCGCGGCTATCGACGCCGCCTGACTGCGCGGACGCGTTCACCGCGAACGGAATCGCCGCGCCGTTGGAGATGCAGCCTTCGCCGATCGCGTGGCCCGCACCGCGATAGTTCCACCCGGTGTAGGTCGCGAGCGGTACGCTCACGTCCGACACGAGTACCCCCGTGGTTTCGTTGCCGTTAGCGTCGACCTTGGGCACGAGAATCGTATAGGGCTGTGCAGTGTTCACGACCGGCACGGCCTTGCTGTAGTCGGTCACGAAGACCTGATTGTATTCGCCGTTGAACGTGAGACTGAGCGCTGTCGGCGTCGCGGCGGGGCCGCTCGGCACGGTCACGCTCTCGAGATTAGGGAAGCCCGTCGCCGCTTGCGTCGGCGCGACCAGATTGCCAGATGCCACGGTCGGATATTGCGAGGCGGGCGGCTCCGCGCCCCTGCCGGCCCACGCGACCAGCGCGGGAATCAACGCGCGCTCGACGGGCGTTTCCTCCACGGGCGAGCCCGGCAACTGACACAGACTGCCTGTGGCCGGCACCGTGAAGTTACCCGTGGTCACGCCGCTACCGCCGCCGTGCTGCGTGCCCGGCACGAGGTAGTAACGCACGTTCGGCGGCAAGTGGATGTCGTTGCCCCGTCCATCCGTGACGACCAGCGACGCGGCGCCGCCCCACCATTCAAATGCGCCGTCGAGTTGCATGATCTTCGGACACGTACCGGAGGCCTCGCAACGCTTCAGCAGTCCATCGGTCGCGCCGCTGACCGGATCGGTCGTGACCGCGTAGGTGAAGGGGAACTGGAAACCCGGCATGAAGTGGTCTTCATGCTGTTTCGACCACCGTCCCGGCTGTGCGAACGCCGCGTTGGTCCACGTGCGGCGGGCAGCGGAAATGATCGGGAATAGTCCGTCGAAAACGATCCTTCCGCGCTTGTCCTCGTTGAACCCCTGATAGAGAAAGTCCTTGATGAAGCGGCCCGACTGCGAAATGCCCTCCCCGATCGCGACGTCGAAGTTCGTATCTCTGGAACATCTCGACGCGGCACACGCCGCATCCTTCAGATCGTTGAGCGGATTCTGTACGCCTCGCGCATCGGCCCTGTCGTAGCGCAGCCATGAAACGAGATCGCGCAGCGCCGCAAAGCCGATGCCGTCGATCGTCGGCGCCGCGGCCTTGTAAACGAAGCTGTAGATCGTCCCGGCATCAGGCGGGACAGTCCTGCCGTTGGGACCCGGCACCGACGCGGGCGGCGTGAACTTGACCGAGTCATTCCCTTCATAGACATTGTTCGGCGTGCTGATATAGCTCCACGTACTCACTTTCGCCGAAGGCGCCGTGTAGGTTTGCACGCCGCCCGGAATGCTGCCGTAGGCCGATAGCCACGATTGCCGCGCGGTGAAGGTGACGCTGCCCGTGTCGTTGAGATCGGCGGGCGGGTACGTGAGCGGAATCGTCGCCGGATCGCCTCCCGCATAGTCGGGAATGAACTCTTCGCGGGACAGCGCCGTCATCGGCGAACCGTCCTTGTTGGTGGCCACGGGGAACCTCGTGCCGACCAGCCCCGTGCCGGCCAGCGTACTCGTACCGTTGAGCGGAATGTCGCCTTGCCAGCCGCTCCAGAGAATCGTATAGCCATGGCGCAGCAGCGACGGGAATGTAGACGGCGGGGGTGCGCCGGTATCGAGCGCGCCTCCACCAATGAAGGACCCGTCGGCGAGCTTGTTGCCGCGATTCACGACGTCATAGAAGAGCACGCGCGTGGCGCTCGCCGCGCTTTGCGGACGCAGGATCACGACATCGGTCCAATAGTCGACGTAACCATCGACGCCGACAGGCGCGTTCCTGATGTTGACAATGCCCGCGTTGAGCGGAGAGCGCGGATCGAGGGCGCCGTGCACGACGGCGGTGATGACCTCATATGGTCCAGCCGCGCCCGCAGGCGTCGCACCGCCAAACGCCGGTTCGGAAGCAATAATCTGAAAGCTCCTGATGAAGCCCGCGCCCCGCTGGATGGCTTGCGGGCCGTGCGGATCGCTGTGCGCGATACCGCCGGCGAACATACCACTCGCACCGACAATCAGTAGCATTCCTATATTTTGAGTCTTCATCGTAGAATCTCCTAACCGTGGCGAACATGGCGGAAGCGGAGTCTCGCGCCGTGTCCTTTGAAGAACGGCGAACTCGAGAGATGCAAGGCTTTCACGCGGATTGCCCAGCAATGCGCACGCATGCTGGACCGACACGCGTAAGTCGGCGTGGCGGAAGTCGAATGCTTACGATTGGCCGAAATCGTTTGATATATCTTGCGCGGCCTTGTGTATTTATAATTCGCGCAAACACGATTCCTACTGTCGTTTACGCGTACGCTGAAGGTACTCGCGCGGGCCCCACGGGTCAGCGTTTCGCGATATCGTCGCCGTGCGAGTCCTTGTGCACGACCTCGACGTCGACGGTCCGGCCGTCGTCGCCGAACTCGCGCGCCTGCCGGCGCAGCGCGCGGATCTTCCACCAGAGATAGCAGACGACAATCGCGCCCACGCCGAACAGCACGGCGAGCAGCACCAACGACAGCATCGCTGCCACCACCAGCACGATTGTGCTCACGACGACGGCCGCCAGCCGGCCGAACCATCCGTACTCGCCGATCCGGATCCCTTTCTCGTATGTCGCGCGCCGCGGCGACGGTTTGTCGTTGCCCATTCCACTTCTCCTGGCCGCCGTCCGGCTGAACTGCCCGCGCGAGCATGGGCTTTGCCTGGACGGCGGACCATCAATGATGCCGACGAATCCCGCGATACGCGTGGCGCATTGTCCGGATCCCACATCTTGCCGATGCGCATGAAGCGTTCCGAAACATCTCTGCCCACGCAAGCCGGTCGTCGTCGTTCGGTTAACTGAAAACTTACCCTTCGCCCACTCGCGCCTGTGTCTATTCTAAAGAAGTAAGGCAAGCCGAATCGAGTCGTTTCCAGTCACTGTTGAATGGGACAACCTATCATGGCTGACACGAGCTACACGGCGCGCAAGTCCGTCGCCGACATAGTAGGAAGCGCCGATACCGAAGGCGGTCGCGCGCTGTCGAAGACCCTGGGGGCGCCCAGCATCACGGCGATGGGAATCGGCGCCATTATCGGCGCGGGTATTTTCGTCCTCACTGGCACGGCGGCGGCACAATTTGCCGGACCGGGCATCATCCTGTCCTTCGTGCTGGGCGGCATTGCCTGTGCGTTTGTCGGCCTCTGCTACTCCGAACTGGCCGCCATGCTCCCCGTATGCGGCAGCACTTACACGTATACCTATGCGACGCTTGGCGAAGTGTTTGCGTGGATCATCGGCTGGGACCTGATTCTCGAGTACGCCATGGGCGCCGCGACGGTCGCCGTCGGCTGGTCAGGGTATATCGTCAGCCTGTTGCGCAACGTCGGAATCAGCATCCCGCCTACGCTTGCCGCCGCACCCGGCACGACAGTCCCGTTGCCTGACGGCTCGACTGTCGCCGGCATCATCAATCTCCCCGCCGTGCTGATCATCGCGATTCTCACTACGATGCTGGTGCTCGGCACGCGCGAGTCGGCACGCATCAACAACGTGATGGTCGCAGTCAAGCTGACGGTCGTGGTGGCCTTCATCGTCATCGGCGTGTTCTTCGTGCATCCCGCCAACTGGCATCCCTTCGTCCCCCCCAACACCGGCGCGTTCGGCAGCTTCGGGGCGAGCGGCATTCTGCGTGGCTCAGCGGTCGTGTTCTTCGCCTTCATCGGCTTCGATGCGGTATCGACCGCTGCACAGGAGGCGAAACAGCCTCAGCGCGACATGCCGATCGGGATCCTCGGCTCGCTCGTCATCTGCACCTTGCTCTATATCCTGGTGGCCGCCGTGCTCACCGGACTCGTTCCATACGCAGAACTGAACGTACCCGATCCGATCGCCAAGGGCGTCGACGCTATCGGCTTCACCTGGTTCTCCATACTGATCAAGATCGGTGCGCTAACCGGGCTGACCACCGTGATACTCGTGCTGCTCTATGGGCAGAGCCGGATCTTCTTCACGATGTCGGAGGACAGACTGCTTCCCCATCTGTTCTCCACCGTCCATCCGCGGCTGCACACGCCGCATCGAAGCCAGATCATGATCGGCACGATCGTCGCCATCGTGGCGGCCCTCACGCCGATCGGCGTACTAGGCGAGATGGTCAGCATCGGCACGCTGTTCGCGTTCGTGCTCGTGTGCGGCGCAGTCATGTACCTGCGGCGCAGCGACTCCGACGCGAGCCGTCCATTCCGCGCGCCCGGCGTGCCGATTGTCCCCATTCTCGGCATCGCGTTTTGCGTGTTGCTGATGGTGGGACTGCCGCTCATCACGTGGGTACGGCTGATCGTCTGGCTGCTGATCGGCATGCTGATCTACATGTCTTATGGCCGGCATCATTCGCGACTGCGCCATCCGGAGCGTGAATGACGGCAACGGCGGGCAACCATGAACGCTCACCACGCGTGCTTCGTTCGCCCGGCGCGGGCGGCAATTTGCGTCGCTTCGCTCGCAACGCTTGCCGCCTGCGGCGGAAACTCATGCATTGGCCTCAATGGCTGCGGCGGCACAACCGTGACGCCGAACGTCACTATCTCCGGCACGGCCGCCACCGGCACAGCGATCGCCAGCGCGACGGTCAACCTCAGTTGCGCTCAGGGCTCGGGGTCCGCCCTGTCCGACGGCGGTGGACACTACGCGATCACCTTCAATGCCACGCCTCCCTGCATCCTCACCGTAAGCTCCGGCAGCGTGAGCCTGCATTCGGTGGCGTTTGCCGGGGGCACCTTCAATACGACGCCGGAGACCGAGCTGATGCTTGTCTACCTCGCTTCGCAACTCGGCACGAACGAGAGTGGTTTGATAGCGGGCTTTCCGACCAACTCGCAGTACCAGCAGGTGCTGGGCAACTCGTCCGACGTGCAGGCCGCGCAATCCGCAGTCGTCACGAGTCTGCAGCAGCACTATGCGGTCACGCTGTCGGCACCGGCATTTCTCACGACATCCTTTACGGTTGGCCAGGCAGGTGTCGATAGCGATCTGGGCACGCTGGCGGCAGCAGGTGCGATCGACGCGAATGGCATGCCCGATCCAACCGCCGTCTCGCTGCTGTCGGCGGCGGGCGCCGCGCATCCGCTTACGGCGACGTCCGCCCCCTCTTCCGGCACTGGCGGTACTGGCAGCGGCAGCGGAACGATGTGACGTGGACCTTCCAATGTCCGAACGGCGCCGGACCGCTGCGCCCAAAGGAAGGTTAGAACCGCGTGCGGAAGCCCACCGTTGCCACGACCTGATTCCCCGTTGACGATGCGCCGCCTGCGGTGTTGATGAACGCGACGTACTGGTGACCCGAAACGTGCTGGTACATCGCTTCGGCGTAGACGTCCGTGCGCTTGGAGAACATGTACACGGCCTGCAGATTCACCTGATTCCACTTCGGGTCCGAGCCAAAGGCTGTGTTGCTGCCGTTGCCTACGCTACCATCGGTGTATGTGTACGCAATGCCGATGTGGAACGCAGGCGTGAACGTGTACCTTCCGTTCAGTTCATAGTTGTCGAATCGCATCGTGCCGCTGTTGTTCACGTTGGTCTGGCCGAATGACGTCGTGCCCTGATACTGGCTGTGCGTATAGACGAAACCAACCGCGGCCGGCCCGAACGTGTAGTTGATGCCGGCACCCACTGTGCGCTGGACGTCTGCCCCGAGCACGAAGCCACCCGTGCCGTTTGCCGTCGATTCGCCAATATCCACTGCACCTGAACTGCTTGCCGAAGTACCGGTTGATCCATTGATCTGCAGATAACCGGCAGCCACGTTCAACGGGCCCCAGGTATAGCTCGCGCCCGCACTGTAGGCTCTGTTGACGGCGAACTGCGTGTTGTTCGAGAACGCATACAGACCGCCGAACTGGAATCCGGCATAGTTGGCGCTCGCGTACTTCACCGCATTGTTCATCCGCAGTGAGTGGTTCAGGTTGTCGTTGTCGAACGGATGAGCGAAGCCGGTATCGCCGAACGTACCCGCGGTGCCGGACAGGGGCGACACGAAGTCGACGAGAGAATCGTATTGACGGCCGAGCGTGAGCGTGCCGAACTGGCCGGACGATAGGCCGACATACGCCTGGCGCCCAAACAGTCTGCTGTCCTGACCAAGCTTGCCGTTTTGCACATTGAAGCCGTTTTCGAGTACGAACACGGCTTTGAGCCCGCCGCCGAGATCCTCGGCGCCGCGCAACCCCCAGCGGCTACCGTTGATGTTTCCGCTCGTGGCCTGCCAGAGTGCGCCTTGCGCCGTCCCTTTCTTTACGTTGTTCGTATACATCAGACCGGCGTCGATAAGGCCGTAAAGCGTAACGGAACTTTGCGCATGCACGGTCGCTGCGGCAACCAGACCGGAAGCAGCGAGAGTCAGGCGGATCTTTTTCACGGGCGACTCCAGATATCAGCGAAATGAAGTGAGCAGTGCCCGTGAAGTGTACGAATCCTGGGTGTTCGGCAGAAATGATTCCATGGAATACTTGATAGAACGAAGTATTCCCGTTCTTTGTCATATTCCATTCAAATTCCATAAACGACGGTACCTGGCAGGCGCGTAAGTCGCTGCTGAATAACTTTTGGATGTTGTGGTGATGCGACAGAAGCGGCATGGCTTCGTGCAATTCGCGACATTGAGCAAACACCCCGGCGCTGGCTTTGCGAGGCCAGAGGTCATTCTGGAGGAATCCTCATAGGAATTCCATATTCGATTTAAGTTCTTTTATCGACCATTTAGAGTCGACTATATCAATCGCCCTATTCACATGACTGAATTAGCAGCTACGCGTCAGCGACCGAATGCGCGATTTCTCGTTCTGGTTTGCGCCATTGGCTGACGAGAAGCCCACTGACCACGAGAGCGACTGCAATGACAAGGGTTGAAGTTGGCCATTGACGTGTCACGACGACTTCAACAACAGCCGCAGTGACAGGGCCAAGTGCCTGAAAAGCGACGACGCGGCTTGCATCAAGCCTGGTCAATGCCCACAACCAGCAGAAGTACCCGACACCGCTCGACAGGCCTATAAAGCCGACGTTCTCCCATTGCGTCATGGAGAGAGTGGGCATCAACGGTTGGGCCGTTATCCAGCAAAGGCCGACAAGAAACACCACGGCTGCGCTCATGGCCAGCGCGCTCGTCGGCAACGCCGGATAGCGCTTCAGAAGCGGCCGATATAGAAGGCTGCACACGGCGCCGATCAACGTGGCACCGATCAGCGCGCTTAGCGCACCCATGTCCACCGATCCTGGGTGGGCAAACGGTGCACGCAGCAAGACCGCCACACCGGCGAGCGCGATCAGGAGACCAAACAATTTGTGCAGGCTGAATGCTTCGCTACGACTTGCTACAGCTAACGTCATTGTGAAGAGCGGCATGGTCGAAAAGACGAGCGCGCACGTTGCGGCAGGAAGGATGGCTAAGGCATGGTTGAGCAGCACAATGAGCACGGCAAACTGGAATATCCCTAGCAGGCTGATAGCGAACGCATCTCGCCATGCGAAGCGAGGGCGCGCGCCGAGCCAGACGGGTGCTGCGAGCACGCCCATGCCGATGAAATAGCGGAGAAACGCTAACGTGGCGGGCGAAGCGTCTTCAGACACTGCCCGAGTGGATACCATCGCCGCGCCGACCAGGATTCCGGTGGTCGCCGCGGCAAGGGTGGCCGACGCCTTGGCGCTCACAGATCACGGGCCCAGATCTGGCCAGTCAAGTCCTTGCCGAAGCTGTGGTGCGGCTCCTCTTCCACAAGTTGAAAGCCTGCCTTCTCGTAGATTCGCCGCGCGTCCGTCAAGACGCTGTTGGTCCACAGGACCATGCGCTTATAACGGGCGGAGCGCGCAAATCGCAGACATTCGTCAACCAGCCGATTGCCGATTCCCATCCCGCGTGCGCTGGCGTCGACATACAGCAGCCGGAGCTTCGCGGTTTCCGCGTCATGACGAACCACGAAGACTGAGCCCACCGGCTTGCCGTCCCTCTCGGCGATCCAGCAGCGCTCCGAGGTGGCATCGTAGTCACGGATGTACCTGGCAACAATCTCCGCGACCAAGGCTTCGAACTCTGCGTTCCAGCCGTACTCTTGCGCGTAGAGCACGGCCTGCTTATGGACGATCCATCCCATATCGCCGGGCCGGGGATCTCTCAAAACATAGCTTGCGGTCGATTCGCCCAACAAACCGTGGACCTGCGCCATGGCATCGACGAGTTCCTGCTGTTCGGCGTCCGTCAGGCGCTCGAGCATTGCCATGACCTCGTTCCGGGACGCTACGTTCAGCGGTTCGAACGTGTCGCGGCCAGGCGCGGTGAGAGCCAGTTCACTGACCCGCGCATCCGTCTCCGATCGCTGCTTGACGACCAGCCCCTTTTTTTCGAAGCCGGCGATGACACGGCTCATGTACCCGGCGTTCAGCCCGAGTTCCCGGCAAAGGTCCGAGGTCGTGAGCCCGTCCCTGTGGGCGAGCTCATACAGAATGCGGACTTCGGTCAGAGAAAATTCACTTTCCAGCAGGTGCTCGTGAAGCACCCCGATCTGGCGAGTGTAGAAGCGGTTGAATCGCCGGACGAATTCGGCGCGGGCGATAAGTTGCTCTCGGCTGGACATGCGTCACCCCATAGTTGCCTGAGGCAAATTATTACTTGCCTCAGGCAACTATGCAAGCGTTTGTAGCGAATGCGGATTGCATGGCGGGCGTCGTCACGTGACTTCTACGGCCAGCTGAATTACCACGCTACCGACAACCCCGCCAACCTGGGGACTGAGGTGAACCAGCGCGGCATCGGGCGGGGAAATAGCCAGACTGCGCTGGGGATGATTCAGCGCTTTTGACCCACCGTCCTCTCCGGTTCGGCCGGACGGTTGCGTTCGCGTATTGCCGAAGGGGATTGCCAGTTTGTTGCCGTAACCGTGCATCCGCTGCAGATAGACCCCGGGTGGACTGCAGCTGCACGCCTCCATCGAATCTCAGCCAAATCTCAACGAAGGCTTGAGACATTCGCTGCACCATCCCCGACGTGGATCGCGGTGCTACCACCAGCGCGGCGAAATCCCCTCGCAGCTCCTGCAAACCTGCTCATCGCAACCCGGCTGCGCCGCGTCGGTCCGCTGGTCCGCTACACGGACTTTCTCTATATGCGGGTGTGGGCACATGTCCTGTGCTCACCAAAGATCGTCGTTGCGCGATCACGTGTGACGACGCCATAAGTGAGACGCGCGTCGGGGGTACATGGAAGACCAACCTTGCCCTCATTCGAACCCAGCAACACCGTCAAATTCATGCAAGCCCTGATGCGCGAAGCCATCCCCGGCTCCAGCTTCGGCGTGCACTTTCGGCGTGCCCGAATATGGCTTTACGCCGTCGCGCATCCTCGCGCCGCGCGCCACTGGTTCGCTGCGCTCGCGGGCAATCCGTTGCTCGCCGACCTGGTTCGTCGGGACCGTCGGGTCGCCGAGTGGCCGTTTCACAGCTTCGGCGATATCCGCGCGTCTGCAACCGTGCGTGCAGCGGCGCTTCGAGACCACTTCACGCTCTCGTCTCGTTTGTTGGACGCGGAGTTTCTACGTCGCCTGTATATCGAAGAGGAATCCTACGTGCTTGCACAGCATGACACGTTCTGCGTCGAGCTGCGCAAGGTGACGCGCTGTCGACGCGAAGGCCTGCTGACCATCGCTTTCCGCGACGCCGCCGACGGCATCGATCTCGCGTGGGCAACCGTGACGCTTGTCGAGCGAGCAAACACACACGTTGAACTGTTTATCGGAGGGCTACAAGGGCCCTCAGGGACTCAGCGCGCCCGCGTGCGCGCCGCAACCCGCACTGGCGATGGCTTGCGCCCCAAGGCAGCTGTGATCGAAGCGGTCTGCGCGCTAGGTCGCAGTCTGGGCATCGCGCGGCTGACAGCGATCGCCCGCCACGCACACATCTCCCGTGCCGAGGCCCATGTATTCGTGGCAGACTACGATGCCTTCTGGCGTGAGCTCGGCGGAGTCGAAATCGACGGGCTATTCGAGCTGCCACGCGTGCCAAGACATCGCGAAATCACGGAAGTCCCATCGAACAAGCGCTCGGCCTTTCGTCGTCGCCAGGCCTTGATCGCAGAGATGAACAGGCAAATCGAGCACAACATCGCACGGATCCTGTCCAGCGCATCCGGGCGCGCATAGTCCCAGCGCACAAGACTGTTGCGCCACGGCGGCATACCTGCCGCCACCATTCATCTGACCTCGCCAGGCGATTCCCGCGCGGCTCCCGCCTACGCCCGCACTGGCGTGAGGAACGCCTTGACATGGCCTGCGACGTGGTCGCGCTCATTGTCGATGCAGATCATGTGATAGCTGTCCGAAAGAATTCGGAGCTGTGCCGGCGGTGCGTTGCGTCCGCTATTGATGCGGTCGCGCAGATATTGCGCCGACCGAACGCTGGTCAATTCATCATCGATTGAGTGGACGATCAAAGTCGGACACGCGACGCGTTCGATATCGACGAGCGCTCGCGTACGCAGCCGATCGAGTTCGCGGATCGAGCGCAAGGGCACCCACGAATAGTGGAAGCTCTCGTCGCACCGCAGCTTGCGCTCCACCAGGCCGCGCACGCGCCGGTTCTTGACGCCGAACGGAAAGGACTCGCGAATCCGGATCGCTTGTGCAAGCAGCGGGATGCGATAGACGACATGCCGGATCGCCCGATACCAGGGCAGCGACCAGCCGTCGAGAAAGACAGGCGGCGCGAGCAGCACGAGCCGGTCCCGCCCGTTGGCGCCAATCAGGCCGCGCTTCGCCGTTTCGAGTGCGAGCAGCGCGCCCATGCAGAGGCCGAGGACGTGCACTGTCGTGTAGTCGCGCCGGAGCTCCGACACCTTGCGCTGCACGGCGTCGATCCAGACCTCGCAATCGATGTCTCGCAGATCGTCGGGCCTTCCACCGTGGCCGGGCAGGAGCAAGTCGTAAATCTGTCTGCCTTCAGTCGCAAGCTTCCTTCTCAGGTTGCCAAGATCGTTGCGCGTTCCACCTAGCCCGTGAACCAGCAGCACGGCCTCGTCGCCCGTAAAGTCTCGCATCGCTTCCCTGTTCGTATTCAATATCGTGCTCATTGCGCATCAACGTCGGCCGCGCCGTCCCAACCGCCGCCCAGCGCCTTGTTCAGCGCAACATACTGGGTCGTGACAAGCACCTCGCTCTGGATCAGCGAGTCCTGTGCCGAATACAGCGAACGCTCCGCGATCAGCACGTCGAGGAAGCCGGTCGACCCCGCGCCGTACAGCGCGTGCGCGAGCGTCGATGCCTCGCGATACGAAGCTGCGGAAGCACGCAGCGCCTCGACGCGCGCACTCTCGCGCGACAGCGCGACGCTCGCGTTTTCGACGTCCTTGAGCGCATTGAGGACCGCGAGCCGGTAGGCGACGAAATACTGGTCGCGCTGGGCTTCGGCGACCTCCACCGCCGCCTTGAGCTTGCCCGCATTGAAGAGCGGCAGGCTTAGCGTTGGCCCGATCGACCAGCCGATCGTCGAACGCCGCCCGAGATCGCCGAACTGCGTACCCGAGGTCGCCACGCTGCCAGTCAGGCTCACGCCCGGATAACGTGCCGCCTCGGCCTGTCCGACCTTCGCGGTGTACTGCGCGTACTGGCGCTCGGCGAGCCGGACGTCGGGACGCGCAAGCAGCACGTCGGCGGGTACGCCGGCAGGAATCGGCAAGCGCGGTACCGGAATCGGCGTGGTCTGCGCCATGCGTGAGTCCAACGCGTCTGGCGCCTGCCCCGTCAGCACGGAGAGGCTGTGCACGGCCTGCGCGTATGCGCTTTCGAGCGCCGGGATGGTAGCCAGCGTCGTCTGCGCAAGTCCCTGCGCATTCGCTGCGTCGAGCGCCGACGCAGCGCCCGCCTCGAAGCGCGCGTGCGTGAGCCGAGCCGTCTCCTGCTGCGAGGCAACTGTGTCGCGCGCCAGTGCAAGCCGCGCCTGATAGCCGCGTGCCGTCACGTAGTAGGTCGCGACATCGCCGATCAGTGTGAGCTGCGTCGAGCGCACACTCCAGCCTGCCGCGTCGAGACCGTACTTCGCGGCTTCGGTGGCACGCCGGTTTGCGCCGAACAGGTCGAGCTCCCAACTTGCGTCGAAGCCCGCCTGGAAGGCCGAGTACGGGCTGCCCGTGCTCGTCAGCGTCGAACTGGATGTGGCACTGCCCGACGTCGTACTCGAACTGGCCGTCTGCGCGCCGCTGCCGGCGCGTTTCGCGGACCCCGAGCCAGTCAGCGACGGCCAAAGCGCCGCGCCGGCCTGACGGTAAATCGCGCGCGCCTCGCGCAGCTTCGCGCGCGCGCTCGCGACATCGAGGTTGCCCGCCACTGCCTCCTCGATCAGCCGATCGAGCTGCGGGTCGCCGAGCCGCTGCCACCATTGAGCGAGCTGCGCGGGCGATTCGGCGACCGCGCTGTGCCCATCCGCCATGGGCGCCGCCGGCCATCGTGCCGGCACCGCGAGCGCGGGTGCGTGATAGTCCGGACCGACCACGCAGCCGGCGAGCAACGCGCTCGCGACGAACGCCCCGAGCGCCGAGCGTACCGCTTGCGCGCCGACACGCGGCTGGGCAACGCGCGCGTGCACCTCATCCCTACGATTCTTCATTGCCTGCCTGTTCATGATTGCCCCGCGTATCTGTGCCCGCGCGCTCACTGGCTGCCCTCGTCGCCGGCGCGCCGCCGCAACTTGACTGCCGCGCGCACGCTCACGAACAGCAGCGGCACGAAGAACACGCCGAGCGCCGTCGAGGCGATCATCCCGCCCATCACGCCGATGCCGATCGCGTTCTGCGCGCCGGAGCCCGCACCGGTCGCCACCGCGAGCGGCGCGACGCCGAGAATGAACGCGAACGAGGTCATCAAGATCGGCCGCAGACGCTGCTTTGCGGCGTCGAGCGTCGCCTCCAGCAGGCTCGCGCCTGCCGCCTCGCGTTCCAGCGCGAACTCGACGATGAGGATGGCGTTCTTGGCCGCGAGACCGATGGTCGTCAGCAGGCCGACCTTGAAATAGACATCGTTGGCTTGCCCCGCGAGCAGCGCCGCCAGCAGCGCCCCGACAATGCCGATCGGCACCGCGAGCATCACCGCGAAGGGAATCGACCAGCTTTCATAGAGCGCAGCCAGGCAGAGGAACACCACCAGGACCGAGACCGCGTAGAGCGCCGCGGCCTGATCGCCCGAGAGCCGCTCCTGGTAGGAGAGTCCGGTCCATTCGTGGTGATAGCCGTGCGGCAGTCCCGCCACGAGACGGTCGATCTCGCTCATGGCCGCGCCAGAGCTCACGCCGGGCGCCGCTTCGCCCTGGATTTCGACGGCGGCCATGCCGTTGTAGCGTTCGAGCCGTGCGGGCCCGTAGGTCCAGTGGCCGCTCGCGAATGACGAGAACGGCACCATCGTGCTGCTCGCGTTGCGCACCTGCCAACGCTCGAGGTCGCGCGGCTGCATGCGGAAATCTGCATCCGATTGCAGATAAACCTTCTTGACGCGACCGCGATCGACGTAGTCGTTGACATAGTCGCTGGCCCACGCGACCGACAGCGTCGTGTTGATGTCCGAGAGCGTGATGCCGAGTGCGCTGGCCCTGGCCTGATCGATATCGACCGCGTACTGAGGTGTATCGTCCTGACCGTTCGGGCGCGTATTGGCGAGCTTCGTGCTTTTCGCCGCGGCCGCCAGCAGACGGTCGCGCGTCGCCAGCAGGCTCGCGTGCCCCGCACCGTTGGTGTCCTCCAGGAAGAAGTCGAAGCCGGTGGACGTGCCCATGCCCTCGATCGCCGGCGGCTGCAACGCGTAGACCTGCGCGTCGCGGATCGTCGCGAACGCGGCATTGGCGCGTGCGGCCACCTGTGCCGAACCCAGATGCTCGCCACGCCGCTGTTCGAAGTCCTTGAGGCGGACAAAGGCCATGCCCACGTTCTGCCCCGAGCCGCCGAAGCCGAACCCGGCCACGGTCATCACGCCTTCCACCGCGTCGCCTTCCTGCTTCAGGTAGTAGTCCTTCACTTGCGCGAGCACGCGTTCGGTGCGGTCCTGCATCGCGCCGGCCGGCAACTGCACGGTCGTGACCAGAATGCCCTGATCCTCACCCGGCAGGAACGCGCTGGGCAGCCGGCCGAACATCCAGAACATCGCGAGCGTGAGCACGCCGAACAGCACGAGAAAGCGCCGGCCGCGCACGAGCACGTGCCCGACCGTGCCGCGATATGCATGCGCACCGCGTTCGAAATGGCGGTTGAACCAGCCGAAGAAACCGCGCGTCGCGGCGTGGCCCGCAGACGGCTTGAGCAGCGACGCGCACAGCGCGGGCGTGAGCACGAGCGCGACCAGCACCGACAGCAGCATGGCCGTCACGATGGTCACCGAGAACTGCCGGTAGATCACGCCGGTCGAGCCCGAGAAAAATGCCATCGGCACGAACACGGCAGAAAGCACGGTCGCGATGCCTATCAGCGCGCCGGTGATCTCCTTCATCGAACGCAGGGTCGCCTCGCGCGGCGAGAGTCCTTCTTCGCTCATGACGCGTTCGACGTTCTCCACGACGACGATGGCATCGTCGACGAGCAGGCCGATCGCGAGTACCATCGCAAACATCGTCAGCGTGTTGATCGAGTAGCCAAACGCGGCGAGCACGCCGAGCGTGCCGAGCAGCACGACCGGAATCGCGAGCGCAGGAATCAGCGTTGCGCGCAAATTCTGCAGGAACACCAGCATCACGACGAAGACGAGCACGATCGCCTCGACGAGCGTCTTGAGCACCTCGTGAATCGACAGTTGCACGAACGGCGTCGTGTCGTACGGATAGACGACCTTCACGCCGGCCGGCAGCGTGCTGCCGAGCTGATCGATTGCTGCCCTCACCGCCTTCGCGGTGGCGATCGCGTTCGCACTCGTGGCGAGATTCAGGCCCAGGCCCGAAGCGGGCATGCCGTTGTACTGCGAGGCGTCGGTATAGCTCTGCGCGCCCGTTTCGATGCGCGCGACGTCGCGCAGACGCACGACCGCGCCATCGGTCGCGCTCTTCACGATGATCGCGCCGAACTGCTCCGGCGTGCGCAGGCGGCTCTGCGCCGTGACCGTCGCGTTGAACTGCTGGCCCGGGCGCGCGGGCTGCGCGCCGAGCTGGCCCGCCGAGACCTGGGTGTTCTGCGCCTTGATCGCCGTTTCGATGTCGCCCGGCATTAGCGCGTGCTGCGCGAGGCGGTCCGGATCGAGCCAGATGCGCATTGCGTAGCCGGAGCCGAAGAGCTGCGTGTTGCCCACGCCCGGCACCCGCTTGATCACGTCGTTGAGCGTGCTGTCGACGTAGTCGTCGAGATCGGTCGCGGAAAGACGCCCGTCCGTCGAGACGAAACCGATCACCATCAGAAAGCTCGCAGATGACTTCGTGACCGTGAGGCCCGTGCTCTGCACGATCGACGGCAGTTGCGAGGTGACGAGCTGCAGCTTGTTCTGCACCTGCATCTGCGCGACGTCCGCATTCGCGGCGTTGGTGAAGGTCAGGCGGATCTCGACCTGCCCCGTCGAATCGGACGAGGCGTTCATGTACTGGAGATGGTCGAGCCCGGTCATGCCCTGCTCGATCACGCGGGTGACGGAGTTTTCGACAGTGGCGGCGTCCGCGCCCGGATAGGTCGCGGCGATCGAGATCGTGGGCGGCGCGATCTCGGGATACTGTGCGACGGGCAGCGTGCGAAGCGCGAGCAGCCCGCCCAGCATCACGACAATGGCAATCACCCACGCGAACACGGGGCGCCGGATGAAAAATGCGGACATGCCTCAGCCTCCGTGCTCCGCTTCGGCGCTAACGCCGTTCGCGGCGGCGGCATCCACCTGCGGCGCGACTTCGCCCGTGGCCGGATTCAGCGCGACCTGGGCGGCACTCACGGCATCGCCGGCGCGCACCTGCTGGCTGCCCTCGACGATCAGCAGATCGCCGTCCTGCACCCCGCCTGGCACGAGCAAATCGTTGCCCACCTCACGCGCGCCCGCAAAAGTGCGCTCGACCACGCGCTTGCCGACCACGAAGAGCGCAGTCGGCTCGCCGCGCGCGTTACGGCTCACGGCGCGCTGCGGGATCAGGAAGCCGTGCGGCACGGTCCCTTCCTCGACAATTGCGCGCACGTACATGCCGGGCAGCAACAGCCGCGACGGATTGCGCAGCATCGCGCGCATCGTGTAGGTGCCGGTCGTCGTACTGACGCTCGACTCCGCGAAGGCCAGTTGCCCGGCGAGCGGATACAGCGCGCCGTTTTCGAGCCGCACGCGCACCGGGATATGGTCGCCGGCCGCGTGAATGCGCCCGGCCGCGATCGCGGCGCGCAGGTCGAGCAGGCTCGCGCTCGACTGTGTGACGTCGATGTTGACGGGATCGATCTGATGAATCGTGGTCAGCGCAGTGCTCTGGCCGGCCGTAACCAGCGCACCAGGCGTGAGCGCGGACTTGTCGATACGCCCCGAAATCGGCGCGCGTATCGTCGTGTAGTCGAGGTTGATACGCGCGGTCTCCAATGCGGCGTGCGCAGCGGCCACGCTCGCCTGCGCCTGTGCGAGCGTGTCGATTGCCGACTCGTAATCCTGCTTGCTGATCGCGTTGAGTTTGACCAGCTCGCGGTCGCGATCGGCCGTCGCGCGGGCCCCCGGCACTGCCGCCTGGGCCTTTTGCAGGGCCGCACGCGCACTGTCGTACGCGGCGCGGTACGGCGCGGGGTCGAGTTGATAGAGCGGCTGCCCGGCCTTGACCTCGCCACCCTCGACGAACAGCCTGCGCTGGATGATGCCGCCCACCTGCGGACGCACCTCCGCTTCCTCGGACGCAACGACCCGACCGGGCAGCTCGGTCGTGAGGGGAACCGCCTGGGCCCGCAGCTCGATCACGCTCACAGGCAAGCCGGCGGCGGCCTCGCTTCGCGGCGTCTCTGTCTTCGCGCCGCAGGCGCTCAAGATCATCGCGGTCGCGGCCGCGAGACCGATGCTCGTATGCTTCATTGTGGATTGCACACCTGATATCGGGCGAGCCGCCGCAAGGGCGGACTCGCTGTTGCGTTGCCGTGCCTGAGGACGGCGCACAGTCGCGCGGGCGGCGCTCACGCCGGCACGTAGAGGGACTTGAACTGCGCGTCGCTCATCGGCCACGAGTTGCCGGTGTCGTCGGTGAGGATCCAGTCGCCGGACTTGACCTCGCGCCAGCCCTCGGGCGTTGCCACCGCCCAGCCGCCGGTGCGTAGCACGACGCGCGGATGCCCGCCGGGCCCGAACCAGCGCTCCGCCTCGACGGCGGACCCTCTTTTCAGAAAACGCATGCCAGATATCCCTGGAGTAAATTCGATACCGCGAAATCGTGCGCCTTCGCCTTCCACGCCATGTGGAGAATTCGTGGAGATATCGTGGAGATAGTCGGAGCGCCCGCGCGGATGTGAGAACATGGCTGGCTCAAATGTGTTTGCCCAAGATCGCTGCCATGACGAACGCGCTGATCCTGATCGTCGAAGACGAACCCGAGATCGCCGAGATTCTCGATGCCTATCTCGTGCGCGAAGGGTTCCGCACCTACCGGGCTGCCGATGGCCAGGTCGCCATCGACATTCAACCCTCGATCAAGCCCGATCTCGTGCTGCTCGACGTGAAGATGCCGCGCCGTGACGGCTGGGCGGTACTCGCCGAACTGAGCCGCCGCGGCAACACGCCGGTCATCATGCTGACGGCGCTCGACGAAGACATCGACCGCCTGCAGGGCCTTCGCCTCGGCGCTGACGACTACATCGTCAAGCCCTTCAATCCCGTCGAAGTGGTGGCGCGCGTGCACGCCGTATTGCGCCGCACGAGCGGCCTGCGTGCGCAACGTGTGCTGCGTGCCGGCACGCTCGAGATCGACACGGAAAGCTACCAGGCAAGTGTCCACACGAACGGCGGCAGCACATCGCTTGCGCTCACGCTCACCGAGTTCCGCATCCTCGCCCACATGATGAAATCGCCCAACCGGGTGTTCAGCCGCAGCGAACTCGTGGACGCCTGTCTGCCGGGCAGCGACGCGCTCGAGCGCACCGTTGACAGCCACATGAGCAACCTGCGCAAAAAGCTCGAGCAGGCCGGCAGGAGCGACGCGATCACGGTGGTCCGCGGCGTCGGTTACCGGTTCGGGAGCGCATAGTGAGCCGGCGCAGCAAGCTTGGCAAGCAGATCGTGCTCACGACAGGCCTCGTGTCGGTGATCACGACGCTGATCGTGTTCGTCGGCTCGTTCATCTTCTATGACCTGATGTTCGCGTTCGAACCACCGCCACCCGGGCCGCCCGACTCGCTGTTGCCGCAGGCGCCCGACTATCTGATTTTCGCCGTGGTGGCGCTGTGCGGGCTCATCGTCGCTGTACTGATCGCATTGCGGCTCGCACGCCGCATTCTCGCGCCGCTCAATTCGCTCGCAGAGGGTGCGCGCCGCATCGCCACGGGTGACCTCTCGGCGCGCGCGATTCCGGGCGATCGCTCGCTCGGCGAGACGGCGCGCATGGTCGACGACTTCAATTCGATGGCCATGAAGCTGGAAGACATGGTGGGCAACATGGCCGCGTGGAACGCGGCGATCGCGCACGAACTACGCACTCCGCTCACGATCCTGCAAGGCCGCTTGCAAGGCATGATCGATGGCGTGTTCTCCCCGGACGAAGCGCAGTTGCGCAATCTGCTGCTGCATGTCGAAGGCCTGAGCCGCCTCGTCGACGATCTGCGTGTGGTCACGCTGCAGGACAGCGGCCGGCTCGACATGCTGCTCGCGCCGACCGACGTGAGCCTCGAGGTCCGACGCGCGGTCGAGTCGATGCGCAACGTGCTGGAGAGCGCAGATCTCGAGGTGGAGTTGACACTTGCGCCGGTCGTCGTGCACTGCGACGCGGCGCGCATACGCCAGGCGGTGCTCGCGCTGCTCGACAACGCGCGCCGCTATGCGCGGCCAGGCTATTTGCGTATTGCCGTGCGGACCACGGATGAGCGCGTCCTGATTCGCATCGAGGATGCAGGCCCGGGACTGAGCGCGGACTTCGCGCCGCATGCGTTCGATCCGTTCACGCGCGCGGAGGCCTCCCGCTCACGCGTATCAGGGGGGACCGGGCTGGGCCTGTCGGTTGTGCGGGCAATTGCGATGGCGCATCAGGGCGACGTCAGGTATGAGGCGTCGCCTGAAGGTGGGGCGATTTTTGAAATCGATCTGCCGAGGGAGATGTAGTGCGATGCTTGTGCGATTGGTCGGGGGGCGATCAATTCCGCAAGCAGGCTATGCCGGCGTAGCTGATTGTGCTTCAGGTTGGTGGGACGCGGTGTCGATACAGCCAGAAGTTGAAGCGCAAAGTATGAATTGCTTTCAAACAGGCATATTCACCGCCCCAGTCTCTTCGTCCGATGTTACAGACGACCCTGCCGTCAACACCTCGACGAACATGGAAACCAGCGGCTCCACGACGAACTGTGTCGCTGGATCCTCGCCGATGACCGCAACTTCGGATGCGGGTAACGCCGGCCATTGCGCGGATGCAGGCAGAACCTTCATACCGCTTCGCAGGAAGGATCTGCCCAGCACCGTCACGCCCAATCCTCCGGCAACCGCGGCCTGCACGCCGATCAGATTGCTGGCCGTACACGCAACTGTCCATTCGCGGCGAGCGGCGTCCAGCGTGTCGGTCATCACTTCGCGATAGGCACACGGCGGCGGCATCATGATGAGGCGCGCTGGGCGCGACGGGTCGTTTCGATAGCCTTTCGCGGCGAGCCAGACCAGGGGTTCGCGCCAGATCACCCGCCCGCGAAGAGCCGAGCCCTCGCGCTTGCGCCTTGCAAACACCACATCGAGAAGCCCCGCTTCGTGGCTTTCAATGAGCCCGTTGCTCGACCCCGTGGTCAGCTCGAGTTGAACAGACGGGAAGCGCTCCGTGAAGCGCGCGAGAATGAGCGGCAATTGCGATTGCACCAGGTTTTCGGATACGCCCAGTCGCAAGCGCCTCGGCTGCACGGGTTCTCGCAGCTCGCGCATGAAGTCTTCGTACTGCGCGAGAAAACGCCGTCCTGCGGCCAGCACGCGCTCGCCTTCGTGGGTCAGTTTCAGCGAGCGGCTGGTGCGCTCGAAAACACGCATATTCAATGCGTCTTCGAGCCGCAACACCTTCTGGCTCACTGCGGATTGCGAACGTCCGACGACACCGGCAGCTGCGGTGAAGCTGCCTGACTCCGCTACTGCGACGAACGCGCGTAACAAATCCAGATCGAGAGTCATACCTTCATCTATTCGAATATCAGCTAGATGGTATCGATATTAGTCGTTTGTCTTCTTGTTCGCAACGCCGCACAATGCGTCCTCGCAGCCGATCTTCAGGTGATTCGAAGATCCCGGAATGCATCAAGGTCATAGCTTTAGGGGGTATAGAGATGGGCAAGCGGAACTCAATCGAAATTGTCGATAATTTTTGGCGGCAGGTTTGGCAGTCGCGCAACCCCGACGCCGTGGACGAACTGGTGTCCGAGGACTTCGGCATCACGTCGGGTGGCGTGCTGATCAGTTCACGCGCTGAATTCAAGAAGTGGGTGACAGCGTTCCTCGCGAGCATCGACGACTTCAGATTCGAGGTCATCGAGACGTTTCAAAATGCGGCCGGTGACCGGGTCGTCAGTCGCTGGCGTGTAACCGGGAAAAATAATGGTTTCATGGGGTCCGATCCGTGCGGGTCGCCGATCGATATGACTGGCACTGCAGTTCTGCATGTCCGTGACGACGGTCTGCTCCAGCACAACTGGGTAGAGCGAAGCGCGCTCGAAGTGCATAGGAGCCTGAAGCGATCGAATTGCTAGCATGCCCCTGTCTAGCACCTGTCTGCGCGCTCGCGCAGACAGGTGCTACAAGTGAATGAATGAAAAGTTCGCTCTTTATACTTCTCTTTGCTAAAAAATATTGTCTGCATTTGACCAATAAGCCTACCATCGTCACCCTTCGATAATCCTCTCGAGGGTATCGAACGCTTACTGAAGCATAGAAAGAGCTTGCCGTTTCATGCCTAGCACCGCACTCGCGTATTTGGTCCGTATTTTACTTAGCCTCGGTTCAGAGGGTGATCGTGGCCGCGGCTGTTGGACTTCGAGTCATTCAGCATTTTTTCGAAGTGGTTCACGGGCACGAAAGTGACGGACATTGATAAATTCGTAGTCCCATAGAATAATGGGTCCGTTACATTGGCATGTGAAGATTCTGGAAGGGACGTATTTCACCGAAACTAGTATGCAAATCTCCGGCTATTAGAGGTGACCGCATGTATATTTGCACGAAAGCCCCGTCCTGCTCCTTTACCAGCCACGGTCCTGGCCAGTGCACACTTTGTGGTTCCCCCATGCAGTTGCAGCCGCAACCATTGCCGCACATTGGGATGGCGGCCCCCGAACTTAGTATCCGGAATGCTTCTGGCCCGGTGAACGCACAAGGCTACACTGCGGCGATTGGCGGCAGGGAGAACTGGACGGTCAGTTCCTCCAATGTGTCCGGTGCCATGATCACCGGGCTGGCGCTAGTCGTAACGCCCGCGACTGCTCTCGTCGGCAACTACGTTGCAAACGATCGCCAGGGCGTGGTCACACCGCTTGCTGCCGGCGCCGACACGGCCTCCTTTTACTGGGCGACAGCGGGAATCGTTACGATTGTCGTAACAGCCAATGTCAACGGTCAGCCCGCTACCAAAACAGTTGTTGCGACGATATGGACCCCCACACTGGTAAGCTATTCCGCCGACACCCATGCAAGCCGCATCTTGTTCAAATTGCGCCGGCAAAGCGATCCCGAGAGCGGGATTTCGACGCTTTCATTTGGCTGTGCAGGCCCAAACGAAGACGGCATTGCCTTTACCGCGCAAGTTGACTTTCCGGCTATGGGTTTTCGGCAAGGGCAATTGGCCATGGCGCAGATCTTCACGGCCAATCGCACCGGAACGAATCAAACTGGTGCCCCCCTGCCCCCGAAGGCTTCACCGGGCGACATTATCGACCGCGAGTTCGTTTACCCCTTTACTTATAATGGAAGGGACTATGAGGGGCCCCTTAAAATTACGGCTGCCGGTTCATATACGCTGACCAGCGAAGACTCGCCTGCAAGCGCCCTGGGTAGTAGTGGGTCAATGTTGAGCAAGCTTGGCGTGACCGTTGACGAAACTTACCGAATGTATGTGATGTTTCGGCCGACCGGTGGAATCTGGGTTGCCTTGGGTGAAATCGTTTGGCGCTGGCATGCCTCGGCTACCTATGACGCTCAAACCTTCCGGTTCGTCCTGACCGTTGGTCATGGGTCGTCCGAAAACACTCACCTGGTGAACAGCGTGGTATTCGTGCGCATGCCACTTTGGCAAGGCAACGCCGACGATTATCTGGCTGAAATTGATTGAACTGGTGAATACCAGGATGCGGGCCAATTATCCCAGCGCAACCGCGAACCCAGGCCGCATACGCTGAGCGTCCAGCCAGCGAGCAAGCGAAGGCATCTCCGGCTGCGCGGACAGTAACGCGTGGAAACGATCGTTCAGTCCGTACCACCGGTGCGTGACCAGCGCGATCACGAGATCGGCGAGCGTGAATCGGTCGAGCGCGAGGTATTCGCGCGTCTGGAGTTGCTCGTCCGCAATACGGAGAAGGCGCGCCGACTCGCCAAACGAGGTGCGAATGGCGCCATAGTCGCGTTGCGGCTCCGGCGTGCGCGTCAGCCCGAGGAACGCTACGCGCAACGTCGCCCATAAACTGCCCAGTTGCCAGTCCATCCAACGTTCGACCTCCGAGCAGCCGGCAGCGGTGAGCGGCAGCAGGTGGTCGGCGCCGCGCGTCTTCGCGAGGTAGCGCAATATCGTGTTCGACTCCCAGATCACCTGTTCGCCGTCGATAAGTGTTGGCACGAGTCCATTCGGATTGAGGGCCCGGTACGCAGCCGTATCGACGACACCGAACTGCAATCCCGCGTCAATGCACCGATAGTCAACGTCTTGCACAAGCCCAAGCTCGCCCAAGCACCAGAGCACCTTCTGCACGTTGATCGAGCTGCGTCTTCCATAGAGTTGCATGCAATTTCCGTCAATTGATTTTGCCCAGCAGGACGTTCAACATGCCTGCAGCGAAGAGCACGAACAGAGGATTGATTCGTGAGCGCGACATGAACACAGCCAATGCAGCGAGCGCCAGAACCCAGACTGACCAGGTCGACGCCGCCGCACGCAACACGGCCAGCGAGCTTGCCATGATGAGTCCGGTCGCGACTGGCGCGAGTCCCGTTTGAACGCGCCGATGCCACGGGTGGCGATCGTGTCGACGCCACAAGAGCGTCGCAGCGAACGCGAGCAACGACGACGGCACAAAGAGCGCGAGCGACGCAACGAACGCCCCGGTCCATCCTGCCTCCTTCCAGCCGATCAACGTGGCCAGCAAGGAGCCGGGACCGGGCGCCGCGCGCGAGATGGCGAACAGGTCGACGAATTCGCGCTGCGTCAACCAGCTATGGATCGCGACGGCCTGCTGGTTGATATCGGCGATGACACTCTGTCCGCCGCCGATAGACAGGAGCGATAGCGGCGCGAACACCGCGATCAGTTGAAGATAGATGTTGTCACGCATCCGGCGCGGTCCTTCGCGAAAGCAGCACGCCCGCCGTGCCTGCGGCGACTGCCACCGGCACGAGCGGCCAACGCAGCAGGCCGACCGCAACGAAAACGGCGACGATCAGCACGAGCGGCCAGCGCCGCGCATCCGTGGCAGCTTTGGCCGAGCGCACGCCGACCGAGGCCGTCATGCCGACCGCCGCCGCCGCGACGCCCTCAAGAAACTCGTGGACCGCCGAACCCTGTATCCATGCGCTAAACACGCTCGTGACAAGTACGATCACGATCATCGGTGGCAGGAGCAGCGCGACGACCGCCACCACGCTGCCCGGCACGCCACACATCCGGTAGCCGACATACACGGAAAGGTTCACCACGTTGGAGCCGGGCAGAATCTGCCCGAGTGTCATCGCGCTGAGGAACTCCCCTTCATCGAGCCAGCCGCGCTGCGTCACCACCTCGCGGTAAAGCCACGCGGACAGCCCTCCGCCAAAACTCGTCAGGCCGACACGGGCAAACAGCCCGGCAATGTCCACGCAGGAGACGTCGTGCACCGGGCGGCCAGTTTGCATTTTCATCAGGACTCCGATCGGCGTTTGCCGAACGCCGCGCCGATACTCAATGGCGTTCCTCGGCGAGCTGGTGGTCCGACAATTGCTCCTGCGTCTCCTGAAACGCCTTCGGCGGCTGCCGCCGACTCCAGATCGATGCGCCTACGCTGATGCACGCGCACAGCAGCAAGCCTGCTGCGATCGGGCTGCGCACGAACACGGTCGGGTCCCCGTTCGAGATGGTCAACGCCTGGCGGAACGATTGCTCGAGCGTGTGGCCGAGAATCAACCCGAACAACAACGGCGCCTTCGGAATGTCGAGCTTGCGGAACGCGTATCCAAGCACGCCGAAGCCGAGCGCCATGTACAGGTCGAAGGTGTCGCTGTTGAACGAGTACACGCCGGCCGATGCGATCACGAGAATCAGGCTCAAGAGCACGCCCGGCGGCACGTACAGGATGCGCGACAGGATACCGACGAGTGGCAGGTTCAAAAGCAGCAGCATGATATTGCCGATGTACATGCTCGCGATCAGCCCCCAAACGAGGTCCGGCTGCGTATGGAACAGCAGCGGTCCAGGCTGGATGCCGTACATGATGAACGCGCCCATGATCACCGCGGTCGAGCCGGAACCCGGCACGCCAAGCGCCAGCAGGTGGACGAACGCGCCACAGGTGTCCGCATTCGTTGCCGCCTCCGGTGCGGCTACGCCTTCGATAGCGCCGTGGCCGAATTCTTCGGGATGCCTGGAAATTTTCTTTTCGAGTACATACGAGAGCATCGACGCGAGCGTGCCGCCGAGACCCGGCGCGGCGCCGCACAGAAAGCCGACAAACGTGCCGCGCAGGGCCGCCGGACGTGCGCGTCGCCACTCGTCGCGCGAGAACCACAGCTTGCCCTCCACACGCACGGTGTGCAGCGTACCGCCGAGCGTCCCCTCGACCATGCGGCCCACTTCCGAGATCGCGAACAGGCCGACCACCACGACGAGGAAGTTGATGCGGTCCTGCAGTTCGGTGAAGCCGAGCGTGAAGCGCGGTAGGCCGCTTTGCAGATCGATCCCGACCGTGGCGAGTCCAAGACCGAGGAACACCGAAATCATGCCCTTCGCAAGCGACTCGCCCGTGAGCGCACTCGCCGTCGAGAGCGCGAAGCAGATCAGCGCGAAGTATTCAGTCGGACCGAAATGCAGCGCGACGGCCGCGAGCGGCGCCGCCACGAACGACAGCAGCGTGACGCCGATCATGCCGGCGATGAACGAGCTGGTCGCGGCGATTGCGAGCGTGGCGGCCGCGCGCCCCTTTCGTGCTAGCGGATAACCGTCGAGCACCGTCATCACCGCCGCGGCGTCGCCGGGCGTGTTGAGCAGGATCGCGGTCACCGCGCCGCCATACATGCAGCCGTAGTAAATCCCGGTCAGCATCATCAACGCCGAAGTCGGGTCCATGCCGAACGTCACCGGAATCAGCAGCGCGATGCCGGCCGACGGCCCGATTCCCGGCAAGTGGCTGATCATCGTGCCGATGAAGACACCGATCAGCGTGTAGAGCAAATGGGTCGGCGTTGCGGCGATCGACAATCCATGCAGAATGCCTTGCAGACTATCCATCATACGGGCCTCAGAATGACAGTAAACCCGTCGGCATCGGAACGCCGAGAAGCTTGGAAAATACGAGGTCGAACGCCAGCGCCACGCCGACGGCCACGATCACATTCGTCAGGTGACGCTTGCGGTTGAAGTAGCTGAGCAGACCGAGGAGGAACACGCTCGTCGAGATCAGATAGCCGACCGGCTCGAAGCACGTGTAATAGATGAGCGCCCAGACGATCATCCCGATCAGCACCATCGGCTGAACCTTGGGTGCCGGTTCGACGTGCGCGGCAACTTTGCGCGCCTCGCTATTGGGCCGCGTCTTGCGCTTGCTACGCGTTTCGAGCAGCAACAGCAATGCCGACGCGATCAGTCCCGCGCCGACGAGTGCGGGGAAAGCTTTCGGGCCGAGCGGATCGCTCAGTCTGACTTCCGGCAGCTGCATGTTGAGCACCAGATAGCCCACCGCCAAGGCGATCACGCAAACAGCGAGGCCTACGTCGCCCTTGATAGTTTTCATGTCTCCTCCAGTTCTACGACCGCGCAGCGCGCGGCGCGGGTGCCGGAGACGAGCCCTGCCATCATGGCGCGGTTCGTCCCGGCGTCGTCCGACTTACTTCTCGTTGTAGCGACCGGGCTTCACCACCTCGGCGATCGTGCCGTCGGGTGCGCGGAACTTCAGCGCACCTTCGCCCTTGGCCGAGAGAATTTCGCCGCCGTACTGGCGAATCTTTTCGGCGGTCACCTCCTGGTCGTCGACCGTCACGCCCCAGTGATGCAGACGCGGGCCAGGACCGGCCAGTTGCGCCTCGTGCGAATCTTCGCTGTCGTACTTCATCAGCGTGAAGTCGATATGGCCGTCGGTCATGTGACGGGAGATATGCTGGCGATTACGGCCTGTCTTGACTTCCGTGAAGCCGAACACCTCGGTATAGAAACGGGTGGCCTCCTCGAGGTCGTCGACTTTGACGGCGAGGTGAACGATGCGGGACATAGGGTTCTCCAGGTCTATATTTACAGCGATGAAAAGATAAAACCGAAATCGGCGGCAGCCGGGCCCGACTGCCCAACCGGCCGGCGAGCCGGCCAGTCCATTCCCAGGCGACTAGTTCCGCGCGAGACCCAACTCATCCATGAGCGGGCCGAGGCGTCCGGCTTCATCGTCGAGAAACTGCTTGGTCTGCGCGCTGTTGCGATACGCAGCCGTCCATTCGTTGCGTTTGACCGCCTCGACCCATTCGGGCGACGAGGTCGCTTTCTGCAACACGTTGTCCCACCATGCGATCTCGTCGGCACTCATGCCCTTCGGTCCGACCAGCACACGCCAGGTGGTGAAGTCCACGTCGAGCCCCTGCTCCTTCCAGGTCGGCACGTTGGCGAGCGCACCGCCTTCGCGCTCTCCGCCGGCAATCGCGATCATGCGCGTCCTGCCCGACTGGCTCGGTCCGACCACCGTGCCGGCCGGCGTCGCCGTCACGGTCACGTGGCCGCCCATCAGCGAGGTCACCGCTTCGCCGCCCGAATCGAAGAACACAATCTTCAACTTCTTCGGGTCCTGACCGGCCGCCTTGACCACGAGCGCTGCCGCGTCGTGGCTCTGCCCGCCAGGCGAACTCGATACGCCGATCGTCACGTTTTGAGGGTTCTGCTTGAGCATCGCGATGAGATCCTTGCCGGTCTTGATCGGCGACGATGCGGGCACGGAAAACACCACCTGTTCAGTCACGAACATGCCGAGCGGCGTCACGTCGCCGAGGCCGACTTTCGAGAGACCGGTGATCTGGTTGGTGACGAGCGGCAACGCCTGAACGCTGACGTAGTGACCGTCGCCGTGGTGATTGTTGATGTATGCGAGACCGACCGTGCCGCTGCCGCCAGGACGGTTCAGTACCGTGACCGGCTTGCTCGACAGCTTTTCCTGCACGATGGCGTTCTGCAGCGTGCGCGCCACGAGGTCGAGGCCACCCCCCGCCGCGCTCGGCACCACGATCTCGATCGGCCGGTGCGGCTCCCAGGCGTCGGCCGCGAGGGCCGGAAACGCTTGCGAACCCAGCAACGCGGTGCACATTGCGAGTACGGCGCGAGATGAAGCAAACCTCTTTGTCATCGATCGTCTCCAATTTTGTGTTGTCTTGCGTAATGCATGCTGCGAGAGGTACTACGAGGGGCCCTAGAAACTAAATCCGTCAAAGGTGCTGACGGCAAACAACTGCTCAATCGGTACCGCCCCGGCGATCAGACCATCATCGATCGCGTAGCGCTGCAGCGTGTCGATGTCGTGCCGGTTGCCGGCCATACCGTAGCGCCAGTAGTCGTCGCCCATCACCGCTTTCACGCGCTCCACTTCGGACACGATCCATGGATGCATCACACGCAGCGTGTCGGTGATGACGATCTCCTGCATCGCGATCTCGTGTGCCTTGCGAAACGCCTGGAAAACGTTGACGGGCAGCCACGGGTGCTGCTCGACCAGTGCGCGACGAATGCCGACCATGTGCATCGGAGGGAAAAGCCCCGTTTTGCGAGCCCACGCTTCCTCCGCCGCGCGAAAATCGCCAAACAGGCGTTGCACCTTCGCATTGCGGCCGAAGCACGACGGTGGACGCGGCGCGACCACGGCGTCGATGTCGCCCGCATCGAGCAACGCGGCAAGCGTCTGGTCGAGGCCAACCGGTTCGATGCTCAACTCGGGTGGCAGATTCACCGGCATGCGCGCCTGTCGACCGGTCTGCTCGAGTCCGCCTATCACCCACGTCACATCGCGCCGGTCGAAGCCGTATTCGTCGGCAAGCATGCCCCGCACCCAGATGCCCGCGGTTTGCTGAAAATCGGGCACGCCGATCCGGCGTCCCTTGAGCGCGTTGGGGGAATCGATGCCGCGGTCGCTGCGCACATAGATCGCCGAATGTCGGAACGAACGCGACAGGAACACTGGAATGCCGATATAGCGGCTCTGACCACGCGACGTCGTGAGGATGTGCGTACCGAGCGACAACTCGGAAATATCGAATTCTTCGTGGCGAAAAGCGCGCTGAAACAGCGCTTCCGCCGGGCCGTCGATAAAGTTGATCCGGCAGCCCTCGATCCGCACGCGGCCGTCGAGCAATGCGCGGCTACGATCAGTGTTTTGGCATGCTAACGATAGCTCAAGCATAAGAGATGAAAAGTAGCGATCCTGGTGCGTTGACATGTCCGATTCGTAACCCGGGCATGCATAGAATTTCTCTTTTGTACTACGAAGCAAATGACCGGGTCCGCGCTCCATCCAGGGACCTTCCAATCCGCTCAGTGTGCGCCCCTCTGAACGGCGGCGCGCAGTCCAACTGCTAAGCGACTTCGCCGACTGCCTCGCTGCCGCCTTCGGCGTTCTTCGTCATGCCGTCGAGCGAAACGAGCATGCGCTCCTTGCCCCGCGAGACGTGGCCAAAGCTCGTGCGGTAGCTCAGCTCGGCGTCTTTTGCCTTGAGCGCGGCCACAATCTCACGATGCTCCACATTCGACTCCAGCAGCGCGCCGCGCTGCACCAGCCCGTGAACGCGAAACAGATGAAACTCCTTGACGCAACCACGATACAGCCTGATCAACCGGGAGTTGCCAGTCGAGCGCACGATGTAGTCATGGAATTCGAGGTTGAGCGGATCGAAGCGCGCGAAGTCGCCCTTCTCAGCCGCGTCCTGCATATCGTCGACGTAGCGTTCCAGTTGGTCGATCATCGCTTGCGTCAGCATCGGCGCAAGCAGCGAAGCCGACAGTGCAGTCAAACCAGTACGCAGGTCGTAGACCTCGATGGCGTCATCACGCGTCACGCGCTTGATGAATACGCCGCGATTCGGAACGAGATAGACGAGACCGAGTTCGGCAAGGGCACGACAAGCTTCGCGCACTGGACCGCGACTCACTGCAAGCTTGTCCGCAACAACTTTTTCGTTCAGACGTTGTCCTGGCGCGAGTTCGCCACTCAGAATCATCCGTTCGATTTCGCGCTGCACGACGCCCGTGAGCGTATGTGCACGAAACTCGGCAACGGTGACGGAGGAAGCATTCAGTTCAGTGTCCATGTGCAAATTCTAATTGCCGAATGAAAACTGTCAACACTTTTCATTTGACCATAGGGTCTTCCCCAAGCGATGCGGTGCGTCGTCGAGTGCCTGGACGCCCAAGCCCTGATCAGGACGCGCTCGTCACTGTGCGACGTATTGGCTAACTCATCACGCGAGTTCTCGCGCGGTCGCCCATCCGGTGGGCTGGCCGCTAAAAAGTGACATATCAGGCCTGCGATCTTCGCCTGCCTAAAAGCCTTGTCCGCCCACCCCACTACCTGCACCAAAGGGTGACGCGCCCTGAAAAAAGAAAAATGTTGACAGTTAGCGTATCGCATTTTACATTGCCGCATCGAAACTTGAGGGAGTTGTTCGGGTTCAGGTGCCCCCAGCAACGCTGTTTCGTGCAGCAAATACTGCCTGAATTCGTAGTACGAATTAATTGGTGTGGGCCATCTGGTTAGCCGTGAAAAAAGACACGAATCACCGATGCCGAGACGGGATCGCTCTGATTCGACGTTTGGAGAACATTGGAGACAGCATGCGACCTTTCTTGCGGATGGGATTTTTTGCCGTCGTAGCGGCTTGTACCTTGTCTGGAATTGCGAAGGCAGAGGGGCAATCGCACTACAAACTCGTGAAGACCATCGAACTGCCTGGCAAAGGCGGCCACGGCGATTGGGTCGTGTACGACCCAGCTTTCAATAAGGTTTGGTTGGCGCAAGGACCTAATCATTCCGTGGTGGTCATTGACGCAAACGATCTCAAAGTGAAAGCCACTATTGGTGGCATAGAAGACGGTAACGGCATTGCATTGAACGACCGTTACGCGTTCGTCGCTGACGCGACAGCGAACAAGCTGGTAGTGATCGACAAGACGTCCTACAAACAAGTGGCAAGCGTCGACACAGGCGGCAAGGGCTCCGACGGTGTGAGCGTTGACACTCATGCCGGTCGCGTCTACGTGGGCAATGACGACAGCGATACCGAGTCGGTATTCATGGATCGACCGCCCTTCAAGAAAATCGGCGACATCGCGCTGACGCCCAATCCTGCGAAACATGGACCTGACGTCAATCTATTTGTGCCGAGTCTCTCTCGCGTCTATCAACCCGTTGACAACGTCGTCGACGTGATCGATCCGAAAACGCAAAAAGTAGAAGCCGTCTGGGACTTCAACCTCAAGAAAGAGGCCAAGCCGATGGTCTACGACACCCAGGGCAAACACCTCATCATCGGCAGCCGCGACAAAAAGATCCTCGTTGCCGACCCTGATGGAAAGCTCGTTTCCAGCATCCCGTTTGACGGCGGCAATATCGATCAGATCGCGATAGACGTAAGCGCGCGACGCATTTTCCTTGGGGACAAATCCGGCCAACTAGAAGTCATCGACCTCGACACGAACCAGGTTGTGGATCACCTGCCCGCGGAAAAGGACACGCATACCTTGACGGTCGATCCTCGCACACACCGGATCTTCGTGTATCTGGATTCGAGTAACAAGGTTGCCGTTTTCGAACCCGCATAATTTTCAGCATGACATTTAGTAATACAAAACATATACAGGAGACACAATGGACCGCCAGAAAATTTGGGCAGGCATTGCGACCGTTGTTCCAGCGCTGACACTTGCTCCGTGCGCTCACGCGCAAAGCACTGTCACGCTGTATGGAGAACTCGACGATGCGCTAACCTACTACAACAATGTCGGAAATCATTCCCTGGTTGAATTGCAGGCCGCAAATCTGACTTCCAACAAGTGGGGGATACAGGGCAAGGAGGACCTCGGCGGCGGTTTGAAGGCGATTTTCAGACTGGAAAGCGGCTTCAACATCAATACGGGAAAATCGAGCCAGGGCGGGCGGCTATTCGGGAAACAAGCCTGGGTTGGGTTGGCTAGCGACAGCCTCGGGACCCTGACGATGGGCCGACAACTGGATACGACCGTCGATCTTGTCCAGCCGCTGACGGCCGACAACTATGGCCCGGCATTTACCACGCCGGGCGACGCCGACAACAACGATAATTCCTTTCGTCTTCAAAACTCGATCAAATATGCCAGCCCAACCTATCGCGGCCTTCAGTTCGAGTTGATGTATGCATTAGGCGGCGTAGCAGGCGATTTCACGTCGCAAGGTTCATCGTCCGCATCCGTGGCCTATACAAACGGGGGCTTTGGCGCCGCGGCGGGTTATGTCTATGCGCGTAATGATGGACCGGGCGGCGCAGGCACGGCGGACCAGACTCAGAACAGCTCAGTCACGCCACTTTTCGGCGACACGCCGTTTGTCGGTTCGCGGATGATCGTCCACGCCGCAACGCAGTATGAGTTCGGCAAATTCACCGTCAACGCTCGTTATAGCAACGCCCAGTGGAAGCCCTACGTGACCTATGCGGCATTCAATCGAACGCAGACGTTCAATACAGCGGCGACGTCGCTCGCCTACCAGATGACCCCGGCATTCGCAATGTTGGCTGGGTACACATACACAAAATCGAGTGGCGGTTCCTCGGCAACCTATAACAACGTCGCGTTGGGTGCGGAGTATTCCTTGTCCAAACGCACCCTGATTTATGCGATCGGCGCGTATTCGCACGCGCATGGCACTACGTTTAGCGAAGACGGCAATAGCCTTGTTGCCGCTGGCGGCACGGTTGGCGACCTCAATTCAAGTTCGAGCACGCCGAATCAGATTGTCCTTATGTTGGGGTACACAACGAAGTTTTAATGTGGCGTAACAGGTCAATGATCGACGCCTCTGCACCGCGCCCGTAACTGGCCAATGCTACGTGCCCACCTGGACACGTAGCATCCGGCAACACCGAGCGGAGCTTTGCATCGCCACACTGCAGGGGCGATCACCGCTGCGACGCGCGGGGGCCGCCCGTCGGGCTTGTCCTGCCTGGTGTGGGAAGCCAGCTCAAGCAAGACAGGCAGAAAAGTAAAGTGTTGACATTTTCCATGTGCGCCCATAAACTCCGCCTATGGATATCGAAAACTCTTCAGGTACTGTCTCTCTCGCCGATTTCCGGGCGCACACGTTGACGGGCGTTGTGCAGCACGAGATCGAGAGAATGATTCTGAGCGGTGAGCTAAAGCCTGGCCAGCGACTCAACGAAAAAGCCGTCGCCGACAAACTCGGTGTGAGTCGAGGTCCCGTGCGTGAGGCGTGTCGGACGCTGGCCGAACTTGGGCTCGTCTATTTGATTCCGCAGCGCGGCGTTTTTATCCAGCGTGTGACTCGCGACGACGCAATCGAGGTTTATGACCTGCGCGCGGGACTCACCGCGTTGTCTGCCTCCCTCCTCGCTCCGGTTCTGACGACGTCGATGGAAAAGCAGCTCGACGGCTACGTCGATGAGATGCAGGAGGCCGCTGAAAAGGGTGACTTCGCCCGGTTCGATCACATGAACCAGGAGTTTCACGATTTCATCGTTCGCTCGACTGGCAACTCCCGTCTCATCAAGGTTTATCGTGCTTTCGTGAAGGAGTTCCATCTCTTCCGCGTGCATGGACTCGTTCAGCGCGGTGCATTGCTGGAGTCCAACGAAGAGCATCGGCAAATAGTGAACGCCCTGAAGTCACGCAACGTCGACCTGAGCTACGACACGAGCTTCAGCCATGTGTCAAAGGGTAAGCAGCGAATGCTGCAGGCGTTTGACTCTATGGCCAAGACCGGCGGCGAAGTAGATGAACGCAAGGTCAGGGCCGACATCGACTAATCATATTGATCCAACCGCGCCACAAAGATTTCGGCGCGCGGCTGGATAATTTCGCAATCCAAATTAACGAGCAGGAAAAGTGCGAGCACTTGCCTGGTGGTCGAGTCACCATGCTGGTCTACGGCGCTATCAACACGCTACGGATACAGGATCATGAGTTTCTGCGCGATCGACTTCGGCACGTCGAATTCCGCAGTAGCCGTCGCGACGAGCGCCGGCATGCGCCTCGCCGACGTCGAAGACGGCCACACAACGCTGCCTACCGCCGTGTTCTTCAACGTCGACGACCATTCGCAGGCGTTCGGTCGCCGCGCGATTTCGGCTTACATCGATGGCTTCGATGGCAGGCTGATGCGTTCGATCAAGAGCATCCTCGGCTCCCCGCTTGCCGAAGCGAGCACAGACATCGGCAATGGCTCGGCGGTCAGCTACCTCGAAGTGATCGCGCTGTTCCTGTCCTGGCTGAAGCGTCATGCGGAACGCGAGGCAGACGGCCCACTCAGGCGCGCGGTGCTCGGTCGGCCGGTGTTCTTCGTGGACGGCGACCCACGCGCCGATGCGCTCGCGCAACGGCAGCTCGAAGAGGCAGCGCGGTCGGTCGGTTTCGACGACATCCATTTCCAGTACGAGCCAATCGCCGCCGCCTTCGACTACGAATCGCGGCTCGACGCGGACGCCTCGGCCACCTGCTCGCGGCGCGGGCGGAAACAGCAAAGATTGCCGTGGCCGGCGGCGGGCAAACCGTCATCGAACTGGATCTCGTGGAGCCGGAACTCGAATTTGCTTTCGACGACACAGGCCTGACCGAAGCGGGGTCTGTCGAGCGCGATCAGATCGTCGCGGCCGCGCGCGAAACGGTCCGTCTTGCCGGCGTCGCGCCCGGCGACGTCACCGCGGTATTCTTCACCGGCGGCTCTACTGGCCTGTCATTCCTGACCGATGCGATTGCCGCGCAGTTTCCTGGCGCGCAACGAGTGTTCGGGGACAGGTTGGCCAGCGTGGCTACGGGTCTCGGCATCCATGCGCATCGGCTTTTCGCACCGGTGTAGCTTGAGCAGCGTTAAACGCTGATCGTTCGGCTCCGGTGCAAAGTAGGTTGGCAGGAACGAGGGAGATCGGAAGGCAGCTTATTTTCAGGAGATGGCTCCAATGGCGCCGCCCGATTTGGGGCCGCCGCTCCAATCCTGTATCCTTCCGACATTTACGCGCGCGCCCAGCCCGCAGCGCGCTCATCGACCCAAGCCCTCTTCCACCAAGCCCATGCCAGGAATTCGCAACTCAGGCGACCAGCCGCTGTATGAAATCGTCCGCGCAGGCATTCTCGAGCATCTACGCACCGGCGAATGGGCGGCCGGTGAGAAAATCCCCACCGAGCCGCAGTTGGCCGAGGCGTTTGGCGTCGGCATCGGCACTATCAGGCGCGCGGTCGAGGAACTGGTGGCTGAGCGCCTGCTGATCCGGCGCGCGGGGCGCGGCACGATCGTCGCGAAATTCGCCGACGAACACGCGTTCGATCAATATTTCAACTTCGTCGATCATAGCGGCAACCCCGTGCACGTCACTGCCCAATTGCTGCACTTCGGCAAGGAACGCGCAACGCCCGCCCTCGCGTCAGTCCTGAATCTCGAACGCGGCGCGCGGCTCGCGAGCGTCCAGAACCTGCGCCTGCGCGACGGCGTGCCTGTGATGCTCGATCATCTATGGATGCCGCTGGAAGTCTTCCCGGGTCTGAGCGCCGAGGCTTTCGCCGCGCGTCGTGGATCGATCTACGGCTTCTATCAGGAGAATTTCGGCATTTCCGTCGTGCGCGTGGTCGAAGACCTCGGCGGCGCGATCGCCGACGAGGCGATCGCGCTCGCGCTCAAGGTGCGGGCCGGCACGCCCGTGCTGCGCATCGAGCGCACTGCCTACACATTCAAAGACAAGCCGGTCGAATACCGCGTGCGCTACGTCGAATCGAGCCAGTGTGTCTATCGCAACACTCGCGGACTGCAGGACTAGGAGCCCGCCGTCGCCAGGATAACCGTGTCACGACGCATCCATCTGCGGAGAGAGTGTGACCGGCTCGTGCCCCGTGTTTGCGGCCCCTGGTTCACCGAGGTACGGACGGTCAGGACGAATCCAGTTCGCGGCAATCGGCCCGAGCGCGAGGAAGAACATCGAAAGCGCGAACACCGGCTGCCACGTGTGCGTCGCATCGACAAGCCAGCCGACAAGCGGCGGCGAAACCGACGCCGCGATGCCGAGCCCCGTATTCATGATGCTGCTCGACGTGGCTGCGTGATTCGGCGCGAGGTCCATTGCTACGGCCCACAGTGGCGCCGTCACGAGTTCGGAGAGAAACAGCGCGGTGGCAAGCGAAAGGCCGGCGGCCGTCGCCGATGGATGCAGAAACATCGGCACGAAGAACACGATCGGTGCGAGAAAGCCGATTGTGATCACTGTCTGCCGCGAACGCCGGATATTGCCGGTACGTTTGAGCAGCCAATCGCTCAGCGTCCCGCCGAGCGTCGTACCGACCACGCCGCTCAGAAAAATGCCGGAGCTGAAGATCGCTGAATGGCGGACGTTCAGATGATAGGCCTGCGCGAAAAACGACGGCATCCAGTTCAGGAAGAACCACAGGATCCAACCGTGGCAAAAACTCACGAGTGTCGCGGGCCAAAGCGCGCGCAACAGCGGTTTCCAGCGCATCGGCACGCGCGCTTTGCCGACCTTGACAGGTAGCCGCGCGATTTCCTCGGCCGTAATGGCGGGATGATCGGCGGGATTATCACGGTAATACCAGATCCAGAGCACGACCCACGCCAGACTCGCCACACCGAGAATCACAAATGCCGCATGCCATGAAAATGCGCCGATAAGGGCGGCGACGAGAACGGGCGTCGAGGCGTTACCAAGACGCGCGCAGGCATGCGTGACGCCTTGCGCAAAGCCGCGTTGATCGGGCTTCATCCACGCGGTGAGCGCGCGCGCGGAGGCTGGAACGATTGGGCTTTCGCCGATGCCAACGACGAAGCGTGCCAACAGCAGCGTGAAAAAGCCGCCGGCGAAACCCGTGAGCAACGTGCCGACGCCCCAGAGTACGCCGCAAATCGCGAGCATTTTGCGCGCCCCGAGCCTGTCGCCGATGAAGCCGCCTGGGATCATCGCGACCGCGTAAGTCAGCGCGAACGCGGAAAACACGAGCCCGAGCTGGACGTTGCTCAGTTGGAGATCGCGCCGGATCGAGAGTGCTGCCGTGGAAATATTGGTGCGGTCCACGTACATCAGGAACGACATGATGCACAGCACGAACAATACACCGTTCGTGGCGCTCAACCGTTTCGTGGAACGGGTGGATGCCATCGTTTGTCTCCTGTCGATGGGACCTGGCGCTTCAGTGCTCGAGTCCTGTCCCATGCAAAGCCCGCACGCCCTTTCTTGAGGACGCGTCGTTGTGGCTACGTGCTGACTTCAGTGCCATTGTGACGCGAGCCAGCACGCCGGAAAACCGCTGCTATTCGAGCACCTCGCCGTGCACGCCAGCCGCGAGCGTGTCCTTCTCCCAACGCTGCATCGGCACGACCTCGGCGACGGGGCCATTCGGCGAGCGGAACTTGACCGGCAAATGCCCGGGCTCGGTGAGAATCTGGCCGCCATTGGCCTTGATCTGTTCGATGAAGGCGTCGAGGTCTTCGACTTCCATGCCGATGTGATGAATGCACGGCGCCGGGCCAGCGAAATCCGCTTCGTCCGAATTCGACGACTCGTAATGGATCAGGGTCAGGTCCATGTAACCGTCACTCAGGTGATGCGAGATGTGATCGCCGTTCACGCCCTTGCGGCGCACGGTGTTGACGTGCTTGTAGCCAAACACGTTCTCGTAGAACGCACGCTCCTTCTCGACGTCCTCGACCTTGAACGCGATGTGCTTGATGAAATTCGGCATTGATATCTCCTGTTGATGGCGCGCAGGTTGGGTCCCGCGATGAAGGCAGTCTAGAACCGCGTTTTATCCATGTCAATCGAATCATTCGAATGATTTGAATTTATCGATTCGAGGTAAACCCGGATGCCGCAAGCGGCAAGCGGGTATCAACGCGAGCTCTGCAGGGGCAGATGAGAAGCAACCCAAACTGGAGTGTCGTCCCTCGTGTTCCCTCTCTGGTTATATAAGATGTCCTAATCTACTGAAGGGTGACTCAACCTCGATTGCTTTTCGCGGCACTCCCTGCATAAAGTGCCCTGCCGGTCGTCGAGTGCCGATCACTTTGCGGAAAATTTTGCCTTCACGAATCGCGGAATAATGGGCGCATGCGGAACGTTTTCCCGTTGTCCTCCATATTCGCAGCACACAACTCCACAGCGCTGCGTCGTTGACAGCGTTCTGTTAATCCAATGAGAGACGACCTCGATCCCACTGCAACGTCGGGCTTCAGCCAGGCTGAGTTGCGTGCACTCTCGGCATTCGTCGACAACGAGTTGACGGAAGCTGAACGCCAGGCGCTGGGGGCCCGATTGGCCGTGGACCAGCGTGCTGCGAAACTCCTCGGCCGCTATCGCGCGCAGCGGGCCGCCTTGCGTGTGCTGTTCGCTGATTCTGCCGCGCAAGCGACCACGTCGTGCATCGTGCTACGCACGCGCATGAACTGGCGGCGTCGCACGGCTTTCGCCATAAGCGCGCTCGCCGCCGGAGCCGCACTCGCAGGGCTTGCAGGCATAATTTCGTCGCCTGTTGCGCCGCCATCGCCGCCGATGACATTCGCCGAGCAGGCCGACCTCGCTTACGTGGTCTACGCGCCTGAGCGGCGTCATCCGGTCGAGGTGACGGCAGCGCGTGAGGGGGCGCTCGTCGACTGGCTCTCGAAGCGCCTGAATCGTCCGCTCTCCGTGCCGTCGCTACGGGCGTACGGATATGTACTGCTGGGCGGGCGGCTGCTGCCGGGCGCAGCCGGGCCAGCCGCGCAATTCATGTACGAAGACGCGGCCGGCGCGCGGCTTGCGCTTTATGTGAGCCCGGCCTCGCAACGCGAAACGGCGATCCGCGTCCTGCGCGCAGGCGATCGCCGCACGTTCAGCTGGGCAAACGGCCACATGAGCTACGCGCTCTCCGGGCGGATGGCGGAGAGTCAATTGCGCAAGATCGCTGTCGACGTCTGCAGCGAGCTTGGCGGCCATCCCGAACGGTGGAGGTAGAAGCGTGCCCGATCGCAGCCCCATCCGTCGACGAGTCGCGGCCATGCGTCGTCTCGAAGCGCGCGTTAGCGCGATCGCAATGTTCGGCGTCTGCGCTGCCTGCGCAGTTGCCGGGGCCAGTGCCGATCCGATCGACACGTCTGCGCCGCTGGCACAGTATCGACTCGATCCAGGCCGTTCGAGTGTCACGTTCGATGTCGCGAACGCCTGGCACTCGAACCTCACGCTGCGCTTCAGCCGCATAGGTGCCCAGCTTGAAGGATTCCAGGGCTTTGCCGTGGGCCGCGTCCTGGTGACGATCGACGCGACAAGCCTCGAATCGAACACACCATTTGTCGCCGGATTCGTCGAAAGCGGCGACATGCTGGACGTGGCGCATTTTCCGGCCATTCGCTTCGCCAGCACCCGCTTTGTCCGAACCGGTACATTTACCGGCCTCTTGACGGGCGATCTGACGATCCGCACGACGACGCGTCCGGTCACGCTCGCTGTCGCGTTCGACGAAGAACCGCACGATCCACCGGGCGCCCGCCAAACGCTGGCTTTTTCCGCGGACGGCCACTTTAGCCGGGCGGCGTTCGGGCTGTCGAAGTGGTCGCGCGCTGTCGGGGACGAGGTGCACTTGAGGATCCATGCCGAATTTGTGCAGGAACGCGCGGATCCTTGAACCATCACGCTGCCGTGTCACCCGCGCAGTCCCGTCATGACGAAGGGCATCGCGGCCGCGGCGGTGTGTACGGCAACGAGCGCGATCTGACGACGGCCTCCTGGAATATGCCTCCCACCGCGCACGTTTACTGCACGTATCGCGCCGCAGGAAGCGTTCATGCCCTCTCACAGGCAGGGCCATTGCGTGCGCACCGAATGACATGTGCCAATCGCTCGACGCCAGCCAGACGTGATACGCCGATGCAAAGGAGGCCGCCATGACTGCCACTTACCGAATCACCGTCCTCGCCAGTGTGATCGCACTCGGGATGACATCGCATGCAAGCTGGGCGGAGCAAACCGTCAACGCGACATTGCTATCGAACTCGATCCAGCTCGGAACGCACAACGTGAAGGCGGGTCGCATCACGCTTGAAGTCAGGAATGCTGCGGACAACAACATGGAACATGAACTCGTCGTGCTCAAGACGGATCTCGCGGACGATGCACTCCCCGTCAATAAGGGACTGGTGCTGGAGCGCAAGCTGAAAAAGATCGGCGAAGTCGAAGACATCGCGCCGGGCAAGAGCAAGCGCGTGTCGTTCAAGCTCGCGCCCGGCCACTACGCGCTGATCTGCAACAAGCCGGGACACTATGCAGCGGGAATGCATACTGCGCTTGTCGTGGCGCCGTAGATCGCCCGGTGAGTCAGCAAAAAGCTCGAAAGACGGCAAGAAGAAGCCATGCGCCGACGCCGGTTGATCTATCCGCATTGGTGCGGCCCTTCAACCAAACGGGCATCGTTGTTGCGCGTAAGGAATAAGGCGTCCGTGCGCCGCGTTTATGATTGTGCAGGCGCATGCGTTCGCGATGAACCGCGTGACGCGTCCGCGCCGCATGCGACGTTCGGCGTCGTCGGTAATTGCGCAACTCATGCCTCGCTGGATACCCCTCAGCGGAACATCCAACGAGCTTCCTCAGGAGGAAATCATCATGAAGCGGCTTCGGATTGTCCTTGTATGTCTCGTTTGCCTCGGAATGGCCGCGGTTTCTGGATCCGTGGCCGCGAGCGGCGATATGAATCAAGGCGGCAATGGCGCGTCAAGCACTTCGACCAATTCGTCAGGCGGTGGTTACTGAGCGCGGCAGGTGGTAATGCGCAGCACGTGGCCCAGCTCTCCGCGCAACCCGCCGCGTGTTGCATGTTTGCGAATCCGTTCGTTCGCCGGACTCCGGGTGTCATCGGTTGTACGGAAGTCTCCGTCGACCGGCAAACCCTGTGCCAGTGCTCTCGGCAACGACCCACCTTTGAATGCTGATCTCTCGTGTCAGATGGTTTGCATGGCCAGGCGTCCGGCCGAGGGTAGCCGAAAGGAGATAGCAGATGGGTGCATTCCAGTTACGGCGCGCCATACTCGCACTTGCCGGCATCACATGCGCCGGAGCGGTTAACGTGGCGCTTGCCGCGCCCGTGTCATTCTCCGTACCGCTCAACGGATCGGAGCAGGTACCTTCGGTACAAACCAGGGGCACAGGAGACGCCAGGCTCACTTACGATCCCGACACACGCCAGGTCACCTGGAACGTAACGTACAGCGACCTCTCGAGTCCGGTGACGATGGCGCACTTCCACGTCGGGCCAGCGGGAAAGAATGGCAACGCTGTCGTCTGGCTGACGAAAGTGGGTAGCACCAGTACCCCCATTGAGGGCCCCCTCAAGGGCGAGAGCACGCTGACGCCAGATCAGGCGAAAGAATTCGCCGCGGGCGATCTATACATCAATGTCCACACGAAAGACCACCCGGACGGCGAGATCCGCGGTCAGGTAGTGCCGCCGAAGTAGTAGCCATTGTGGGATGGGAAGACGCGCGTCAGCAGCGCGCTGGCGCGTGTCACCTCAGGATCGTGAATGATCGCCGTGTGATCAGGATTGTTGATCGCAAGCACTCCGCACGCGTTCGTGAAGCACTGGGCAATAGACATTGCTACTACATTCGGTGGCAGCGGAATTTCCCGCTCGCGCCGCTGGCGCCAGGGAAGAGAGGACACCACGCGCCGGACCGGGATGGGTGTCCGCGCCCCGGTCCGGCACGTGGATCGTGATTCCGAAGGACTTCTGGAGAATCCGAACGCTTCCTCTTACATTGGCGGAACGACCCCGTCCTTTTCGACCACCAGGCGCTGCGCGGCATACGTACCCTGTGACGCTGGTTTCGCAACCACGAAGACTTGCTTGCCTGGCGCCAGATCGGAGCGAGCAGCCGGCACGAAGGTGACGATCGGGACATTCGGCGGCACCGTAACCTCATTGCTGCCGCCCTTGTACGACAGCTTCAGATTGCGACCTTCCGTGCCCTGCACGACAGTATCGACATTCGCGTTGGTCATCGTGCTGTTCGGGCCGAGGTCCCACGCGTAGTGACCCTCCCCCGTGCCGCGCGCGGCTTCAGGAAAGACGAC
>NZ_JAFA01000033.1 GCF_000519185.1 Paraburkholderia nodosa DSM 21604 | reverse complement strand
TCGGCCAAGGGCTGCGCTGCATAGTGCACCTCATAGGTCGGTTGAGTTGGTGTTTACGCGGTCGAGCGTCGGCCACGGGTCTTTCCCTGGTGCTGGAATTTCACCGGTGCGTCAGCGCCGGGCGGTTCGAAGAGATACCCTCCCTTGTCGTCGTAGCGCTGCGCTACAAGCAGGCCTGCACGACGCCAGGTCTTGATCGTCGTCGGCATCACATCCAACTGCTCTGCGATCTCGTCCAGGGTGAGCATTCCGCGTGCGCGCAGCCTGTCATGATGACTCGGTAGCTTATGGGATAGTCGAAGCCGCGTGATCATTCTGGAAGTAAACCGCTTGCCCCAGCCGGAGGCGCGCCCCTGACGATTAAGCTGCTCTGCCGTTTCACTCTCGGTGTAATCGTTGAGAAGCCGGTCCATTTCGGCGATGACTGCGCGAGGGGTTTGCCGTAATATCCACGCTGGCTTGGACAGCGGCACATGTAGCGTATGCGTGGCGCCGCCATTAAAGCGGACCTGAACGCAGATGTCTGCACCCTTGAGCAAAGTCACATCAGCAATGAGCAGTCGCGCCATGCGCTTTCGCTCGCGATCAGGTGTGCGCGGATCGTTCCAGAGACGAGGGAAGTCTCTCGCGAGAGTCATGATGCTTGCACGCTGTTTATCGTTAAGTCCTGCGCGATCAGCTTCGCGCTGCTTTTCGTAGTGGTCCTGAGCTTCGGTGAGAGCACGTAGCGCCTGATTCCATTCCGATTCAAGCGAATCCGCGACCAGTCGATTCGCGGGATCCACCTGCATATAGCGGCGCCGCGCCAGATCGGCCTCGTAGCGTGCTCGTTCAAACTCCTGGCGGTGCAGTCGGTCGCGCTCGTCAGAGCGGTTCTCAAGTTCTTCCTGTACTGCAAGCGCGACCTCAAGTGTGACTGGCGTGACAGTTTCCACGAGCAACCTGCCGACGGCCTCGTCAAGCTCTCCACCGCGAACATGCTGGCACACCGGCCGCCCATGTTTGACGCTGTGGCGCTGGCACATGTAGTCCGGTACCCTGCGTGTACCCTGGACGTGATAGCGCACTGTCATCCGCTCACCGCATTTGGCACATATCGCGAGGCCTTGCAACAGCGCCGGCCCCTCACGCGGCGCGCCCTTTTCCCGATCCATGCCCAGTGCGTGGGCATTCTCCCGCAACACCTGAACATTCTGTTCGAACTCTTCCCAGCTTACATAGGCCTCGTGGGCGTCGGGGATCAGCGACACCCATTCCTCAGAGGGCAGCCGGGCGCTGACCTTCTGCCCGTCGGGATGATTGCGATTGCGCGTGCGCCCGAAGCAGTACGCACCTGCGTACCGCGGGTGATGCAGAACCCACAGTACGCGTGAGTGCTCGAGCTCGCTCCACAGCACATCATCTTTGCGTGCTCCGTGGTGGACACGATGCGGGAACAGAAGGCCCTGCTCACGGAAGGCCTTGACAGTTGCTGTGGCCGAACCGGTGCGCCGAAACGTGCGGAAGAGATGCCGGATGCTTTCCTGGATACGTGCGTCGGGATCCAGACGCACGCGCGATTCCGTGTCGTAGACAAAGCCGATGGGCAACCGCATCTCCAGCTCTCCGCGACGTGCCTTATTGAGGATGCCGCCGCGCAGTCGTGCCCGCATGACGTGCAACTCGGCCTCGCTCATCGTGCCCTTCAGGCCGAGCAGCAATCGATCATTGAAGTGCGCGGGATCGTAGACGCCATCCTCGTCGAGGATCAGACAGTCGGCCAGTGCGCAAATCTCCAGTAGCCGATGCCAGTCGGTGGAGTTGCGCGCCAGGCGCGACACCTCGAGCCCCATCACAATCCCGGCGCGGCCCAGGCTTACCTCAGCGACCAGGCGCTGGAACCCCTGGCGATCAACCGAGGACGCGCCAGACAGGCCGAGGTCCGAGTCGATGACGACCACCTGATCAGTTTGCCATCCGAGGGCGATCGCGCGCTGTCGCAGGTTGTACTGGCGCTCGGTGCTCTCGGTATTCTCAAACAGCTGTCGCAACGTAGACTGCCTGACATACAGGTAGGCGTCTCTTTTCAGATGTCGGGCCTGAACTTTCGCGTGCGCCTGATCGGTCATGCCATCACCTCCGCTGTCGCAATTGCCATCGTCGCCACGACGGCGACCAGGTTCTGTTCGAGACTGGCAGGCAGGTTCAGCCCGCCCGGCCGCGCAACCGGTAATGGACTAAACGGAAACGCTTCGGTCACAGACTTCATCCAGACCGCCATGCCTTTGAACATGAACAGCGCACGGCCTCGCATCAGCGTCGGACCGCCTCCGCCTGGCTCGAGAGCCTCCTGCCGCAAGATCTCGTAGCTTCGGCTCAGGGACTGGGTATCGCGCGCCGTTACGGGAGGATTTACCGCAGTTTTTTTTTCAAACGCGCCAGGGCGCGTTCCACGGTGCGTCGATGCACCGCCAGGCCAAACTGCTCCGCAATCAGATCAACCAGTTCCTGCACGTCCGGCTCAGCGTGAGTCGCGCGCGCTTCTTCGATGAAGCGCATCACCTCATCGGTAATCTTGTGAGGTCCGTGCGGCCCCCGCTTGACCGGCAGCAGCCCGGCGAGGCCATCGCGCTCGAAGTCGGCCTGTGCCTTGTAGAAAGTCGGCCGGCTGACTCCGAAGTGTGCGGCGGCATCCGCGACGGTTTGCCCTTCCACGCGCACGCGTCGCAGCATTTCGTATCGGACCTGAACCAGATCCCGGGGATCGAAGAAGTCGCTGCCAACGAAGGCATGATCATCGATGTCCTGAGGGCGCGGATTCACCGTGCCACTCTCTTCGAGAGCAGCGAGTTTGGGGTCGGGCTTTCGTGTGCGGGTCATATGTAATGTAAATTATGCCCATAAACAGACGATGTCAAGGCCATTTTTTTGAATTTCACCAGACACCCCTGTCAAGCACGCGGCGAATTACGAATTTCACCCGGGTCTAAGCGCGCTTGCTTCCGCAAATGGCATAATTTATTTTACATGTATGGCATTATTTGCTTGACGGCTTGCGCCCGCCCGAACGCCTTTTTGGATGTCCGCCAGTTTCTTTGTGCCGCGCAATCAGCATGGTCAATTGCAACAGATCTTCGATGCGGAAATGCGATCGTCCCGCCGAAACCATCTCGAATGCATCGGGCGCCGCGGCGCTCGTCCAGGCTGCCGGCATACGTTTCAGGTCACCCGCGTCGTCGTGGAAGTAGACGCGGTCTTCTCCCCACGTGTTGCGCCGATCCACAAGCGCGAACTCTCGCCCATACAACGGATGGAAGGGATGCGTGATACGGAATAACTGTGTCTCATCGTTCAGATCGCGTGCAGTTGACTGCTTTTGCCAAGGGCCGTGTGGAGCGGGCGCATCTGACGCTGCAGGACCGCCTGGTGAAGGAGCTGCGCCTGCGCGGTATCAGCACCGTTGCCGATGCCAATGCGTATGCGCCCGCCTTCATGCGCGCCTACAACACGCGCTTTGCGAAGGCACCGCGCAGCACGTTTGATGCGCACCGGCCGCTGCGCGGGGATGAGAATCTGGACGCCCTGCTCACCTGGCGCGAGACGCGGCGCGTGACGAAGGCATTGACGGTGCAGTACGACCGCGTGATGTACCTGCTGGACGATACGCCGGAGAACCGCAAGCTCATTCACCGCTACATCGAGGTCTGGGAGTATCCGGACGGGCGCATCGAGATTCGGGCTGACGGGCAGGTGCTGCCGTATCGCGAGTATGACCGGCTCACCGAGGTGGACCAGGGCGCGGTGGTCGAGCACAAGCGGCTCGCGCATGCGCTCGCGGTGGCGCAGGAACTGCAGGCACAGCGCGACGACCGGCGCGCCTCGGGCTCGCCCTCGCGCACGAACCGCGGCATCGAGGTGCGCAGGGCCGAACGCGTACCGGGCACGAAGAAGCAGCGCGAGTTCACGAAGGCGGACATGGAAGCGGTGATCGTGAAGCTGGCGCAGGCCCCAAAGCCAGATTCAAAACCTGGCCGGCGGTCTGCGAGGGCTCGCTGAATGGGCACCAGCGCCCTGCGGCTTCAGACGCTATCCTTCAACACGGAATGGAGATCGAACCAGGGAAAGACAGAAGCAAACCTTGGTAAAACCCGACATTTCTATTGAGCCGGAGATCGGACATCTCTATTTGGCCGGGACATTTCGTGTGAGTCCCAAGTTCAGATGTCGTGTTTCCGCTAAATACAGATGTCGTGTTTGGACACCAGGTTCGTCGTCCACGACGGCAACCATCGAATCGGCGCTGCAAACGGCAACCGCGGAACTCGCACAGTTAATGCTGGCGAGCGGCAACACCTCGGGGCTCGTGAACGATACCGTCTGAGTGACCGGAGAGTCACGACGTACCCGATGCAATCTTGAATTCCGAAACGACATCGTCGAGCAGCGCCGCCTGCTCCTTGAGCGATTGCGCTGCGGCTGCAGCCTGCTCGACAAGTGCTGCATTTTGCTGAGTGGTTGTGTCCATTTGCACGACCGCGCCACTCACCTGCTCGATGTCGTGGCTCTGTTCCTGCGTGGCCCGGTGCAACTCAGCCATCAAACCGCTTACCGCTGTGACTGACGACACGACCTCGGTCATGATCGTGCCCGCCCTTTGCGCGAGCAGCGAACCCTCGTCGATCTTTCCGACGGTAGCGTCAATCAACTGCTTGATCTCCTTTGCCGCCTGGGCACTTCGCTGAGCGAGACTTCGGACTTCACTGGCGACGACTGCAAAACCGCGCCCGAGTTCTCCAGCCCGTGCCGCCTCGACGGCGGCATTCAGCGCCAGAATGTTGGTCTGGAAGGCGATGCTTTCAATCAGGCCCACGATTTCGGCGACCTTGCTGGAATGCACCGATATGCCTTGCATCGTCCGGACGACTTCGTGAACCACCTCGCCACCGGCAGATGCTGTTTGTGAAGCCACCAATGCCTGTCGGCTCACGGTATTGGCTGTCTCCGCGTTTTTCTTGACGGCCCGCGTCAACTGGGCCATGTTCGCGGCAGCAAGTTCAAGCGACGCTGCCTGTTGCTCGGTTCGCCGGGAAAGATCTGCGCTGCCAGAGGCAATCTCCTGTGCGCCGACGTTGATGGTTTCCGTTCCGCCGCGAACGCTACGGACAGTTCGCACCAGCGCGTCCTGCATCGTCCTGACGTCCGCCATGAGCATTCCCATCTCGTTCCGATATTCGGCGAGCACATCACCCTGAAGATTGCCTGAGGCAATGCGCGCGAGATGTGCCTTGATTTCGGCGACAGGGCGCACAACGATTCCGACGAGGATCAGCCTCGCGACTATTCCCACGGCAAGTGCGACGATCGCCGTTCCGGCAAGCACGGCGACCATCAAATGAAAGCGGGACTGCGCCTGCGCAAAACGTTCCCGTTGCAAGTCGACGACCGCACTCTCACGTTCCTTCATCGCGCTCTGATAAGACGCCACCGCATCCTGTGTCGCCTTCCCCTGGAGTTCCTTGAAGCGGCCGAAATCCATTTGGCCGAGCGCGTCAGCCGCTGGCAGGATTGCCTTGTCGAGGACCGACCGCCGCCGCCCCGTCAGTTGCCTCGCCGCCTCGGAGTCCGTGCCCGATTGCAGCGAAAGATACTTCGAGAATTCTAGTTCGGAATCCTTTAAATCCTGTCGCGCACCCGAAAGCAACGCCGGTTCCGGGTCGCCCAGACCATACAACGAAAGGTAGCTGTCGAGCGAAACGCGTGCACGCTGAAGCAAGGCGTCACTGGTCTTCAGCGCGACGAGCGAACTGGTATCAACTTCATACATGGCTCGCAGCGCGTCGTTGTTCAGCTTCAGCGCCAGAATGCCCGCAGAACTCGTCAAGGCGAGGATGACGACAAACACCGAAATTACGCAGGTCAGCCCGCTTTTGATACTGAATCCCTTGAGCATATTTCCCCCCGATTCATGACGTGTCAAATAGATCTCTCACGCGGGCCGTGACGACTTTTTATTAATATGAAAAGATTCCAGCGCTGCCCCGCCGCGCCCTGCCCGACGCAGCGCCGGACAGCGCTACTGGAATAAGCCGCTACTCCGTCGAGTAGCGCGCGGTCCTCGTCAGCGACGTCAGACGTTCGACTGTGAAGCTGACCCGACGGCTGAGCGTTTGTCCGGCAGCAAGAACTGTCAGCCCGTGCACATCATCACCGTTGCGAATGTAATGGTGTTCCGATTGATCATTCATCACCTGGAACGAAAACGAATCCTCTTCCGGATAGGCACGAAGGCGATAGCAGTCCGTGTTTCCCACGATCGCGAGAGAAATCTGTCGCGCCGGCCATTCGACTAGCGCCCTCCCTCCCCAGCCAGTGAATGCGTGGTCAACCACCTTCGCCGGCAAAGGGTATGTCACCCCGAATTGCCACGCGAACGGAGCCGGAACGAGCCTGGGAGTCTTTCCGTTTTCCCGTGCAATCCATATCCCGCCTGCCGGTGCGCTTATGCGGGTATCCGAATCCCGCATCAGGACCGGACTGATTTCGATTCCGCACAGTAGCGGCGTGTGTCCCGTATTCTCGAACTCGACGGCTATTTCCAGTGTCGGCCCGTCAAGCTCGTATGTCTGGACCGCCCTATAGCGATCGGAGAACCCGGTTTTCAAGCAGAGAGATCTTTCTCCGCTTGAGTCGATTTCCCAGTCACCCATCGGTGCAACATCGGGGGCAACACCGGCCACCGGAAGCAGCCGACTTGCGCCGATTGGCTGTGATCCTGACGACGTCGCGGAAGCCCCGATGTCCTGCGCCGCATTCTGAACCCAGATCGACGGTTGACACGATAGTCGACGGGGAGCCGGCATATGCCCTCGCCGCTGCGCCTGTCGAAAGACGGGCGTCCATGTCCCCCGGTCGTTCCACTCCAGTTGCGCAATCCCGCCGTGGCTCCCTGCCTCTACGTCGAGCCTCAGACAGGCGTTCGAAAGCGTTGTTTGCCGATACGCCTTCCCGGCTGCGCCATGCTCTGGCTCGCCAGGTCGCGCCGCCTTCCCGAAGACTGGCTTTCGTAAATCCGTATCCCGTAAGTCGAGCACGTTCTCCCCTCCCGTTCAGACAGACTGGATATCAACCCGAGACGATCAGGTCGTCGTGACGAGATCAACGCTACGACGCTTATCCCGCCCCCGCTGCCCACCGTGCGATGGCCCGGCCGATGTCGGCGCGAAGCCCCCGCCGCCCTTGCGGCGTCGACCCGCGTGCCGCTCGATGACCCGCTGCAGCAGACAGAACACGCAGAGCAATGCGCCGATGACGATGCGCGTCCACCACGAACTCAACGTGCCGTCGAAGGTGATCAGCGTCTGGATGGTGCCGAGGATGCCGACGCCGAATAGCGATCCGATTACGTAGCCGACCCCGCCGGTCAACAACGTTCCGCCGATCACCGTTGCGGCGATGGCATCGAGTTCCATCCCCTGTGCCTGCAGTCCGTACCCGGAGAGCACATACAGCGTAAAGATCACCCCGCCCAGCGCCGAGCAGAAGCCGCTCAACGCATACACAGCGATCTTCGTTCTTGCAACTGGCAAGCCCATAAGGAGCGCAGAGCGCTCATTGCCGCCAATCGCATAAACGTTACGCCCGAAGCGCGTAAAGTGCGCGATGAAAATCGCGACGACGAGCGTCGCAATGCCCACCAGCGATCCGGCATTCAGGGAGCCGCCGCCGACCGGAATATTCAGAGACGCAACCGCATGGAACGTCGGCTCGTCGATCGTGATCGATTCCGTCGTGATCAGGAAGCAGGCGCCGCGGGCCAGGAACATGCCCGCGAGCGTGATGATGAACGGTTGCAGGCGGAAGAAGTGAATCAGCGCCCCCATCGCCGCACCGTAAAGCGCGCCGAAAACCAGCACGATTGGCACGACGACCCAGATGGGCCAATGCAGCCACTGCGCGCCCACAGCGCACAGTATCGTAGTCAGGGCAACCACAGCGCCGACGGACAGGTCGATGCCCCCCGACAGGATCACGAACGTCATGCCAATCGCCACGACAAGCAGAAACGCGTTGTCAACGAACAGGCCCGTCAATACCTGCATCGAAAAGAAGCCGGTGTACATGACGGACCCAAAACCGAACAGCGCAGCGAACAGCACGATCGTTGCGACGATGGGCAGGGTTCTCGGATCAGCCAGACGGCCAGTCAGCTTTCTCATGATGGACTCGTTCCGGTGGATGCGCGTTCGCGCGCCGGGGAAAGAAGATGTTTCACCTGCTTGACAAACAGCGCACGCGCAGTTTCGGACTGAATGACACTCACCACGACCACGACCACCGCCTTGACAACGAGTGTGGCTTCCGGCGGCACACCGATCGAATAGGTCGTGTAGGTCAACGTCTGGATGATCAATGCGCCGAGCACCGTGCCACCAAGACTGAAGCGGCCGCCAAGCAACGACGTCCCGCCGAGCGTCACGGCCAGAATCGCGTCGAGTTCGAGCAACAGTCCCGCATTGTTTCCATCAGCACTCCGTACGTTCGAGCTGGCGATGATCCCGGCGAGCGCCGCCATCAACCCGCAGATGACGTACACGCCGAAGACGATCGCGCCGGAACGCAGCCCGACCAGTCGCGTTGCGACAGGATTGACGCCAATGGAGCGAACGAAAAGTCCCAGAGCGGTGCGGTTCACCAGAAGCGCGAGCGCGAGCGTCACCACGACGGCGATCCAGACCGAGCAGGGAACCATCGCCAGATACCCATCACCCAGCCTGAGGTAGCCCGGTGCACTAATGGGAATGATCTGGCCACCTGTCAGCAACTGTGCAACGCCCCGCCCTGCCACCATCAGAATCAGTGTGGCGATGATCGGTTGCATCCCGACGAGCGCGACGAGCAGACCGTTCCACATCCCGGCCAACAGTCCGACGGCAATCGCCGCCCCAAGCGCAATGCCAACGCGCGACGGATCCGCCTCGAGGATGATCGCGGCGGCCGCGCCGGCAATGGCCACCGTTGCTCCGACCGAGATGTCGATGCCTCGCGTCGCGATGACGAGCGTCATTCCGAGGGAGACCATCACGAGCGGCGCAGCACGATTGAGGATGTCAATCGGCGCGCCGAAAAGATGACCGTCGAGGACAGTCACCGAGAGAAAGCTCGCGCGATGCGCAACGTCCAGAAGAATCAGCAAGATGAGTGTGATGGCGGGCCAGACCAGTTGATGCCGCACCAGCGCGCGAACCGACTTCATGACTCGCCTCCTGCGATGAGTTGATACACCTGATCCTCCGAGAGGCGATCGCCCGCGATCTCGGCGACCTTGCGACGGTCACGCAGGACAGCAATCCTGTGACTGACGCGAACCACCTCACTCATTTCAGAAGAGATAAAGAGAATTGCGAGGCCTTTCGCGCAAAGCGAACGCACACGGTCCATGATCTCGAACTTCGCGGCAACGTCGATACCGCGCGTGGGCTCATCCATGATCAGCAGTTTCGGCTCGGTCGCGAGCCAGCGGGCGAGCAACACCTTTTGCTGGTTTCCCCCGGAGAGCAGGCCGATGGGCTGCTCTGCGTCACGCGCCTTGATTCCGAGTTGTGCGATGTATTGATCGGCCATTTTCCTTTGACGGGAGTAACTCAGCATGCGCCACCACCCACGTCGCGCCTGTAACGCCAGAACGATGTTCTCCCGGATCGACAACGCTGCTACGATTCCTTCTTTTTTTCGATCCTCCGGGCAATAGGCGATGCCATGTCGCACCGCGTCTCGCGGCGAAGCGAGCTTCGCGCGTTGTCCGTCGATCAGCATCGTCCCGGTGTCCGGGCGCTCGGCGCCGAACACCAGCCGCGCTGTTTCGGTGCGGCCGGAACCGAGCAGTCCAGCAAGGCCAACGATCTGGCCAGGACACACGTCGAGATCGACGGGACTCATCAAGCCACGCCGACCCACACCCTGCATGGAAAGAAAAGGGGCGGCCGCTGCATCCGGGTGCGGATCGTCCGACGTGCCTGCCTTCATCGTCTCGTTCATGCCTTCCCGGCCAGTCATCTTTGCGACCAGCACGTCGACGGGCAGGTCCTTTGCCAGGTACTCGCCTTCTCGTGCACCATTACGCATGACGGTGATCCGATCCGACACGGCGTAGGTCTGCTCGAGAAAGTGCGTCACGAACAGAATCGCCATTCCCGATTCCTTCAAGCGGCGCAGCACGGCGAAAAGCCGCGCGACTTCGCCGTCATCGAGACTCGACGTCGGCTCGTCGAGAATGAGCACGCTCGCGTCGACGGAGACGGCGCGCGCGATTGCCACCATTTGCTGGACCGCAATCGGGTAGGAATCCAGCGAGTGCGTGACATCAATGTAAAGATCCAGCGCGGCCAGCGCGTCCCGCGCCTGCAGGTTGATCGCCTTCCAGTCGATTGCTCCGCGCTTCTTCGGATGCCGGCCGGCGAAAATGTTCTCCGCCACGGAAAGATTCGGGCAGAGGTTCACTTCCTGATAGAGCGTCTGGATCCCGGCGGCTTCGGCGTCCAGCGGCGCAGTGAAGCGAACCGGCTTCCCAGCGAGGCAGATTTCGCCGCGATCGTGTGCGAATACGCCGGTGAGCACGTTGATGAGCGTTGATTTGCCCGCGCCGTTCTGGCCCATCAACGTGTGAATCTCACCGGGAAACAGCCGAAAATCGACCTGCTGCAACGCCTTGACGCCCGGAAACGTCTTGTCGATGCCGGTCATTTCGAGAATGGGTACAGGGTTCATGGTGTTCGCGAGTTCCGCGGACGGACTCGCCAATGGTGTCGGGGACGAGCCGGCGCGCTCAGGAGCGATGCTCCCGAGCGCGCCCGTCAGCGGCTGGATATGACGTGCAGATCAGTACTTCCGGCTCGGCATGACTTGCGCTGCGACATTCATCGGAAAGATGCCTTCGTCGGTCACGATGCGCCGCGGAACCTGCTTGCCGGCCACGATGTCCTTCACCGCCGCCATCAGCTGGGGGCCGAGCAGCGGGCTGCATTCGACGTCCACGTTGATCTTCCCGTCCACCATGGCCTGAAAGCCACCCTTCGTCGCATCGAAGGAAACCACCGTGACATCCTTGCCCGGCTTGATGCCTGCTTCTTCCATGGCCTGGATTGCGCCAAGCGCCATATCGTCGTTATGGGCATAGACCACATTGATCTTTTTGCCATACGTCTTCGCAAACGCTTCCATCACCTGCTTGCCGCCCGCAAGCGTGAAGTCACCGCTTTGCGACGCGATAACCTTGAACTTCGGATCGCTCTTGATCACTTCCATCAGACCCGCATGACGGTCGTTGGCAGGCGCGGAACCGACCGTCCCTTGCAGTTCTGCGATGTTGATGGGTCCCGGCTCGTTCTTGTAACGCTCTTCGAGCCAGTGACCTGCGCGGCGCCCTTCCTCCATGAAGTCAGAACCGATCATCGTCGTATAGAGCGAGGGATCCTTCACGTCGATCGCGCGATCGGTGAGGACGACAGGGATCTTTGCACGCTTCGCCTCTTCGAGCACCGGCTCCCAGCCCGACTCGACGACCGGCGAAAACGCAATAACGTCAACCTTCTGCGCGATGAACGAGCGGATCGCCCTGATCTGGTTTTCCTGCTTCTGCTGGGCGTCCGAGAACTTCAGGTTGATGCCGGCATCCTTTGCAGCCGCTTTCACCGACACGGTGTTTGCCGTGCGCCATGCGCTTTCGGCGCCCACCTGGGAGAACCCAAGCGTAATCGGCTTGCCCTGTGCGAATGCGCTTGTCCCCGCAGCAAGCGCGAACGCTGCTCCCACCATCGTACGTAGTGCGATCTTTCTGACCAGCTTCATTCTTCTGTCTCCGATGTACGAGTTTCTAATTGCTATTTTTCGCCATAGCCTGAACCTGCAATGCTCGCCGCACGTCAGTGACGGCAGCCATTGCGTTCAGGCTTCCCCGGTGCTTCTTCCGTTTGTCAGATCTGACGCTGTTCGAATCACCGGTCGAATGGATGCTTTAGCCAAAACGCAGGTATTCCGCTCCCCCTTGTGTCGTTAGATTTAAATTCCCGGGCAATGCTGGGTAAGGCAAGAACGTCATCGACTCGACCCCTTGCCTCGGGACAGCGCTCGATCAATGGGTCCGGCACAGTCTATGGAGAAGCCCGATAACCTTCTAATGAAAAATTCGCCGTCCGCGATATACGTTTTGGCATTGGTATAAATACCTACCTGCACCATGCTGGGGTAGTCGTCTTTTGGGTGCAGATTTTGGCGGCGGGAATTGGAAAGTCTCGATTTATCTATAAGAATGGCGACGTTCAATGCGCCTCATGGGTCTGCGGCTTCAGGTTTCGCAAATACCTGGAGTCAGCCCTTTTTTGCTTGCGTCAGCCACTGGTCGAGACTGATGCGGCCGATCCGCGCGTCGCCGAGCGGGACAAGCGATTGTTCCTCGACGCGGCCGCCGTAGTAGCGCGCATCACGATCCGTCACTACCGGGCGAGCATCGCCCACCGATTTCAGATAGCGCGAGACGATCTCCGCGAACGGCACGCGGTCGGGGCCGGCAATGTCGACCGTGCCGTTCAGCGGCGAGGCGAGCGCGACCTGCGCGAGGGCTGCCGCGACATCATCGGCGGCTATCGGCTGAAACAGTCCGTCGCCAACGCGTACCGTCCCGCCTTCGGTGCCGTAATCGGCGATTGCGCCGATGAATTCCATGAACTGGGTCGCGCGCAGGATCGTGTAAGGCACGCCGGCCGCCTCGATCGCTTCTTCCTGCGCGACCTTGGCAACGAAATACGCATTCTCCGGCGTGCGCTCGCACCCGACGATGGACAGTGCGACGTGATGGCGTACCCCAGCGGCCACTTCCGCTTTGCCGAGGTTGCGCGCCGAGTTGCGGAAGAAGTCGAGCACCGCCTGCGGCTCCCACGAGGGCGCGTTCGCCACATCCACGACGACGTCCGCGCCCGCTAGCGCACCGCTCAAGCCCTCCCCCGTCACGGCGTTCACACCGTTACGCGGCGACGCGGCAAGCGCCTCATGGCCCGCGTCGCCAAGCAGCTTCACGAGACGTGACCCGATCAGGCCGGAACCACCGATTACGACAATCTTCATGACAGATTCTCCAGATGAGAGGCAGTGAACGCGCGAAAGCGTTTGGCGGTATCGAATCGACTGAGAGGATCCGCCGCCGTCGCATCGCGTGAGGCTATTGTGGGAAGATCATGAACTATCGAAAAGTGCCAAGAATTGCCGCTTCGACCAGGCCAAGTCACTTCCACACCGCTTGCCAGCAAGACAGTCGTGCCCGCGCCGCCCGCCACATTCACCATCGATATCGATCGCCAGCAGCACTCGCCGATCTACCTGCAGATCTGCGAGCGCTTCAGAACGGCGATCGCTGCCGGGCACCTGCGTCCCGGCGATCGTGTGCCCGCTCTGCGCAGCCTCGCCACACAGCTGAACACGGCGCGCGGCACGGTTGAGCTGGCCTACACGATCCTGGTCGACGAGGGCTACCTGCAGATGCGCGGTGCGGCAGGCACCTTCGTGTCGCCCTCGCTGCCGGCGTCGGTCACGGGCCCTTCGCATGCGCAGATCGCCAGGGATTCGAACGGCAGGCAGAACACGAACGGAAAGGCCGCGCCGGAAGCACCGGGCGATTTGCGCGGCGCGCATGCGGCGCCGCGCCAGCTTGCCATTGCCGCCGCCATGAGCGGCGAGCCGCGACCGTTGCAGCCCGGGTTGCCGGCACTCGACGCGTTTCCCATCAAGGTATGGAATCGTCTCGTTTCGCATCGCGCGCGCAGCGGCGAGCGCGCGATGTTGGCGTACCCCGATCCGGCCGGTTACCGGCCCCTGCGCGAACACATCGCCACCTATCTCGGGTTGTCGCGCGGGGTGACCTGCCTGCCGGAGCAAGTGTTCATGACCGGCGGCTATCGCGCAACGCTCGAACTCGTATTGCGCAGTCTCGCCCGCCCGAACGATCGCGTATGGTTCGAAGATCCGGGCTATCTGCTCGCGCGCGGTTTTCTGGCCGAGACTGGCGTCCAGCTCGTAGCGGTGCCGGCGGATGATGAAGGCATCGATGTCGAACGCGGCAAACTTCTGGATGCGCAGGCGCGCTTCGCGCTGGTCACGCCGTCGCATCAGAGCCCGCTCGGGCGCACGCTGTCTCTCGCGAGACGCATGGCGCTGCTTGACTGGGCAGAGCAGGCATCGAGCTGGATCATCGAAGACGATTACGACAGCGAGTTCCGTTATCTCGGCCGTCCTTTGCCGGCACTGAAGAGCCTCGACCGGCACGATCATGTGATCTATTGCGGCACCTTCAGCAAGGTGATGTTTCCCGGTTTGCGGCTGGCGTATGCGGTAGTGCCGGAGCGGGCCGTCGAGCGCGTCGCTCGGGTGGCGTACAGCATGAATGCCGGATCGCCGACGCTATTGCAGGCGGCGTTGGCGGATTTCATCGAGCGGGGGCATTTTGCGCGGCATCTGAAGCGCATGCGTGCGTTGTACGCGCAGCGGCGCGTGCTGATCGTGCGCGCACTGGAGCAGGCCTTCGGCGAACGGCTGACTGTCGAATTGCCGCCGGGGGGAATCCAGTTTGCGGTGCGGTTCGCCGAAGGCCCTGATGCTCCGGTCGACGACGTCGCCGTTGCTGCGCGCGCCCGCGAAGCAGGGCTCGCCGTGCTGCCGCTTTCGATCTGGTACGCGAATGGCCGCACGCGGCACACGCCGCGCGGGCTTGTGATGGGGTTCGCGAACGTCGCCGATGCGGCTGAGGCCGCCCGGCTCGCGCGAACGTTGCGCGAGTGTCTCGAGGGGTGAGGCAGACGCCCGCCTCGCTTCATTCAACTCGACACGCCCGATTCGCAGCTGCCCCGATATCGACGGATTCGATCCCCGCGAATCTTCAAATATACACAGGCGTACTTAGGATCGGTGCCGCGAGGATTCGGCGCGTGATAAAGCCGAAGGTTGTGCGCGCGACCATCCGTGAACCGCCAATCGAGCTGGAATCGCGATCTGCCAGAACGCATACCAGCCACGCGCTCCCAAATCAAGTTCGACACAAAATTTTGCGCTGCACACAAAAACTGAGCAAAAAGTACAGAGCCGCTGCCCCGTTTTGGCGTGGCTGGCTCGCCAGGCCGGTGCTAACTTACGCTCGCTATCTACCGGCACGCAAACGCAACCGGCCGATAACAACCACTCGAACTAAAACCTTCCAGGAGACGGCAGTGAAAAGGTTCCACTATTCCGCACTGTGTGCGTTGCTGGGCGCGACCCTGCCTGTCGTGTCGGTCGCGCAGTCGTGCAATGTTCCTGTCATCAAGGTGCTCGCGCAGAAAAGTCTCGGCCTTACCGTGATGGAAAAGTCCTTGCCCGACTACGAGAAAAAGACCGGAACGAAGATCGAGATCAGCTACTTCGGAGAGAACGACCGCCGCGCAAAATCGCGGCTCGACGCGTCGACCGGCGCCGGTTCGTACCAGGTCTACTACGTGGATGAGGCGAATGTCTCCGAGTTCGCGACGGCGGGCTGGATCGTGCCTTTGCTGAAGTACTACCCCAACGAGGCCGACTACAACGACTTCCTGCCCGGACGCCGCGCTGTCGCGAGCTATAAGGGCGTCGCGTATTTCGCGCCGCTGATTGGCGGTTCCGACTTCCTGTTTTATCGCCGGGATATCCTCGAAAAAGCACATATGCCGGTGCCGCGCACGCTCGACGAGCTGGTTGCCGACATCAAGAAACTCAACGCGCCGCCGAACCTGTACGGCTGGGTAGCGCGAGGCCAGCGCGGCTCCGGCATGAATGTCTGGCGCTGGGCGCCGTTCATGCTCGCCGAAGGTGGAACATGGACCGACAAGCAGCAGCAACCCGCATTCAACTCACCGTCTGCCGTCAAGGCCACGCAGCTTTACACGGACCTCTTCAAGTATGCGCCGCCGGGCTCCACCACCTATGACTGGAGCAACGCGCTCGAGGCATTCCGCTCCGGCAAGGTGGCGTTCATGATCGAGTCGACGCCGTTCGCCGACTGGATGGAAGACCCCACCAAGTCGAGTGTTGCCGACAAGGTCGGCTACGTGAGGCCGCCCGCACCGCTGCCCTCCGCTGCTTACGGGCATGGACTGGCCATTTCAGCGGTCGGCGCGAAGGACGAATGCACCCGCCAGGCAGCCGGCAAGTTCATTGCGTGGGCAACAAGCAAGGAACAGGAGCAGGCACGCCTGCGTGACAACGTGTTCAGCGACTACAACCGCACGAGCACGATCGAAAGCGACTATTTCCAGAAGCACGTCAAACCGCAGATTCTCGCGGGCTTGAAGGATACGACGCCGGTGTCGAAAGTCACGTTCTGGCCGAGCCCCCAATGGCCGGATATCGGTGACAACCTCGGCGTGGCGCTCGAGGAAATCTTTACGGGCACGCAGAAGGACATTCAGGGCGCGCTCAACGATTCGACCCAGTACGCGCAAGATGCCATGGAGCATGCGCGCAAATGAGCGGCAGCGCGGGGACAAGCGCGAGGCGCGCGGGTCCCCTCTGTGCACGGGAGCGGCGGCATGCGCTCCCGAGTGTTCGAAGCTGGAGAGCTGAATGTTCAATCGCGGAAAGACTAGCCTTCCGTTCGTGTTTCTGGTGCCGCCTCTCGTTGCGATGGTGGTGCTGGGATTCGTGCCTACCATCGCGGCCATCAACCTCGCGCTCCGCAATCGCGTGTTGCGCTACCCGGACAGCGAGTTCGTATGGATGCGCAATTTCGTGCGCCTTGCTGCCGACCGGCGCTTCATCAACTCCATCGAGGTTTCGGCCATCTGGGAGGTCGTGACGGTGCTCGGCGCGGTCGCGCTCGGAATCGTCGTTGCCATTTATCTGTTCGAGCATGTGCACGGAAGGATGCGCAATGCCATCAGTGTGCTGTTGATCATCCCTGTGCTGTTGCCACGTGTTTCCGCGGCGTTTATCTGGAAGTTCATGTACTCGCCGCTCAATGGCATTCTCAGCTGGTTGATCGGCCTCTTCGGCATCACGAACACGGCCTTTCTCTCGGACCCGGCGCTCGCGCTCTATGCGGTCGCGCTGGTCGATATCTGGCAATGGGGCCTGTTCTTCTCAGTGGTCGTGCTAAAGCTGCTCGAGACGCTGCCGCCCGAGCCGCTCGAAGCCGCACGGCTCGACTACGCGAGCACCTGGCAGGTTTATGCATACATCGCGCTGCCAATGCTCAAGGCGCCGATCATGAGTCTTGTGTTCATCAAGATGGTGGAATCGCTGCGCTCGTTCGACCTGATTTACGTGATGACCAAAGGCGGCCCTGGCGTATCCACCGAAACGCTGGACATGTACGCGTACTCCCAGGGAATCGGCCTTGCAGGAAAGGTGTCGTACGCGTCGAGCATGGCGGTCCTGATGATGGTCGCCACGACCTTGATTTTCACGCTTATCTGGAAGCGGGTGAACAAATGGGAAGACTGATCTCCCGCAGTACGATCCTGCTGCTCGGTGTTGCGCTCGCCGTCGTGGCGGTGTTCCCGATCCTTTGGGCGGTGCTCAATTCACTGAAGAACCTGCTCGATATCGTCACGCCCACGCCGCGTTTCATCTTCACGCCGACGCTGGACAATTACCGGCAGGTGATTTCGAGCCCGGAGGTACTTATCGCACTGGAGAACAGTTCGGTCATCGTGGGCACCGCCGTCATCCTGGGCACGGTGCTCGGCGTGCCGGCAGCCTATGTGATCGCGCGTTTTCACGTTCCGGCAAAACGCGACATCCAGTTCTTTTTGCTGTCGCTGCGCTTCCTGCCGCCGGTCGCGGTAGCGATTCCGCTCATCGCGATCTGGGTGGACCTGGGCCTGTACGACACGCGGTTCTCGATGATCGTCACCTATCTGCTAACGACCTTGTCCACCATCACATGGCTGTCGATACCCGTGTTCCAGCGCATGCCGCGCGAGATCGAGGAGGCCGCCACGCTCGACGGTTATGGACCTTACGCGGTGTTCTGGCGCATTGCCTTGCCGACCTGTGGCAACACGCTGCTGGGCGGCATCATTTTCAGCTTCGTGCTGGTCTGGAACGAACTGATGATGGGCCTTGCGCTGACGTCCTCGCGCAGCGCCACCCTGCCGGTCGTGGCATCCGCCTTTACGTCGCTCGGTCAGGAAGTGCCGTGGGGCGTGATCAACGCGTCGACGGTACTGCTCGCACTGCCGCCAATCATCTTCGTGGGCGTGCTGATTCGCCTCCTGAACTCAATGGTCAAAGGTAAATAAGGAGAATGTTGTGAAGGCACTTGTACTGGAAGAAGCTCGACGCCTGAGCCTGCGGGACATCGATTTGCCGCTGGCGATCGGGCCACGCGATGTCAAGGTTCGCATCCATACCGTTGGCGTGTGCGGAAGTGACGTGCACTACTTCACGCACGGCCGCATTGGGCCGTTCAAGGTCGAGCAGCCGATGGTGCTCGGTCATGAGGCGTCGGGCACGATCGTCGAGGTGGGGGCCGAAGTCGGCCACCTGAAAGTTGGCGACCGGGTTTGCATGGAACCCGGCGTGCCGCAGTTCGATTCACGTGCCACCATGCGCGGATTCTACAATCTGGACCCTGCCGTGCGGTTCTGGGCCACTCCCCCGGTGCATGGCTGCCTGACCCCCTACGTGGTTCACCCGGCCGCATTCACCTACCGGCTTCCGGACAACGTCACGTTCGCGCAAGGCGCCATCGTCGAGCCCTTGTCGATCGGCCTGCAAGCAGCCACGAAGGCCGCCATGAAGCCCGGCGACGTGGCCGTCGTGATTGGCGCAGGCACCATCGGCGCCATGACGGCGCTCGCGGCGCTCGCGGGCGGTGCGTCGCGCGTGATCCTCGCCGACGTCGTGAAAGAGAAATTGCGCCATTTCGCAGGCAATCCGGCAGTGACTACCGTGAATGCCGCAGAGGAATCGCTGGAAGACGTGGTGCGCCAGGTGACCGAAGACTGGGGCGCCGATGTCGTGTTCGAAGCGTCGGGCAACGCGAAGGTCTTCGACACGCTGCTGGACCTCGTGTGTCCGGGCGGCTGCGCGGTGCTGGTGGGCATGCCGCCAGGCCCGGTCGCGCTCGACGTGGTAGCGATGCAGGCCAAGGAAATCCGGCTCGAATCCGTGTTCCGTTACGCAAACATTTTCCCGCGCGCGCTGGCCCTCATCAGTTCGGGAATGATCGACGTGAATCCGTTCATCACCCGCAAATTCGCGTTTTCAGACGGCATCAAGGCGTTCGAGGAAGCCGCTGCTGGCCGGCCCGAGGACGTGAAGATCCAGATCGAGATGGATTGAATCATGGCGACTATTGTCTGCGAAGGGCTCATGAAGCAGTACGACGGCGACCAACCGGTATTGCACCCGCTCGACCTGCATATCGACGAAGGCGAGTTCGTCGTGCTGCTGGGGCCGTCGGGATGCGGCAAGTCGACGATGCTGCGCATGATCGCCGGGCTGGAGGAGATATCGGGAGGCAGTCTCTCGATTGGCGGCACGGTAGTGAACGACGTGCCCGCACGCGAGCGCAATGTCGCGATGGTGTTTCAGAACTACGCGCTCTATCCGCACATGAGCGTGTACGAGAACATCGCGTTCGGCCTGCGGCGCCTCAAAACGCCGAAGGCCGAGATCGACCGCCGCGTGCGCGAAGTGGCCGCCCTGCTCAATCTCGATGCGCTGCTCGAGCGCAAGCCGCGCGCCATGTCGGGCGGCCAGCAGCAGCGCGCCGCCATCGCCCGGGCGATGATCAAGACGCCCGCGGTCTTCCTGTTCGACGAACCGTTGTCGAACCTCGACGCCAAGTTGCGCGCCCAGCTGCGCACCGACATCAAACGCTTGCATCAGCGTCTGAAAACGACCACGGTCTACGTGACGCACGACCAGCTCGAGGCGATGACGCTAGCCGACCGCGTCATTCTGATGCGCGGCGGACACATCGAGCAGGAAGGCACGCCGACCGAGCTATACCGGTATCCGCGCACGATTTTTGGCGCGGGTTTCATCGGCACGCCTGCGATGAATTTCCTCGATGCCTCGGTGCAACGCACTGGCGAAAGACTCGTCGTGTCGTCTGCCGCCGGTCAATGGCAACTACGCGAGAACCGCTTTCAGCGCTTGCAGGACGGTCAGACGATCAAGCTGGCGGTCCGCCCAAATTTCGTATGGATTCCCGACAATGGGAAAGCGGACGGCGCCCTCTCGCTCGGCGGTGCGGTGGAGCTGGTTGAAGTGTTGGGCGCAGAAGCGCTCATTACCGTTGACTGCTCAGGCGAACGCATCACCGCGCTTGTTCCGGCGAGTACCGTGCCTCACACGGGAGATCACGTCAGGCTCGCGTTGCGCGAACACGATCTGCATGTTTTCGACGTCGCGACCGGGGATAATGTGTCGCTTGGGCTGGCAGACGAGGCAGCGGCCGCGCCCCTACCCGAGCCGCGCCGGCACGCGGCGCCCGGCGTGGGAGTACATTAGCGTGCAAGCACGCGCGCTGGGCGCGAAGTCAGGGTTCCCGTGGAGACGAGAGCAATGAATCCGGATCTCGAATTGGTCCATACCCGTCAGGACGAGTCCTTTCGGGCCTGGGTGCACGACTATCCGCATACGGTTGCGAAATGGCACTTCCACCCCGAATACGAAGTGCACGTCATTCGTGCCTCATCGGGCAAGTTCTTCGTGGGGGACTACATCGGGGACTTCCATCCTGGCAACATCGTGCTGACTGGCCCGAATCTGCCTCATAACTGGGTGACGGACAGCGACGGCGGCGCGAGCGTGCCGTCTCGCGACCTTGTCCTGCAGTTCTCACGTGATGCAGTCGAGAAGATGGTCGCGGCGTTCGCCGAACTCAGCCCTGCGATGGCGCTGATCGATCAGGCCTCGCGAGGCATCCAGTTTCCGGACGCACTCGGCCTCGCCATTGCCCCTGTGATGCAGGAGGTCTCGGGCGCGCACGGTGCGCGCCGCGTCATGCTGCTGATGTCGATCCTCGACCAGCTGATCGCCTGCACCAGCAGGAAGCTGCTCGCCGGGCCGGCATACAACGTCAGTGCGCAGCGCTATATGTCGTCGACCATCAACCAGGTGCTGTCCTATATCCAGCAGAATCTCGCCGGCAATCTGCGTGAAGTCGACGTTGCAGAAATGTCGAGTATGAGCGTCAGCACTTTTACGCGCTTCTTCAAACGGCAAACAGGCTGCACGTTTGTGCAGTATCAGAACCGGCTGCGTCTTAACGAAGCCTGCGAACTGCTCATGTGCTCGGATCTCGGCGTGACCGATATCTGTTACCGCGTCGGGTTCAATAACGTATCGAACTTCAACCGGCAGTTTCTCGCGCAAAAAGGGATTCCGCCTTCGAAGTTTCGCGCGTTGCACCGGCTCAACGACGCCCCCTCACACGCTCACAAGGCAGCGGCCTGAGAACTTGCCAGGCGGCGCGCCCGCCTGCTCACCGTCGGGAATCCACATTGAGTTATCTGGGAATCGATCTCGGCACGTCCGAGGTAAAGGTTGTGCTTACCGATGCCGAATCGAACGTCATCGCCAGCAGCCGGGCCCGGCTGCGCGTCGAGAACCCTCACCCCCTGTGGTCGGAGCAGAGTCCCCAGGATTGGTGGAACGCTACGCTCGACGCCATCGCGGCTCTGCGCAGCGAGCAACCTCGCGCGTTCAGGGCGCTGCGCGGGATTGGCCTTTCCGGCCAGATGCATGGTGCGACGCTACTCGATCGCAGCGGCAACGTGCTGCGTCCGGCGATTCTGTGGAATGACACACGCGCGTACGCGGAGTGCGTCGAACTCGAGGCGCTCGTGCCCGATTCGCGCAATATCACCGGGAATCAGGCCATGCCGGGCTTCACGGCGCCCAAGCTGCTCTGGATTTCGAAGTACGAGCCAGCCGTTTTTCGTGCAGTGCAAAAAGTGCTGCTTCCGAAGGATTACATCGCATGGCGTCTGACTGGCGAGTTTACGTCCGACATGTCCGACGCCTCGGGGACGCTATGGCTTGACGTCGCAAAACGCGACTGGTCCGACCGCATGCTCAACGCGACCGGCTTGTCGAGGGAGCACATGCCCCGGCTGGTTGAGGGCAGCGAGCCCGCGGCCCAGTTGCGGGGAGAACTTCAGCGCGAGTGGGGCCTCAATGGCAGCGTGACGGTTTGTGGCGGCGCCGGTGACAACGCCGCGAGCGCGGTCGGCATTGGCGTTGCCCGGCCGGGCGATGCGTTTCTCTCGCTGGGAACGTCGGGCGTGCTCTTCGCCGCGACTGCCAACTATGCACCGAACCCGGCGCAGGCGGTCCATGCGTTCTGCCATTGCGTGCCGCGGCATTGGCATCAAATGAGCGTCATCCTCAGCGCAGCGGCGAGCCTGCACTGGCTGTCCGGCTTGCTCAGGAGCAGCGTTGCCGAACTGATAGAGATGGCCCCCTCGGGACAAAGCGCCGCCGCGCCGATTTTCCTTCCCTATTTGAACGGGGAGCGGACGCCGCACAACGATGCCGCGGCAAAAGGTGTCTTCTACGGGATGACTTCGACGCATGGCCCCCAGCATCTCGCATACAGCGTGATGGAAGGCGTCGCGTTCGCGATGGCAGATGGATATGCGGCGCTGCGGGGAGCGGGCACGACGCTCACCGCAGCCGCGTTGATCGGCGGCGGTTCGCGCAGCGCGTTCTGGGGAAAACTCTGCGCTTGCACGCTGGGCTTCGAACTCAATCGAAACGAAGGGAGCGAACTCGGAGCGGCGCTTGGAGCAAGTCGCCTCGCTCGTCTCGCGTGCACACGGGAAGAACTCGCTGCAGTGGTCAAAGCGCCCGCTGTCCTTGCACGATACGAGCCTGAAACAGGACTTCGGAGCGTGCTGGGAGACCGGTTCGAACGGTATAGGCGGCTCTATCAGGTGCTGAAATCCGAGTTTCGTGCCTGAGCGGCTCCACTGCCAACGCACCGGAACCTGTCGCATTGAGACCGGCATTTGTGCTTCCAGCTCGCCCCGAGCATGCGCCCGCGATGGCCAGATAGCCATTCCCGATACCTGCGGCCATGCAATAATCTACCGCTGACGACGCCGCTACAATAACAATCCGTACTGTCCGCCAGCGGCCCAGTCCGACCCGCCCGCATCGCTTCGCACGCTGCCGCCGCAGGCGGCGCGCTCGAGCCACCGCAGCGTCCCGCACCATTGGCCAGATGGAACATGCCCGGCGAAATCGGTTGCCGGCACTGGAGGGAACCCATGTTCGACAGGCAACTGCGTATCGAGGGCGGGCCCGACTGGCATCACTTCCACATCTATACCGACAGCATGACTGTCGCGGTTCTGCTTGTTGTAGCCTTGCTGCTCGCGATCTTGCTGGCGAGTGCGATTTGCTACTACGTGACGCGCACAGTCATGCTGATGATCGTCGGCCGCCTTGCGCGCCAGCCGCAACGCAAGTGGCTGCGCGCCGCCGAGTCCCACAAGGTGTTCCATCGGCTCGCGCCACTCGTGCCCGCCATGATCCTCTATGCGGCCGCTCCCCTGCTTTCCGGCCTCACATTTCCGCTGATCGCGGCGCTCGGGCATCCACTGGCGTTGCTCGCGGCCTGCTATATGGTGTACACGCTCCTGCGCGCTGCGCTCGCGTTCCTCAACAGCGTCGCCGAGCGCTACAGTCACTTCCCGACTGCGAGCGAGCGGCCGATCAAAAGCTTTTTGCAGATCGCAACGATCGTACTCTACGTGATCGCACTGATCGCGGGGATCTCTGTTTTGCTGGAACGGTCGCCGGCCTACTTCCTCACCGGCCTCAGCGCCATGACGGCTCTCCTGATCATCATCTTCCGCGATTCGCTGCTCGGCTTCGTGGCGAGCATCCAGCTCACCGTCTACGACATGGTGCGGGTGGGTGACTGGATCGAAGTGCCCGGCTTCGTCGCCGACGGCACCGTGATCGACATCGCACTGAACACGATCAAGGTGCGGAATTTCGACAATTCGATCGTCATGCTGCCAAGCTACGTATTGCTAGCCAATAGTATGAGGAACTGGCGCGGCATGACTGAATCGGGCAGCAGGCGCGTCAGGCATGCAATCCATTTCGATGCCGATACCGTTCGCCTTCCCGACGAGTCCCTGCTCGCCCGGTTGCGCAACGATATCGACCGGCCGCTTGCGTCATATGTCCCGGGAGGAACCCAGCGCCGCACGAACCTCGGCCTGTACCGGCTTTGTCTGACCGCGTATTTTCGTGACCATCCGGCAGTGCGCCGCGACATGCCGCTGGTCATCCGCCAGGTCCAGTCGAGCCAGCCCGTGATCGCGCTGGAGATCTTTCTCTACGTTGGCGAGACGCGCTGGGAGCCCTACGAAAGCCTGCAGTCGGATATGCTCGACCATGCTTACGCACTCGTGCCGCTATTCGGCCTACGCTGCTGGCAGGAGCGAAGAGCGTTGTAGCGGGAGCCCTGATCGGCCTGGCCGCACGGCGGCACCGATACCCATCTCGCCACTCCCTCAATCGAGCGATTGACGGAAAACCACCGGTTAGCGCACTCAGAATCTGTGCCGCAATCCCACATGCACGAGCACCTGGCTAGCCGTACTCGACTGCCCTGCACTGCCGAGTATCAACGCCCCGCTCATTCCGCCCATGTCATCAGCCACGCCGCTCACATGCTGCCACACGCCCTGGATATACACGTCCGTGCGCTTCGATAGCAGGTAGTCGCCCATCACCCCAACCTCGTTCCAGTTCGGGCGGACGGTACCGTTGCTCGCGGCGTAGTCGCCATGTGTAAAGGTGTACATCGCCATAACGGAGAACTGCGGAGTCAACTGGTATGTCCCGTTGATTTCGTAGTTACTGAACCTCAAACTGGTGCCGTTCAGTGTTGCGCGGACGAGGTTGTTCATTACGGGTTGGCTGATGTCCGTATACGTATAAACGAAGGCGACTGCCGCAGGGCCGAAAGCGTACTTGATTCCCGCGCCAGCTATCTTCTGGGAATCCGCGACGAACGGCGCGGTGTCGGGCGTGACGGCGCCGTTCGTGCTGGTGCCGAGTCCGTTGACGTTCGAGTATGCGCCGGCGATAACCAGCGGACCGTGCGTGTACTGAACCCCCAAACTGTATTCACGGTCTTGCGCGAAACCCGTTGCGTTGCTGAACGCGTATGTCGCCCCGAAACTTAGACCCAGATAGTTCGCACTGGTGTACTTGATCGCGTTGTTGATGCGAAACGACCCGTCCGTATTGTCGTTATCAAACGGATGCGAGAAGGCGTAACCACCCCACGACGAGTTCGCCGTCATTGGCGCCACATAGTCATTGATCATGTCGAGTTGGCGACCAAGCGTCAGCGTCCCTAGCGTGCTCGAAGCCAATCCGAAATACGCTTGACGACCGAACTCCCGTCCGCCCTGCGAGAGCGTGCCGTTATTGATGTTAAAACCGTTCTCGAGCCGGAATATAGTCGTGAGGCCACCTCCCAGGTCTTCGATTCCCTTTAGACCCCAGCGACTTCCCTGCGCGCTTCCGCTGACCATTTGCCAGCCAGCGTGGCCACCCGCATTGCTCGTGTAGCTCGGGCCGTCGTCGACGACCCCATAGAGCGTAACGCTAGACTGTGCGCGCGCGATGCCAGTCAATGCAAGCATTGCGGTTGCGACTGCAATTGCAGCGAATTGGATATTGTCTCTCATGACGTCGTCTGCCAATAAGGTTGATAAACGAGACGGCTTGCGATGCTTCGTCAAATTTAATTTGATAACTCGCAGTACTAACCAATGTGAAAGAGCGCTCGATCTGAACGCTGACAGCTCTAACAAAAGTCTTGACTAGTCCGTGCCGAAACGCGTCAGGATTCCCTACCCGTTCCAGGACAGGTCTGCGCGCACCTTAAGCTTCTTTTCAGCGAACGCACGGTCCGTCTCATGGACCGCCTTTACCGTTCGATCGAAGCAATCGGCAGCGGACAGCAGATCCAGCCGGTTCACCTCGTCAAGTTGTCGACAAATACGTTCGTCGATCACGGTGCTGCCATGCATTGCCCCCAGCACCGCTCCGATCATCACGCCAATCGAATCGGTGTCGCGTCCTGAATTGATGCCGTCCTCGATCGCCTGATGGAAGTCGCCGCAGTTCGTCAGGATGAAGCCGAGCGCCAGCGGCAATTCCTCGATCGAAAGGCGCCGCGAGGGCCGGTAGGCGTCGGACGCAATGCCGGCTTTTCTCGCGGTATGCTCGACATCGTCACCAATCGGCGAGAAGCGTCCGATGATCCGGTGAAATTCCGTGACCACCGTCTCGTAGTCTTTGCCACGCAGTCTCACAGCGGCATCGGCGATCGCGTCGATTGCTGCACGCGTGCCGTCCTTTGCGACGTCGAGCGCTGCATCGACAACCGCTTCGATCGCGACGCCAGGCACGAACGCCGCGGCTACCGCACTGGCGAGCACACCGGCTGCTTCAAGCCCATAGCTCTCCTGATGCCCGCTGGCAAATGCGATCGCTTCGTCATAGGCGCCCTTGGGATCGCCGGCGTTGATTGCGCCAATCGGCGCGATGTACATGGCCGCACCGCAGTTGACCATGTTCCCGATTCCTCCTTGACGCGGATCGCAGGAAGCGAGTTGATGCCGCAGATAGATCCATTTTTCCGGATAAAACAGTCGCTCGATCAGTACTGTCTCGCGCTGCAGTTCGGGTATCCATCGCGGAATCCAGGCGATCTGGCGCACCATCGCATCGGCCATATCCCAAGCGTCGAGGTGCCGACCGACCTCGTTGTAAACACTCATCAGCGAAAGCACCATGAAGGTGTCGTCGGTGACAATGCCGCCTCCGCGTATGCGTCCCTTGCGGCCGGCTTCGTCATCTTTCGCACGATGCCATTCGGTATTGATCGAAGTGACTCGCCCGAAGCGCTCACGGATTTGCGACGCCGACAGTTTCTCGACCGTGGCTCCGAGCGCATCGCCGTACGCGACCCCGTACACGAGTCCACGGATACGGTCCTGCAGTGACTGGTGGGCAATGCTCATACGTTCTCCTTATCCTTGTTTCCGTCACGGCCCTGTAGGGCCCATTGCGTTTTGGACGTGCTCGTTACGCTCGACGCACGTTTCCCCACCATATGGCCGTGAAAACCGTAGTACACGATGTACAGGTAGCACGACACGGTGAGCACCATGTACACCAACTGAAAGTCATACACTCGCTTCAGGTGTGCGAAGAGTTGGGGCATCACGGCTCCGCCCACGATTCCCATAATCAGCAATGCCGATCCGGTTTCGGTAAAGCGGCCCAGGCCTTTGATCGCTAGCGGAAAAATTGCTGGCCACATCATCGCGTGCGCAAAGCCCAGCGCAGCGATGAAAGCAATCGACGTATAGCCGTGAGAGACGTATGCGCCAGCGCTGAGTAGCACGCCAATCAGCGCGGAAACGACCAGATAGCGCTGCTGCGATATGAAGCGCGGCACGAGGACGAGCCCGACCAGGTAGCCAACCAGCATCGCGGACATCGTATAAGACGTGAAGTGTTTGGTCGCATCGAGCGGCAGATTCAGGCTCTGTCCGTAGAGACCTATCGCGTCACCGGCCAGCACTTCTGCGCCTATGTACGTAAAGATGCAAAGCACTCCCAACCAAAGATGAGGAAATGAAAAGATGCTGCGCGCGGAATGACCATTGTGCGCGGCGACATTGACTTCCGATGGCTTGATGTCGGGGAGGGACGAAAATGCAATAAAAACCGCGAGTACCGCGAGAATGGCCGCGAGCGTGAGATACGGCCCGTGCAATCTGGCGGCAAATGCGTTGAGCAGAGCGTCGGCATGTGCTGCTGTCGGCGCGGCTTTGACCTGGTTGACGAATTCGCCCACGCTACCCATTACCAATGCGCCGAATACGTAGGGCGCAAGGATACCGGCGGTCTTGTTGCAGATTCCCATGGTAGCCACACGCCGCGCCGCGCTGTCGATCGGTCCCAGAATGCTGACGTACGGGTTGTAGGCGGTCTGCATCAAGGACAAGCCCGTTCCGATCACCAAGAGGCTTGCAAGTACGCCGGGGTAGCTGTGCGCGCCAACGAACCAGCTGAAGGACAGCGCACCGATCGACATGACGCCCAGGCCCGCCGCCATCCCTCTTTTCATCCCGATTCGCTTCAGCGCAGCGGCATACGGCAATGCGAACACGAAATATGGGACATAGAAGACGACGGTAATCAGGAGCGCCTGGGCATCATCGAGTCTGAAGGCCAATTTGACGAAGACTGTCAAAGGCCCATTGAGCCAACTGAAGGCCCCGGTCACGAAGTACAGCATGCCGATGGTCATCATGGGCCGAAGGTATGTTCTGTCGGGCGGCTGGACGACTGGTTGAACGGTCAACATGGTTCCTGTCTCCTCCAATGGGTTTTGGCTTTGTGATTGCTATGGGAACGTTCCCATTTTGTGAAAAAAATATATCGATACCCCTGCGTCTCAGCGGCTCTCCCCCGGAGCCGCGGAGTCCCGCATAGATGCGCGACGTAGATCGGCAATCGATCCACGTTCAATTAACGTGCATGGCAGATAAATCCGCGTGCCGTGGGCTGCCTCGACACCGCGTTTGAGTAGTTGCGCAACAGCCTCGGCGCCGATCTGACGAGCGGGCTTTTCAATCGTCGTGAGGCCTGGCCAGGCGAATACGCCCGCCTGAATGCCGTCGAAGCCAAGAATCGAAACCTCTCGTGGACAGTGCAAACCCGCCTCTCGAACGGCGCCCATCGCCCCGAGAGCCATGAGGTCGTTCGCGGCAAACACACATAAATGCCCGCCCTCATGCCTCTCGAGCAGACGTCGCATCGCGAGTGCTCCGCCTTCCGTCGTGTAGTCGGCGTCTTCCACCGGCAGTGTGACAGGATCGATGTCATGCTTGAGGCAGTGTTCGTGTACCGCGCGCAAGAACCGCGCACGGGCAAGGCGCGTGCGCTGTCCCACAATGAGGGCGGGCCGAAAATGGCCCCTGGCGCGCAGGTAATCCATGCCGAGACTCACACCTTGTGCAATGTCCGAGCCGACCGAAGCACTGTCGGGAAACCGCTCGGCACTCGATCCAATCATGATGCAAGGCAATCCAAAACGCTCGAAATCGCCGAGTTCGTCTGCGACTGGATTGATGATCGCGCCATCAACACGCGCCTGCATCATGGTGCTCAAATGCATCTTTTCTTTTTCCGCGCTCCAGTTGGACGAAAAAATCAGGATGGAAACACCTGCATCCGCAGCCCGGTCCTGCGCACCCCGCGCAACCTCGCCCCAAAATGGATTCGCGATGTCCGGCAAGACCAGTCCCAGCATGCCGCTACGGCCCGAACGCATGCTGACCGCCAACTCATTGCGCGTATAGCCGAGTGCTTTCGCAGCAAGCAGTACCTGCTCCCGCGCCGAATCGGAAATGTTAGGCGCGTCCGACAGCACGCGGGCCGCCGTACTCTTGGAAACCCCTGCACGCTTCGCTACGTCGATGACGGTCGGCCTGCGTCCGTTGAGGGCCTCCATGGCTGGTCTCCTGCTCATCTCGTACGGTTGATTTGGGAACGATACCACAGATACTTCAATGATCAACATGAAGTAGGGAAAACGTGAATCGATCGGTTCATCTCGCGCGCCGCGGCAGTCATCCTGGTCCCTGCCGCGCGCCGCGCCCGTAGCCCTACATAAAAAGCTGGATCGACGGCAATGCGGCGTCGCAGTTCAGCAGGTTGACCCGCTTCTGGCGCACCCTGAGCATGCCGTCGCGCAGCACCAGGGTGTGCTCAGCCGTGCAGGCGTACAGCTGCTGATCGTCGCCGCGCGTCTCCACGTAGAGGTAGCGGGTGCGCGTGAGGTACGTACCGCTGTCGTGATCCTGCGCCAGCACTTCCGGACACTGCAGCACGTGCAGGCAACGGCTTTCCGGCTGCAGGGAGAAAGCGCGCGGACTGCGCATGCGCTCGATGCGCAGTTGAAGCAGCAAGCGGTCTTCGTACATCAGCGACGCGTGGTCGATGCCGTCCTGCTGGCCCGGCACGAGCGGAATCCAGTAGTGGCCGTCGTCCGCGAAGAGCGCGAGCCAATCGTCGAAGCGCTTGTCGTCGATCAGCCGTGCTTCTTCATAGACGAACGCGATCAGGTCATCCCGTGTGGGCGGCGTCGCGAGTTGGGGCTGGCTCATTTTGCTTTATCTCCTGACTGGATTTCCGGTGTCATGTATCGGGCCCATGCGCGGAACTGGTTGCGCATGGAGATTTCGCTCGTGCCGTTGGCGGTGGTGTCCTCCTGTCCGACTTCGGCGGCATCGAAGTTGCGGTGCAGGCTCACCCACTCATTGCCGCCTGCACGCAACCCTTCCTGCATCGCACGGTAGGCGTGCAGGTCATCGTGGCCGACCACGGACATCGGGGAGTTGATCAGCCGCGTGTACATGAGCGTGCGACGCAGCAGGTCTTGCGGGGCGCCCTTGGGGCGGAAAGTCCACGATTCGACGATCGTCTTGTCCGGTGCCACCGGCCGCACTACGCGGATCGCCTGGATGGCGCCCTTGATGGTGAGGCTCGGGTAGAAGATGGTGTTGTGCCGCACCGTCGCGAGGATCTCTGCCGCGCGAGCGGCCCCGTAGGCCTCGGCCATGCGCGCCTCGTATTCGGGCATCCCGACATAGCCGGCGTGCAACGATACCGCGCCGACTCCCGTGTAACTGTGCCCATTGGCGAACACCCTCACACCCATCTCTTCGGAGAACGCATAGCCCGATGTGAAGGGCACCAGTTGTTCGATCGCCATCGGCAGGGGCTCGTCTTGCGGCTTGCCGGCCCACAGCTGCCTGGCCGTGCCCGCAGACGACTCGTGCGCCACCATGGGATGCATGGTGTCGTTCAGGTTCTCGATGAACATCTTCCAGTTGCAGTCGTGGGTGTAGCGCAGTACGCCCCCCGCGACCTCCAGCTCGCCCTCCGGCGCGCGATCGGCCATGTTGTCGATGGACGTCAGCGCCTCGCCAAAGTACGCGTGGAATTCCGGACCGTCGTCAGCCAGGCGGACAAAGACGAAGCCGCGATAGCTCGCCACGTGCCGCAACGCCCCCATGCCCTGGCCGGCGGGACAGGCGTCCAGGCTGGTGCCCTCGTAGCCCTGGCGCAGCGGTATCGACAGCAGCGCGCCATCTGTCTTGTAGGTCCATGCGTGATACGGGCAACGGAAGAAGCGCCCGACATTCCCGCTGGCCTGCGAGACCAACCGGGCGCCCTTGTGTGCGCACCGGTTGCGCAGGACCTTCACCGTGCCATCCGGCTGCCGCACCATGATGACGGGCTGCCCGGCGATGTCCGCCGTGATGAAATCGCCGGCCTGCGGCACCTGGCTGTCGTGACCGACGTACACCCACGCCCGTGACCAGAGCCGCTCCATCTCCAGCGCGAAGACCTCCTCATCGAGATAGACGTCCCGATGGACCTGCTCGTCCTGCACCAGCCGGCGCAGGGCCTCCGGATTGTCCCGGTATTTACCCATGATGTTGCCGCTCCCTTTCATGCATCGAGCACCAGCCGCCCGCAGCCGGCGCGCGACACGCAGATTTGCATCACATTGCCTGCCTGCCGTTCCGACTCAGTGAGGCAATAGTCGCGGTGATCGAGCGCCCCCTCCAGCACCGTCGTCCGGCACAGCCCGCATTCACCGCGCTTGCAGTCGTAAAGCGGGTCGAGGCCCGCTGCCAGCATGGCGTCAAGAATCGATTCCCCGGCCGACACCGTGAGCGTGCAGCCCGACTGGCGCAGTTCGACTTCAAAGCCGGTGTCGGCCGCCCCGGCTGCCGGCGCGGCGAACCGCTCGAAGTGAATGGCCTCGCGAGCCCACCCGCGCGCGTGCGCCTGGGCCAGCACCGCGTCGATCATCCCCGTCGGGCCGCAGACGTAGAGGGGCTGGCCGGGACGCAGGCCTTGCAGCAGTGCCGCGATATCCAGCGCCGGCAGTACGCCCTGGTCGGCGTACAGCGAAAGGTGCGCGCCCGCGATGCCGCGCAGTTCCTGCGCAAATGCCAATTGGCCGGTGTCGCGGGCGCTGTAGTGCACGCGGTAGCGCCGCCCGGCGGCCGTCAGCGCGGCCGCCATCGAAACAATGGGCGTGACCCCGATGCCACCGGCAATCAGCACGGCGTCTTCGGCATCCGCGTCGAGCACAAAGGCGTTGCGCGGCCGGCTGGTCAGCAGCCGGCTGCCAGGCTTCAGCATGGTGTGCATCCAGCGAGAGCCGCCCAGGCCATTGTCATCGCGCCGCACGGCGATGCGGTAGACCTCAGGCGCCAGCGTGGCGCCCAGCGTGGCGTTGATCAGCGAGTAATGCCGCCAGTCCGCGGTCCCGCCTGGCGCGACCCGCACGCGCAGATGGGCGCCCGCGGTGTACCCCGGCAGCGCCCTGCCCGCCGGATCCCGCAGACGGAACTCGGTGATGGTGCCGGTCAGCGGAATCACTTCGTCAACCACCAGTTCGATCGTTGCGTCGGAGCCGGTCATGCCGATGCTCCTTTCGCGTCTGCCGTCATCAGCGTCGCCCACGCGCGGAACTGGTTGCGCATCAGCAGCTCGCTGGTGCCGCTCACCTCCTGCTCGGTCTCCAGCTCTTCGCCATCGCGGTACTCGCGATGCAGGCTGATCCATGGATTGCCCTGGGCAGCCAGCGACCGCTGGACGCCCTCGAAAATGTGGATGTCGTCATGCGCCACCACCGACATCGGCGAGAAGGTCAGCCGGTTGTAGGTCAGCGTGCGCTCCAGCGACGTTTGTGGCGCGCCTTTGGGAGCCAGCGCCCAGACCTCGACCAGGGTACGGTCCACGCCGAGCGGCTTGATCACACGCAGCGTCTGCGGCGTACCCTTGAGCGCGAGTGACGGAAACAGGACCACGTTCTGCGGCGCGAAGCCGAGAACTTCGGCTGTTCGCCGCGCACCATGGGCCGCCTCCAGCGCCTGCCGGTAAGCCGCAGGCATTTCGTATTCCGAATGGATGCTGGCGTGGATGCCCAGCACGCTGTGCCCATTCGGATAGATGCGCGCGCCAGTCCTCGTGAAGAAGTCATAGCCCGAGCCAAATGGCAGCAGTTGCTGCAGGGCCATCGACTCCGGCGCATCGTCCGGCTGCGCGCACTGCACGGCCCTCGCCGTCGCCGAGACCGACTCGTGCGTGGAAACCGGATGCACGGAATCATTGACGTTCTCGAGATACATCTTCCAGTTGCACCGCATGACACTGCGCAGGCAGCCGCCGGCAATCTGCAGTTCGCCCACGGGCGAGCGGTCGGCGAGGCTGTCGAGCACCGTCAGCACGGGACCGAGGTAATCCGCGAACTCCGGGCCGTCCGCCGACAAACAGGTGAAGACAAAGCCGCGATGCACCGCCATGCGTGGCGCCACCAGGCCGGCTCCGGACTCGCAGGCAGGCATGCGGGTGTGTTCATAGCCTGTCTTCAGCGGCACGGCCAGCAAGGCGCCATCGGTCTTGTAAGCCCATGCGTGATACGGACAACGAAAGACTCTGCCGGTATTGCCTTGTACCTGGCAAACCAGCCGCGCACCTTTGTGGGCACAGCGGTTCATCAGCACACGCAGGCTGCAGTCCGGCTGGCGTACCAGGATCAGAGGCTGGCCGGCGATCTCCGTGGTGTAGTAGTCGCCCGGCCCGGGCACCTGGCTTTCATGGCCGACGTAGTTCCAGCTGCGCTGGAACAAGCGTTCCTGCTCGAGGCGGAACAGCTCCTCGCTGAGGTAGACGTCGCGGTGCACGCGGTCTTCCTGCACCAGCGCGCGGATGGCGCCGGCATCGTCCCGGTAGCGGCTCATGTCAGATCTCCTTCCTCGTCGCTCGCCAGCGCCGGGCGGGCGACAAAACGGCAAGTGGCATGCGGATCCACGGCGCCACACGCGGTTTCCTGCACGCGCACCGGCTGTCCCAACACAATCGCGGCGACCGTGCGGAACATGCCTGCGATCGGCGCGCAGACCGGCCGGGTGGCCGGCCCGTAGCCTGCGGCAAAGGGGCTGTTGAAAACATTGAGAACCAGGCCGTCGCCGCTGCGCTCGAAGTCCCACCGCCCCCAGCCGAGAGCGGGCGAGGTTTCGCAGATCAGATCGAGCAGCGCATTGCCGTCGTCCGCCCCGCGGCCGGGCAGGCCATCGAGATAGGCGAGGATGCTGTGCTTGCCGTGCCATGCCGTCGAGTCGGCGAAGGCGCGTAGCGCTTGCGCGCGCGTGGTGTCATCCAGCAGCTGCAACATGCCCATGAGAACATCCGGGCGCATCAGCAGGTAGCGGCGGTCATTGTCACGCACCTCTCCGCGCACCAGATCGAATACAAGCCGTTGGGCGATCGGTGTGGCCAGGGTGGAAGTCGGGGTTGTCATGGTGTTCCCTTCGCTCAGGCCTGTTCGGGGCGGTTGCGCGCCTCACGGGGCAGCGTTTCCGGCGTGAACATCAGTGCGATCACCGTGATGCCCCCCAGCACGATCAGATAGAGCGCCACAGGCGTCGCCGAGTGGTACTCCGCCAGCAGGGCCGTGGCGACCATTGGCGCCACGCCGCCGCCGATGACCGACGACACTTCGCGGCCAACGCCCATGCCCGAGTAGCGCACTTCGGTCCGAAACAGCTCCGCCATGTAGCTCGGCTGCACCCCGACCATGGCGGCCAGCACCACGGAGTCGGCCAGCACGTAGGCGAGCAGCACCAGGGACGGCTGGCGGGTATCGATCAGCCAGAAGAACGGGAACGCCACCAGCATCACGCCGACCGCGCCCGCCATATAGACGGTGCGTCGGCCGATCCGGTCGGACAGGTGGCCATACGCCAGGGCCGTGCCCATGACCAGCACCATCGAGATCGTCAGCCCTTCCAGCATGACCTGGTTAGGAATGCCAAGATGCGCGCCATAGGCGAGCGAGAATGCGAAGAAGATGTAGGACGCGCCGCCTTCCGCCATGCGCAGCCCCACCACCATCAGCACTTCCTTCGGCTGCTGGCGCAGCACTTCGATCACTGGCAGGCGCACACCGTGGCCGCTGCGCCTGGCCGCCACGAACTCCGCGCTTTCGGGAATCCGGCTGCGGATGTAGTAGCCCGCCAGGACCAGCACGATGCTGGCGAGAAACGGGACGCGCCATCCCCAAGACATGAAGTCTTCGGCAGGCAGCTGCTGCACAGCCCAGAAGGCGACTGCCGACAACACGAAGCCGACGGTCGCCCCGCTCGGGCTCCAGGCGGACAGGAAGCCCCGCCGCGTCGGTGGCGCGTTCTCACTGATCAGCAGGATGCTGCCACTCCATTCTCCGCCAGCGGCCAGCCCTTGCAAAAAGCGCAGCGACACCAGCAGCACGGGCGCCCAGACCCCGATCTGCTGATACGTCGGCAAGAGGCCCATCAGGGCGGTGGCAAGCCCCATCACGACCAGCGTCAGAACCAGAACGAGCTTGCGGCCGTAGCGGTCGCCCACGTGGCCACAGATGATGCCGCCGAGCGGGCGCGCCACGAAACCCACCGCGAATCCGCCGAACGCCGCCAGCGTGCCCACCAGTGGATCCGTGCCGATCGGGAAGAACAGCTTGCCGAAGAGCAGCGCCGCGGCCGTGCCATACAGAAAGAAGTCATACCACTCGAGTGCCTGCCCGACGATCGATGTCACGACGGTCTTGCGCAGCATCGCCCGCGGCGAATCGGCAGCCACCGGCATACCGGCCGTGGCTGATCCTTGTTCAATATTCACGTTATCTCCTTGGTTCTCGGTCTCTGCCTTTTGTGGTGTGGGCGCCGGGTTGTTACGGCGCGGAGCTTTGCCTCCACACGCGCACGGTGTCATCCGTGCCCGGCGAGGGGATGCCCATGGGAAACGGCCAGTCCGACCCGAACAGCACGTGGGAGCGGCCGAATACTTCCTGTGCCAGCCGCAGGCCGGCGGGCTGGTGCGCAATGCAGTCGGCGAAGAAGCGCCTCGCTGCCTGCAAGGGCGGCTCGATCTGTGCGGGCACCCCCGGACGCCCGGAGTCGAGGCCGCGCTGCAACCGTCCGCACACCGCCGGGAACATGCCGCCAGCGTGCGCCAGGCAGAAGCGGATGCGAGGGTAGCGCCTCGGAACATCCGCCATCACCAGCTGCGCCGCCGCGACTGCGGTCTCGTAAGGATTGCCAAGCAAGTTCTCCATGTAATGCCGCGTGAGCCTGCCGTCGCAACAGTGCGCCGGATGGAGGAAGACGAAGGCGCCCTGCGCGTCCAGCCGCTCCCACAGCGGGCGGTGCGCCGGATCGCCGTAATCGACGGCATCCACGCCTCCTGCCGCCAGCGCGAAACCCGCGTGAGCCGACTCGCCGTAGCACGCGGCCAACGCCTGCGCCACCGCCGGGTGCTCCATCGGCAAGTGCAGCAAGGCGCCCAGCCGGACGCTGTGGCGAGTGGCGATCTCGAGCAGCCCATCGTTGAGGTAACAGGCCCAGGCGTGGGCGGCGACGGCGTCCAGGTGCTGCCGGTAGAGCGGCGGCGGCACCGAAACCAGCGCACGCTGCACGCCGTTGGCCTCCATCCAGGCAAGCAGCCGTTCGGGGCAGTACAGGTCCATGGCCATGAGCGGCTGACCGTCGATCACCATCACACGGTCGGCAGGCCGCCTGACGACACCGTCCAATGGCGGCAATGCCGCTGTGCTGGCCGGCACGAGGTGGGCATGGACATCCAGTGCGATTGAGGACATGGGTTTTCCTTCGTCTCCCGTCAAACCATGTGCGGGGTCACCGTGGCTCCAGGTTGGCATTCATCTCCCCTCCCCAGAATTCCGGCGACCACGTCGGTCCCCAGATGTACGGCAGGACCGTCCAGTCCCGGCTGACCCATTGGTCGCTGATCTTGTCCATGTCGGCGTAGTACTCCACCCAGCTACCCCACGGATCCCGCACGTACTGGAACAGGTTCGACGCCAGCGCATGCCGTCCCGGGCCGAAGCTGTCCCGGTAACCCGCCTCGCGCATGCGCCAGGCACCGAGGCCGATGTCGTCGATCCCGCCCACCTGGAAGCTGGCATGCTGGAAACCGCGATGCGTACTGGCGATCAACCCGAAGCAGTGGTGGTCGATCACGCCCTCGCCCGCGGCGAGGAAGCTCACCTTCCCGACTGCCCTGTCGGCCACACGCAGGCCGAGCGTCTCGCACAGGAAGCGCTCCGCGCTTGCCAGGTCGGGGGTGAAGATCAGCACATGGCCTAACTTGAGCGGCGGTCGCCCGCCTTCCAGTGCCTGCCACGCCGCGACGTCCACCGCTCGGCTCAGCAAAGCATCGGCGGCCGGCTCTGCGAGCGACACCGGCAGATGCGGGCTGAGGTGAATCCAGGTGCCCCACGGGTCCTGGAACCACAGGCCGTCGCGATGGCCCCCGGGCGGCGCCTGCTCCAGGACGTCGAGTCCGGCCTGTGTCAGCTTCTCGATGAAGGCCGCGCGCTGCAGCGGATCAAAGTAGAAAGACACGTGATGCAGCCGCTTGCCCGCGCCGGCCGACAAGACCAGTTCGTCGTTGCTGCGGCCCGGCGAGCGCATGCGCAGCACGCCAGGCTGCAGCGTCGAGGCTTCGAGCCCGAACGTCTCGTAGAAGGCCCGGGCGGCGCCCAGGTCCGGTACTTCCAGGCCAAAGCCGTTCAGGCCAAGCACGCTGGGTCCATGGATCATTGCGAACTCCCTTGCGGCACGCGCGCGCCGACGATGGATGCATAGAGGTCTTCGGCACGTTGCGGCGCGATCGGCACGATGGCGGCGACATGGTCGTCGGGCCGAACCAGTACCAGCGTGCCGTCCGCCACGCCGAGACGCTCGCGCAGATGGTTGCCGACATCGAGCAGCGAGCGGTCGCGCAGGCCGGAGTCGAGGGGAGCGTCCCACCGCGACACCACGAAGTGACGCAAGGCGGGGGACGTGTTGTGTGGAATCTGCGGCTGGCGGCGCACGTCGTCGAAGTACAGCGCGAGGAAATTGCCGTCGACCAGGTCGTGGACCCGGACTGGCCGCCCGGCCGGACCATGCAGCAGGAAGTCCGGAATGCGCTCGCCGACTTGCAGCGGCGGCGGCTCGGCTTCCGTGCGGATCATCGACCAGTCGCCGCTGCCGCTGATGTCGAGCCGCACGCCCAGCAGCGTGCGCGTATAGGCGTTGCCCCAGTCATGCAGCGCTGCGGTGGAACTCGCTCCGTCCTGCATGGCCATGTGGCGGCGCGCGGCCTCCGCCATTTCGCCGGCGCCTTCCGCCGCGACCGGGCGCTGTTCGCGCTCGTAGCCGTCCAGCAGGCTGCTGTCGGCCCAGCCGCGCAGCACCCACGCGAGGCGCCATGGCAGGCTGATGGCATCCAGCACGCCGGTATTGAGGCCGAGCGCCCACATCGGCGTTATCAGATGCGCAGCGTCGCCCATCAGGAACACGCGGTCGCGCCGCCACTGGCGCGCAATGCGGTGGTGCACACGGTAGGTCACCCGCCCCAGCAACTCGACCTTGTCGACCTTGCCGATGAAGCGCAGCACCTTGCTGCGCAGCGCCTCGTCGGTGGGTTCGTCCGCGTCGCTGGCGAGCGGATACAGGAAGCGCCAGCAGTGCGGCTGCCGCACCAGGATCATCCACTCCTGCGCATCCGAGAAGTACGCGAGATAGGGATAGTCCCGCGGATTGGCCACATCGAGGTCGACCTTGAGATCCACCAGCATGTAGCGCACATCGAGCGACGTGCCGACCACCGGAACGCCGCATTGCGCGCGCACCGTGCTGCGGCCGCCGTCGCACGCCAGCAGGTAGCTGCCCTCGAAGCGCTGCGGGCCATCCGGCGTGTCGAAGACGGCTTGCACACCGCTGGCGCCGGAGTCGAACGACACCAGGCGGTGCTGCATCAGCACGCGGCCTTGCGGCACCCGCTCCACCGCGTCGCGCAGGATCGGCTCGAGATGGTGCTGCGGCAGGTTGACGACGAACGGGTAGCGCGTCTCGTCGCGCAGCACGGCCGTACGCACGGACGACTGCGAGAGATTGCTCTCCCGTGCGATCTCGCCGATCTCTTCGACCCGAAGCGCGCGCTCCAGCACCGCATCGGCGACGCCATAACGGCGAAACGCTTCCAGCGTGCGCGTCAGCAGCGTGCCGGCCTTGGTATCGAGCGACAGGCTGCCGTCTTCCTCGAACAGCAGAAAGGGAATGCCGTAGCAGGCGAGGCCGAGCGCCGTGGTCAGCCCGATCGGCCCCGCGCCAACGATCAGTACAGGCTGCATGGTTGTTGTTCTCCGGTGAATGTCATTGCTCGCGCCCCGCTGGTTCGCTGGCGTGCCAGGCATAGTCCCGGCTGAGCACCGACGCGGTCATGGTGGCGGCATCGGATAGCAGGAACATCAGCGGCCCCGTGACGTCTTCCGGCTGGCCGACCCCGAGCGTGGCCGCCCAGTGCGCGTCGTCGCTTCCGGCATTGGCATGGCGGTACTGGGGCGTGTCGATGACGCCGGGGGCGATCAGGTTGACGCGCACCCGGTGCCGGGCCACCTCCTTCGCGGCGCTCTTGATGAAGGCCACCAGGGCGCCCTTGCTGGCGGCATAGGCGGCGGACTCGGCCCAGCCGCTGTGCGCCAGCCCCGACGAGAAGGCCAGCACGCTGCCGCGCCGGCGGCGGATCATGCCGGGCAGCGCCGCCTGGTAGCACCACACCACGCCGTCGAGGTTGATGCCGAGCGTGCGCTGCCAGTCGGCCGGCGCCGTGTCATGCACAGCCCGGCGCGGCTGCACCGCCGCGCCGCAGACCAGACCGTCGATGCGGCCATGCTCGTTCTCGATCGACTGCATGGCGGCCATCACGGCATCGCGGTCGCTGACATCGAGGCGGACAAACCGCAGGCGCGGCTCGGCGGCCAGCAACGCCGCCGCGGCGCGCTCGTCCACGTCGCAGACGACCACCGTTGCCCCCGCCCCGGCGCAGGCACGCGCGAGCGCCGCGCCGATGCCGTTGGCGCCGCCCGTGATGACGATCACGTCGCCGCTCGCATCGAAACTGGCTTTCATGGGCGCCTCCGCATGTCCGTGACACTCGATTCCCCATACAGGTCGGTCTCGACCACCCGGTTGACCAGTTCGCCCAGGCCCGTACCGCGCACGGTCACGACGTCGCCGGCTTGCAGGAACACCTGCGGCTCGCGTGCGTTGCCCACGCCCGCCGGCGTGCCGGTCAGAACGAGGTCGCCCGCATGCAGCGTCATACCGAACGACAGCTCCGCGATCAGTTCGGGAATGGCGAAAGCCATCTGCGACACCGACGCGTCCTGCAGCAGCTCGCCGTTCACGAGGCATTGCAGCCGCACTTCGCGCGGGTCGATCTCATCGGCGGTCACCAGGAAGGGCCCCAACGGCATGGTGCTGTCGATGCTCTTGCCCTTCAGCCACTGGCCGCCGTGACGGCGTTGCAGGTCGCGCTGCGAAATGTCGTTCGCGAGGCAATAGCCCCAGACGTGCCGCATGGCGTCATCCGCAGAAATGCCGCGGCCGTCGGCGCCGATCACCAGCGCCAGTTCGGCCTCGTAATCCCATTTGGCCGAGATACGCGGATCGAAGGCGATGTCGTCGCGCGGCCCGATCAGGGTGTGCGGGCTCTTGGTGAAGAAGGTCGGGGCTTCCGGACGAGGCACCTCCTGCCCTTCACGCTTGCCCTCGCCTTCCAGAAAGTGGTCCCAGTAGTTCCAGCCGACGCAAAGCACGTCGCGCTGCAGGCGCTGCAGTGGCGGCAGCAGGCGCAGGCCATCGAGTGCGATGCACTCCAGCGTGCCGTCGCACAACGCGCTGACGATGCTGCACAGCGCGTCCTGGCCACCGGTGATCACATCGCGCAGGTCGCCCATGGACAGCGGCAGCAGGGCAACCTGCTCGCCTTCGACCACCCCGATGCGCGCCTGGCCGTCGTAGATGAAACTTGCAAATCGCATGATTCGGACTCCGATACGTGGCTCAGGCGTGCGGCAGAACCGCGATCGCGCTGATCTCGATCAGGTATTCCGGCGAGACCAGCTTGCTGACCTCGACCATGGTCGAAGCCGGCAGCGGCGCCCGGAAAAACTCGCGGCGCACGTCGTGGATGCGGTCGAAATGCTCGATGTTGCGCACGTACACGTCGACGCGACAGATGTCGTCGAGCGTGCCGCCGGCGGCTTTCATGGCGGCGCTCAGGTTCTCGCAGACCTGGCGGGTCTGGGTTACGACATCGCCGATGCCGGCGATCGAGCCGTCGGGCCGGCGCGCCGTCATGCCGGAGATGAAGACCAGCTTGCCGCTAGCCTCGATGGTGGTGGCCTGCGAGAAGTGGCCGTTGGGCTTGCGCAGTTCGCCGGTGAGAATTTGCGTTTTCATGCTGTCAGGTCCGTATCGTTGACAAGGTTGGCAATAGAAGGAGGCAGCGCGGCCGGGAGCGCACGCGCCAGGGCGGCGAGTTCGATCAGCACCGGCCGCTCGACGCGGCAAGCGCCGCCGGATTCGGCACGCCGCGCCCAGCCGGTTTCGCCGGGGGTGTACAGGCGTTCCGTGCCGGGTGCGCGCCGCGAGGCGCGCACCGCGGTCGCCGCGTCGCTGACGGTGCGCGCGAACGCGCCGGTTTCGCGGAAATGCGCCACATCGATCGCGAGGAAGAAGTGCGCGCAGTTGTAGGGAATGGCGCTGTCGCCATAGAGCGGTTGCACCGCCGCGCCGGTGGCGCCGCCGGACAGACCGCCACACAGCAGGTCGACCATGAAGGCGAGGCCGAAGCCCTTGGGGCCGGCGGCCGGGAGCAGCATGCCGGCGATGGCAGCGGCCGCGTCCGTGGTGGGCACGCCTTGCGCGTCGGTGGCCCAGCCAGCCGGAATCTCGCGGCCGGCGGCGGCGGCCAGCCGGATCTTGCCCATCGCGCTGGCGCTCATCGCCATATCGAGTTCGACCGGAATGCCGTCGTCACCGGGCACCGCGATAGCCAGCGGGTTGTTGCCGACCACGCTCTGGGCGCCACCCGGCGCGGGCATCAGCGGACGCGTGTTGGACATCGCGATGCCGACGCAGCCATCGCTTGCCAGGGCCCTCGCATACCGTCCCGCCGCGCCGAAGTGAAAGGCGTTGCGTACCGCCACGGCGCCGATGCCGTGCTCAGCGGCCCGCTCCCTCGCGATCGCGACTGCCTGTCGCGCGGAAAGCTGGCCCAGCATATTGGCGGCGTCGAGCACCACGCAGGCGCCGTGGTCATGGGCCACGGCGGCCCGCGATGCCGCCGTCACGGATCCGCTGCGCAGGCGCTGCGCATACATGTGGACAAGCATGACGCCGTGCGAGGGGACGCCCTCCATGTCGGCATCGACCAGCGCCTCGGCGACATACGCGGCATCGGAAGCCGCTACGCCGAGCCGCTCGAAGATCGCGCCAACCGCTGCGCACAGGTCCTGCGGATCGGTCTCGCAATGGCTTGAGGGCGTGGGGATGCCGGACATGCCGGCACTTTCGCGGTCAGTGGGCATCGCGCTCATCCGTGTACCAGCCCGGCTGCTGCGGATAGTGCGGACCGTCGTAGATCTCCACCACGATGGTGTCTTCGTGCGCGAGCGTCGGGCCGTGGACGTGCCCCTTGGGATTCCAGTAGAAACTCCCCGGCATCAACACCACATGCGTGGCCGTGTATTCGTAGCGACCCTGCAGGCAGAACATGAACTGGTTCGATGCATGCGAGTGCGGCAAGGGTATCGACACGCCCTTCTCGAACCGGATCAGTGCGATGGAGGCGCCGGTGGCGTCGTCGCGCCACAGCATCTTTTCGTAGAGGCCCGGCAGGGATTTGGGGCGCCACGGCATGTCTTCGCTATTTAGGAGTACTTCTTCTAGCGGCGGAATCCCTGCGATGGACGAGGAAGGACTCGGGTTCACGATGTTGTCTCCGGTTTGTTTCTGGTGGTTTGGACGAAGTGCGGTTAGGAGGCCTCAGAGCGCCAGAGAGGCGGCCAGGCTCCCCCCGCCACAGACAAAGAGGTTCTGCCCCGTGATCCAGCCGTTTGCGGGATCGGCAAAGAAGAGCACCGCGCGTGCTACGTCGTCGGGGCGGCCGAGGCGCTGGAGCGGCAGTGAAGCGGCCAGGGCCCGCGCGCGTTCGCCGTGCTCCGGGATGTCGCGAGTCAGCATGCCGGTGACGATGGGCCCCGGCGACACGGTGTTGACCGTGATGCCGGACGGGCCGGATTCCAGCGCCCACGTGCGGGTCATCGCGGCCAGCGCGGCCTTGCTCGCGCCATAGGCGGTGCGTCCGGCCAGGCCCACGATCGCGCGCGACGCCACATTGACGATGCGGCCGAAGCGCTGTGCCTTCATGTGCGGCAGGCAGGCCTGCGCCAGCTTCATGGCGCAGCGCACGTGGAGCGTCATCATCAGGTCGAACTCGGCATCGTCCACGTCTTCCAGCAGGGTGTTGCGCACCACGCCGGCGTTGTTGACGAGGATGTCGGCCTGCTCTGCCTGAGCGAGCCTCGCCAGCGTGCGGACGCCATCGGGCGTCGACAGGTCCACGACGCAGGAGATGAGGCGCGGATGCGCACTGGCGGACGGCTCCAGCCCCGCGGCAATCACGCGCGCGCCTTGCGCGAGCAGCGCCTCGCTGACGGCCAGTCCGATGCCCGCGCTACCTCCGGTCACGACGGCCGTACGTCCCGCGAAACGCTGGGTTTCATGATGGAGATGGCTCATACCGGACCTCCGTGTTCCGGCGATGCCAGGCAGCGGGCGCGCAGCACACCGGCGGGCGCCCATGCTTCACGGCTCAGGCTGACCCTCACGCGGGTGCCCGGGGCCAGCATGTCGTCGGCCAGCGCGAAGAGCGTGACATCGGAATCCGTGCGAACGGCCGCCACATGTAAAGGCAGCAAACTGACGAAGGCTGGCTCCAGCGTGTGGTGCAGCCGCGTCACCGACAGCACCACGGCCGCGCCGCTGTCCGCCACGAAGTCGATGTGCCCATGCAGGCAACGCGGGCAAAAGCGTTGCGGCGGATAGAACTGGTGGCCGCACTGCGCGCAGCACGGCAGCGCGAGGCCGCCCGACGGTGTGGATGCCGCCATGCTTTGCCAGGCAAGCGAGCCGCATTGCGCAAAGGAAGCATCGTGGCTCAAGTGGCTCATGGCGTGACCCCTTCGATGATCGCCGCCCCAGTCGCGAGGCAGCGGTCGTACACGGCCATGCCGTAGCCGCTGGCGAGCCCGATGCGGGCAGCGCGCACCTGATTGGCGCCGGCCTGCGCAGTGACCTGTCGCAGGACTTCCACCAGCCCGAGATAGCCGCCGGCCGCACCGGCCTGTCCGCAGCCGAGCTGGCCGCCGCTTGTGTTGTGCGGAAAGTCGCCCCGGAAACTCAGATCGTGTGACTGAATAAAAGCCGCAGCGGCGCCGGGCGGGCAAAAGCCGAGCCCTTCCAGTTGCAGGAACACCACCGCGGGGTAGTCGTCGTAGGTGGCCAGCACATCGATGTCCCTGCAGCCGACGCCGGCCTCGCGGTATAAACGGCTGCACTCCTGGGCCCAGCCGCCTCGCAAGATGGCTTCATCGTCGGCGTAGGCGTTGTGGCGCTCGACCACCGACCGGATGCGGGCGTGCGGCAGGCCGAGACGGAGGGCCCGCCGCCGCGGCATCACCAGAAAGCCCTCCGCACCCGCGCACGGCATCACGACGTCCAGCTTGTGCAGAGGCTCGGCGATTGGCCGGGCGTCGAGGTATTCCTCGAGCGAGATAGGATCGCGCAAGAGCGCATGCGCGACCGCACTGGCATTGGCGCGTTGCGAGACGCAAAGGCGGCCGAAGTCGGCTCGCGTCGCGCCGGTGGCGTCCATGTAGCGTCGGGTCAGGTGCGCGAACGGCATGTTCGGACCCGCCGCTCCGTAGGGATAAACGGCGTCCATGGCCGCCCACGAGAAGCGGCTGGCCAGCCCGGCAAAACCACCGCGCGGGTTGGCGTCGGCGCCGATGCAGGCCACGACCTCCGCATCGCCAGCCTCCACCGCCCGCGCCGCGCGGCGCAGCGCGATCACGCCGCTGGCGCCGCCGAAAGGCACGGATTCCAGCCAACGCAACGACAGCCCCAACGAGCGCGACAGGCTGGCCACCGGGTCGGGTGTCAACGTGAAGCTGGAAACGGCCAGGCCGTCGAGACTGTCTTTCGACAAGCCAGCGCCTGCCAGCAGCTCACGCAGGCATTGCGCGACATACCAGTCCGCTGGCTCGGTGCTGTAGCGCGCGTAGCCGGTCGTGACTGGCACTGCCAGCACGGCATCAGCGTCTTCGGGTTGGATTGCCATGGGAGTCTCCGGCGGCCGCTCAGGCGTTGTCCGCCGGTTGCGCGGCGGGGCGTTTCTTCAGGGCGCGCAGATCGAATGCGGCGCCCTCGCCGGCCAGGCGGCCCATGATTTCGCGCAGCACCCCGCGCTGCAGCTTCTGGGAAGCCGTCAGCGGAAGCGCGGACACGAAAGCGATGTAGCCCGGAAGCTTGTAGTAAGTGAGCCGCTGCGCCGCGGCCTCGAATATTTGCAGCGCCACTTCGTGCGAGGGTGCGTGGCCAGCGGCAAGCTCGACGCACGCCATGACCTCCTCGCCCCGGGTCTCGTCGTCGACGGGTCCCACGCCGACGTTACGCACAATGGGCAACTGGTTGAGCACGGCCTCGACTTCGAGCGAGGCGATGTTCTCGCCGCTGCGCCGGATGATGCTCTTCTTGCGATCGACGAAATGCAGGGCGCCGTCGCTACCCGCGCGCACGATGTCTCCGGTGTGGAAGTAGCCGCCGGCCCATGCGGCTTCGGTCAACGCTGGCTGGTTCGCGTAACCCGAGAAGAAGCCCGCCCGCGGGTCCGGACCGGCAGCGCGCACCCACAGTTCGCCGGCGGTGCCGGGCGGCAGATCATTGCCCGCGTCGTCGACGATCCGGTATTCCATGTGGCCCGCCGGTCGGCCGAAGCAACGGCTGCCGGCCTGGCGCGGCTCGACATTGGCCGCCACCGCCGCTCCCGCGCCGACTTCGGTCATCGACCAGGATTCCACCAGCGGAAAGCCAAAGCGCGCCTCGAACGCCGCCTGGTGTTTGGGATGCACGCCGGCGCCAAAGCCGAACTTCACGGCGTGCGCACGCTCGCCGGGATGGGGCGGGAATTGCAGCAGGATGGCCGGCATCACGCCCAGGTAATGCACGATGGTGGCGCCGCTCTCAGCGACGGTCTGCGCCCAGGTGCCCGGGTGGAAACGGTCCAGCTGAACGATGCAACCGCCGCTCAGGATCATGGCCATCGACGAGCAGGCCAGCGCGTTCATATGCACCAGCGGCAACGGGGTGATCAGGCGTTCGGCGCCGGGCTCGATGGCGCACAGGCCGCCGAGCGCCAGGTACCACCGGCCGAACGCCAGCATGTAGGCATTCGACAGCATGCAGCCCTTCGGCAAACCCGTGCTGCCCGAGGTATAGACCAGCGCGCACTCGTCCTCGCCGGCTGAGAGCGTGCCGCGCGGCGCCGGCGCCTGGGGCATGCCGCCGTCAAGGCACCAAACCGGCGGCAGCGCCATATCAGTGCCGGTCCGTGCGAGGTTCAGTGCGGGCTCCAGCGCCGCCTTCCGTCCGTCCAGCGTGATCACCATCACGGCCGCGCTGTCGCGCAGCACGTGCGCAATCTCCGCAGCGCTGTGCTCTGCGTTGAGCGGCACGATCGACACGCCGATACCGTTGAGCGCCAGCCAGCACAGGAAGAACTCGGCGCGGTTGTCGAGCATCAAGGCGACGCGATGGCCGCGCGTCATGCCGGCCTCGCGGAGAACGGCTTCCAGCACCTTCACGCGAACGGCGGCCTCGCCGTATTGCCAGTCCACCGGCTGGCCCCCATACCCCGCCGTTGCCTGCGCGGGAATATGGAGAAAAGGACGCTCCGGATAGCGATCCGACGTTGCGTCGAAGGCCGCCCGAACCGAGCCGCCAGCGATTGCGGCGCTATCGCCCCGTTGTGTCGGAAACCCGCATGAGGAATCAAAAGCCATGTTGTCTCGCCCATTTCGTTGTCTTTCTGATGCCGGCCGGTTCATCTCCCCGCCCAGACCATGAGCGAATGCTAGTCATCGAGTATCTTGATGTCAAGCAATCAATTGCGAAGTTATTTGGAGCCAAGTAAAATTGGCGCATGACTACCCTTGACTATGTGGACCAATTTCTCGCCGAATGGCGAACGGCTCGCCCGGACCTCGACCTGCAACACGCCGACATGCTGATCCGGGTAATCCGTCTGGGCGGCGTGCTGGAGCGCGAGCTGAGCAAGCTTTCCCAGGCGCACGGCATCACTTCGGGCCAGTTCCAGGTGCTGGCAGCGCTGCGTCGGCGCTACCCCAGGACGGCATCCCCGTCGGATCTGAGCCGCATCGCCATCCTCACCACGGGCACGATGACCGTGCTGCTGGACCGGCTGGAAGACAAGGGGCTGGTGCGCCGTCTGCCCGATCCGAATGACCGCCGGCGGCTCGAGGTGGAACTGACGGAAGAAGGCCTGGCGTGCATCGATCGTGCACTGGACGAACGGGTCGCCCGGCTGAATGCGCTGACGGCGATGATGAATCCGGATGAGTGTGTCGCTGCAGGCCACGCACTGCGTCATTTGTTGAACGCGATCGACGCTTCAACGGACAGCGGCAACTGACTGGCGAAGGGGATGCCCGTTCAGGCTCCGCGCGGGAAATTTCAGCGCGAATCGATCCGGTAGATGCGGATCGCGTTGTCATGCCAGACAGCGCGCCGCGCGGCCGCACTCCACCCGCGGGTTCCGAGAGCCCGAGCGAACGTGTGCACGAGCGCCGGATAGCTGACGCGCAGCCCGGCGTTGACGAAGCGCCACGAACCCAGATCGAGTTCGCGCACGTGGTCATCCTGGAACGACACGTACGCAGCGGAACGCGACGGATGGAACGACAGCGCCGTGGGATTCGCCGGCAGCGCGATGCGCTCGATTTCCTCGAGCTGCCGTCGAACACCGAGATCGACTGCTCGCCGGCGTTCGTCAGCAACAGCAGATCGCGACCGTTCGGGGCGCTCGTGCGGTAGATCCGGTTCGGGTCACTGCGCGTCTTCACGCGGCGGCCGCACGTCATCGTTTCTGTGTCGATTGCAACAAGCGTGTCGTCGCCGCGGTTCGCGACATACAGGATCTTTTCGTCGCTCGACAGCGCATTGCCCTCCGGGCGCGGCTGGTGGACACGACCGGCAGCTGGACCCTGCCGTTCGCGGGTTCAATCGTCATGCTGCTTGTTGGCATCGGCGCTGCGCTGCGCATGCGCCCGGGCGTGACACTGGCAACGATCACGGCGACGACGCAGGGGCCGCTACCTGCGTCGTCTGGCCATTGAAGTGGCCTTCGCATCAAGGCATCAGAACATCTGCCGGATACCGGCCATCACACCAAGCTGCGACATGCCCGCCCCCGGTGACGCGCCCGCGCCGCCCTGGCTTATCGTGTAGGCCGCATGTGCGCTATTGGCGAGGTAGCCGCCCTGCAAATAGACCGCCGAGCGCTTTGAGAGCAGGTAGGTGCTGCGCAGCGTCACGAGCGTGCCACGCGCGTTCTGGTCGCTGTTGATCATGCGATAGACGCCGCCGTCGATCAGCCATGCCGGCGTTGCGTACCACGATGCCGTCATGTAGTAGAGGTTCGATTGCACGTTTGGCAGCGCGCTCGAGACCGTATCGACCCGACGCCCAAGCCAGCCGCCGCCCACCTTCACAGGCCCGAGCTGGGCATATCCGTTCAGCTGGATGCGCGAGTCGGTATCGCCCGAGTCCGTAAGCGGTAGTGGTGTCACGCCGTCGAAGAAGTTCGCAGCTGCGCCGGGGCCGCCGCGTTGCTGGTCGTACGCAGCCGCGACGCCGAAGCCCGTGGGTGCGTCGTAGCGCAGCATTGCCGACCATTGACGGCATGCCCGCGAGTCGCCCGGGATTTGCCCTGCGCAGGTGCCCTGTCCGGGCGAGTTGCCGGTGCCGGCGGCGTCGCGTCCAAACGACCAGGTCGCACCCGCCGTTACGCCGTGCCATTTGCCCTTCCAGGCGACGGTGTTGTCGCTGCGAGCGTTGGGCACGTAGTTGTCGAATGTACCGGTGCCGCCGTAGATGTCTGGCCCGAGCAGATCCGAATCCTGCAGCGCCCAGAACGTCATCGTGTACTGACGGCCGAAGCTCAGCACGCCGAATGGCCCGTCCAGGCCGACCCACGCCTGGCGCCCGAAAAGGCGTCCGCCCTGCCCGCTGTCGCCGCCGCGCACGTTAAAGCCGCTTTCGAGCACGAATACAGTGGACAAGCCGCCGCCAAGCGGTTCGGTGCCGCGCAGGCCCCAGCGCGATGGCATCTCGCCCGTGATGCCGGGCATGCGCACAAGGCTGTCGCCCTCGCGATTTGCATGCGTCACATATTCGATGCCGGTATCGAGGATGCCGTAAAGCGTCACACTGCCCCGGGCATGGGCCACACTGCTCACGGCCATGCCGAATGACGCCGCGCAGGTCACGGCGATGATCTTTTTCATGAAACGATCTCCAGTCGTATCGACGTCGCTCGGGCGTTCGTCGTTTTATTTATGTCACTTCATGCGGCGCGTGCGCCGCGTTCATTCCCCGCTCAGCAGCAATTCGTCTTGCGGCGCCAGGGTCGCATGCGTCCGCCAGCGTCCTAGTGCCGCCATCGCGATGCCCGCCACGACCGCGGGCACGCCGACGATCGTGAAGACCGATGGCAACGTCAGCCCCATCGAGAGCATCGCGCCGCCCGCGACCGAGCCGACCACCGAGCCAAGCCGGCCAATGCCGTTGGCCCAGCTCACGCCGGTTGCGCGGCAATCGGTCGGATAGAACGCCGCTGAGAACGCATTGGCGCCGACCTGCGAGCCTGATACGCAAAAACCGGCGAGGAAGACAGCAATCGCCGCGAGCCAGGGCGTCGCCGTGAGCGAGCCGATGGCAGCCGTGAACACGCCGGCCGCCGCGTAGCTCGCACCGAGCACATAGCAGGGGTTGAGCCGGTCCATGAGCCAGCCGAGCACGATCGCGCCGAGCGTGCCGCCAACCTGGAACATCGCCGTGACGAGCGCCGCCGTGCGCAGCGAGGCGCCGGTCGTGCGCAGCAGCGTTGGCAGCCAGCTCGACAGCAGGTAGATCACGAGCAGGCTCATGAAGAAGGCCAGCCACATGAGCAGCGTGCCGCGCAGCAGTTCGGGACGGAACAGGTGACCCACCGGCGACCCGCCCGCTTTCGCGCCAGACGTCGTGAACGTCGCGCCTGCGAGGTCGGCATCGGGGGCGATGCGCGCGAGCGTGCGTGCGATGCGCTCGCGATGTTCGCCGCGGCTTGCGAGATAGCGCACCGATTCCGGCAGCCGCCACGTGAGCAGCGGCACGAGTGCGATCGGCACGATGCCGCCCACGAACAGCACCGAACGCCAGCCGTAATGCTCGATGAGCGCGGCGGCTGCGAATCCGCCGAGCGCGGATCCGATCGTAAAGCCGCAGAACATCGTCGTGACGAGAAACGAGCGGCGTGGCGACGGGCAGAATTCCGAAGTGAGCGTGATCGCGTTCGGCATGGCGCCGCCAAGGCCGAGGCCGGTCAGAAAGCGCAGCGCGATCAGCACGCCGATCGACGGCGCGAACGCCGAAAGCAGACTCGCCAGCCCGAATGCGCATACGCAAACGAGCAATAACCGCTTGCGCCCCACCCTGTCGCCAAACGGACCGAACGCGAGCGCACCGACCATCAGCCCCGCCAGCCCCGCGCCAAACAATGGCGCGAGCTGCGCGGGCTGCAGTTGCCACTGCACGTGCAGCACGGGAGCGATGAAGCCGATCGCGGCGGTATCGAAGCCATCAATGGCAACGATCAGGAAGCATAGCGTGACGATCAGCGTCTGAAACCGCGAGACGCGATGCCGGTCGATGAAGGCCGTCACGTCGACGGTGCGTGAGATTGCCATGGTTGTCTCCTCAGATTGCGGTTGCGCGTCATGCGTACCGCTTCAGGCACTACGTTGCGAGCTGGCTGGGGTGGTACGTCGAGGCCAGGCGGCGCCTGTTGGCGCGCATGCCCATCCCGCGCGATGCGCGCTGCAGGCGCGCCGCGTCGGGGTTTCTCGGGAATTGGGGGCCTTGCCAGGCTGCGCGCTACGCGCAGCGCTGAAAGGTCTCGGGACGCGCGCCGGTTTATCGCGCTGGGCAGTGTGCGGCGTGGCTAACGCGCGCCGCAACGTGCCGACGGTCCGGGCGATGATTCGGGGACGGCGCCGGTCTGGCCGGACGGCCGGCGCGCGGTGTGTCCGCAAGCGCCAGTTGCCGCTTGCGCAGCGTTGTTGCTGACATCGTTGTCTCCTGTCTTTTTCAGCCTTTGGCGTAGCGCCCTGGCTCTATGGGTCGATGTGACGGAGCCAATTAAACGCCATGGAGGTATGTCAAGTAAAATGACGAATTCATATCTTCCATATGTTTTTTTATATATCTGAATCTGGAAGACGTTGCGCGGACGCATCGGCTGTTCGCGTGGCCGTTCTTGTCTTATGGTTGAACCGAATATTAGTCTGCACTACGACATATATCTTTGATCTGCGATTACCCACCACTAGACAGGAAAGGTACGCCGGCAAGCCTGCCAATCGAACGATGCGTCCTCGATGCGACGGTGGATTCCCTCGCCGTGGCATACTCACTACGAGCGGCGACGGCAGTCTGGTCAGCATAACGATCACAACGGATCACAATGCACCGCGACCCTTGCTGCGGTAAATCCTGGAGACGTGGATAACGATGCCCCGACACAATCCGGCACTGCATCGCAGCCAGAAAACACCCATGACCAGGGGGAGGCAGCGCTTCCTGATCGTCGGCGTAATCATTCTGTTGGCTGCGTTTGGCTGGGTGGTGGCGATCGTGGTCGCACCCGCGTTCCAGCGCACCATCGTCATGACCAGCGGCGCGGACAACGGCATCTATCGCGGCTTTGCGGATCGCTATGCGCCCATCCTGAAGCGTGCGGGCATCAAGCTCGATATCCGCAGTTCTTCCGGCGCGGTGGAGAATTATGAGCGGTTGAGAGACCCGAACAGCGCCTACGAAGTCGGTTTCATCCAGTCGGGTACCACCAGCCCGAAGGAAACCGACGGCCTGCAGACGATCGCTGCCGTGTCGTACGAACCGATCTGGGTGTTCTATCGCGGCGACGCGACCGTCGACCGGCTGTCACAACTTCGTGGCAAGAGAATTTCGACGGGCGTGCCCGGCAGCGGCCTGCTCAACGTTGCACAGGTATTGCTCGGCTACAGCGGCATCACGAGCCAGAACTCCACCCTGCTGCAAATGGATGCACCGGCAGCTTATCAAGGGCTCGAAAGCGGCCAGATCGACGCGGCTTTCTTCATCGGCCGGCCCGACGCCGAGATGCAGAAGACCCTGCTGAACAGCAATCTCAAACTGATGAGTTTCGCGCAGGCAGACGCGCTGGTTCAGAAGTTCCCGTCGCTTTCAAAGATCGTCTTGCCGCGCGCGTCGACGAGTGTCGCCGACGATCTGCCGCGCACGGACGTCACGCTGCTCGCGGCAACGGCGCTGCTGGTATCGAAAGACACACTGCATCCGGCGCTCGTCTATCTGCTGCTCGACGCGGCTCACGCTGTTCACGGTGGCGAAGATTACTTCACGCCGCTCGGCACGTTCCCTAACCTGAAGACGGAAGAATTCCCGATCTCCGACGAAAGCGTCCGCTATTTCAAGTCCGGCCAGCCGTTCCTGTACCGCTATCTGCCGTTCTGGCTCGCGAGCGTGATCGAACGACGGCTGTTGATCCTCGTGCCGTTTGCGGCGCTCCTGATTGGCTTGCTTCAGGCATTGCCGCGCCTGCTCGAAGCGCGGATGAAAAAGCGCCTCGTGGTTTGGTACCGCGAAATCAAGGCACTCGAAGACGAAGTGTGGAGCAACAGCGAGCCGACCCGCACGCAGATCGCGCAATGGAGCGAAGAAATCGAAAACATCGACGCGAACGCGAGCCGGATACGCATTCCGTACCGCTATTTTCAGGATGTCTACGCGCTCAAGCAGGCGATCGGTATCGTGCGGGAACGGATCGCCCACGTTGCACAGCGAACGACGGAATAGCGGCGCGGCAGCGTCGGCTTCGGAGCCGACACCCCACTATCGCGCGACTGCAGAAGATGAATAGATCGCCGGCGCGGCGGGACCCTCGACCTTGAGCATGCCCAGCGCACCTTTATTGAAGGTGCGGAAAATCGAATGGTCGACGAGCAGGAACGTGCCGGGCACCTCCGTGCGGAACTGGACGACCTTCGCGCCGCCAGCCGGAATCAGCGTTGTCTGGACGCTTTCTTCGTAGTGTTTATCCGAGCCGTCCCAAACCCGATCGAAAATCTCGCCGATTACGTGAAAACTCGATACCAGATTCGGACCGCCATTACCCACGAACAGCCGGACCGTTTCTCCCACTTTCGCTTTTAGCGCGTTATCACCAGTGAGTGCGCCTTCCCTTCCGTTGAACAATACGTAAGTCGGCTGTTCGTCGATCGCCTTCTCCATATCGAAGGTCTGCATGCCTTGATCGTGATATTTGCCATTCGTGTAGAAGTCACCCTGCATCACGTAGTATTCGCGATCGACTTTCGGCAAGCCTTCGGGTGGATCGACCTGAATCAAGCCATACATCCCATTGGCGATGTGCATGCCTACCGGGGCCGCCGCGCAGTGATAAACAAAGAGACCCGCATTCAGCGCCTTGAACGTGAAGGTGGCGTCGTGGCCCGGCGACGCCAGCGTCACCGCGGCGCCCCCACCCGGCCCGGTCACCGCGTGCAGGTCGATGTTGTGCGGCATGTGCGAATCCGAGGGATTCTTCAAACGGAGTTGCACCGTGTCGCCCTGACGCACGCGGATGAAACTGCCCGGTACCGTGCCGCCAAAGGTCCAGAATTCATAGCTGACGCCGTCCGCGATCTCCCGCTTCACTTCCTTGACTTCGAGATCGACGATGACCAGCGCGGGGTAGTTTCGCTCGATCGGCGGCGGCACGTTCGGTGGACTGGTCAGCACAGCGTGAATCGGCTGCCCTTGCGGCGGCCCAAAATCACCCGGCGTGTCGCCGGGCTGGACGGTCGCGGACAGCGCCGCGACCGGATAAGCAAGACTCGCCAGTAGGCCGATAGCGGCAAGTGCAGTACATAACCTTCCTGTCATGATTGTTCTCCTTACAGGTTCCCGCCGCCCGGCTACCGAGGGCCATGCGCAATGCGCCGGGCGGATAAAACTTAATATTCGCCAATTAAAAAGCATCACCTCCCATTCCAGTTTTCGCTCTCTCATTTGCGATGCATCAGTTAAAAAATGTTCTGCGCGTCTCATTGACACACTCATAAATTAGAGATAAATTACTTGAAATAATAACGCGTTCTGCACGACCATATATAACGATCATAAACGTGAAACAGGCTAACGCTTAAATCCGCCGCGCCCCTTAACTTGAATTAATTATTCAATTTCTCTTATCGACACAATGTCGCATGCGATTCAAACAATCGCACTACGCGTAATTTCGCGCCGTTGAAGTTCGGAAATTAATGCTCCAGGTTTTGCGTGGGCATGGAGCAAGGAATTAGCCACTACGCGCGCCAGGGGAGCGTGCGCAAATCGTCGTCCGGCCGATGCCTCGATCCGGACGCAAGAATGGATTCGCTTCGTGATGTGCGGCAGGGGGGCGCCGCGACGGCCTCAATCCACGCCGTCTTCGGCGATCCGGATGATGCGCGTGAAGTCGCAGAGCGTCACTCGCTGATTGCTCGTGACGATCCAGCCGGACTTTTCCCAGCGTGTGAGAATGCGGCTCACCGTATATAGCGTCGTCCCCGACATTTCGGCGACGTGCTTGCGGGTCAACGGGAAATCGATCTCCGTTCCCTGCCCCGTGTTCTCGCCCGCCTTCTCGGCAAGCCGCAGCAAGGCATGTGCGATGCGGCGCTCGACGCTTTGGGTGGCGATCTCGCGAAAGCGCTCCTGCACTTCCTGCAAGCGCCTGCCAAGTATGCCGACCAGGTTGACTGCGATGTGCGGGTAACGCGTCATCAGTTCGAACATGTCGGCCTCGCTCCAGCTCAGGGCCACCGACTGGGTGAGCGTGACTGCTTCCGCCGGATAGCGGCGGTCGGTGAACAGCGCAACGGTGCCGAACATTTCACCCGGCGCGACGAAACGGATCACCACCTGCTCGCCGTCGCTTCCCGACTGGGAGATGCGAACGCCCCCTTCGATCAACGCGTAGGCTCTTCCTGCCCCATCGCCCTGATAGAAGATGCGGGCCTCCGCACGCAATTCGTGTGTGCGCGCGCAGATCAGCGTATCCGCCAATGCGACGGGCGAGAGCCCTTGAAAAAGCTCCATGGAAGCGAGCACGTCAGACCTGACCAGCGATTGAGCATTCATTTCGTTTCGTCACCAAAAGCGCGCCGCCCCGTATTCGGCGTCCTTTATCGACACCCCTTAGCCAGGTAGGGCTTTGTGCAAGCGCAAACGTAGTTCTCCTGTGGGCAGCTTAGCCTAGCGACAGGCTACAGAAGCCGGCAAACCCGTGACTAATTGGCACAGCCCTTGAACATGAACCGATTCTGATTTTTAAACCGCTCATGCCGACGAGCGGTGATCGCCGGCATTTTTTCCCGTGCATTACACCTCCGGATAAAAGGAGAGAGGATATGCAGTCAACAAGTCGTCTATGGAAATGGCTCGGGCTGGTGTGCCTGTTGTCATTCGCCGCTCTACTCTACATGGGGCGCGAGATCTATCTCGCGGCGCCCCCTATTCCCGCCGCGGTCGTCACCGAAAGCGGCGCCACGGTATTTACGGGCGACCAGATCAAACGCGGTCAGCAGGTCTGGCTGTCGGCCGGCGGCCAGCAGTTGGGTACGGTCTGGGGCCACGGCAGCTACGTCGCCCCGGACTGGTCAGCCGACTGGCTGCACCGCGAAGCGCTGCAACTGCGCGACATTTGGGCGCAGCGAGATTTCGGCAAGGCCTACAAGGATCTTCCCGTCGAACAGCAAGGCGAGCTCGACGCGCGCCTGAAGCGCGAGATGCGCGCCAACCGTTACGATCCGCAGACGGACCGCGTCACGGTAACGGAGCAGCGCGCCCAGGCGATGCGCGAGGTGGCGACGCACTATGAAGCGCTCTTCGGCGCCGACCCGGCGCTCAACACGCTGCGCGACCAATACGCCATGACGGCGGGGAGCGTTCCCGGCGCGGATGACCGCACGGCGCTGGCTGCGTTCTTCTTCTGGTCGGCGTGGTCGGCCACCACGGACCGCCCCGGTCAGACCGGCATCACGTACACGAACAACTGGCCGCACGAGCCGCTCGTCGACAACACGCCGACGGTCGCCAACGGCATGTGGTCCATCGCCAGCGTGATCCTGCTGCTCGGCGGCATTGCCGCGATGCTCTGGTATCACACCTCGCACAGCGACGAAGACGAGTCGGTGGCTGCACCTGCCGCTGATCCGCTCTTCAACGTCAAGCCCACGCCGTCGATGCGCGCGACCAAAAAGTACTTCTACGTGGTGATCGGCCTGCTGCTGGCACAGGTGGTCATGGGCTCCCTGACCGCGCACTACGCGGTCGAAGGGCACAGCTTCTTTGGCATCCCGATTGCCGAAGTGTTGCCGTGGGTGGTGAGCCGGACGATCCACACCCAGTTCGGTGTCCTGTGGATTGCCACGGCATGGCTCGCGACCGGCCTCTATATCTCGCCGCTGCTTTCCGGGCACGAGCCGCCACTGCAGAAGCTCGGTGTCGATGTGCTGTTCTGGGCGCTGCTCTTCATCGTGGTGGGATCGACCGTGACAGGCTGGCTGGGCTCGCTGAAGCACCTGGGCACCAGCTTCAGCTTCTGGATCGGCAATCAGGGCCTGGCGTACACCAGCATGGGCCGCGTCTGGCAGATCCTGCTTTTTGTCGGCTTGATGATCTGGCTGTTCCTGATGGGGCGCGCCTTGATGCCGGCGCTGAAGAACCGCAAGACCGAAGGCCGCGGGCTGATCGGCATGGTGTTCCTCTCGGCGACCTGCATTGGGCTCTTCTACGCGTCGTCGCTCGCGTGGGGTCAGCACACCCACTACTCGATGATCGAGTACTGGAGATGGTGGCTCGTGCACCTGTGGGTCGAAGGCTTCTTCGAAGTGTTCGCCACCGCCGTGATCGCACTGATCTTCTCGCGCCTCGGGCTGATCCGCATGTCGACGGCCAATCGCGCCATCGTGTTCGAAACGATCGTGTTCATGTTCGGCGGGATTCTCGGCACGCTGCATCACCTGTACTTCACGGGGGCGTCCACTGCCGTCATCGCGGTCGGCGCCGTGTTCTCCGCGTTCGAAGTGGTGCCGCTCGCACTGATCGGGCTGGAAGGCTGGCAAACGTATCGCAGGACGAAGGCCGCACCTTGGGTGCAGACCTACAAGTGGGTCATCCTGTGCTTCGTCGCCGTGGGCGTGTGGAACACCGTCGGCGCGGGCCTGCTGGGCTTTTCGATCAACCCGCCCATCTCGCTCTACTACGTGCAAGGCCTGAACATGACGCCGGCGCACGGTCACGCAGCGCTGTTCGGCGTGTACGGCATGCTCGGGATCGGGCTGATGCTGTTCTGTCTGCGCGGCATGTCGTCGCGCGAGGCCTGGGACGATTCACTGCTCAAGATGGCGTTCTGGATGCTCAACATCGGCCTCTTCATGATGGTGTTCATCTCGATCCTGCCTTCGGGCATCTACCAGGCATGGGCCAGCGTGAGCAAGGGACTCTGGTATGCGCGCTCGCCGGAAGTCATTCATTCGCAGCTGATGCAAACGCTGGTGTGGCTGCGTGTGCCCGGTGACGTGGTGTTCGCGGCAGGCGTGCTGTACCTCTGCTGGTTCGCCGCGCGGCTGCTGTTGCGCCGTCCCGAAGCGGCCGTTCCTGTCGAAGCCAAAACGACACACAAGGCGGCTCAGCGCGTTTGAACGCCGCATTGACAAGCCGGCCACGATCGGTGGCCGGCTTCCTTCAGGACATGCTTTTCACACTTTCAATATTTTCACCAGGAGCCTGATATGGCCGATATTCTCGACAGCCGTACCTATGTATTCGACGCGCGCGGCATTGCCAAACGATTCCGTCATGCGGCGATCTTCGGTGCACTGGAAGCGCTCGACGACGGCGAGACGATGCGCTTCGTGAACGACCACGACCCCATTCCCCTCTTGCAGCAAATCGCGCAGTACTATCCGCGTCCGGTTCGTATCGAATACGTGGCGCGCCAGCCGGAGCAGGTCGTAATCGACTTCGTGCTCGCGAGCCCCGATTCGAGCAGCGCCGCCACTCAGGAGCGGGCTGCGGGCGGCTGCGGCAGTTCTGGCGGCGCCTGCGGGTGCAGCGGCGGCTAACCCGCGCCTCGCACTGTCTGCTTCCGCCAACAACATCCCTCCCTCCTGCAAGGCCCGCACGGGCAAGCCGCATTCGCGCGCTGTGCCGGCCTCTCTCCCTCGAACATCGCCAATCGCCATCGACGCGTGCGTGTAATCGCCGCGTCGTGTCCCACGTGACGCGTCCAATGCGTGACCTCCGCGTCGCACGTCTGCCTGCCATCCAGCACGAACCCGGCGAAATTAGCACGGATCAAGTCCAGCCAAACTCGCCGTCGAGCGTCGTTGACACACACTACATGTAGTTAATAAGATCGCCTCATCAACAATATCTAGTATTCAAAGGAGAGTTCGCCGTGCCTCTTGCGCTTCCCGCCTCGATCGCCGACCACGACCCCGCGCCGCCAGGCGCGCCGGGCAAAACCCAGCAAGACAAGCCGTTGATCGAGGTCCGCTCTTCGATCGACGAGTATCTCGAGCAACAGGACTGGCGCGTCAACGCCAACGCCAATCAGGGCTATTCGCTCGGTGGCCTGATCCTGAACGTCTCGGGCAAGGTCATTGCCAACTACTGGCTCAGTCATGTGTACCCGGCGGCGGTTGGCCAGGCTCACCGCAATGCGGATCTGCATATTCACGACCTGGACATGCTCTCGGGATATTGCGCAGGCTGGTCGCTGCGCACGCTCCTGAACGAAGGCCTGAACGGCGTACCGGGAAAAGTCGAGGCCTCGCCGCCGAAGCACATGTCGAGCGCCATTGGTCAGATCGTCAATTTTCTCGGCACGCTGCAAAACGAATGGGCGGGCGCGCAGGCGTTCAGTTCGTTCGACACGTACATGGCCCCCTTCGTGCGCCACGACAATCTGTCTTATGCGGAGGTTCGCCAATACATTCAGGAATTGATCTACAACCTCAATGTGCCTTCGCGCTGGGGTACGCAAACGCCCTTTACGAATCTCACGTTCGACTGGGTTTGCCCCGAAGATCTACGCGAGCAGGTGCCGCTGATCGGCGGGCGCGAAATGTCCTTCACATACGGCGATCTGCAGGCCGAGATGGACATGATCAATCAGGCGTATATCGAGGTCATGATGGCCGGGGACGCGAAAGGCCGCGCCTTCACCTTTCCGATCCCAACCTACAACATCACGCCCGATTTCGACTGGCACAGCCCGAATGCCGACCGCCTGTTCGAAATGACAGCGCGCTACGGACTGCCCTATTTCCAGAACTTCATTAATTCCGAACTCAAGCCGAACATGATCCGCTCCATGTGCTGCCGGTTGCAGCTGGATCTGCGCGAGCTGCTCAAACGCGGCAACGGCTTGTTCGGTTCCGCCGAACAGACCGGGTCCCTTGGCGTCGTCACCATCAACTGTGCACGACTGGGCCACGTCCATGCCGGCGACGAGACGGGATTGCTCCGGCGCCTCGACGATCTGCTCGAACTCGGCAAGACGAGCCTCGAGATCAAGCGCGAAGTCATCCAGCATCACATGGACAACGGGCTCTTCCCATACACGCGGCGGTACCTCGGCACCCTGCGCAACCACTTCTCCACGCTGGGCGTGAACGGCATCAACGAAATGATCCGCAACTTCACGTCCGACGAGCACGACATCACCAGCGAATGGGGACATGCCATGGCGGTCCGCGTGCTGGACCATGTGCGCGCGCGAATGCTCGAGTATCAGGAGGAAACCGGCCACATGTACAACCTCGAAGCCACGCCGGCCGAAGGAACGACGTACCGCTTCGCCAAGGAAGATCGCAAACGCCTTCCGGGTATTTTGCAGGCCGGCACGCCGGATATGCCTTACTACACGAACTCGTCGCAGTTGCCCGTTGGCTTCACCGACGATCCGTTCGAAGCGCTCGAGCGCCAGGACGATCTACAGCGAAAATACACGGGCGGTACGGTATTGCACCTGTATATGACCGAGCCGCTTTCGTCGGCTAACGCTTGCCGGACACTGGTTCAACGCGCGCTGAATCGATTCTCGCTGCCCTATATCACCGTCACGCCCACGTTCTCGATTTGCCCGAAGCACGGCTACCTGGGAGGCAGCCACAAGTTTTGCCCACGTTGCGACGAAGAAATCCTTCAACGCAAGCTTTCTCAACTCGAACCCGCTGAGGTCTGAACCATGAGCACCGTACTCTCTCAATCCGTGAAGGCTAACCACGCTGGCGTCACGCTGTCCGACGAAGAACGCCAGCCCTGCGAGATCTGGACCCGCGTCATGGGTTATCACCGTCCGGTCTCTTCGTTCAACACCGGCAAGAAGGGCGAATTCCACGAGCGCAAATATTTCAGCGAACGCGAGGCACGGCTTGCCCACTGAGATGAAATCGCGCGGGCCGGACTTCGGCCCGCAAGCGCCCCGCACACTCCGAGTGGGCGGGGTAGTTCCTTTCACCGCAACCGATTATCCAGGCCAGATCGCCGCGGTCGTATTCGTGCAGGGATGCCCGTGGCGTTGCGCGTATTGCCATAATCCGCATTTGCAGCCGCGCACCCGCAATGGTGCGCTCGAGTGGCAAGCCGTTCTGAACCTGCTCGCGCGCCGCGTGGGCTTGCTCGACGCCGTGGTCTTTAGCGGGGGCGAGCCTACCGGCGATCCGGCGCTCGGGCAGGCCATTCGCGATGTGAGAACGCTAGGTTTCAAGGTTGGTTTGCATACTGCCGGCACGCATCCGCGACGTCTCAGGGAAGTCTTGCCGCTGGTAGATTGGGTTGGACTGGACGTCAAGGCGGCGTTTGGCGACTATGCGAGCGTCACCCACGTTCCCTCTAGTGGCAAACATGCACGGGCCAGTCTCGAGGCCGTGCTGGCCAGCGGCGTGCAATACGAATGCCGCACCACTTTGCATCCCGGGCTGCTGCCAGAAGGCGAAGTCCTGAAACTCGCGCAGACACTCGCGGCAATGAACATCACGAACTACGCGCTGCAGGTCTTCCGCACTCAGGGTTGCGACGATGACGGCTTGAATGCCGTATCGATGGCGGGCTATCCCGATCACGAACTCGTCGGCAGGATAGCCGCGCTGTTTCCCGCATTCACGCTGCGACGCGGATAAAAGGTACGTGCGGACGCAACGCGGCCAGGCTCATCGTGCCGTTGCGTGGATCGCACCGAGCGCCACTATGGAATCAAGCACGCGGCTGATGACCTGCTCCGCCTCCTCGCGATCGAAGTCTTCGTGGAAGCGCTTTTTCACACCGCAGTCGGCCAGCTGAACGTGCTGGTCGGGAGCGATGCCGTGGCGCCGCAGGCACTTTTGCGCACACACCAGAGGACACCCATCGATCACGACGATGGGCCGCCCCGAGCCGGCAATCTTCAGCAGCGCAGGAACGTCGCCGCCCACGCCCGCGATGCAGGACATTTCCGCTGCGCCACGCCGATCGAGCTGCAGGGCGACATGATTGGCCATCTGCGCCGCGCTTGAACAACCCGAGCAGGAGTACACGAGCGGCAACGCTTTTCTGTCAACAGTCATCGAAGACCTCGTTCAATACGGGTTCACATCCACGGACCTTTCATTTCGCGGACGCGTCGCAGCCAGCGTTCCGGTGCGAAGCGGCCGAGAGAGAAATACGCCGCCAGATCCGTCGCATCGAGCGTGTTCTTCACCAGCAGGCCCAATTCGGTATCGCCTTCCATCGTCAGGCGGCGGCTGAAGAACAGCGTATCGGGATCTTCCTTGCGTTGCGCGAGCAACATGAAATCGTGCGTGCTCGCACTGATCGTCAATGCCAGTTCACTCTGAGGCCGCACCGCGGAAAAACGGCCCCCACGGCAAACGAAATCGAAACCGATGCCGGCGTCTCTTGCCTCGATGCGCAGCGCGCGGCCGTCGAGCCGATCCAGCGTGTCGGCGGGCAAGTGCCGCGCCAACACCGCATTGAGCGCACCCGCGAACAACACGGAGCCGGGATAAGCCGGCAGCAGGGACAGCGCGTTTTTCAATACCGAGGGCAGTTGATAGGTAGCGAAACTCATTGCGTATTTCTTTTGAGAGCGGAGAACGAATTCAAACGGCGTGCCGTTCCAGCCCAGGCAGGCCGTACCAGTAGCCATCACAGGGCTGTCCGGCCATCAGGGGGAGCATGCTTGCAAGCGCGTCGACTTTATCCAGGCGGCCATCTATCGCGTCACGAAAGAAACCCGCGATTTCGACCATGTGTTGCGACTGGGGGCTCAAACGCAATACATCCACGTGCAGCGCGCGCAACGCCTCCACTTCCTGAATCAGGTTGTATACGAGCGCCGATTGCGTCGATATGCCATTCAGAACCAGGAACGGCTTGCCTTCCTGCGTTTGCATCATCAGGCCATCCGGATGATCCATGCAGACATACTGGCAATTGTCTTTAGGAAAGTTGCGATGCCGAGCCGAAAAGCATCGCGCCGAAAACGCCAGCGGCATGCGGCCATAGGCGAATACCTCCGTTTGCATCGAGGGCGGCCGTTCCGCCTGCATCCGCGCGAGGCCGTCCTTCGACATCTCCAGCGGCATCACCCAGCGCCGCGCCCCCAGACCGGCCAGCAAGTCCAGAGTTGGCGGGTTATACACGTTCAGCCAGGGCCCCGCGACAAACGGCGTATTTTCGACGCAATGCACCGCGCCCATGTCGTTGGCCTCGACGGTGTAGCGGCCATTGTGGGCAATTTCCCGCAGCGTCGTCATGTCTTTGCCCGACTCGAGAAGAATCTGCGTGGACAACACGACCTCCTTGCCGGCGTTGGCCAGCATGTCGGCAATATCGAGCCAGTCGTTGAATCGAAGTTCATGCCGCCGCGAACAGATCACTTCACCCAGGTACACTACGTCGACCGGCGCATCCGTGACCGATTCATAAAATTGCATCATTGCTGTGCGCGACCAGTAGTACTGGACCGGCCCCAAGGCAATCTTCACAGTGCCCACTCCCGAATGCTGAAAAAATGCGTCATTCCCGTCACTTCCACGGGCGGTGATATGCGCCCAGCGTGTGCTGCTGCCCCTCGGCGACCTTGTTGAGCTCCGCCATCCACGTGGGCTTCACGCTATATCGCGGTCCATTGGCCAGGCACTGGTCGATGGCGTCGCGCCATACGCGGGTGACCTGTGCAACATAGGCCGGGCTGCGTTGCCGGCCCTCGATCTTGATCGCGCGCACGCCGATCTGCGCGAGGCGGGGCAAGATCTCGAGCGTATTCAAACTGGTCGGTTCTTCTATCGTGTAGTAACGCTCGCCCGTCACCTCGAAGCGCCCTTTGCACAACGTGGGATAGCCCGCGTTTTCCCCGTCGGCGTAGCGGTCGATCAGAACGCCGTTCAGTCTGGACTCCAGACCGTCTGGTGTTTGCTGCCATCGCACCGCTCTGGCGGGCGAGCACACCCCTTGCGTATTGGGCGATTCGCCGGTGGCATACGAGGAAAGCGCGCAGCGCCCTTCCACCATCACGCACAGGCTGCCAAACCCGAATACCTCGATTTCCACCGGCGTTTTCTCGATGACCTGCTCGACCTGCGTCACGGAGAGAACCCGCGGCAAAACCGCACGCACGACGCCGAAATGCTCGCGATAGAAGTTGATCGCTTCGTAGTTGGTCGCGGACCCCTGCACGGACAGATGCAGACGCAATTGCGGATACCGCTCGGCGGCGTAGCGCGTCAAACCCGCGTCCGCGACGATGATTGCGTCGATCGCGCATCGCGCGGCTTCGTCCACGGCTTCTCGCCACGCTGCCCAGCCGGCTGGCTGCGGATAGGTATTCAGGGCAAGGAAGACTTTTCGCCCCTTTGCGTGCGCGTACGCTATGCCCGTGCGAATCGCGTCCTTGTCGAAGTTCAGGCCGGCGAAATTCCTGGCGTTGGTCGCATCGCGAAAGCCGAGGTAGACGCAATCGGCACCGTTGTCGACAGCGGCCTTGAGCGCCGGCAGACTGCCGGCCGGGCAGACCAGTTCCAGCGGCGGCGACGCATCGTGACTTGTGTTGGCCAGGCTCATGGAAGATAACCGATCGAGGTTGTGAGAAGACGGTGGTCGAGATTCAATCCGCAGAACACCAGCACGAGCAGCACGAGGCCTATCCTCAATGGCACGCGCAATGAAGACTGCATGCAGTCCAGCGCCGTGAGCGTCAGGCAGAGTTGCAGCAGCAGACCGTCGGGCCGAAGCAAGAATGGATACATAAGACGTGCGCTGCGCGGCCAATGAAACCGACGCCTGAATCAGACGAGTGAGCCGATCGCCGGACCGCCCGCGCAGAAAGCGAATTGGCGGAAATCGACAGTCTGGAACCGCGGTGACTTGATCGCCTTAATGTCTATCAAGAATATTGCCCCTATCGCACCCGGAACGTGCACCATCAACGGGGTTATTGCCAGAATGTGCCGGCTTTCAGGTAGTGTTATGTCATGGACGCACCTGCGTTGGCACATCTCGCCATGTTCAACTTAAAGAGGATTACTCATGAACCTTCCAGAATACGAAGTCAATCTCGACGTGCGCGGCCTTCAGCCGCCTGAACCGCTGGAGCGAGTCATGCACGCATTGGGCGCGCTGGAGCCGGATCACCAGTTGCTGGTCGTCATCGATCGGGAACCGTTTCCCCTGTATGGAATGCTCATCGAGAAGGGCTTCGAATTCATCGGTGAAAGGATTGCACCGAGGCATCATGAAGTCCGTGTCTGGCGCAAGCACTAATGCGCCGCGCAATTTCGCCAGACAGCTCGCCCGCGCTTTCGGTACCGTTTCGGTTCTTCCTCAACGCCCCCGTTTTCGCGTTGCTGGCCGCCGGTCTCCTCGTGTGGGAGGGACCCGACGCGTTGGCATCGCGCTGGTCCCCGGTCTCGCTCGCGCTCACGCATCTGTTCACACTGGGCATTCTCACGAGCGTAATGGTGGGCGCGCTCATACAGATCCTCCCCGTCGCTACCGGCGTTCGCGTTGCGGGAACCGGCGCGAGCGCGGTCGTCGTGCATACGCTGCTCACAGCGGGCACGCTGGCGCTCTCATCCGCTTTCATGGCGGGCATGCCAGCGCTCTATGCCATCGCGCTGCTCTTGCTCGCATCCGCGTTTGCCTGGCTCCTCGCCGCGTGCGCGATCGGCTTCTGGCGATATCGCCACGCAGCGCGTAAGGGTGTCGCGGATGTGCTGTGTGCGAGTCGGCTCGCGCTCGTCGCCTTGCTCGTGACCATCGCTCTCGGCTTGCTACTGGCGGGCGCGCAAGCCTTTGGCATACCACTGCCGATCGTCGCGCTCACCAACCTTCATGCCATGTGGGGCTTGTCGGGCTGGGTGGGTTTGCTCACCATCGGCATGGCATATCAGCTGATTCCGATGTTCGTCGTGACGGAACCCTATCCGCGTGTGTTCGCCGTTGCCCTCGCACCTGGCGTGTTCGCGTTGCTCGCGCTGTTTTCGCTCAGCGCCACAATGATTCCCCGCATCGAAGCTTCGCTCGGTGCGCTCCTGCTCGTTGCCTTGACCGCGTTTGCCGTTGTCACGCTCCGTCTGCTGTGGATGCGCAAGCGTCCCGCGGCCGACGCCATCACACTGTTCTGGCGCACGGCCATGCTATGCCTTACCGGATGCGGACCGCTGTGGGCCATCCACGTCAAGACGGGCAATCCCGCCTGCGCCGTCGCGCTCGGCGTCTTGCTGCTCTTCGGCGTGGCGTGGTCGCTGGTCAACGGCATGCTCTACAAGATCGTCCCGTTTCTGCTCTGGTATCACGCTCAACGTACGCTCACTGGCGCCGCCATGCGCTTCGCCCCGAAAGTCAGGGACATGATCCCGGATCGCGCGGCTTCAATGCAATTCCGGGTGCACCTGGCCGCCCTGGGATTGTTGCTCGCGGCCAGTCTGCGGCCCATGGTCTTTGCGCGCATGGGCGGCCTGGGCGTCGGCGTTTCAGCGGCGTGGCTCGGGCTGAACATGCTCGGCGCCGTCCGGATCTATCTGCGCGTAGCGCGCAAGGCTTCCTCAATGCAGATCCGTGCGTCCTGAGCGCTGGTCCCCGGCCAGGCCACCGAGACCGTGGTTCAACCCGGACGTCCGTCGATGCGTGGACGCGTCAATGCCGGCCAATAGGCGATTGCATACAGGGCGAAACCGGCAGACCATAGCAATCCGGCGCACAAGACCGCATGGACCGTCAGCGCCGGCGCCACCATCGGCAACGCCACTCGCACGAGCGCTGCGAGCGCAAGCATGACGTAGCAGGCAATGTCGGCGCGGCCCGCACGCAACGGGCGGCCAGTGTGCCCGCGCGCAGTGCGCGTCATCATGCCGATCACGAGTCCGCCGATAGCGCCTGCCGTCAATGCATGCGTTGCCACTGAAGGGGCGATCATGCCCAGCGCCGCAAAGCTGCGTAACAGCAGATGCACGGGTATCCACAGGTACGCGAGGTGCAGTACCCAGACCAGCGGCACGCGCCAGGTCTTGAACGGCTGCCAAAGCCACCAGCGAGCCAGTTGCGCACCCGCGCAACATGCGCACAGCAACGCCAGCGCGATGCCGCCGAGCTGGAACGTGTCCGCAGCCAGCAGCGCCAGCACCGAGCCGAGCGCGGCCTTTTCGAACCAGGGCCTGCGCGTTGCCCTCGCGCCCGGCACGCCGTTATTGGTGAACATCGGAATGACGCGCCCTCCCATCACGGACATGATGAAGAGCACAACATCCAACCCGAGTTGAACACCTGCCCAGCCCGGCAGCCGCAGCACGCCCAGTTCGCCGAGATGCACGCTCAATTGCGCCAGCGCCAGAAGCACGAGCAGGCCGACAAAGAAGTAGTTGCGGCGGTTGCGCGCCGCGAAGAACGGAACGCCCAACGCGACCGCGGCAGCGAGCGGAAAAGCCACGTTGACGATCGCCGCCGCCCAGCCCCAGGGCGTCAGCACCAGCACTCGACCGGCAAGCCACAGCGCGGCCAGGGCCGCGAGCGGCGGACCGGAAAGCGTTGGCCGGTTGCTCCAGTTGCGCCCGGCGGTCAGCAGGAAGCCGACGACCACGGCAAGCGTGAAGCCGAAGAGCATTTCATGCGCATGCCAGATCGGCCCGCGCAAATAGGCGCCCTTGAGCAATCCAGCAAACTGCAGCGCCCAGAGTGCAATCGACGCGGCGGCAAAACCGCTCGCGAGCAGATAGAAGGGACGGAATCCCAGACGCCAGAGTGCGAAGCCCTGCGCGGACACGGGTGCGCGCGGCGGCTCTTCGATCTTGAGAAATTGAACCACGGAAAACTCTCCCACATGAAGCCCGAGATGATTCGTTGCTTTAACGGCCGCGATACATGATGTGCCTTCGCATCGAACCTGCATTTGCTGCCGCGCAACCCCCAGTGCCTGCGCTTTGTGCGATCGTCGGCAACAACCAGCGAACGCGCGACGTGTATTCCTGAAGCGGTGTTAAGTATTTCCTTTATCCCGCTTGACGCGGGGGCCGCCGAAAGTAATGTTCATCCTTTGCACCACCGCCGGGCACAGCCGCATTCAGGCGGCTTACGACACTGCGGTACTTCGGCGCGACAACGCCGTGCTCCGTTGTCGTTGAGCCTTTTGTTCGGAGGATAGCTGTTCATGCGGTTCCGCCTGCTCCTTCTCGCCATGACGCTCTCTCTCACTGCTTCGTGTGCACAGGCCGATACGCACTATGTCGAAGTACCTGGCGGATCATTCCGTAGTGCTATCAAATTAGCCGACGACCCCCAGGACGGGCTCGTCGTCGCACCGTTTCGCATGCGGGAAAAGCTCGTCACGAACGCGGAATTCCTCGCCTTTGTCAGCGGCGAACCGCGTTGGCGTCGCGACCGTGTCGCCGTCCTGTTTGCCACCCCCGGATATCTGTCGCACTGGGCCGGACCGTTGAATCCCGGACCCGACGCTCCAGCCGATGAACCCGTAACCGGGGTTAGCTGGTTTGCGGCGCGCGCCTACTGCGCATCGGAGCAGGCGCGACTGCCGCAGTGGATCGAATGGGAGTACGCGGCAGCGGCAGACGCTAATCAGCGCGACGCACGCCACGACACCATCCGGCAAGCGCGCCTGCTCGCGAACCTGATGGCGACTTTCGGTTCGCCGCACATGACGCCCGCCCATCAACGCCCAAATGTCTATGGGCTACACGGCATGCATGCGCTGACCGGCGAATGGGTGGACGACTACGCCGCGCTATTCGCGAACGCGGACACGCGCAATTCAGGCGACAACAGCGAACTCCGGCTCTGTGGTGGCGCAGCGCTCGCGTTCCTCGACCGCAGCGATTACACGCTGATGATGCGTGTCGCTGCGCTCTCGGCACTGAAACCGGCCGACAGCAGTCGCAGCGTAGGTTTCCGCTGCATCAAGGATGTGAACATCGACGACAAGGGCGGATCATGAAGCGCTTCCACTTTTTGCTTTGCGCATGGCTTTTGAGTATGCCGACGGCCTTCGCGGCCACATCATCGCTCTCGCTGCCCGGAGATTCGCTGTACCAGACGTCGCTCACACTACAGGATCAGCAAGGGCGGCAATTCGACGTCGCGTCGATGCGCGGGCGGCCGCTCATTGTCAGCATGTTCTATACCGCGTGCTCGGCGGCTTGTCCGTTGACGATCGATACCATCGAGCAAACTCGCCATGCAGCAAGCGTTCAGGATCGAGAGGTTCCCTCCGTGCTGCTGGTCAGCATCGATCCGCAACACGACGACGTCGTGAATCTCGCCGCGATGGCAAAGGCGCATGGACTGGACGCGGCGTCCTGGCGCCTGACGCGCTCGACGGCGGGAGATTTGATGGCGTTTGCCGCGGCGCTCGGTGTCGCTTACCGGCAGCGCACGAACAGCGATTTCAGCCACAATGCCGTGATTGCGCTTCTGGACGAGAATGGACGTATCGTTGCGCGTACATCGGTTATCGGTAAAATCGATCCGGCGTTTGTTTCCGCTGTGCGTGCGCGCTCCACGAGTCAGTAAGGCCGCTGCACACGAGACGGTGCCCGACCGATCAATTAGCCCTTCCTCAAACGCGCGACATCGGGAATGGTGATTTCCCGGCCCTTTATTTCAATCAGTTCCCGCACGCTCAGGTCACGCAAGATGCGCGAAAAATGCTCGGGTGTGATGTTGAGCCGCGAAGCGATCGTTCGCTTGCCCGTTTCGAGCCGCACCTGCTGCGCGCTTTCGCAGGTGTCGTCCACGAGATTCAAAAGATAGCCGACTACGCGCTGCGTTCCGGACTGGAGCGAGTACGCCTCCACGTCGCGCATCAGATTGTGAAGACGCATGCTGAGACCAGCCAGCATCTTGCGTGCAAAGGCCGGATCCTGCTCGAGTTCTGAAACGACCACCGACTTCTTCACATACAGGAGCAAGGTGTCGGCTAACGCCTGCGCGGACACGATATAGGGCTTGTCCATGAACATCAGCGCCTCGCCGAAGCCGTCGCCCGGCCCCACGAGACGCACGATCTTCTCCTCCCCAACGGGAGAGCTGAAACTCAGCTTGATCAGCCCATAGACGACCGTATGAAAACCCAGACAGGGATCGCCGCGGCGAAATATTGTCGCGCCGCGCGCCACCCGCAGCTCGGTGGTGCCGAGTGCCAGAACATCGAGTTCTTCCGCCGACATTTCATTGAACAGCGGCATCTTCGAAAGGAAGTCCTGGATGCGAATCTTGCCTGCCCTCACCGGGCTACTCCGGCCAGTAGCAGATTTGGATTGCGATTGACTATCTGTTTCAACCGCTGCTTTCGCCAATTGGGCGCACGTAGGGGAATCGGTAATCAGAGACATGGCAGTTGATCAATGCTTTGGGGTAACTTTTGTATTGTCTCGCGTGCAAGTGTGGCTAGATTTGTCCGCCATCAAACAGCTATCCCTCACTTCGAACGGTATGTCGGCACCCGCATGCGCTCGCACCGAAGCCCTCGCGCCAGTGTCGCCGTCATGCCAATGCTCAATTGAATCAACTCGCGGAAACATTGAGCCGTAGCATTTTCTCTGTGGTCAATGCAGCCATACTATCTATGCACCAACCTTCATCCGGAAGCGATTCACCACATCGCGACTGAAAGAAAAACTACGCCTTTATCGCCAATCAACGTTAGAAAATCACTATGCGGCTTACAGGCTTCACCAAATATGGTCTGTTGGTGCTGGTCTACGCCACAGTTCATCGTGACAAACTCCTCACGGTCAACCAGATTTCCGTGGCATTCGGCATCTCACGCAATCATCTGACGAAGATCGTCCATACGCTTGGCAGGGCCGGCTATCTCAGCACGACGAGAGGCCGTGCGGGCGGCTTGCGCCTTGGCCGCCCTGCGGTGCTGATTACGGTTGGCGAAGTCGTGCGCACGATGGAGCAGGATTTCGACGTGGCCGAACGCTTTGACACGGAGCACGGCGCGAGCGCGACCGCTGCGGCGTGCGGCCTTCGCTCGACCTTCTGGGCCGCCACGCGCGCGTATTTCGATGTGCTCGACCGCTGCACGCTCGCCGACCTCGCCGCCGACCACGGCGAGTTGACGCATCTTCTCATCGGCCGTCCAGTCAATTACTCGCCAATGCGGCAACCGTCGACGTGACGCGCGCTGATCACCGCTATCGTTCATAGCCTGATCAGCGCCGGTTCGAGGCAAAGAAAACCGCCTTTGCGTTATTTGATGTTCTTCCAGTACGCGGCATTCAACCGCCACGCCACGAAGGTCATGCCGCCCAGGAAGAGTAACACCCACACGCCGAGTTGCTTGCGTGTACGCTGCTCCGGCTCGGACATCCAGCCGAGGTAGGCCACCAGATCGGCGACGTCGGCATCGTAATCCGCCGGCGAGCGTTTCCCCGGTGTCACCTGCTGGTAACCCATGAAGCGGTGGACCTTTTCCCCGGTTTCCTTGTCGACCGTATCTTCGAACTTCGCGGTTCGAACGCCCTGCAACTGCCACAGCGCATGCGGCATGCTCACGTTTTCGTATACCAGATTGTTCCAGCCGGTGGGCCGCGTGTCGTCGCGGTAGAAACTACGCAGGTACGTATAGAGCCAGTCGCTCCCGCGTGAGCGCGCCTCCACCGAAAGATCCGGCGGCACGGCGCCGAACCAGTTTCTGGCATCGTCTGCTCGCATGGCGACGCTCATCGTGCTGCCCACCTTGTCGGCGGAAAATAGCAGGTTTGCCTCGATCTGCTTCTGTGAAATGCCGAGATCCCGGAGTCGGCTGTAGCGCATCAGGTTCGCACTGTGGCAGTTCAGGCAATAGTTCACGAACAGCTGCGCACCATGCTGGAGTGAGGCAAGATCATTCGCCTTGTCGGGGGCGTGATCGAGTGCAATCGTCTCCTGTGCCGTCGCTGGCGCACCTGCGCTCCCTAAAACGATTGCAAGCATGGCCGCGGCAGCCGCGCCACGCGCGAGCCTGGAAAGCAGTTTCCTTGTCATATTCATGTTCTCTTCGCTCGTTGGTCAATGGGGCTTGAATCGCACGCGCTCGGGCGGCTGCTTGAAAGTTCCAAGCCGCGTCCAGAACGGCATGCCGAGGAAGAAAGCGAAATAGACGAGCGCGCAGATCTGGGCGATCAGCGTGCCCATTGGCGATGGCGGACGCGTGCCGAGGAACGCCAGAATGAAGAACGCCACCACGAAGATGCCGAGAAATACCTTATGAAAAAGCGGCCGGTAGCGGATCGACTTCACCGGCGAGCGGTCGAGCCACGGCAGGAAGAAGAGCGAGATGACCGCCGTGCCCATCACCACCACGCCCCAGAACTTCGATTCGGTGAAGTACATGGCGAGGATCACGAGCACCGCCAGCACCGGCAGCCCGGCGCGCCATTTGCCGCGGGCGCGCACGAGCGCGAGCAGCCCGAGCAGCGCGATCACGATCATCAGCACGATCTTGAACGGGTCGGTCGTGGCGCGCAGCATCGCGTAGAACGCCGTGAAGTACCAGACCGGCGCGATTTCGGGCGGCGTTTGCAGCGGGTTGGCCGGCACGAAGTTGTTCGACTCCAGGAAGTAGCCGCCCATCTCCGGCGCGAAGAACACGATCGCCGCGAAGATCATCAGGAAGATGCACACGCCGAAGAAGTCGTGCACCGAGTAGTACGGATGGAACGGGATACCGTCGAGCGGCACGCCGTTCGCGTCCTTCTTCTCCTTGATCTCGATGCCGTCCGGGTTGTTCGAGCCCACTTCGTGCAGCGCGATGATGTGGCAGATCACGAGCCCGACCAGCACGAGCGGAATGGCGATCACGTGGAACGCGAAGAAGCGGTTGAGCGTAACGTCGGAGATAACGTAATCGCCGCGAATCCACAGCGAGAGGTCCGGACCAACGAGCGGAATTGCCGAGAACAGGTTCACGATCACCTGCGCGCCCCAGTAGGACATCTGCCCCCACGGCAACAGGTAACCGAAAAAGGCCTCGGCCATCAGGCACAGGAAGATCGCGCAGCCGAAGATCCACACGAGCTCGCGCGGCTTGCGGTACGAGCCGTACAGGAGCCCGCGGAACATGTGCAGATACACGACCACGAAGAACATCGAAGCGCCCGTGGAGTGCATGTAGCGGATGAGCCAGCCCCACGGCACCTCGCGCATGATGTACTCGACCGATGCGAACGCGAGCGTCGCATCGGGCTTGTAGTTCATGGTGAGGAATATGCCGGTGACGATCTGGTTCACCAGCACGAGCAGCGCAAGTGAGCCGAAAAAGTACCAGTAATTGAAATTCTTCGGCGCGTAATATTCGGAGAGATGGGTCTTCCACATCGCGGTCAACGGGAAGCGTTTGTCGACCCACCCAAGCAATCCCTTCGTTTCGACTTCGTGTTCGGTGCCGCTCGCCATTTACGCTTCTCCTTTTTCGTCCTTGCCGATCACGAGCTGCGTGGCGGACGTGAACATGTAAGGCGGGATGTCGAGATTCTGCGGCGCGGGCTTGTTCTTGAACACGCGGCCGGAGAGATCGTAGGTGGAGCCGTGGCACGGGCACAGGAAGCCGCCTGGCCAGCTGTCGGGCAGGTTCGGCTGCGGGCCTTCCTGAAAGCGCGGCGTCGGCGTGCAGCCCAGATGGGTGCACACGGCCACGGCCACGAGAATGTTTTTGTGCCCGGCCCGCGATCGAAACTCGTTCTTGCAGTATTCGGGCTCGGGCATCGAAAAGGGATTCTTCGACTGCGGATCGGCGAGTTCGTTGTCGACCTTCTGAATACCGGCGAGCATCTGATCGGTGCGGTTGAAAATCCACACGGGCTTGCCTCGCCACGCCACGGTCATCATCTCGCCAGGCTTGAGATTCGCGATGTCGACTTCAACCGGCGCGCCTGCCGCCTTCGCCTTTTCGGAAGGCGCAAACGAGCCTACGAAAGGCACGACCGCGGCCATTCCCCCCACGCCGCCTGCTACCGATGCCGCAATCAGCCACGTCCGGCGGCCGCTGTCGACACGTTCGTCTTCCTGGACTTGCATGACATTCCTCGTTCTTGAATTGGTTCTTTTGGCCGCCTCGACGGCGGCGTGCCGACGCGAATGGCGCCCCTAGCGCAGCCCTGAAATGTAGTCGGCTACCGCCTTGATTTCGTTGTCCGAAAGACGCGATGCAATGTCATGCATCGGTGCACTGTTGTCCCGCGCGCCCGCTCCCTGACTGAACGCGGTCAACTGGGTCGAGGTATAGGCCGCCCACTGCCCCGAGAGGCGCGGATACAACGACGGAATCCCCTGGCCCGCGGGCCCGTGGCAAGCGGCGCACGCGGGCACGCCTTTTTCCGCAATCCCGCCTCGATAGATGCGTTGCCCCAGTGCGAGCGTGTCCTTGTCATGCGCGTAGCCGGGCTGCGGGTTCTGGGCCGCGAAATAAGCGGCGACGTCCGCGATTTGCTGATCGGAGAGCGTGCCGGCCATGCCCGCCATGATCGGGTTGTTTCGCGCCGGCTGGCCGCCACCGGGAGGCGCCTTGAAATCGCCTAGCTGCTTGACGATGTACCCGGCGTGCTGCCCCGCGAGCTTTGGCCAGGTTTCGGCGGCGCTGTTCCCGTCGGCTCCGTGGCACGCCGCGCATACCTGCGCCACGACGGCCTGGCCTCGACTGGCATCGGGCGCATCGACTTGCGCCGCGTGCGCGAGCACTGCCCAACCCGAAAGACTCATGGTCACTTGAAGGCTCACCCAAAGCTTGTGCATTCGATTCATTCGCACGTCCTGTTCTGTTTTGTAGGGGCGAGAGGTTCCGCCGGGCGCGCCAGTGGCGCAGTGTTTGCGCCCCGGATGCTCGCGCTTTCGGGAACTTCCAGTTTGATCGGGATGTAGTGTCCGTTCTTGCCGACCGGAGTCAGAGGCAGGTTTTCCTTTTCGCGCCGCTTTCTCTCCTTCGCGAGAGGCGGGCAGCTGTGCTCGTCGTAATACATCACCATGCAATCGAGGCAGAGCATGCACTCCATCTGGTCGATTCGCCCTTTGTCGTCGATCGCGAGGGAACCGCAGCCGACAGCGCAAGCGTGGCAGGTCGTGCATTCGGGCTTACGACGCAACTTGAGGAAGCGCAGGCGGCCAGGCAGTGCGAGACTGGCTCCGAGCGGGCACAGATACTTGCAGAATGGCCGCTCGATAAAGATCGATGCGCCGACGACGGCCGTCCAGAACAACACGAACGGCCACGTGCGGTTGAGTACGCCAACGAGGAAGGTTGTCTTGAACGGCTCGATCTCGGCGAGCTTTTCGGCCCACGGCATCGAGAAGAACGACACGGCGAGTAAAACCGCAAACACTGCATACTTGAGTTTGCGCAGCCGGTTGTGCCAGCGCATCGGCAGCTTGCGTTGCAGCTTCTTCAATCCCACTGTGCGCGCGAGCTTGTAAAGCATCTCGGACATCGACCCGAAGGGGCACATCCAGCCACAAAACAAGCCGCGTCCCCAGACGAGCACCGTAACCGCGATCACGATCCAGAAGACGAAGATGAACGGATCGGAAAGGAAGAGCGACAGGTTCCAGCCGCCAAACAGCGAATGGATGAACGTCAGCACCTGCGTGATAGATGGCTGCGCCATCTCATGCCAGCCTGCGAAACCCACCGCTATCAGCCAGCTCGCCGTTTTCGGCCACGAGACCCAACGCTTGTTCGCGCGCTTCGCTTTGCGCACCCAGCGGTCGCGCGTCGCGAAGAACAGCATGACGGCAAGGGCCCAGCCAACGAAAAGGCCGATTTCGACCTTCTTCCCGTTCCACGCGTTCCACCAGGCCGGCTTCTCCTCCTGAACCTTCGGACGGCCGCCGTCAAGAAAGCGCGCTGGCAGCCAGTAAGGCGAGTTGAACGCCGAAAAACGCTTCGCGCCGGTCTGCTTGTCGATTGTGTGGCCGAGGAACACGAATTTCCAAGGATAAGCGGCACTGAAACTCGTACTCCGGATGATGAAGATACCGGTCTCGTTGAAGGCGGGTGCGCCCGCCGCTTGCAACGAATAGAGGTTCAGATAGTCGGAGTCCTTGAACGTGAACGCGTTGATCCCCTGCCTGACCTGAATCCGGTCATAAATCCCGCCACGCACGAAGCCCGAGCCCTTGAACGACTCCGTGCCGTTCGCCACGATGAAGAGCGCGTGCTCGCCGGGCTTGAGCCGGTTCATGAGTTGCGCGTAATCGTAGTCGCCAAGAATGCTCTTGCCGATTGCGGGCGCGTTCAGGTAGCCGTAGTAAAGATCGAGATAGGGCGTGCCGCTGTCCGCCGCTCCAACGTCGCTCGCGTGGATCACGAGGTGCTGCACAGCGCCCATGTCCACGAGCGCGGGCCATCCATAGCGCGCATCGCCGGCCAGCAATTTTGCCTGCGGCAAGACGGCTTCCTTCACGATACCGACCTGGCTCGCAATCGCAACCGCGCAGCGCGCGATCAGCTGGTTCTCGGCGATGGCGGTCACGGTCGCGCCCGATATGGCATCGAGGTTCGCCGCGCCCGCGCTACCTTGCCCGATCTCGAAGCGCGACCCGGCGAACCGCCCAACGTATTGCCGCAAGAAGGCGAGCAGCTTGCTTTCGGGTATGCCGACCAGCAGGATCGGCTCGCTGTGCTTGAGCACCCTGACGCCGGTAATCACGCCTTTCGTGTCCATCCCGATCAGCGTGACGATAGGCTTGCCGGAGTAGCCCTGTATGTCGACGATATCGGTCGAGAGGAATACGTAGCCCTTGAGCACGCGCGCGTGGCCGTCGTTTGCATAGGCCTCGACGTATGGCGGGCTGCCCTTGCGCGCCGAGAATTCATTTGCGCCGGGCAGCACGCCCGCGCAGTCGGTCCACTTGCACATCTCCGGACGGCTGAACAGTTCGTCCGGCAACTCCTGCTCATAGATCGAAGCAACGACCGGGGGGGTGAATGCAAACAGCAGCGCGAAGAGCGGCGCGAACAGCAGGATCCGGAACGAGACTTTCATTTTTGTCGCTTTGTGGGAGCCGCCTGGAACGACGCGGCATCGACGCGATTAGTTATCCGAAACGCGCCGCAACAGCGAAGCTATCCCAACGCCGCGCCACTCGCCTGACCCCGGCCGGCGCGGCGTCGCCTCGCTCATGTCACTGAATCTTCGACACCATGAAGTCGACTGCCGCCTTCACTTCGTCGTCCTTCAGGCTCGGACTGCCGCCGCGCGACGGCATCATCCCGTTGTTGCCGGTAAAGCCTTCCAGCGCGTGCTTGTACAACGCCGGCTTGCCCTTCGCGATGCGCGGCGCCCAGTCCGTCTTGTTGCCGAGAATCGGCGCGCCGCCCGCGCCCGTCTGGTGGCACATGAAGCAGACGCTCTTGAACACCTTCTCGCCGCCAGGGTTCGGCGCGGCGGCTGGTGCTGTGCTCACCGCCACCTTGATGAAGCCCGACGAAGCCGACACGCCCGGGTCCATCGCCACCACGCCGATGGGCGCAATCGACTTCGGTGTGGCGCTGCCCACCTGCGAAGCGGCGCCGCTCTTGTCACAGGCAGCAAGGCCGAGTACAAGGGCGAAGCCAATAGCTGCAATCACGGTATTACGAGTTTTCATGGTCTTTCCTTATTGAGGGGGTTCAGGATTCGTCGCTCGAGGCTTCCGACAAGTCGCGCGCCAACGAGGCGTCAAAGCCCAGCAGCGGCTGCGCGAGCAGCCGGGCGATCAGCATGCGAACGTTGTGCCACGGCTCTACGCCGACTTCGCTGACCGGATCGTCGACGGTCCGGCCATCCGGCGTATGGAGATGGTTTGGAAAGGTGCCAAGCGAGGGGTGCACGGGCGCGGTATCGATACCCATCGCCGCTTCGCCCCAGCGCCAGTTCATCGCGTACTCACTCGCGTCTGCAATGCGCAGCGTCAGCTCGACGCCATTGCTCAAACGCAATTCGAGCGCGTCGCGGCAGAGCGTGACCGAGGCCAGTTGCGCGGCGTCGAACGCCGCCTCGATCTGCTCCTTCAATTCGATGTGCAGCATGGTCAGACTCCCGTGGCCAGCAATTCGCGCAACTGTTCGCGGATGACTTCGCGCGTATTCGCAAGCGTCTTCGCACCGAGGTAGTGCTCGTAGGCCGGATGCTCTTCCACCCTGCCCTCCGCGATCAGCGCCAGCAGCGCTTTCTCGTCGTCGGCGCGGTATCTGGCGAGGATGAGCTTGCGGTCCTCGCGCAGGTCGTAAAGCGTTCGGCTCAGCGCATCGATCTGCTGGGCCGCTTCCGAGGGAACGTTTTGAAAGAAGTGCGTCATCTCTGTTTCCTTACATGTTCTGGTCCTTGATCACGCCGCCGTCGGTCGTCGCCATATCGCCCGTGATCTGGTTGAAGTGATAGAGCCGCCCGCCTTCGGACCTGGTGAACTGCGTGGCGTCGCTTTCCTTTGCGAACGAAACGAAGGTCTGACCCATCGCGCCATGCTTCCTGGAACCGACCACGTAGATCGCCTGCGTCGCGTCGATCCAGTGGCCCTCCGGGTGCCGCCAGTCGGCCGCGCCCATGTCCTGCACGTACATCGCTCTAATCTTGCGATCGTGTTCGGGGCGCAGATAGACCGAAAAGAGCCCGAGCGTGTCGCAGAAGAAATCGGCATGGCCGTCCGCGTAGAGCATCTGCGCCTTCGGCCCCGGGTATTCCTTGAGGCTCATGCCGTCGAGCACGCTCACCGTCGAATCGCTGATTTCATGCGGCGCGGGCAGCGCACGCGAATCGTTCTGGCAACCCGTTGCGAGCACGACCGTGACCACGGTGACCGCCATCGCGGCGATCGTCTTGAGGGAGTGTCGGTTCATCGATTGAATCTCCAGGCAGCGAGCCCGAGCGGCGCCGCGATCCAGGCGAGCATCACGGGGCCGAGAAAGAGCGGAACAGCAAGCCCGGTGGGAAACACGCTCACGAGGCCATACATCGTGCGCAGGTCTGCCGGGCCGAAGATGTTCAGAATGCGGAAGACGTCGGACGGATTGAGCATGAGCAGCAGCGGAAACAGCGGGCCGAGCGCGGCGCCGCCCGTGAGCACCAGCGCGCCGAGCAACAGCAGGTCGTACACGAGCACGAAGAAAAACCACAGCGCAATCGCCACGCCGCTCGCCGACGTGCGGCTCGTGCAAAACACCGACGCGCAGACCGCGAGGCTCAGGAAGACGCAGCCGAGCAGCACCGCGCTGACGACGAAGCCCGCGTATTGAAACCAGTCGGCGGCCGGCGCGCGCACGGCGATTACGACGCCGGCGAGACCGAAGCCCGCGAGCGTCGCGCAGGACAGCGCCGCGGCGAGCCCCACGTACTTGCCGAGCAGCAGTTCGACGCGTGTGACCGGATACGACAACAGCAGATTCAACGTGCCCCGCTCGCGCTCGCCAACGATCGCATCGAAGCCGAGTATCAGCGCGATCAGGGGAAGCAGATAAATCGTCAGGCTGACGAGACTGGCGATCAGCGCCTCGACGCCGTGAAAGCCGACGGCGCCCTGCGTGGCCGCGCCGAAGTACGAGGTCGCGAGCGTGAATATGCCAAACACGAGCGACACGGCGAGCACCCAGCGGTTGCGAATGCGGTCGCGGAACTCCTTGCCGGCAATCACGCGGATCTGCGTCCACGAAGAGCAAATGGCGAGGCTCATGCGTTCATCTCCGTGCAGCCGAGAAACACGTCTTCGAGCGACGGCTCGTGAATCTGCAGATCCGCGATCCGGCCAGCCAGCGGCGCCAACGCCGCAATGGCCACCATCTTCGCCTCGCGCGGGCACTCGAATACGATATGACGCCCGCGAATCGTCAGTTCGCCAAACGGTGCCCCGCGCACTGCTTCACCGATCGCGTGGGTGTCGTCCGAAAGCGCGACGACTTCGATGGAAAGCGGCAGGTTCGCTTCGCCGCGCAACGCGGACACACTGCCCGCCGCGCGGATGCGCCCGGCCTGCAGTATCGCGAGACGATCCACGCGCTGCTGGATCTCGGCCAGGATGTGCGAGGTGATGACGATGGTCGTCCCCGCTTGCTGACGGGTCTTCAGTGTTCGATAGAACTCGCGGATGCCTTCCGGATCGAGGCCGTTCGTCGGCTCGTCGAGAAACAGCAGCGACGGATCGCCCAGCAGCGCCTGCGCGAAACCGAGCCGCTGCTTCATCCCCTTCGAGTATTCGCGAACCTTGCGCTCAGCCGCGCCGGCGAGACCCACCTGTTCGAGAAGCGGCATGCATTCGGCTGCATCGGCGCCCTTCAGCCGCGCGAAAAAGCGCAGCGTCTCGAGCCCGCTCAGGTTGTCGTAGAGCACGACGTTCTCCGGCAGGTACCCGAGCCTGCGCTTGACAGCACGAAAGCGCGGACCGCCGGCGCATTCGCCGTCGACCTGCACACGTCCTTCGTCCGCAGAAAGAAGACCGAGCATGAGCTGGAACAGCGTGCTCTTGCCCGCGCCGTTGCGGCCAATGAGCCCGAACAGTTCGCCTTTGCGCACCGTCAGCTCGACACCGTCCAGCGCACGCAGCGCACCGAACGTCTTCGCCACGCCCGTGATTTCAATCATGCTGCCTCCCGACCCAGCTCGCCCACCCTGCGTGCGAAGGCTTCATGCGCGGCGCGTCGTCGACGACACTGGGCACGGCCACGAGCGGGAACTGCTGCGCGATCAGGCGCAGCGACTGCACGGCGGGACTGTTCATGAGCACCTTCACCGCCGGCACGCGCCAGGTGAGCCGGTCGACGAGATCGTTCGCTATATAGGGGATATCGCCGATGCCCCGGCCTCGCCTGTCCCAGCCGAAATAATTGCTCCAGTAGTTGCCGGGCCACGCGACGTCGCGCGCGGCAACGTAGCGGATCTGCTCCCGGTTGCCGATGAAGTCGTTGCCGGTCACGTCGTTATGGATCGAACCGCCCCACAGATGCACGCCGACGTTGTTGTCCACCACGAGGTTGCCGCGGATCGTGTTGTATTCGGCGTCGTAGATGAACAGGCCGCGCTGGTTCCCGGCGACCACGTTGTTTTCGACCACGGAGTCTTGCAGCGTGCGCAGCATGATGCCGTGGTCCGTATTGCCCCACACCCGGTTGTTCTTCACGACCTGGTTGCGCGACTCCATGATCGCGAGGCCGCCCCGGTTGTGATAGACCTCGTTGCCGTCCCAGACGTTGTAGTACGAGTTCATGTAATGCGTTCCGTAGCGGACGTCGTGTATCGAGTTGCCCTTGAAGAGCGCGTGCTGCGACACGTCGACGTAAATACCGTCACGCGAATAGCTGATGGTGTTTCCCACGATCTGCGCGCCCGTCGTGTTGTAGAGCTGGATGCCGTTGCCTCGATCGGGCGAGCGCAGGTCGCGCTTGCCGACGATCACGTTGTCGTGCACGCGCACGTCGGCCGAGTGTTCGATCCACATTCCGAACAGGTTGTAGACGAGTTCGCAGCGCTCGATCTCCGCGCGGTCCGAGCCGGGCTGCACATAGACACCCGCGTTCTGTGCGGTCAGGTCCGCACCGCTGTTGACGATCGCAAGACCGCTGATCGTCACGTCCGGCGCCGCGATGCGGATGACGTCGCCCGCGTTGCGTCCATCGATCATCGGCCGGCCGATTCCGCGCAGCGTGAGGCGCTTGCCGATCTTGAGGTTCTCTTCGTAGCGGCCGCCGTAGACCACGACCGTGTCGCCCGGCCGGGCCGCATCGATCGCCGAACCTACCCGCTCGCCGGGATGCACGGTAAGCGTGGCGGCAGCGACCGTGCGCATCAGCAGTATGGCAAGCGCGGGCACCGCAACAAGTGGAAACTCCAGCATTCTGGACTGCCAACGATAGAAGTTTTTCGAGGTTCAAACGAGGTCCGTGTGGCGAACCGGGAAACGCACACTGCGCCCGGTTCGCCCACGCCTTCGCTACTGCGTTGACGCTCTATGCCTGCACGAGCATTCGCGAGCGCATTTCAAGGTGCAACGCGTGGCAGAAGTTCGTGCAGTAGCACCAGTACACGCCCGGTTTGTCCGCGATGAACGTGACGGACTGGGTTTGCTGCGGATGGACGACGAAATTGATGTTGTAGAACGGAATGGCAAAGCCGTGCGTGAGATCCTCGACCTTGTCCAGATTCGTCAGGATGATCGTGACTTCGTCGCCCTTCTTCACCGTCCACTCACGCAGGCCGAAGACGGGCGCCTGGGAGGTCAGATACACCGTGACCTTCCGGCCCTGGCGCTCGACGCGGCAGTCCTTCGCGGTCTTCACGGCAAGCGGAAATTCGTTCAGATCGTAAATCTGCCGCGTCTTGATGATGTCCCGGCGCACCATGATCGAGTCGTGCGGTTCCGGATAGAGCGGATGGTCGCCTACGACCACCATTTTCTCGCCGCTGATATCGATCAGTTGCGAACTGTCCGGGTGCAGCGGCCCGACGGGCAAATACCGGTCTTTCGAAAATTTGTTATCGGAGATGAAGTACTGGCCGTCCGGCTCCCTCGTCTCGCCCATCGAGGTGAATCCGTGCCCCGGCTGATAGTGGACGTCGACGCGATCGACAACGACCTTCGCGTCCTTGTCGCCCTTGTATGCCTTCATCGCAGCGGCGAGGTCCCACTTGACGATCTGGCTGTCGAGGAAGAGCGTGGTGTAGACGAAGCCTTTGCCGTCGAACCCGGTATGCAGCGGCCCAAGACCGATTTCGGGTTCGGCGACGACTGCATCGCGCGGATCCTTGAATTCGCCGTCGAACCACTTGAGCATCAGTTCGTGCGAAATCACGGTTGCGGTCGGCGACAGCTTGCCTGCACACGCATAGTATTTGCCGTCCGGCGAAATGTTCACGCCGTGCGGGTTCTTCGGCACGGGCACATAGCACGTGAGCGCGGTTTTTGGGTCCGCGCTGGCCTCGTGCGTACCGTCGACCACGGGCACCGTCGAGTTGCCGATGTGGGTGAACTTGCCGGCCTTCACGGCGGCTTCGATGCGCGCGATGTTGAAGAACACGCAGGCGTCGCGCTCGGCCGACATCATGTCTTCGTAGTGCACGCCGTTTTCAGTGTTGTACTGATTCGAACAGGCAAGCTTGCCGTCATACGACGTCGCGACAAGGTCCATGTTGCCGTCGACCTTCACCTGCCAGCGCGGCTGCATCGTCTTCGCATCGATGCAGGTGAACAGACAGAAATACTTCTTCGGATCATTCAGATCGCGGCCGTCGTTGGGCTGCGGCGTATGAAATTCGGCGCCGCAGAAGACGCGGGTCGTCGAATTGATCTTTTCGTCCAGCGGGTCGCGCTTGTCCGGAAAGATGCCGTGAAAGCCCTGGACGTTCGGCAATTGCGTGATCGCGTCGCACTCCATCGTGTCGAGACGCACGCGCGCGACGCGCGCGTTGATCTTGTCGTTCACGAAAATGTACCGGCCGTCGTAGACGCCGTCGGTGTACGACATGTGAACGTGGTGCGTGTCGCCGGTTATGTAGTTCAGCTGGCCGTTCGGTCGCGTACCGATGATCTTTCGCGATTCGTTCGTGATGCCCCAACCCGACATGCAATCGATGTTGAACACCGGAACGCGCCGGATCTCGCGCCCGGAGGGCAGGCCATGCACCCGTAGGTCGCCCGAGTGCCCGCCGCTCGAAAAGCCGTAGTACGTATCGAGCTTGCCCGGATGCACCTCGTACTTGTTCCAATCGATGGCAGGAGTGGCGCTCGCGCCGCTTGCGCCGCTGCCCGCGTTGCCCGTTGCCGCTGCAGTGGTTTCGCCGCCGCCCTTGTTGCACGCAGCCAGTCCGAGCGACAGGCTCGCGCCCGCCAGTCCCGCGACCGCAGAGGAAGCAAGGAACCTGCGACGCCCCGTGTCTTGTGGAGTTACGGTCTTTCCAGATTCTTCTTTTGAAATTGTCATCACGCTCTCGCTCGTCAATTCGTTTCAACGTCGACAAATCACCTCGAAACCCACGGAACAAGTCCGTTCGCTCCGAATTCAATCGCTACTATTAAAAATCTGAAAATTGATAAATCGCATTTTCCATTCCCCCGAAATAAGACACTGTTTATCGTTCGTTGCGACGCATATTTCTAATTCATCTTCAGTTCGTTTCCGACCTGAACACCTGTTTTCAGTCGGATAGTTTGGCGCGCCGCTCGCGAATGCGACTTGATTTATATTAAAAAGAAGTACGCGACATACGTAATTCCGTACCCATGCGGCGATCGGACGCGAGGGCCCGTGCAGCCTGCGTCAAAACGTCCAATTTGACACGATTCAAACGTGTTGATAATCAAAAAAAACACAATGGCAATCGCCACACGCGATGAATCTCCATTCTGCGCGGATGGATATTGTCTGGAGTACTGGAAAATTGTTCATTTACCGAAAAATCATCCTGATTTCGCTGCTCTTTATCGCAGCCATTGCCGCTGGATTCGGGCTAACGCTCAGAACGCCGGAAGTCTATGTTCAGGGCACTTATGTTTTCGGCACTCGCGTGCAACTGGCGCTTTACGGCGTGCCGCTCGAGCAGGCGCAGCAGGACGCCGACGCAGTCTTCGCGCACTTCCAGGCCATGCATCGTTCGATGCACGCCTGGCAGCCGTCGGAACTCACGCAACTTAACCAAAGCATCGCGGCAGGCGAGCCCTTCCAGGCATCGACGGAACTCGCGCAGATTCTGCGCGCGGCGCAGCAGCTGTCACTCGAAACGCGCGGGCTTTTCGACCCCGCTATTGGCAGGCTCATTCGGCTATGGGGTTTTCAGGCCGATCAATTCGACGTCAAGCCGCCATCGCGCGAAGCGGTTGAGCGCGAGACGGCGCTACGCCCGCGTATCGCGGACCTCACGATTTCGCCCACTGGCGTCGTCACGAGCAGCAATCGCGCGGTCGCAATCGACTTCGGCGGATACGCCAAGGGTTGGTCGCTGGACGATGCCGCCGCGATCCTGAAGCAGCGCGGCGTCGAAAACGCATTGATCGACGTGGGGGGCAATCTGCTCGCAATGGGCAGCAAAGGCGGCACGCCCTGGCAGGTCGGCATCCAGGACCCGCGCAAGGCCGGCGCGCTCGCGACACTCGACCTGCGCGACGGCGAGGCGATCGGCACGAGCGGCGACTACCGGCGCTTTTTCGAATCCAACGGCGTGCGCTACTGCCACATTCTCGATCCGCGCAGCGGCTTTCCGGCCACGCAAAGCGAGTCGGTGACCGTGCTCGTGAAGCCCGGTCCGCATGCCGGCGCGTTGTCCGATGGCGCAAGCAAGCCACCGTTCATCGCCGGTTCTGCGCAGGCGATGGCGCTGGCGCGCAAGGTCGGCGTCGAGGCCGTGCTGCTGGTGGACGCGCAAGGGCGCGTGTGGGCGTCCGCGCCCATGGCGGCGCGGCTGCGCTTTACGGATCCGTCGCTGCGCCCCGCGCAGCTGGATTGAACGGCCTTCGCCATGACGAACGCACCCGGCATCGATCTGCGCAACGTGAGCGTCAGCCGCGGTGGGCGCGCGATCCTCAACGACGTCAACATGACGGTCGCAGGCGCCGGGCTCGTGGCCATCGTCGGCTTCAACGGCGCGGGCAAGACGACACTGCTCTCGCTTCTCGCCACGCTCGCTACGCCCCACAGCGGGCGCATTTTCGTCGACGGTATCGACGCCGTTGCCATGCCGGATCAGGTCCGCTCGAGAATCGGTGTCGTGTTTCAGGAGTCCGCGCTGGAACCGCGTTTGAGCGCGTACGACAACCTGAGCTTCATCGCGCGCTGCCAGGGGTTGAAGGGCCGTTCGGTCCGGCAGCGTATCGACGAGCTGGTGACGGCGTTCGGACTCGAAGCGCTCGCGGCGGCACCTGTCCACTGTCTTTCGGGCGGCCAGCGAAGGCGGCTCGAACTTGCGCGCGCACTCATCTCGCGGCCACCCGTGCTGTTGCTCGATGAACCCACGCTGGGCCTCGATGTCGCCGCGCGCCATGTGTTCTGGGCGGAAATCAGAACGCTCGTTGGTGCGGGCCATACCGTGCTGTGCTCGACGCACCACGCCGACGAAGCGAGCGACGCCGATCGCGTCGTCGTGCTGCATCAAGGCGGCGTGCTCGCGGATGGCCCATGGCGAGAGCTATGTGCACACGTTCCCGGCACGATCCGGCTGCAGGTGCCGGACATTGAAACGGCGCACCGCTGGCTCTGGGCGCAGGGTTATGCGGCGACGATCGACGAACACGGCATCGCCGTGCCGGTCGCCGATCCGCAGGCCGCGTTGCCTGGTCTGCTGCAACGCATGCCGTGCCGGGTCTCGAGCGTGGACGTCACCGCACCCAACCTGATGGACGTCGTGGACCACTGGAACGACGCGCGCGAAAACGAGCCATGCCACCTGGCCGAAAAGGCAGCCGCATGAGCAACGTACTGGCGATCATCTGGTTCGACCTGAAGCGATTCTGGGCGTCGCCGCTGCGGATCCTGTTCGGCCTCACGCAGCCGCTGCTGTATCTGTTCGTTCTCGGCGCAGCGCTCAGGAGCGGCACCTATGCGGAGGTCAGTGGATACCAGGCGTATATCTTTCCGGGCGTCGTCGGCCTTTCGTTGATGTACACGGCGATCTCGGCCGCGGTCGGCATCGTGCACGACCGGCAAACGGGCCTGCTGAACGCCTTGCTGGTGTCTCCCGTGAAGCGCGCCGAAATCGCCGCGGGCAAGATCGGCGCAGGCGCGACGCTGGCCTGGGTGCAAAGCGCGCTCCTGCTGCCGTTCTCGCCGACCATCGGAATCGGTCTCACGGCGCCGCGCCTCGCGCTCCTCATCCTCGTCATGGCGCTTGCCGCCCTCGCATTTTCCGCACTCGGTCTCGCGCTCGCACTGCCGTTCCGGTCAGTGATCGTCTTTCCGGTTGTCTCGAACACGCTGCTACTGCCGATGTTCTTCCTCTCAGGCGCGCTCTATCCGCTCGATCTCGCGCCGGACTGGATCCGGCTTGCCGCCGTCTTCGATCCCGCCGCCTACGGTGTCGACTTGATGCGCGGCGTGTTGACGACCCAGTTTGTGATCGCACCAGAGCGCTCGCTTGCCACGCTCGCGGCGTGTCTGTGCGCTGCGGGCTGGCTCGTCGTGCGCCACATCAGTCGGCGCGACGCATAGCAACCTTGATGAATTAAAGGAGATTTCCATGGGTGAATTCAGTGTCTGGCACTGGCTTGTCGTCTTGCTGATCGTCGCGATGGTATTCGGCACGAAGAAGCTGCGCCATATCGGCGGCGATCTGGGCGGTGCCGTCAAGGGTTTCAAGGAAGGTATGCGGGAAGTCGAGGCGCGGCCGGCACTCGCTCAGGATGCCGAACTACCGTCGCCAACCCTTGTCGATGTCAACGCTACGGAGAAAGCATGTCGCACGCAGGAGCAACGATGAAACGCGGCGCAAAGTGGCGGGCACGACTCTGGCGCCCTCGAGAGCGTGCAACATGAGCCCCGTACGCGGACGCTTTCACGTACCGTGCATTTGGGAAACGCACCACGTGACGCCTCTGGTTCATCTGAGGAAGCTCAATCAGAAGCCGTTGTCGTGCGGCCCGATCCCGGCGAGAGGCAGCTACTACCACCTGGAGGCGATGCCGCGCACCGGTGGCAGCGCCATCACGCTCGTTTCCGAGCGTCATTGTGCGGAAAAGCTGCTTCGGCGCCTCGGAAGAGATCCGCTGCCCGTTTTTGACCCAATCGCGCAGTCGCTTGCGAATGCCGGTGCAGCTCCTGTCTCCCGATTGCGCATGAGCGCACTCAACGCAGACCTGTTCGACGCGATTCACATGCTCTGCATCGTGAGAGGGGCGGTGCCGCGAAACGGCGTAACGCGCACACTGGCGGCGCTGCGCCGCAACCCGGATGCGCTCGTACAGCGTCACGAAATCGTCAGGTTCGCGCAGGCATTGGAAAACGGCGGCCAATCGCTCATGCAGGCCATCGATCTGCTGCGCAAATCCAACCCACGCCTGCGGGAATTTACGTTCGATTTTCTGCGCGCGCGGATGATACGGGAAGGCTTGCCCATCTACCTTTGATTCTGTCTGCGGCATGGTCTGGCCCTCTCGGGAAAACCACCCAAACCGGCGTACATTGCTGTTCGCGCCCCCTAAGAGACCGCGAAACCTCGCTAAATCACCGGATTAAAAGGTATTTATCCGCCAATCCCTTTTTTCGCGTGCCGCCCAACGCAGGCATAATTCGAAAGGAGCAGCGCAATTAAAAGGGTCGTTTTCGTATTCCTGACTATCCATGGACTACGCAAGGCGAGACGTTCGAGCGCCTCCAGTCCCACGATAGATTATCTGGCGCCGTCACGGCGGCGCCGGGCAGGAATGGATTCATGAAACCGGCAAGGAATTCGCGGTGGTCACGCTTTGGCCGATACGTGGCGTTGGGTGTATGCGCGGCCGCGCTCGCGGCGACGGCTGGCTTTTTCTACTGGCGGCATGAAGCGAATCTTGCGCAGTCCCAGCCGGCTGCGCTTACGGGTGTCGCCAGCGAAATGCGGCATGACGCGTCGCCATGGACGAAGCGCGAGAAAGACGCCTCGGAATTGCTGCGCGATATTCGCGACCGCGATGTCGCCGCAATCGGCGTGAGCCGCGAAGCGATTCTCGTCTCGACGATCAAGGGCGAAAAGTATTATGTGGCCGATCATAATGGCGCGTTCGCGAACGCCCTGCTGCTCGGCGATCTGAAGCCGGGGGCGACGCCAACCTGGCAACTCGTCTGGTTGCCGCACGCCGATGTGCGCATCGGCGCCGAGCGTTGGACAGAAGCCCTCGACCACCTGCGCGACGCGCTCAGTCTGCTGCTCCCCGTGCTGATGCTAGGCGGCCTGCTGTGGTTCATGCGCCGTGAAATGGGCGGCGGCGCGCAATTACTTGGCGAATCGCCTGCTTTGCGCTTCGACGACGTGATCGGCGCGGGCGAAGCGAAAGCCGCGCTCGCCGACGTGCGCGCGTGGCTCACCGAGCCGGCGCAGTTCACGAGCATGGGCGTGCGTGCGCCATGCGGCGTGCTGATGACGGGTGGCCCGGGCGTCGGCAAGACGCGCCTCGCGCAGGCGCTTGCAGGCGAATGCGGTGCGAATTTCATCGCCATCACGGGCAGCTATTTCAGCGCGAAGTATTACGGCGTGGGCATCCAGAAGGTCAAGCGCCTGTTCGAGCTTGCGCGCAAGAACGCGCCCACGGTCATCTTCATCGACGAGGCGGACGGTCTCGGCAAGCGCACCGACACGGGCGGCGGCCCGGTCGAGGCGGAAAGCAACCGCATCATCAACCAGTTGCTCGCGGAGATGGACGGGTTCGAGTCGAACGAAGGCGTGATCATCGTCGCCGCGACCAATCACCCGGACAATCTCGACGAAGCGCTGCGCCGCCCCGGCCGTTTCGACCGCACGGTGCAGGTGCGTCTGCCCGATCTGGAGGATCGCGCAGAAATTCTGCGCTTCTACGCCGGCAATCTGAAGACGAAAGTCGACGACCTCGATTTCAACCAGCTCGCGCGCCTGACCACGGGCCTTTCGCCGGCCACGCTCTCGATGATCGTGAATCAGGCAGGTCTCGTTGCGCGCAAGGCCGGTAAGCAGGAAGTGGCCGCGGTGCATTTTCTCGAGGCGATCAAGATTGCGCGCATTGGCGACGTCAATGGCGCGGAGCGCGCGCTTTCGGATGACGAACGCACGCGCATTGCGATCCATGAAGCGGGACATGGCCTCGTCGCCGCCCTCCTCGGCACCGGCGTGCTCGAAGAAGTGACGATTTTGCCGCGTGGCGGCGCGTTGGGCGTGGCGCTGATCACGAAAATGCAGGACAAGTACCTGTATCGCGAGACGGAACTGCGCAACGAGATCCAGGTGCTGCTGGGCGGGCGCAATGCGGAACTGCTCATGTTCAGCGAAGCATCGAGCGGCGCGGCGCAGGATTTGCAGGAGGCCTCGCGCATCAGCCTCGACATGGTGTCGAAGCACGGCTTCAACGCGGATGGCAACCTGTTCAGCCTCGCGGCGCTGCCGCAGCAGGTCGCGGGCTTGCAGTTGAAGACCGCGATCGGGCACGCGAATGGGCTGCTGCACGAACTCAACGACGCGTGCTTCGCGTTGCTGCGTGCGAACGAGCCAGTGCTGCGCGCGATTGCCGATCAGTTGCTCGAGTCGGAGACGGTGGCCGGCGAGACGGTCTACCGCCTGATTCGCGAGCATGCGGCGGCCGTGGCGAGCACGCAGGCGGTGACCGAAGCGGCCGCCGCGTGAGCCGCTTGCACCGCCGTCATCGTTCAGGTCTTCAAGCCCTTTCGAGCGCCGCCATCGCCCTCACGATCACGAGCAGCACGGAAAGACTCACGCCGCTCGAGGCACGCAGTTCCGTCAGCAACTGCCCATAGCGCTCCAGCGCAGCCTCGTGCTGAGCGCACCACGCGTCCACCAGCGTTTGTGCGTCCGCGACATCGGCGCCTTGTGCAAGCACGTTCGTGGTGAGCGCGCGCTTGAGGTGCGCCACCTCGGCGAGCGCCGCCGCGCGCGCCATGGTGTCCCAATGCGTCGGCGTGGGCAGCGTCGCAGCACGCTCGCCAATCCAGCTGTAATTGAGCCGTGTGCCCAAGGCGAAGTACGCTGCCGCAACGCGCTCCAGCGGGCGGTCGCACGCCGCCGCCACATCGGCGATGTCCAGCAGTGCCACCGAAATATCTCCGCTCGCCACGCGCAGCGCGAGCGCGTTCTCGACGCCCGCCTTCACGAGCTCGCCCTGGCGTGCCGAAAGCGCTTCGAGATCCGCTTCGGGCAACAGCGTCGGCAATTGCGGCGCGAGGCGCTGCGCGGCGTCGCGGCAGCGCGCCAGCAGTGTGCTCATGCCATCGTTATCCACCGCGCCCGCCTGCAGATGCCGCAGGAACCATAGCGCCGCGCGTTCGAGCAGCCGCGCGATGTCGACGAACATGCGCGCCTGCACGTCGTCGGGCACGCGATTGTCGAGCCCGTCGATGGCGCGCCAGATGTCATTGAGGCCAAACACGTCGCGCGCCATGATGCACGCGCGCACGATTTCGCCGGGCTGCGCGTCGGTTTCCTCCATCAAACGGTGCACGAATGCGCAGCCCACGCGGTTCACGAGCGCGTTCGTCAGATGCGTCGCCAGAATTTCGCGCCGCAGCGGATGCCGCTGCATCGGCTCGCTAAAGCGCTGCTGCAGCGGCTGCGGGAAGTAGTCGATCAGCAAGTCCGCGACGAGCGGGTCTTCCGGCACGGATGAGTCGAGCAACGCGTCGTAGAGCCACATCTTGCTGTAAGCGAGCAGCACGGCGCGCTCTGGCGACGTAAGCCCGAGTTTCGCCACCTGGCGTTCGGCGATTTCGTCGTCGGTCGGCAGGAATTCGATATGGCGGTTCAGACGTCCCGCGCGTTCGAGCCAGCGCATGAGGCGCGATTCGACGTCGAGCAGTTCGACGGCGTAGCGGCCCGCGATCGAAAGCGCCTGGGTCTGGTAGTAGTTGTCGCTCAGCACCAGCAGGCCGACTTCGTCGGTCATCTCCGCGAGCAAGGTGTTGCGCTGTTTCGTCGTCATCTCGCCGTCGGCCACCACGAGTCCGAGCAGGATCTTGATATTCACTTCGTGGTCCGAACAATCTACGCCGGCTGAGTTGTCGATCGCATCCGTGTTGATGTGGCCGCCGTGCTGCGCGAACTCGATGCGCCCGAACTGCGTGACGCCGAGATTGCCGCCCTCGCCCACGACCTTGCAGCGCAGTTCCGAGCCGTTCACGCGCACCGCGTCGTTGGCTTTGTCGCCGACTTGTGCGTTGGTCTCACGCGCGGCTTTCACATAAGTGCCAATGCCGCCGTTATAGAGCAAATCGACGTTCGCCAGCAGGATCGCGCGAATCAACTCGGTTGGCGAAAGCGCCGCCGCCTCGACGCCAAGCGCCGTTCGCACCGCGGCCGAGAGTGGAATCGTCTTCATGGTCCGCGCGAACACGCCGCCACCGGCCGAAATCGTGGCCGGATCGTAGTCGGCCCAGCTCGAGCGTTCGAGCGCGAAGAGCCGCGTGCGTTCCGCGAGGCTCACGGCCGTATCGGGATTGGGGTCGAGGAAAATATGGCGGTGATCGAAGGCTGCAACGAGCTTGATATGCGGCGAGAGCAGCATGCCGTTGCCGAACACGTCGCCCGACATGTCGCCAATGCCGACCACGGTGAAATCCGTGGCCTGCGTATCCACGCCCATTTCGCGGAAATGCCGCTTGACCGACTCCCACGCGCCGCGCGCCGTGATCGCCATCTTCTTGTGGTCGTAGCCCACGGAGCCGCCCGAGGCGAAAGCATCGTCGAGCCAGAAGCCGTATTCGGCGGATATCGCGTTCGCGTAGTCGGAGAACGTGGCGGTGCCCTTGTCGGCGGCCACGACGAGGTACGGGTCGTCGGGGTCGTGGCGCACGACATCGGGCGGCGGCACGATCGCATTGTTCACGAGATTGTCGGTGAGATCGAGCAGGCCGCGCAGGAAGGTCTGATAGCACGCCACGCCCTCGCGCATCCATGCTTCGCGGTCGCTCGCCGGCGGCGGATTCTTCACGACAAAACCGCCCTTCGATCCCACCGGCACGATCACGACGTTCTTCACCATCTGGGCTTTCATCAGACCCAGCACTTCGGTGCGGAAGTCTTCGCGGCGATCCGACCAGCGCAGGCCGCCGCGCGCGACACGTCCGCCGCGCAAATGCACGCCCTCCACGCGCGGCGAATAGACCCAGATCTCGAACATCGGCTTGGGTTCGGGCAGGCCAGGCACTTTCGACGGATCGAATTTGAACGAGAGCGAGGGCCGCTCTGCGCCATTGGCCTCGCGGCGGAAATAGTTCGTGCGCACCGTCGCATTGATCACGCCGAGAAACTGCCGCAGGATACGGTCTTCGTCGAGATTGGGCACCTGGTCGAGCGCGCTTTCAATGGCCTTGAGCATGAGCGCGGTGCGCTCTTCGCGTGCCTGTGAATCGCGTGGATCGAACCGGAGTACGAACAGCTCGACGAACTGCCGGGCGATTGCGGGATTGCCGGTTAGCGCACGCTCGATATAGGCGTCGCTGAATGTCGAGCCCACCTGGCGAAGATACTTTGCATAGGCGCGCAGAATCGTGACTTCGCGCGCGCTCAGATAGGCGCGCAGCACGAGCCGGTTGAAATCGTCGTTTTCGATGCGTGCATTCCAGACGCTTTCGAATGCGTCTTCGAACAGCCCCTTCACACGTTCGATGTCGAATTCGGCGTCGTCCGCGAGTTCGAGGCCGAAATCGTGGACCCAGGCAGGCGCGCAAGAAGGCGCCTCGATCACATAGGGCCGCTCTTCGTCCACGCGCACGCCGAGATGTTCCAGCATCGGCAGGCTGCGCGAGAGTGCAATCGCTTCGCCCGCGCAATAGACCTTGAAGCGGAACGTACGCGGCCCCGCCTCAATGGGCCGGTACAGATTCATCGCGATGCGCTGCGTTCCCTGCACGCGCTCGATCAGCTCGATGTCGCGTACCGCCGTGCGCGCCGGATAGTCGTCGCGATAGCCCGGTGGAAACGAATCGGCATAGCGATGCAACAGACTCGTGCCCTGCTCTTCGCCGAATGCGTCTAGCAGCGCATCCGCCAGATCGTCCTGCCAGCGCCGCGTGACCTGCACGAGCCGCGCTTCCAGTTCGTGCGTGTCGACTTCGGGCATCGTGGCGGGCTCGGCGTGCACGACAAAATGAATCCGCGCGATCGCCGACTCCGAAAGCAGCGGCGTGAACTCCACGGAAACGCCGTTGAAGGCGTCCACAAGCAGGTTTGCAATCCGCCGCCGCAGATCGGTGTTGTACTTGTCGCGCGAGACATACACGAGGCAGGAAACGAAGCGGTTGAAGCGGTCGCGCCGCACGAATAGCCGCGTACGCTGGTGTTCCTGCAAGCGCAGCACACCGAGCGCGATGTCGAAAAGCTCGTCTTCGCTCGCCTGCAGCAGCTCGTCGCGCGGATAGGTTTCCAGCACCGTCACCAGCGATTTGCCGAGATGGCCTTTCGGCAGAAACCCCGCGCGCCGCACGATATTCGCGCATTTGCGCCGCACGATCGGGATTTCGGCGGTGGAGACCATATAGGCGGTCGAGGTGTAGAGGCCCACGAAGCGGCGCTCGCCGCACACCTTGCCATCCGCGCCGACCAGCTTTACCCCAACATAGTCGAGATAGCCGGGCCGGTGCACCGTGGCGCGCGAGTTCGCTTTCGTCAGGAAAATGGGCCACGCGCCGCTGATGATGTCTACGGCCGCGGGCGGCAACGGCGTGATGTCGGGCGTGCCCGGCGCGCGCAGCGATTCGCGCAGAATGCCAAGGCCCGAGCCTTCCACGCCGCGCAGGGCGTAGCCGCCGTCATGCGCAACCAGCGCGTAATCGCGCTGGCCGAGGAAGGTGAAATGGTCGGCCACCATCCATTCGAGGAACGCGCGAGCTTCGATGTCCTCTGCGCTCGTTTCGCGCGCTTTCATCGTCTTGATGGTGGTGCGCGCGGCCTCGAGCAGGTTCGGCCAATCTTCCACGGACGCCCGCACGTCGCCAAGCACCTTGGCGATGTCGCTGCGCAGTTCGTCGAGCTTTGCTGCGTCGCCGCAGCGGTCCACCTCGAAATGGATGAACGAGGCGAGTTGCGATTGCCCGTCGCCGGCGCTAGCGCCGCCCTCGTCCACACGCTCGATCGTGCCGTCCTTGCCGCGCCAGATCCGGAATACGGGGTGCAGCGCGGAATGCAGGGCGAGGCCCAGACGGTTGACGGCCATGGAAACCGAATCGACGAGAAACGGCATGTCGTCGTTCACGATTTCGATGACCGTATGGTCTGAATGCCAACCATGCTGTTCGAGGATCGGGTTGTAGACCTGCATGCGCTCGCTGCCCGGCACGAAGCGCTGCGCGGTTCGCCAGTGCGCCATGGCGGCGCCGTAGAGGTCGGCGATGCCGCGGCTGCGCAGATCTTCGGCGTCGGCGAAATCGTAGTAGTGCCGCAGGAATGGCTCGACGATCTGGAATGTCGGCTCGGGCAAGCGCGCCCGCGCAAATTCCATGACGTCGGAGAGCAGATGGGCGACGAATTCTTCGTTCCTCGCAAGCATGACGAACTCCTTGGCGGATAGTCATCGACTGCATCGGCGGTTCAGTCATTATGCACCGGCAAGGTGATCGAACGATGAATGCGTGCGCACGTGCTGCCTCTCGGTGAGGCGCTGCGGTGCAATGCGGATGGTGGCGCAGAACTTGCTGGCTGCGAACGGCAGCTTCAACGCGCTGATGGCGCCGCTTTCGATGCGGAGTTGAACTGGGCGAGCAGCCAGGTCCGCAGCTTCTGGCTCGTCTCCCACCGGACGCTGGTCTGCGGGAGGACGACGTAATAACCTAGCGACAATGGCAACGAGAAATCGAACAGGCGTCGCAGCCTTCCGGCCGTGATATCGCGCTCGACGAGATGCTCACTCGTGAGCGCAATGCCCTGCCCCGCAATGGCGGCATCGATGGCGAGCGACGATTGACTGAAGTGCGGCCCTTTCAGCCCGCCCACATCGTTGGTGCAGCCCAGGGCGTTGAAAAATTCCGGCCACAGATCATGAGAATCGTGGAGCAGCACATAATTTTCCAGGTCCGCGATCGTGCGCACCGGGTGATCGGGCTTGAGCAGTTGCGGGCTGGCTACGGCGAACACCTGCAGCGGAAATAGCAGGTCGCTGACGAGACCTTTCGCGAACGGGGGCTTGCCGAGCCGCACCGCGATATCCACGCCGTCGGTCCTGAAGTTGCACAGCGCCGCGTCAGCAATGATCCGGACGTCGATTTCCGGGTGTTGCTCTCCAAATTCTGCCAGCCTGGGTATTAGCCATTTCGAAGCGAATGACGGCGTCGTGCTGATCGTAAGGGAGGTCGAGCGCAGGTTCAGTGCCGCGGTCGCGTCGGCGACGATCGTGAGCGCCCGCTGAACGGCAGCGAAGTAAGTCTGCCCCTCGGTTGTGAGAGCGAGACCCCGCGGCCCCCTCGCGAAAAGGGGCAAATTGAGGGCGTCCTCCAGCACCCGCACCTGTTGCGCGACGGCGCCTTGCGTGACGCCGAGCTCCGCGGACGCGAGGCGGAAATTGAGGTGCCGGGCGGACGCGTCGAAGGCGCGGAGCGCATTCAGCGGCGGCAAGTGGCGTGGCTTCAATGAATGCTTCAACGGGTAAATTGGCTAGTGGAAAACCGGCGATCAGCCCGCAGTGGTCCAGCAACGAGCCAGCAGAAATTTTATTGTCAGACTATAAGAATCATCATTCGACAATCAAGTCATAACGCCATACAGTTTCTACACGAAACCCATGTAGCGCAGCGCTGATGCGCTAAGTCTAATTCAAGGAGGGAGCACCATGGCAGTAGAAAAAGTAGCACTCGTCACGGCCGCCGGCAAGGGTATGGGCGCGGCGATCGCGCGCGAACTGGCAGCCAGCGGCTACCGTCTGGCCTTGATGTCACCCTCCGGCAGCGCGGCAGAACTCGCGAGAGAGCTTGGCGGATTCGGCTTTACGGGCTCGGTAACCGAGCCCGACTGTATCGACCGGTTCGTTCGCGAAACGCTCGAAAAGTATGGCCGCATCGACGCGGTGGTGAACAACACGGGGCATCCGCCGAAGGGCGATCTGCTTTCCATCGCAGACGAACAGTGGCACCTCGGGCTCGATCTCATCGTGCTCAACGTCGCTCGCGTGCTGCGTCGCGTGACGCCTGCGTTTCTCGAGCAAGGCGGCGGCGCGGTGGTGAATATTTCGAGCTTCGCCGCCGATGCGCCTGAGCAGACCATGCCTGTTTCTTCTGCGCTGCGCGCGGCGTTGAGTTCGTTCACGCGCCTTTATGCCGATCGCTACGCGAAGGACAATATTCGAATCAACTCCGTGCTGCCGGGGTTTATCGACAGCTGGCCCGAAACGCCCGAGATCGTCGCCCGCATTCCGGTTGGCCGCTTCGGGAAGACACAGGAGATCGCACAAACAGTCGCGTTCCTGTTGTCGGATGCCGCGGGGTACATCACGGGGCAAAACATCCGTGTCGATGGCGGCATCGTGCGTGCTCTGTAACGCGGCGAATATGGATCAGATCGTCGATGAGGTCTGGGCACGCCTGCACGCGGGCGCCAATGCGGGCAAGGAGCGCTCGCCCTTCACGATGCTGCAGGTCGCGACGATCGCGCTAGACGGTGCGCCTGCCGTGCGGACCGTCGTGTTGCGCCGTGTCTCTCGCGAGGAGCGCTCAGTCATGTTTCATACTGACGTGCGGTCTACGAAGGTGGCCGAACTGAGGCGCGACCCGCGCATATCGCTCGTCGGCTGTGATCTCGACGGTGGGATCCAGATAAGGCTGCACGGCGTTGCGAGAATCGTCGAGACGCCCCCGGAAACGAGGGCGGTCTGGAGCTCGAGCAGACCCCGGACGTTGATCGTCTATCGCACGCCGCTCGCACCTGCGACACCGGTTGCGTCACCTGTTGAGGCACATGCAGCGACGCACGCCGGAGATCCCGACTCATCGGCAGGATTCGAAAACTTTTGCCTGATTGATGTGACCGTATCGAGAATTGACTACCTCGATCTGAATCCCGCAGGGCATAGGCGGGCCAGTCTGGTGTTTGAGGAAGGGAAATGGCGCGGCACCTGGCTGGCGCCTTGAATTGGCGAGCTGCTTTTTATTTTTTAGAGCGCCCAAACGCCAGAACCCCGGTGCTCTCTGGGAGACACCGGGGTTCTGGACGTTACAGCATAAGGAGCCTGACGATTACCTACTTTCACACGGGCAATCCGCACTATCATCGGCGTGGAGCTGTTTCACGGTCCTGTTCGGGATGGGAAGGGGTGGGACCAGCTCGCTATGGTCATCAGGCTTGACGGGTTGCTGCGTCGCGGTGTTATCGCGCCACAGCCAATCGGGAAGAAGCGTAAAGAG
>NZ_JAFA01000032.1 GCF_000519185.1 Paraburkholderia nodosa DSM 21604 | reverse complement strand
TCGATGCGGCGTGCCGTACGCACGCTGATGCCAGTCTTGGCGGCCGCGACTTCCTGCGGATGGTGTTTGCGCTTGTTCATGTAGAGACGAACCTGTTGGTCGGTGATGCGGGTTCCAGACATGAGCTGACCGCTTCTTCTTTAAGCTTCGATCAGCCCATCCTAAAGCCCCGCCGACGCAGCGCTGCCGGTGGCTCGTCGTCTCCGGCGGCTACGCCGCCTGCGACTCCTCACCACCGGCCAAAACAATCGTCAACGACCGGCCAACATAATTGTCGCCGCCCACACGCATCAGCAAGCGAATGTCTTCCATGCATTCGTCGAGGATCATTGGATGATCCGTATGCTGCCTGACCGTGAGGCATTCCTCATAGCTGGGGCACGGCTGTTCGATGTAGATATCGACGTCCCGAATGGCTTTGACAACGCGTAGCGCTTCGTGCTGCCGCCACCCGGTGTTCGCATCTGCCGCCAGGACGTTGCCGGGGCGTAGTTCAGCAGACACCTTGCGGATTCGCTCGATATCCGAATCTGCACCCGCACCGACCTTCATCTGGAACTGTTTGAAGCCCTGGTCCTGATACTCCCGGATTTTTTGTGCCATCGCATCGGGGTCTTGCCGACTCACCACCTTGAAGAGCTTGACCGCGTCTTGAAGACGCCCGCCAAGCAGGTTGTAGACCGGCTGGCCGGTCGCCTTCCCGAGGATGTCCCAGCACGCCATATCCAGCGCTGACTTCACGTACGGATGACCTTTGAGAAGTTCGTCCATGCGAACATTAATCCGGCCAATCTGGCACGGGTCTTCCCCGATCAGGCCCTCCGCAATCTTGATGAGGCCTGCGCGAGCGCCTTCCGCATAGGCGGGCAGATAGGCCGGTCCGAGCGGGCAAATCTCGCCAACACCGGTGAGCCCGGAGTCCGTTTCGACGATGACCACGGTTGAGTCGAACGACGCGAACGAAAACGTCGACCAGCTATAGGAACCCTCTTTCAGAGGTAGGTCGACCTGGTAGAGAGAGATTTTCGTGATCTTCAAGATGGCGCCTCCGTGCCGTTTGCCTGTTGATGCGGAAAACTATAATTGCCCACAGTCAAAAAAAATTGTACGTTTCGGACAATCGGTGGCACGGTAATGGAGGCAACCAATGCGGGGCGATTACTCCTTTCTGCGACCGGCCAAGTCCGCGCCAGAGGTCGATGCGCCGCTCAGAATCGGCATCGCACCGACTCCGGACTTCACCCTGATGTCGCTTTCGTGCTTTGTCGAGTTTCTGCGGCTGTCGGCAGACGAGTCGGACTTCAGCAGGCAAATCTACTGCTCGTGGGACCTTCTGTCTCACGAGATGTCGCCCATTCGATCGAGTTGCGGTTTTTCGATGATGCCGACCAGACTCTTCGGCGATCCGTCCGAATATGACTACGTTGTGGTGCACGGCGGGCTGCTTCATAGTACCGAGCCGATCCCCGACGAGCTTTACCGATTTATACAATCCTGCGTTGAAGCACGCGTCCCCGTCGTCGGGCTTTGCACAGGTCAATTCGTTCTTGCCGAACTGGGATATCTGGCCGGAAAGCGATGCGCTGTTCACTTCTCGCTCACGCAAGCGATGCAGAGCAACTTTCCGGACGTCATCGCTGTGACGGATGCCCCTGTCGTTGCGGACGGCGGATTCATTACATGTCCGGGCGGTCTTGCAGCGATCAACCTTGCAATGCACCTGGTTACGACCCACTGTGGAAATACGCGATCGCACAAGGCACTTCACTATTTGATGGCCGATCGGGGATTCGAGGAAATACAGGCTATGAAGGACGACTCGGAGATCGGCCTGCATTGCCCGGACCGGCGGGTCGTGAACGCAGTCGGCTTGATGAGGCAACGTACATTTGAGCCAGGTTCGATTGCAGGCATTGCACAGGCGATCGGGACAACCGAGCGAGAACTTACCCGACTTTTCAGGAAGCATCTGCGTGTCGCGCCCCTTCAGTATTGGAGGGGCATGCGCCTGAATGCCGCAAAATGGATGGTGGTCAACAGCGACCGATCGATTACGCAGATCGCATACGAGTGCGGCTTTACAGACAGCTCACATCTCATACATTGGTTCAAGCGCGAATTCAATGTCACCCCATCGAAGCTCAGAAGGCTTCAGTCAGACCTTGGAGTGCATTAAGCCACTAAGCCGAGTCCGTTAGGGCGAGCGACGCTTGCACAGCCGGAGCAGACGTTGCAGTGTCGCGAGCCTGAACGGCAGTTCAGGGGTCGACTACGGGCAGTCGCATCGGGCAGCAACCGGCGCCCACAAGCGGTCGACCACGGGCGTCCGCTTCGGTGCAGTTCAAATGCGATGTTTGCCTCTAGCGTGGTGCCGTTGCCGTTCTGGCACATCGTAGGTGAGCGTCTGGGCGCCGCTACTCATGCTGCGACGTCCGGAACGAACGAGATCCGTCACCGTAGTATGGAGCGGCGAGTTTCTCCCAGGGCACGATGACCGGCGCCTGCAGGAAGGTAGTCACCCGACCGAACGGGCGACGGCGCTGCGTGCGCTGGGAGCTTTGCTAGAAGCGGTCGGGAGAGGCGTGCGGGGAAGCGCTCCAATGCCAATGAAACGGTGTGCGTACGAGAACATTGGCCGGGGTTGCGCCACGTCAGCGGGACGGTGTGTCTGTGCCCGGCACGGAGCCGGTGATCAGTTCATCGGCGCGTGCGACGAAGCGCTGGAGCAGCGGCGAGGGGTTCGTCTTCGCGTAGCCCATCATCAGGTCGATCGTCGGTGCGGTACCGGACAACGGGCGGGCGACGACGGTCGGGATCAGCGCGTTACGTACGTACTGCGGCAGCAGGGTGAAGCCACCGGTCGATGCCACCAGCGACATGCCCCCAGACAAGGTCTCGGCATCGTAGGTCTGCCTCAGCGTGATGCCGACCTCGGCCGCGTAGGCGTCGATCACGCCTTTCAGCACCGGCGCGATTCGTGCCGTGCTGACGAACGCCTCGCCCCCGAGGTCCTGCGGCCGAACTGATTTCCGCGCGGCGAGGCGATGGTGCTTCGGCAGGATCACTACCAACGGTTCCTCCACCAAGCGCTTGAATACGAGGCCGGCGGTCAGCGCCTCGTGCCGCAGAAGTGCGACGTCGAGCTCGCCCCGCATTAGCGCGTTGGCGAGCTCCGGCGACGACTTGGTCACGAGCGTGATCTCGACATCGCACTCCTCCTCGCGGAGGATGCGCAATGCCTCGCGCAGCCAGACCGCTTCCTGCCCGAGCAGGAAGCCGATGACGAAGCCCTGCTTCCTGGGCACCTCGCAACGGCGCGCCGCTTCGCAGGCGACCTCTATCTGCGCCAATGCGAGCCGCACGTGATCGAGGAATACATACCCCGCAGGCGTGAGCTCGACGCCACGGGCATGACGTTCCATCAGCCGGGCGCCGACCTCCGCCTCCAGGTCCCGCATCTGCCGGCTCAGCGACGGCTGCGCGGTATGCAGCCGCCGCTCGGCCGCGCTTGACAGACTGCCCTCTTCGGCGACGGCCACGAAAAAGTGCAGGTGACGAAGCTCCATCCGAGCCTCCCATGCCTCAACGGTATGCTTGCAGCATAAAAAGTATTTCCCCCACGGCCCGCCTCTGTATAGGCTGATTTTGTCGGCATCGCTAGTCAATGGTTGCTTCGTCCGAGGAACGCCACCATGCCCACGCCAAGCAAAGTCAGCATCGTCTTCATTCGCGGCATCTGGGAAGATGGCTCGTGCTTCGCCAAAGTCATTCCGATCCTGCCTGCCGAAGGATACGACGTGATCGCGGCGCAGTACGGCCTCGACATGCACGCCGGCGACGTCACCGTGCTGCGCGGCGCACTCGGCCGGGGAGTCGCCCCGGTGCTCCTCATCGGCCTTTCGTACCGCTCCACTCGGCAACATGTTTCGCGCGATCCAGGATGCTGAAGCCGCCGCAACTGTTTGCGCGGTGTGGAGCCAATCGTAAATGAACAAGTATCTCTGACGAGCTCTGGTACGACTCGTCGCCAGTTGCTTGTCGCCGGCACCAGCCTGGAGGCAGGCATCGCTTTTCCATTGAAAGGAGTAAGCAAAGTGAACGCATCGCACAAGCCAAGCATCGTGTTTTGCCACGGCATCTGGGCCGATGGATCGTGTTTCAACAAGCTGATCCCGGCGCTGCGGGCGGATGGCCACGAAGTGATGGCGGCGCAGTACGGCCTCGACTCGGTGAAAGGCGACGTGGAGGCAACCATTCGCACATTCGGCCGGGTCAGCGAGCCGATCCTTCTCGTCGGCCACTCCTACGGCGGCGCGGTGATCACCTACGCCGGCATGGACCCTCGCGTTGCCGCGCTAGTCTACATCGCGGCGCTATGCCCGGAAGAGACGGAGACCGCGCAGGAACAACAGGAGAAGTTTCCGACGACGGACATCTTCAATCACGTCGAAGTCGCCGCTGGCCGAGTCTGGCTGAAACCGGACGGGCCCGCGGCTTTCGCTGGTGACCTGTCCGAAGAAGAACAAGGTATCGTCTATGCGACCCACTTCGCGCCGGCAGCAGACCTGTTCACCCACAAGCTGGACGGAAACGCCTGGAAGTCGAAGCCTTCGACGTACATCCTCGCAACCGAGGATCACACCGTCCATCCCGAATTGCAGCGCACCTACGCGAAGCGCATGGGTGCCACGATCGTGGAAGTCAAGAGCAGTCACGTCCCGATGCTCTCGCGCCCCGACGAAGTGCTCGCCGCAATTCGCAAGGCCGCCGCCGAAGTCGCCGCGAAACGGGGATAGACATCCTCTACGCGCCGCGGAGCTCGGAAACATTGGCGAGGCAGTCAACCTCCGTCACGCCCTTGTCGAACAGTGCCTTGTAGCCCGAGAAGTCGTCGCAGACGAGCGTGCCGCGCCCGCGCCAGGCGAATGCTTGTGGATGGCTACTGAATTGCTGACCAAGTCCGTCATTCCAATCCCGCTGCGCGGTCCAGCTCAATTGCGACGTTGAACGACAGCTACGGGGCGCCGAATCCGGCGGCCTCGACGGTCGCAACGGGGCCGGCTACGGCCAGCCGCATCAGGCAGTAGTCGGCCATCTCCAGCCACTCGCCCACGCTCACACCCATACGTTTGAACGTCCGATGGACCCAACAGCGGACCGCTACGCTCCGATTGTGGTGGATACATAATTTCTGCTCCGCCCGGGCATTCGATCCGGCATCGACTCAAGCGCCGTTCTCATAAACGGGGCCCGGCTATCGCGCACAATGTTGCGTGGCACTCTGCTGCAGATATCTGTGGACGAACGCGATCGCCATACTGCCCTCGCCGACCGCTGAAGCGACGCGCTTTACCTGGCTCAATCTCACGTCCCCACAGGCAAATACGCCAGGAACACTCGATTCGAGGAGGTAGGGATCCCGGCTGCAGGACCAGCGCCCGGCCTTAACGACGTCGTCGCCGGTAAGAACGTATCCACGCTTGTCGCGTGCGATTTCGGCTGGTAACCAATCGGTTTCTGCATCAGCGCCAATAAAAACGAACAAACCACCGCAGTCGTACTGATGTACGGCGCCATGCAACCCGTGGCGTACGCCGATCGCAGCCAAACAGGAATCGCCATGCGCACTGACGACTTCCGATTGGAGCTGCACTATAACGTTGGATTTTCCGTCTAGTTGCTCGATCAGATAGCGAGACATGCTCTTCTCGAGCGAATCACCTCGCACGACAAGCGTCACCGTGCGCGCATGATTCGCAAAGTACAGGGCGGCCTGGCCAGCCGAGTTCCCGCCACCAATCAGGTGGACATCGAGTCCATGAGTACCAATCGCTTCACTGCGTGACGCGCCGTAGTAAATGCCTTTGCCGATAAATTGGTCGCAACCCTCGATCGCGAGGTGGCGCCACGTCACACCCGTCGCAAGAATGATCGTCCGCGCCCGAAGGACATCGCCTCCGTCAAGGTAAACGTAACGCGCGTGGACATCGATCCGGGCGATCGACCGTGTCACGAGAATCTCCGCGCCGAGTCGCATTGCTTGCTGCAGCGCGCGGTTTGCCAGTTCGTCGCCCGAAACCCCGTTGGGGAAGCCGAGATAGTTCTCAATGCGCGAGGAAGTCCCGGCCTGCCCGCCAGGCGCCTCGCGCTCCAGCACTACGGTACGCAAGCCTTCCGACGCACCATAAACAGCCGCCGCGAGGCCGGCCGGCCCACCACCGATGATTAGCGTGTCGTATTCGGCGAAGCGCGGCTGCGTATGCAAACCCAACAAGTCAGCAAGTTCGCGCGTCCCCGGTCGGGTGAGCACCGTGCCGTTCACCAGTCTTACCGCAGGACAATCGTCCTCTGACGGGCGGATTCCCGGCCAACGTCCCGACCTTTCGAGCTCGTCGGGCGTTATCCAGTCAAAGCTTATCTGGTTGCGCGCAAGGAACTGGCGCAACGCCGCACAATCGACGTTCCAGCGGCTGCCCACCATCGTCACGCGAGGCTGGCGCGGCTCGGCGGCAATGCCCTGCAAGCCGCCGATGTTCTCGCGCGCGAGGGCGCCCATCTTAACCCCGATCTCCGGTGACACGGCTACGAGTGCGTAGTAGCGCTGGAGGTCGACACACATGACGCGTGACTTTTCCACCGCTCGATATGAGATGAGAAACGTCGAATTCAGCGCGATCGGTATTTCGCCAAAAATAGCTCCGGGAAGGCGCCAGCCCAACGTCCGTTCGATGCCGTCGAACGTCTTGCTCACTTCCAGCTTGCCGGACAGCACAGCGTACAGCGCGCGCTCCCCACCTTCATGGACCGCGTATTCACCTGCGCACAACTGCAGGTCCGCGGATGTTTTCGCGAGATGCCCCAGTTCGTCGTCTGAGAGGGTTGAGAACAGTGGATGCGCGCGGAGGTCGTCGATTGTCAACATGGCTCGGCCCGGACAAGCAAGTGAGATGAAGCTCGGTCCACGGAGTGCTGGGGGGACCAGCAAAGAACATACTCAAGCAGGCCGCACAGCTAGCTGATATTCGATCCGAGGCGAGAGCAATACCGTCAATGTTCACGCACCGGATACACCGATACTGCCAAATGGCTATAAGAGGATGCATGATTTGATTCCTCGAATCGCGGCAACTGGTCAAAGCGGGACGTATTCGTGGCGTGGGCGTGCAGTGATTACGGTTGGAGTTGGCCCGGCCTCGCGGTTCCGCGCGGATTTTCGGGTTTGCCGTTCGCCCTTGCGAGTTCGGCGCTTGATGGGCAATCGCGCGTTGCGCTCATCGGTCGGAACCGCGGTCGATTCCGATGGGATGCGCTCGTTGATATCTATTAATGAAGCAGTTCATCCCAAGCCCCTCTGGGGACGGGTTGGTGGTTGAAAAAGTCGAACCTTGCACAGAGCCCATCTGCTTACTCCCACTGCGGTAGCCGCCCGCGATTTCCGCCACGACTCGAAAGTAGCGCAACGCCCCCGCGGTTACAAACGTGCATGCGGATGCGAAAGTTACGTCATAGGTTGAGAAACCTATATGTTCGTATAGCCAGCGCGCGAACAGAGTCTTTTGGCGCACAAGTCTGCTGGCCGGATGAAGCTGCCGATCGGGCATCCGCCGCACGCACCCCGATATGCCGCGCCACCGGTCGGAAGAAGGGCCGTGCGGCGCTGTTCGTTCTGAAGGCAGCTCAGAAGCCCAAGGGTGCGCTCATCGTGAACGTTGATCCGCGCACGCAGCAAGGCTTTGCATAAGGCGGCAACTCCGGTGTTGATGTACCAGGGCCAACCGGTCCCGGAGCCGGGCAAATAGCGCACCGGTATGCCCTCCATTGCGGTCGAATAGTTCAAGCCGTATTCACGAGCGATCGACTCCAACCGTTCCGGCCATTCCCAGACGCCGAAGATGTCGTGGACGTAAGCAGCTCGCGTATCGCGGTAAGCCGCAAACGCATCAATTTCGCCCCTCCCACAGCGTTAGAGTCCTCGGGTCCGCGAGAATTTTGCGAGTTGCAAAGTCCACCATTACCGTCAGATAAACGATTTCACACGGCGTGGGAATCTGATGAATCGTCTCGCCTTTGCGCCAGCGGTCCCACATCGGCGCCTTCTGGCTCTCGGAGTAGTAAATTCTCGGTCGCTGTTTCATTTGCAACACCTCCACTGCTCACGCAGGTTCTAGTGTGTTGCATCGACCGGTTGAATCCACAGTCGACTACGGAAGTTCGGAGGGGCGGTATGATGAACGAGCAGCGTTGGGCGACGAACTTCCGAGTGCGGCCATGAAGAGACATTCGCCGCGCTGCCACGGATTGTCGACAATGGCTTTACGGATAATACGCAACAGGTCACGGGTGCCTAAAGAAAAGCACTTTCAGGACGATAACCGATATATCACCGCTATCGCGCAACTTTTGCCGGCACCAGTATCAATCATAAAGGCGAGAATGAAATATTCTGTTTTCTGTGCGTTCCTAACTGTCATATGTGCGGCGTGCGGAACTGTAGGTCAGTCGGAGCGGAGTCAAGAGCACCTATCGACCATTCCTGCTGATCCACACGCGACCACGCCGCCTCAATGGGTCAACGCAACGCCCCCGCCCTCTTTAACCATCTCCGTAAAAGCAGAGATTGATCTCAACTCCGTTAGGCAGACTGATGATGGTCTTATCGAAGCTTGGGAGAGAAATGTTTTCGACAAAAATGGCGAAGCATCAATCAAGTATGGTTTTCAGGTTAAAGAGTCGCACTATCTGATTGATTGCAAGAACGCAAGATACGGATGGTTAGGTTTCAACGACAGGAAATGGACTGGAGATTTGATCAAATCCAGTGAAGTTCCGGCTGACCATCGTGTTCTCGGAGACATTCCGCCAACTGGGATGATCGGTCCTGAAGTACAGCTTGCATGCAATCAAGCCAAAAAGAATTGGCCCGACAATCCGAACTATGATTTAAATATAAAATCGACTATAACTGTCACAATTACGCCTCTTACGACTCGGGAAAAAGAGCAAGTCGATGACGCGATCAGTCAGCAAAAAGAAAACGACAAACACAGCAAGCCTTTCGTCAAGCCACTCTTGACCGCACAAAATGGCAAAAATGTGTGTCTGTCGATGAATGGAGTTGATGGAAGCTCGTCACCATATGACCTGTGCATGGCGCAAGGTATGTTTGCACATGATATCTATGCGGTTCGCATCGGCGGAATACCTATCCTTAAGGGCATTGACGATAGTACGACCACTGGCATCAGCGGAATGTTCTATGGCAACCCCATCAGGTTGCGTTGCGAGCCCGTTAGCCAATTGGCCAATGACATAACAAGCAAAACCATTGAGGATGGGATTCAGTACGAACAGCAGGGAATGAAAAAATCTACGTTTGAAGAAAGGTTGAGGCACGTCATCTCAACAAACGTAGTTGAGATAGGAAGACACTGCATCCTGAGCAACACAAATGGTGTTATCGCAAAATTGGACGTCATCTCTCCATAAACGATGTCTTTTTCGGGCTGGCTTGCGCGGGAAAACTACGATGTCCGGCCTAAATCAGCCTTTCAATGCCTGCGCCACGATCGCCAATTCGTCGGTTGCTGTTGCGATCTTTGAAGTATCCAATAAAGATGAGGATGATGAAATCTTTGCTTGCAGTGCTCTTCGTCGCGCACGCGATGTGGCCGCTCGATGCCATGGCCGTCGACGTTGAGGATGGTTTTGGAGCGTACAAAGATGCGGACGGGCAGACCAAACTTGTTGCGTGCGAGAAAGCAATCTACGAGCGCAACTGGTTCACATACGACCGTGATCTTTTGCTGAAAGGTGGCTTGAACACACAGCAGGCCGAGGTGGTCTACGAGGCGATGAAAGAAGCAAGCTTACGCGAAGTCTTCTTCACCGCCTTGGCTCGAGGCACAGACAATGACGCATATTCAGGCAAACTGCAGCAGGTGGAAGCGTCCATGTTTGACATGTATGAGCAAGACGCCGCGGCCGCAGAACGGGAATACAAGCGCCTTGGCGAGTATTGCTTGACCCAAGTGTACCCCGCATTGATTGCCCGCAGCAGTGAGCTGGCAGAACTGGACAAGTCCGTTCGTAGCACACCGATACCCGAAGAGTTGGCGAGAGCAGCCAAAGCCGAGTTCATAACGCAGGCGACAAAGGGCGCCGCAAAGTAGGTTGCGTTCCCCTTGGGCGGAACGAGCCCTCATGGCCTGATGCTTTTGACGTTGCTGGTCGAGATATCTTTTGGTACCGCAAGTTCAACGGCTGATTCGCCGGAGGGAATGTCCGCTATGCAGAGAGTCGACGGACCGCTCTGGGTCGACTACGGAAGTTTGTAGGTGAAGGCAATCCGCTGCGCATGGCCTTCCGATGGATTTCCCAGTTTGGCCATGACCTGTCGTTAAGTGAGCGAATAAACCGGCCGTTGGAACGGCTGCATTAATCCGGAACCCGGCGGGCGAGTTACGCGGATAATTCAGCCTTTGCCAGCATTGGGGCGTCTTGGGTTCTACGTCAGCAATTCGGCTTGGTAGCGGCTTCGTTGCGCGTCATGCCGGAGCAGTCCAGCGTCTGGTGCATCCTGGCGTAGGCTTGGACTTTGTGATGTTTTGTCACTGATCTGATAACCGCTTGCTCAACCACATTGACGCCGGACGTCGAGTTGGTGGCAAAGGCATGACGTGAATATGCTCCGAGCGCGCCCCTCGACGCGCTCCAGGCCCGGCCATCCAACGCTTGTGGATTTCAGTTTGCCGACCGTTGCTGAGATGCCAAAACAGCACCGAGTTCCTCGTCAGTCAGTGCAGGCGCCGTTGTGAAGGAGAAGACATCCCCCCACTGGACCGTCATTGCCGCGACTGCGCTGGCGTCCGTCGCTTCAACGATTGCAACGCCCCTAAACTCGCCGGCTGCATGCCAGCGGCCCACCATCGTGACGTTGTCGGGCGGCTGACCGCCTGTTTTTATGAAGCGCTCAATTGCAGCCTGCTGCATTGCCGGCTCACCTTTCCATTGAACGATAAATTTCATGGCGAATGTCCCCTCTACGATGGCGATGCCGACTCGTGGCGCGCCCGCTCTTCGTGGTGGACGCCTCGACATCGCGACGGTTCGTCGCCCACTTGCCGGCATGGATTCTCCGCATCGTCCATGCCGTCGGGCGAAGCCACGAGATACCATCGAGGATAGGTAAACCAGCCAGGTCCCGGCTCTAACCGGGTGAGCGCAGTGTGCGAAGCCGCACATACGGATTCGATGGCTTGCCAGGCAATCGGACGATGACTGTCGGGTAGGGCCGATGATTTGGCATCGAGTGACGGTATGGAATGACCGTTCCACTCAAATACGCGCCCTCGCAATACCGACTGCACGACCCGCGGCTCGGGATCGGTTACGGTCGACCGTATCAGGCAGTTGCCGGCCTTGAAGCGTCGGTCACAGAACGGTTCGCCCGAACATTCAAACGTCAGCGGCAGCCGGAAGCCGGTCACCCATCCGCCGTTGCCGACCTGGTACGAAATAGTCCATCGATCGCCCGCCGCACAAGACATTGCGCCCTTTTGTTACGTTTTTGCGACAGTCTTTTTTTTTCGTTTCTTGAGTTTGCAGGAGGTGCCGTATTCTCCGGCGCGCAGTAACAAGTAAACCAATCCAAAAGATACTCAGGGACACTGAATTACAGATGAAGAACAGCACCATCAAGGCAACGGTTATCGCTGTTGCCGCTTTCGCCGCATCCTCGGCAGCAATGGCACAGTCGTCGGTCACCCTGTACGGCATGCTGGACGCAGGTATCAGCTACACCTCGAACGTGAATGGCCACTCGGAAGTCGCCCTCGTTGGCGGTGCCTCGGGGTCGAACAAGTGGGGCCTCCAGGGTCAGGAAGACCTCGGCGGCGGCCTCAAAGCGGTCTTCAAGCTCGAAAACGGTTTCAACATTGCTAGCGGTGGCATCGGCGGCCAGGGCCCCATTGGCTCCTCGCGTTCGCTGTTCAACCGCCAGGCCTACGTAGGCCTCACGTCGGACCAGTACGGTACTCTGCGTATGGGTCGCCAGATCGACGCCGTGACGGAAATGGTTCAAGGCCTGACGGGCGACGCCGTTTCGGCTTCGACATTCTCGACCCCGGGCGACGTGGACAACAACGACAACACGACGAACCAGAACAACGCCGTAAAGTACATTTCGCCTATCTTCAAGGGCTTCCAGGCTGAAGGCGCGTACTCGTTCGGCGGCGTTGCCGGTGCTATGGGTTCGGGTCAATCGTGGTCGGTGGCTGCGGACTACGCTCAAGGTGGTCTGACGGTCGCTGGCGGCTACTTCCATGCCGCAAACCAGGGTGAGAACGGCTGGCAGAACGCAACGGCGCAACCGTCGTTCGGCGGTGCGCTGGGCTATCCGAGTTCGGGTTACTACGGTGGCAATGCGTTCAAGAGCGCGGGCATCGCTCAAATCGCTGGCCAATACCAGTTTGGTCCGTACACGGCTGGCCTGCGCTACTCGAACGCTCAATATGAAGGCAACGATGGCCAGGCATCGATCCACTTCAACGTAGTGGGTGCCCTTCTGCAGTACCAGGCAACCCCGGCGCTGTCGCTGGCTGCTGGATACACGTACGTCTACGGTTCGGCAGCCACGCCTGCGCAAGCCGCTGAAGGTCGCACGATGGCTTCGATCAACCAGGCGTCGCTGGGTGCTACATACGCGCTGTCGAAGCTTACCTCGGTATACGTGATGGGCGCGTACGTTCACGCTCAGGGCGCTCAGGCTTCGGCTGCTGACTTCGGCAACACGGCATCGGGCGGCAACCAGGTTCAAGCCAACATTGGCATGTACCACAGGTTCTAATAGCAGGTTCAGAAGACCGGGGTAGTGGACGCATTACCCCGGGCCAAGAAAAGCCGCGCTAGTAAATTGCACCCCAAAAATTGGACATTGGTCCAGGTTTTGGGGTGTTTTTCATGAACCGCCTGGGTTTCCTGGGCACGTTGCGGTGTTAGTGTCCGGCCTTTCATGAGCTTTCGGCCGTAGGCCGAAGGCTGTACTGTCGGGCGAACTCGTCCGGGGTTAATTAGTTAAGAGCCATGTGAGGCCCTTCGCGCGGGCTCCGTTACCCGATGAATTTAAGCGCAATATCCGGAGTGTTGAGCGCGGGCCACATCAGTCATAGTTGGGCTTCCTCACTCAGGAGTCGACATGCTGCGCTTATACGACTATCTGCCCTCCCAGAACGCCTGGAAGATCCGGGTTCTGTTTCGCCTTCTCGGTATTCCCTACACGACCCAAGAGGTCTCCATCTTCGAGGGAGCGGGGCAGACTGACGCCTTCCTCAAGCTCAACCCCTCAGGCGCCGTGCCTGTGCTCGAACTGGAAGACGGCCGCGCTCTGTCCGAGTCGAATGCGATCCTTCAGTTTCTGGCAGATGGGACCGACTTCCTGCCATCTGACCGCTTCGGACGCGCCAAGGTTGCTCAATGGCTCAGCTTCGAGCAGTACTACATCGAATCGGTCATCGGCTCCTTGCGTTTCTGGACATTGACGGGGCGGTTGAAGCGTAATGCTGCGATGGTCCCAGCCAAACAGGAGACCGCCACGAAGGCGCTGCGAGCCCTCGATCGGTCTCTGGCGGAGGCGACCTTCCTGGTCGGTGGTCGCCTGTCCATTGCCGACATATCGGTCTACGCATACACGCACCTCGCAGGCGATGTCGGTATCGACCTGCCAGCCTATCCTGCGCTCGCTGCCTGGCTGTCGCGCGTCGCTGCCGAGATTGGTCCCAACAATCCCGTGCATCCATACACCATCGATCCGCACGCCATCGTGCGTGATTAAGGGGCGCTCAAAGTTACACCCGCGGTCGCGCGCATAGCGGACAATGCCTTTATATGCCATCGAAGCATCGGCGCCGACCCGCAAACGCCGATCCGCGCAGAGGACGCTGCTTCTGGTGAAGACGGCACGACATCGGCTTGACTCGTGGGCGAACGTCCGCATTGGAGAATGTCGAGCGGCCGCAACGGGTCGATATGCCCTATTCGCTTTCACACTGAGCCGACGTTGCCAGGGCGTCCGCTGGCTGCAGGCAGGCCCCAATCAGCCGATAGTTTCGCTGCTTCTGAAACTACTGGTTAATCCAGACGCATTTCCGCGGGCTCAACGAGGAACGCCGAAATTGCCGAGCGCAGTTTCTGCGCCTGTTCATTCAGGCTTTCGGACGTTTGCGCAAGCTTCTTAACATGATCGACGTTGCCTTCCAGCGCGGTGTCCATTTCATCGACGCCCCGGCTAAACTGATTGACGTCACCGCTCTGCGCGTCGCTCGCGGAGCTTACCTGTTCGATCAATCTGGCCACGCTGCCCACTGTTTCGACGACATGTTCCATGGCCTGGCCAGCACGTCTGGCGAGCACCGCGCCTTGATCGACCTTCCCCAGCGAATCGACGATGAGGCGCCTGACGTCAGAGGCGGCATTGGCGCTCCTCTGCGCAAGCGTACGCACTTCGGATGCGACCACAGCGAACCCGCGACCGCTCGTTCCCGCGCGCGCCGCTTCAACCGCTGCGTTGAGCGCAAGAATATTGGTCTGAAATGCGATGCCTTCTATGGTCGCGATCATGTCCCCCATGCGCTGAACGGCGGCTTCGATCTCGCTCATATTGCTTACCACTTCGCTAACCGCTTTCCCGCTCTGATGAGCAACCGCCGAGCTCTCTCTCGCGAGGCTATTTGCCGTAGCGGTATGTTCTGCGCTGCTCCCGATGCGACCGGCGATCTGCACGATCGCAATGTTTGTCTGTTTGAGCCCGTTCGCCTGCGCCGCAATCTGCTCGAACAACAGCCGGTTTTCGGCCGCGATGTCCTCCGATGACTCGGCCATCCGGTCAACGATTCCGGTCACCTGCTGCAACGCGCGATGGATCGCATCCAGCGTATTCTTGAAGGTACGGCTGCTGACACCCTTGAGCGTCATCGGCGGGAGGCGCAGGTCGAACTTACCCTCTTCACGCGAGAGCATTTCTCCCAGCAAGGCAAGCTCCCTCCCCGTCAACCCGTCGATCTCCATGCGTCTCGCGATCACGATCAGTAACGCGGCTTCTGCGACGACATAGCCGGCATGCAGGAAGACCACTGAAAGCTCGGGGCGCGTAAAACAGTATGCGTTGAGCCCGGCAACCTGCAGATAATTGAACGTAACGTGATGCAACGCGATGACGATTGCCGCGCAAACGACAGGCCGCCAGTCCCTGTACGCGAGAAGAAACGCCATCAGGACGAAGACCCCGAAGTGCATCGCGGTCAATCCGCGCTCCTGATAGATTTGCAGCGCAGCGAATGTCATCAGGCTCGCCGCAATACATAACCGCGTGAGAAGCATGCCGCCATGCCAGCGCACCAGCGCCGACGCGGTCAGCACCGTGGGCAGCCCGATCCACGCGACTGCGTCCCACGTGAAGGTGTTCTCTGCAAGCAAACAGGAAATGACGAACAGCCCCCAGATCACGACGATCATGAGTTTGTCGGCTCTGGCGTAAAGCGAACGTAATGACGCGCCCGTTGATTCCATGATGTCTCCCGATGCGTGTGCAACCGACTCTTTCGTCATGCGGATGTTTGCCCTTGCTCTTCGTTCGACTTTTTTCGCAATGGCAAAAACTCAAAAACATAATGCTGGAGTGCGCAACCGGCTTGATTCTCCGATCAGGCATTTCTATTAGTTGCGTATGCAACCAATTCACTTGAACGTTTGTATTTCGGTTGCCCGATGGAGAACTTGATGGGTACTTTCAACTTTATTTTTCGCTTCGCTCGAAGCGACGCGCATCTTTTCTCTTTTCGTGACAGGAATATGGAAAAGGTTGTGCGCCGTGACTACTTTGAACCGCCCGCAACCACCACGAGCGGACTGCGTTGCGATAACTGAGGCTATCGATCTGCGCGCATTGCATTCGCCGTGTCGCATCCCGCGAGTCCGTTGAGGCCTATTCGATGGGCGAACCGGCGACCACCTCTTCCATCCGACTCGAGCGTTCTCAGAGTTTGTTGCGTACGCAACGACATCTAGATTTTCTTTGAATGGAATATGTATGATAAGCAATGCACATGAAAGCCGCCTCGGTCTTCTACTTCCAACCCCAAGAATCAATAGCTTTCTATCTTTTCATGAAAATAACTGGAGGAAGGTTGTGCGCGGCGACAGGTTCGTTTGTGCACATAACTCTCTTGCGCAAATGGCATCCGCGCATGGCAAGCGCATTTGTTCTTCATGTGCTCGCCGTATTGCGTCGCTATATGCCTTGATGTCATCTCACATTGCGTCGGTCACAGCGTGCGCCGACTCCCACGAAACGTTGCGCGGAGAACAATATTGATGAAGAGCACTTTTCATAACGCCGGCATCGGCATGCGGCTTGGCGCAGCCTTCGGCCTGCTTCTCGTTTTGCTATGCATGACGGGCGCGTTCGCAACATACCAGGCCTCGCGGATATACGAGAACGGAACGAAGACGATTGCTGATCAGTGGTTACCCGCAGTTCAAACGCTCGGCGACATACGGGCCTACGCCAACGGCGTACGCCGGACGTCCCTTCGCCTGGCAATGGAGCCTGACGCGTCGGCGCGTCAGGGGCAACGCTCCCAGCACGATGACTCGATTGCAAAACTTGAGATCGCGATGCAGGAATATCAGAAGCTTATTGCGTCGCCAGAGGAAATGCAGATGTATCGACGCATCCAGCAGGCGTGGAGCGAATACGTTACACAGGACGCAAGGGTAATTGAACTCTCCGATGGAGCCAGCGAGGCCGCCTTCGCCGAAGCGCGTGCTGTTGCGAACGGCAGTGCCGGCCATACGTTCCAGACGGCTTTAGACCTGATTACGGAAAGTGTTCGACTGAACAGCCAGGGAGCGGCGAAAGCACGCGAGGAGGCCGCCTCCTCATATCACACGGCATTGACTGCGACCGCGGTGATGATGGCGGTCGCGGCGATGATCGGCATAGGCGCCGCGGTCGTGATCACTCGATCGATCACCGTTCCGATGCGCACGGCGGTGACGATTGCGCAAACCGTTGCGCGCGGTGACCTGACGTCGCGGATCGACGTTGCCGGACGCGACGAGACGTCGATGTTGCTGCGAGCGCTAAAGGACATGAATGCGAACCTCGCCGGCCTGATCGGACGAGTGCGTGCGGGGTGCGAGAGCATCGTCACGGGGTCTGCACAGATCGCAACCGGCAGCGCGGACCTCAGTACCCGGACCGAAGAACAGGCGGCGTCGCTGGAGGAAACGGCTTCGAGCATGGAGCAATTGACCGCTACGGTTCGGCAAAATGCGGAAAGCGCAAAGCAAGGGAACGCGCTCGCGATCAATGCGTCCGAGACCGCCACTCGCGGCGGCGTCGTAGTTGGGCGCGTAGTCGAAACGATGCAGGAAATCTCCGATAGCTCCGCCAAGGTATCGGAGATCATCGGCGTGATCGAGGGCATCGCCTTCCAGACGAATATTCTGGCGCTCAACGCCGCGGTCGAAGCTGCGCGAGCCGGCGAACAGGGCCGTGGATTCGCAGTGGTCGCAGCTGAAGTGCGCGCGTTGGCGCAGCGCAGCGCCAGTGCGGCGAAAGAGATCAAGGAGCTAATCGACGTGTCGGTCGAGCGGGTCAATACCGGTGCGAAACAGGTTGGCGAAGCAGGGCTGACGATCGGAGAAGTCGTGCGTTCCGTGCAACGCGTAACTGACCTGATGGGCGAGATCGCGGCCGCATCACGCGAACAGCATACGGGTATCGAGCAGGTCAATCAGGCAGTCGTTCAAATGGACCAGCTCACGCAGCAGAATGCCGCACTCGTTGAAGAGGCATCCGCGGCCGCGCAGTCGATGAGCGACCAGGCGTTGGAACTGCGCGACGCAGTTGCGGCGTTCAGGGTCAATGCCAGCCGCATGCATGGGACTCAGACCGGCACCAATACTGCCTCAGAACGGCAACCCCACTGCACCCAGTAACCAATGCGGTTGAACATGTGGAATTCGGCATTGGGGAGGCCGGCCTTCAGGAAACTCCCCCGACCTCGCAAAATGAAAGGCAAATAAAGGGCTTTAGAAAGGTACAGTGCGTCTTCGACGTAGCGCACCTCGACCAGCAACACCGGTAAAACTGCCCATTTTGCCAGCCTGCTTTCGACGCGCGGGTCAGCATGTGAGTAGAGAGCCATCTCATGCATCGAAGCATCTGCGTCGCACCTTGCTTGCAAACGCAACGAGACAATGGCGGCCCTTTACAACCTTCACCTGTCTGTCATGCAAGACTCGTAATCTGTATAGCGAACTGGCGGCGCAGTCCCACAGGCATTGAGTGCCACGATGCACCCAGTCCCGACTGCGCACCATAACGGCCAGCAACACACTCCGGTTCCAAGTCCGATGTTCTGAGCGTTCCTGCCATGTCCAGTCACATGATGAACGAGATCGAACACGACGGCGGCAAACCATCAACACTGTGTCAGCACGCCCACCACACCTTCTTGTGCTATTTCGCCGGGATTTCCGGTGCGTTGCCGGTCTTCGATAAGTGCTTTGATCCGGACTTCGCGCGGCGTCTCTTCGTAAGCGTATGCCCGTATCGCACTCGGACCTCATCTTATCGATGACACTACCAATTAGCATGTCGAAATAACCGATATCGAGTTTGTGAAATTACTGACCAAGCAACAGAGAACGATTCGCATTCTGAATATCCACGCTTAGAACATGTCATTCGATTGACATTCGAAACTGACTAAATGTTACCGGGCTGAAAGCGCCGGGATGGCGCCATTGCAATACATCCCACCTGGTCCAATCACTTGCACGTCTCCGCAATCAGGGGCAACAGACCTGACAAATGATTCCGTTTGAATCGAATTTGGCTTTTCTGTTTTGATTATCTGGAGAGAACCAAAATGAATCGTAACGTCGTTCAATCTGGCTTAGCCTTAGGATTACTGACTAGCTGTATTGCATTTGCAGCACCGCCGCAGGGCAACATGGAACTTCTGCCGACGGGCCAGTTCATCTCCCCGAGAGCCATTCCGGGTGCTGTGCAGCAGCTGCTCAACCCGCAACTCGCGGCAAAGCCGACCCAGGTCGTCAGCGGCGCCATCCGGTCGCAACTCAGCCCGGACGGTAACACGCTGGCCGTGATTACGGCAGGCTACAACACCGTCTACACGGGCGCCAGCAACAGCACGCTCGACAAAACTGACTCGACTCAGTACATCTTCATCTACGACGTATCGGGCGCCAACAAGGCCAACCCGAAGTTTGTCCAGGCCATTCACCAGAACAACGCGTTCGATGGTCTCGTCTGGAATGGAAACCAGACCCTGTACGGCACTGGCGGCGCTGACGACGCGGTCTACGTGTACAGCCGCCCGTCCGCTCTTCCGTCGACCCAATGGTCGCAGACCGCTGCCATCGCCCTGAATCACAGCAAGGGTATCGGCAACGGTGTGAAGCCGAACGCCGGTGGTCTCGCCCTTTCCGGCAATGGCCGGATCCTCGTCGTTGCCAACAACTACAACGACTCGATCACCATCATCGACACGACGACGAACACGGTCACGTCGGAATATGATCTGCGTCCGTTCAACACGTCGGGCACGCAAGGCGCTGCAGGTGGCGAATACCCGTGGGCCGTTTCACTGAAATCCGACGACACCGCGTTCATCTCGTCGGTGCGGGACCGTGAAGTCGTGGTGCTGAACCTGTCGAACCCGGCCGCACCGCAATTCATCACTCGCATCCCGGTGAAAGGCAATGCTTATGGCATGACCCTCTCGCCGGATCAGTCGAAGCTCTACGTCGCGGTAGCGAACACCGACCAGGTTGCGGTCATCAATACCGCCAGCCACAGGGTCGAGAGGACGATCGACATCGCCAGCCAGTCCGGCAACGGCGACGGCGACGATCAGGGCCGAGGCAACAACAAGAAGTACAGCGGCCGCGACACGGTGAACGTGACCGTGTCGCGCGACGGCAGAACCCTGTATGCGGTCAACAACGGCGACAACTCGATCGCCGTGATCTCGCTCGACGGCGACGAAGGCTACCACGTCACCGGCCTGATCCCGACCGCCTATGCGCCCAAGGACATCACGCTGAGCGCCGACGGGTCGCAGATGTACATCATCAACGGCAAGTCGAACACCGGCCCGAACCCGCTGTACACCTCGGGTACCTCGGCGCAGTACCAGTTTGGTCTCGAGCAGAGCAGCCTCGTGAGCGCGCCGGTCCCGAGGGGCGACGCGCTTGCCCGGCTGACCAGCCAGGTCGCTGAAAACAATCACTACTCGGTGAGAGAGTCAGAAAGCGATCGCCAGACGATGCATTTCCTGCGTGATCACATCAAGCACGTGATCTATGTCGTCAAGGAAAATCGCACCTTCGACCAGATTCTCGGCGACCTTGGCAACGGCTCGAACGGCGATCCCTCACTGACCATGTACGGCAAGTCGACCACGCCGAACTTCCACAATATCGCTGGCAACTTCGTCACGATCGACAACTTCGCCGATCCGGGCGATGGTTCGATGGACGGCTGGTCGTGGGTGCAGCATGCGCACGTCACGCCGACCGAGGAGGTTTCGCAGCAGGAGAACTACGCTGGTGTGAGTCGCGGCATGTCGTATGAATCCGAAGGCGCCAATCGCGGTCTGCCGGTTGGCCTCGCCACGACCGCCATGCGCGACGCCGCCTCGGGCGGCGCCTACTCCACGGTGACGTCGTCGTTGCCGGGCGGCACGGCCAACGCGCTGCCGGGGATCGCCGATATCTCGGTGCCGGATGCCCCGTTCGGCTACCAGAAAGCGAGCATCTACGATGCGGTGCTGCAAGCCGGCGGGACGGTCCGCAACTACGGCGGCATGGTCAACAACACCGGCTCGATCGGCACGATCGCCAGCCCCCTCCTCACCCCGTTTGCCTCCGGCAATATTCAGGTCTACCCGCTCAAGCCGTCGCTCGTCACCCTGACCGACCCGTACTACCGCGGTTTCGACCAGGCCTATCCGGACACGTTCCGCGAACTCGAATGGAACCGCGAGTTCCAGCAGTACGTCGCGAACGGCCATCTCCCGTCGTTTGAGTTCGTCCGCATGGGTTCCGATCACACCGGTAGCTATGCGCAGAACGTCGGCCAGATGGGCACGGCTGAACAGGAGCAAGCGGATAACGACTTCGCGGTCGGCAAGCTGATCGAGACGGTCGCCCACAGCCCGTACGCGAAGAGCACGCTGATCGTGGTAGTCGAAGACGACTCGCAGGCCGGCTCCGATCACGTCGATTCGCACCGTGCTCCGGCCTATGTCGTCGGCGCGTATGTGAAGAAGAACGCCGTGGTCAGCACTGCATACAGCCAGGTCAACGCGGTCCGCACCATGGAAGACGTGCTCGGCACCCAGCACATCGACCTGAACACGGCGTATGCGCAACCGATGGCCGATGTCTTCGACACCGGATCGGATGGTTCGTGGACCTACACCGCCGTTGCATCGACGATTCTGAAGGGTACGAACGTGGGCAACGTGGCGACCGGCCCGACCTCGGGCGGCAACGACGGCAACCAGTATGCACAGGGCCCGGACATTCATCCGCTGCATGACGCGACCTACTGGGCGAACGCGACGAAGGGCTTCGACTTCTCCAAGGAAGATCGCGTCCCGCCGGAGGTGTTCAACCGCGTACTGTGGGCGGGCGTGATGGGTAACAAGCCGTATCCGGCGCCGCACTCGGTCTATACGAAGCCCACGACCGACGGCGCGAAGACGGTCGCTGCCGCCGACGACGATGACGATTGAGCGAAGCATGTCGTCCCGGCGTTGCGTTGACGGGGTCGCAACGCCCGTTGCGCCAGGCGCACAGTAGCTGGCATCGGCGGGCGGCTGTCCATAGGGGCAGCCGCCCGCTGACATCGATGCTCTGCGCAGACGTTCGTTAAAGCGAACCGCTTGAACCGGATCTACCGCATGCAGATTTCGCTTCCTTGTTTTGCCGATCGCGAACCGGCATCGCCCGACAGACTGAATGTCCGCGCAACGAGCGCCGTTGTTGTCGTCGCTGCCATTCACGCGGTGCTACTCGCGGTGGTGCTGAGCGGCCGCAACGATCCTGTGCCGCCTCCCGCCGAGCCGCGCACGATCACGGCAGAACTGCTGAGTCCCGCACCGGTTACGGCACCCGCCGTCGTCCAGTCGCCTCCTTCCCCGCTCGAGCACCGTGCGACATCCTTCGACATTGCGAAGCCAAAGGCGCAGCCGCAAAATATAAGGAAAACAAATCATGTGACGACGCTGCATGAAACCATGGCCCCATCACCGCGCAGGCTTACCGCAACCGAACCCGTCGCAGCACAGCCAGCCGCTTCTCCCTCCTCGAGACCAGCAGAGCCCGTGGCCGCGGCCGCCGCATCGTCGCCCGATGCCGTCTCCGCCCGCCCAACAATCGCACTGGCCGCTCCGCAGGACATCTCGCATCTGCACTGCAGCATCGCACAGCCACCCTACCCGCCGCTCTCGCTACGACGAGGCGAAACAGGTTCTGTCATGGTGAAATTCATCGTGGGACTGACGGGCCAGCCTGAATCCGTGGAACTGAAAAGCGGCAGCGGCCACAGCCGCCTCGACGAAGCGGCACTTGCCGCCGTGCGCGACAGCACGTGCCAGCCGTATCTCGAGAACGGTACGCCGCGCCGTGTGCCGACGTCTGTTCCTTTCGTGTTCGCCCTGAACAACTAGCGCAGACGTTTATACGGAACCCGTCATGCAAAACTATGGTATTTCGCACTTCCTGGTAGCCGGAGACTTCGTGACGCGCGGCATCGCGCTCGCACTGCTGGTCATGTCGGTGCTCTCGTGGAGCGTGATCATCGTCAAGGGCTGGAATGTCATCCGACTCAGGCGACTGGCCCGTGACATCGATCAAACAGTTGGACATCTCGACGATTTCACGGACAGGGCAATGCAATCGGAAAGCCGCACAACCACGGCGCAAGAAAACCCGTTTCTCGCACTCGCGCTGGCCGGCAAGGAGGCAGCCGATCATCATCGCAGCGCGCAACCGCTCTTGCGCGAACGCATGGACGTATCGGACTGGATAACGCGCTGCCTGAAAGACACCATGGACGAGAGCGTCGCCCGCATGCAGGGCGGTCTTTCCATCCTGGCATCGATCGGCAGCACCGCGCCGTTCGTCGGGTTGCTGGGTACGGTGTGGGGCATCTATCACGCCATGCTGGCGGTTGGCGCGACTGGCCAGTCGTCGATCGACCAGGTCGCGGGCCCCGTCGGCGAAGCGCTGATCATGACGGCGTTCGGCCTCTTCGTCGCCATTCCCGCTGTGCTGGGCTACAACGCGCTGACGCGCGCAAACAAGGCGCTCGCCGGAAAGCTGAGGCGGTTCGCGCATCGGCTTCACGCGTACTTCGTGACCGGCTCGAGCCTCTCGCCGTCGGTCCACGACAGCGGCCTGCGGCTCGCCACCGGTAGCGACTGACTTCGAGATACGACAATGGCCATCACCCCATTTACTGACGACGAAGACGATGGTCTGATGGGCGAAATCAACATGACGCCGCTCGTCGACGTCATGCTGGTCTTGCTGATCGTCTTCATGGTGACGATCCCCGCGCTGCGCCATGCGGTGAAAATTGAACTACCACACGCAAGCAGCCAGAAGGAGGACGCGAAGTCGACGCAGGTCGATGTGTCGATCGAGGCCAATGGCACCGTGCTATGGGACGGACAGCCCGTAGGACCCAACGCGTTGCGCGCGAAGATCGCCGCGGCGGCACGCGAGAATCCTGTGCCGGAGCTGCATCTTGGCGCAGATCGCAAAGTGGCCTACGAAGCGGTGGCACAGGTGCTGTCTGCTGCCTATGCTGGTGGCCTGACGAAGATTGGCTTCGTCACCGAGCCAAAACCATAGACTTTTGCCTCGCTAACCTGCTTCGAGGTAGCGGGTGTGCCGTTCAGACAACGGCACACCCGTTGTCTATTTGCTGCTTACATAGGCAAGTCATTTGCATTCAAGACTATAGGGGGCGATGGATTATCTAAAATCCCCATAACAGGATGACGTTAATGAAATCGTCCCCATCCAGAATCGCAATCGCTGTATCGATTGCGTTTTCGACGCTGTCGATTTCCAGCGCGGCGAAAGCTCAACAGGCCCAACAAACTCAAACGCCATCCACACTGGATACGGTCGTTGTCCGCGCAACCAGACCGGCGACCGCGCCCGACAACGTCAACGATCCTGACCAGACGGCGGACGTCAGCAAGACCGGAACCCCGATCGGCGACCTGCCCATGACCGTGCAGGAAATCCCCAGCGGGCTGCTCAAGGAGCAAGGCGCCACGAAGCTTCAGCAGAGCCTCAGCAACGCCACCGGTGTGAATTCAGGCGGACCGGATGCCAAGGGCTTCTTCGATCACTTCATGATCCGCGGCCTCCAGGCCCAGATTTACACCGACGGGTTTTCCGACGGAGATCAGGTCAACGGCGTTTCGCATTCGCTGAACGGTGTCGAGCGCATCGAGGTTCTCGAAGGACCGGGTTCGTCACTCTTTGGCAGCGGGCCGCCGGGCGGCACGATCAATATCGTCCATTACACGCCGTCGCCCACGCTCCAATATGGAGGCAGCGTCCAGGCCGGTTCATTCGGCACGGTCTGGGGCAGCGCATATGTCACGGGGCCGACCGGCCTCTCCGGTTTGAACTATCGCGTCGACGCGACGGGTGCAAGATCGGACGGATACCGCAGCTTGTCGTACTGGGACAAGGAGATCCGTCCTGCAGTCGAATGGAAACTCGGCGACCACAAGGTCGACTTTTCGCTCGAGGCGCAAGACTCCCGCTCGACGCCAGATTCATACGGCATCATCTATTACAACGGGACGCCCATCCGGAACGTTCCGTTCGACGCAAAGTATTCGACGCCGTTCGCCTATGCGCGCGCAAGCTACGTTCGCCCGACCCTCACCGACGAGTGGAAGGTCAACGACGTGCTAACGATCAACAACCGGCTGTCGTTCCTGCACCGCTCCCTGGAGTTCTTTGGCAATGGGGATAGTTCAAAGACGACGGTGGTCGGCAACGAGGTCGTCAACCGGCAGTTGCGTCAGCAGAACGATTCGGACAATACGCTCGACTATCAGCTCGAACCGGTGTGGAAGTTCGCAACGGGCAGCGTCAAGCACACGCTGCTGACCGGCTTCGAGTACCAGCATCAGACTATCAATACCGATCGCTCCACGGCGGACCTTCCGAATATCGAAGATGTGTTCGCACCGGTGCCGCCCGAAACTTCGATTGCGAGCCTGCATTTCCTTTGCGATGCGAAGCATTCGTGCGACAACGATCATCTGGTTGCGAACTTCTACAGCCTGTACGCCACCGATCAGGTGGATGCGACCAGCAAGCTGAAGATACGCGTCGGTGTGCGAAAGGACTGGTGGCAAACTTCGCTGACACCGAATATCACAGTGCCTGGCCGGGTGGACAACGAAGGCGTACCGATACTGGCGGGTAATACCTACTCGCGCAATGATGCGCCCGTGAGCTGGAATATCGGCGCGCTTTACAAGCTCACGCCGTGGATGTCGCCGTATTTCGGCATCTCGAAAAGCTATCTGACGAACTTCAACTCGGAGAACACGCAGACGGGCATCGGCGCGCCTGAATCGGCGCTGCAGTACGAGGTAGGCGTCAAGTTTTCATTGCTCGACGGCCAATACGTGCTGAACACGGCACTCTTCGATGTATCGCGCGACAACGTGGCGACGCCGACGACCGTCAACAATATCGAAACCGTCGTGTACGACAGCCAGCACACACAGGGTGGCGAGGCGTCTCTCGATGCAGGCATCACGGATAGCTGGCACGTGATCGCCAATTTCACGGCGCAGCACGCCTATGTCACGAGCAATCCCCAAGGGATAACGGCGGTCGGCCACCGCCCGCAGGACGTGCCCGCGTTCATGGCGAATCTGTGGTCTACCTACACATTCGCGATCGCGGGACATCCCGGATTTCATGTCGGAGCGGGCATCAATTACATGAGCAAGGTGTACAGCGACATCTCGAACATCAATTCGGTGCCATCCTATGTCATCGCCAACGCGGCGATCGGCTATCAGGCGAATCACTGGGGCGTGGATCTCAATGTCCACAATCTGACTAACCGGCGCTACTTCATCGCTGCCAATGAGGCCGGCGCCTATCTTGGCGAGCCCCTTAGCGCGTACGTTACCCTGCACGCGGATTTTTGAGGGAGATCTACGCCAGCGGCGGGGTTAGCTGTTCACCCGGAAGCCCAAGCGCCGCCGACGCCGTTCATAGTGCTATTAGCAGGTACACGGCGTTCGGCCGCTATTGACTGGCTCCCTGCCCAATCCCCGCTTTTTTTTGCGCGTTCTGAAGATCCTGCGGATAGTTCTGATCATTGGCGCGGCCGGGTTGATAGCCCGCAGCTTCAAGCTTCTTCAATTCGGCGTTCTTTTTTGCCCGAGCTTCCTTTCGGGCCTGCTTGCGCTCCGCTTTGGTTGGCTTCGCGGACGACGCGCCCCCCGGCGCTACGGCATTGGCCGCACCCGAAGCGTCGTTCTGCGCGAAGGTTGGTGTGACTGTGCCAATCCCAAGCGATGCCGCGACGAGCAGGGCCGATATTTGTCTGGCGATAGGCATTTTCTCTCTCCTGTTCCCGGTTAATTGATGCGGTCAGGCCCATGGAAGTGGCTCAATGGGAACTACCAAGTATAGGACAGTGAATATCGCGCGAGGCCAGGAGGCATTCCGGGAATGCTTCGGACTTTGGCCCTGCTACTCGCGGCGCCTCGTAGCCGCGCTCGGAAATCAGGAAGGCGCCGCCTCGTTGCCGACGAGCGATCCACCATCGGTCAACTCCTTGAGCACCGCATAGAACGTCTGAAATCGCTTTGCGCCGATCTGCTGCTCCCATTCGCGTTCGATCTGGTGCACCGTGGCACGCTGTATTTCAGCCGCTTTCCAGCCCTTCCCGGTCAGAGAAACGAGGCGCGCAGACGAATCGTCCAGCGCGACCCTCTGCACATAACCCAGCTCTTCGAGTTGCAGCAGCAGGTAGTTCATCGCTTGCTTGGACATGCCAGCGCGCTGCGCCAGGTCGATGGGACGCTCATTCTCTGGAGGCGGAAAACGCAAGACCTTGAAGTGGGCAATCTGGATATCCGCAAAGCCGGCCGAGGCCAATGCCTCACCCAGGCGCTGTTCGACCTGCGTGAGGCAATAGCGCAGCCGGGCCCCGATGAGCGGGTCGTCGGGGCTTGGATCGCCGGAGAATCTCCGGGGAGAAACGGATTGACGTTTGGTGGTCATATAGTAAAGTGACTTTACCATAACACCCTGGAGTTTCGCCATGCACCCGGCGCCTGACGAACTGATCACCATCGGACAACTGTCGATGCGCTTTCTCGTCGATGGCCGGGACACTACGGGCCATATGGCGATGGCGGAAATGATCGTCCAGCCGCACGCGAAAGTCCCGCCCCCTCATCGTCACGTCGATGTTGACGAGACTATCCACGTCCTGGAGGGCTCGCTGACCTATCGGGTCGACGACTGCGTGCGCGTGCTGAACGCGGGCGATTATTGCTTTTCACCGCGCGGCAGCGTTCATCACTTCTCCAATCCGGGCGAAGTCCCCGCTCGCGCGCTCGTAGTGTTTTCGCCAGCCAACATCGGGCCTGACTATTTTCGTGAAGCGGCCGCGGTGTTGGGCGCGGGCGGCCCACCGAACATGGACATGATGAAGGCCGTGATGAACCGCCACGGGATCGAACTGGCATCTTGAGTATTGCGAGGTCGGTGCCGTTAATCGTTGCTTGCGCAACCAGCCATGCACTGCAACGAGCACGCGATCGCCCGGCGCGATGGGGTGAATCCGCACCGCGCCCGCCTGAACACACGCTGTTCGGCTACTCACTCACGCGCGTCCACCCATGCCTCGCATGCGTCTTGCGAAATGGGCTCGCTCCGCGTCGTCCATCAGCGCCAGAAACTGGTCCCCTTCCATATGAACCAGTTCTTCGTGATCGCCCGCCTCGAAGTAAACGTCCGGTTGGCCGGCCAGGTTCGTCTCGAGGTAGGTTTTCATGCCATACGCCGCACAGATCGGCGGCAGCGCCCCTGCATCGCAGTCCTTGAACAGCTCGCGCAGTTCGTCTTCCGTAGCAAGACCGAGCCTGCGCCCTGTCTTGTTCCAAAGCTCGGACAATTGCACGGCATAGGTTGAGGGCAGCACGACGGCCACATAGCCGTGCTCGTCCTCGAGCAGCACCGTTTTTGCAAGGCGGTCGCCGGGAATGTGCGCCGCAGCAGCGCTTTCCATGCTCGAATGACTGTATGGATGGCGCACGATTTCGTAACGCGAGCCCTTGCTGCGCAGGCGCTCCTGCAACGTGGTCGACATCGACATGGCACACCTCCTGTCGAATGCGTAGAAAAAACCAGCCTCCACTAATCCTTTCAGAATAGTTCACTCGCGCGCAAATAGCACGCCGGCACCGACGCCGTGAACCGGCTTTACAAAGATCCGGCAGCAGGACTCCACGTTGTCGCCGGGGAGTGGCGCGAACCCACCTTTCTCACTGGGGTTGGGACTGGTGGCACTCCGTGTTGAACCAATAGTCGACCAGACGCTGCGCCGCCTGTAGATCGTCTGGGTAGTATGGGTCGTCGTACCAGGGCGACGGGTTGTAGCCCGCTTTCCTCAGGGCCGCCAGTTCGCTTTGGTGTTGGGCCATCGTCGGAGGCGCGTTGCTTCTGAGCGCGGCCAGATCACGGCACTCCGTTGGGCTCAGATGTGGCCCGCTTTGTGGCGCGCTTTGTGGCACGCCGCCGACGGCGCATCCAGCCAGCAGAAGTGCCAGCGCGGTCAGCGTCGGGGTGATTTTCAGGAGGCTCTTCATGGCGCATCTCCACGCGTCTGATCGGTGCAGCGCAACCCGGGCTTCTATCGCGCCGCAACTCCATGTTACGTCCATGCGAGCCACCGGGCAGGCGAAGCAGGAACACGAATCAATCGCGACTTTTTCAGCCGCAACGCATGAAAAAACTGCGGTAGCATCAGCGTTCCCGATACCCGAGGGTGACAAACGGATGTCCATGAAGGTGCTCATTGTCGAAGACGATTCTTCGATTGCCGCGAACCTGTATGACTTTCTCGAGACAGGCGGTTACGAGGTCGACGTGGCCTCCAGTGGCAACGCGGGGCTGCAGATGGCGCTCGCCGACTCATGGGACGCCATTTTGCTCGATCTGTCACTGCCGGGCATGGATGGGCTCACGCTCTGCCGCAGGCTGCGCGAGGAGGCGGGCCGGGACACACCGGTGCTCATGCTGACCGCGCGCGACGCGCTTGACGACAAGCTCGCGGGATTCGTGCACGGCGCCGATGATTACCTGGTCAAACCGTTCTCCCTGAAGGAAGTGGGCGCACGGCTTGGCGCCATGATCAAGCGCTATCGCGGCCAGGTCGCCACCATGGATCTCCGGTTTGCGGATGTACGCCTCGACCTGTCAACGATGACCGTCGAACGCGCCGGACGCCCGGTCAAGCTACCGCCCAAATGCCTTCATCTACTGCGTATCCTGATGCAGTCGCCCCATCGCACCTTCACCCGCGCCGAGCTCGAGTCCGAAGTCTGGGGAGAAGAGCTGCCGGACAGCGACACGCTGCGCACGCACATCTATACACTGCGCCGGGCGCTCTGCGGGCCTGCTGAAGCGGATGTGATTGAAACGCTGCATGGCGTCGGTTACCGGCTCACCGCAGGCGATGATGATGCGAAATAGCCTGCGATTCAAGGTCGCCCTGTTCTTTTCGGTGCTGACCATCGCGCTGCTGGTCGCCCAGGCGCTGGGCGTACGCGCACTGGCCGAAGCGCAGGAAGAGAGGCTGATCGCGGCGCTCATCCGTGACGACATGGCGAGTGTGCTCAAGAGCTACCAGGCCAATCCGGCGTTGCTGCCACCCTTCGACGTACGACTGAATGGCTATGTTTCAGGCGCGGACCGCCTGTCCGTGGCCCTGCCCGAAACCGTCAGGAACCTGTCTTTCGGTACGCACGAAATCATTATCGACGAACGGGAGATCCACGTCGCGATTGCGTCCCTCGGCACGGCACGCCTGTACCGGGTCTATAACTTCAACCTCTACGAGAAGCATTTCAAGGAAGTCATCAACGCCCTGATGGGCGGCACGGGCATCTTTGCACTCCTGACGATCTGGCTGTCCTTTGGTCTTTCCGGACTGCTGGTGCGGCAGGTCGCGGGACTCGCCCGGCAGGTCAAGACACTGCGGCTGGGTGAATCGGCCGCGATCCATCCTGGCAAATACGACGAAACGGAACTCGTCGGACTTGTGGAGGCGTTCAACGACTACAACCGGCGCATGGCCGACATGATGGCGCGCGAGAAGGAGTTTACGGGCAATGTCAGCCACGAACTGCGCACGCCGCTCACGACCATCAAGACAAGCTGCGAACTGCTCGAGCAGGATACGGCGATCCAGGGAAAATCGCGCGCACGTCTGCAGCAGATCGAGCGGGCAGCGGACAACATGCGCGAACTCGCCAACGCGTTGCTCATGCTCGCGCGGGAGGACTCAGCGCGCGAGGTCGAGCCGGTGGCCGTGGCGAAGATGATCGAAACCGCGTTGATACCGTTTTCCGCCCAACTCGCGCAAAAGGGACTCGAGTCGGTCATCGATATCGACGGCGAACTTCGTGTCGTGGCGAATCGCCCGGCGCTTGCGATCGTGCTATCCAACGTCATCGACAATGCCGTCCGGCATACCGACCACGGAAGCCTGCACTTTCGCTACGCCAACGGCTGGCTCTACATCGAGGACACGGGACCAGGTATTCCGGCGCACGTGATCCCGCATGTCTTTGACCGGTTCTACCAGGCTGCCTCGCCCGACACCCCGACGCCAGGGGGCGGGATCGGCCTGTCTATCGTCAGGAAGCTGTGCGAGCGCTACGGGTGGTCAATCGAAATTGGCAGCGAGCCCGGCAAGGGAACCAGCGTGTCGCTTCGGCTGCCGGCTGCGAGCCGGACCTGAGCCCGTTTCACCCGCATCGGGTGGGTTCTTGACGAAAACTTCACAACCGGTGGCGTAGCCTCCAACCCGAAAGTCGCTCGAGTGGGCGGCACCTCGTCCGGGATGGAATGCCAGAATGCGCCGCGCGTTGTCGATTGTCTTCCTCGTATTGACCGGCGTGACCGGTTGTACGACCTATCATCCCCAGCCAATCGCCCCCGACCAGCTTGCCCGGCAATTCGAGCAGCGCTCGCTTGCCAGCGAGGAACTGCACGCCGGGATCGCGCGCGAAGCCGGCCATGATGTCACCCCGTGGCCGCCGGCAGCCTGGAACCGCGAGCTGCTTACCCTGGCGGCCATCTACTACAGCCCTGCTCTCGACCTGGCCCGTGCGCAATGGGGCACGGTCAAGGCCGGCATCGATGTCGCCAACGCGATTCCCAACCCCGTCCTGCAGTTGCCGTTCCAGTTCAACACGCCCAACCCGGGGCCCGGGGCGCCCTTCACCTGGGGTCCTTCGCTCGATATTCCGATCGAGACCGCGCACAAGCGCGGCTATCGCGTCGACCAGGCGAGCCACCTTTCTGAAGCTGCCCGGCTGAACATCGTCACCGCAACATGGACGGTCCGTGCGCAGGTCAGGGACGCCATGCTCGCCCTTTATGCCGCGCGGACGCGCATCGCCTTCCTGTCCACAAAAGCCGAAGCCCAGCGGCAGATCACGGTCATGAGCCGCCACCGTCTCGCAGTCGGCCAGTACTCTGAGCCCGACGTCGATGCGGCGGTGCTTGCCGACACCCAGGCCCAGAGCGATCTGGTCGCCGCGCGCACTGCCGAAGAAGACGCGCGCGCGCAACTGGCCGCCGCCATCGGCGTGCCGGTCACCGCGGTCGACGGCGTGACGCTCGACCTGAGCGACTTCGGCACGGCCGCCCCTGCGCCACCGGCGGCGGACGCGCAGCGCGCCGCGATCTTCCATCGCGCCGATCTGCGCGCCTCGCTGGCCGAGTACGCCGCGGCCGAATCGGCGCTTCGGCTCGAGGTCGCGAAACAGTATCCGGACATCCATCTCGGTCCCGGCTACACCTACGACACCGGCACCAACAAGATCGCCTTCGGACTGGCCGGCATCACGTTACCGATCTTCGACCAGAACCAGGGGGGCATCAAACAGGCCGAGGCCAAACGCAAGGAAGCAGCGGTGCGCACCGGCGCGCTGCAGGACAGGATCATCGGCGACCTCGCGCACGCCCTGGCGCGCTATCAGGCGAGCGGCGAGGCGCTGCAGGTCTCCGACGCCCATCTGGCGAGCGCCCGCCGCCAGCTCGACAGCCAGGCGGCCGCATTCGCGAGCGGCAATGCGGACCGGCTGACCTACACACAGGCGAAAGCCGACTATCAAACGAGTGAAACCGCCCATCTCGACGCCGAAGTCGCCGTCCAGCAGGCTGCAGGCGCACTCGAAGATGCGATGCAGTTACCTCTCGTCCACGAGGCAAGGAGCCCTATGCTCAGTGAGCGGACAACACGATGAAATTCCGGCTGATCCTCCTTATCGTCCTTTCGCTGGCCCTCTGCGCCGGCGCAGGCGGGTACATCATCAACCAGGCGTTCGACGACGCCGGTGCATCGACAGCCACCGCAGCGCCATCTGCACCGCAGGCCGCGGTGCAGACGGTCAACGGCGAAACGGTCCTGGTCGTGAGCCCCGACGCGCAGCGCGCCGGCCACATCGAAGTCGCGCCGCTCGCGGCCGTCACGAGCCAGTCCGGCATCAGCGCGGATGCCATGGTCATCGATCTGCAACCGCTCTTCGATCTGCGCAACCGCCTCGCCAGCGCACGCGCCGACGTCGACACGTTCGCCGCGCAGGCAGCCAGTTCACGCACGCAGTACGAGGGCAGCCGTACGCTCTTCGCCGACGACCGCAATGTTTCGCAGAAGACTCTCCAGGCCGCGCAGGCGACGATGCAAGGCGATGCGGCCAAACTGCAATCCGCCCGGGTCACGCTGAACGGTCTTGACGGCACGATGCGGCAGCGGTTCGGCGATGCACTCACGAACGCTGCAACGGCGCCGGCCTCGACGCTGTTTCAGCACCTCCAGGCGGGTCAGTCGGTTGTGCTGCGCGTGACGTTGCCATCCAGCTTCGGCAAGACGCCGCCCGAGACCATTGCGGTCGATACACCCAGCGGCGTCACGGTGCCCGCCCTGAGGCTGTCCGTTTCACCCCTCGCCGATCCGGCCGTACAGGGCACGCCATGGCTATACGTCGCGGGCAGCGCGCTGCCCGCGAACCTGCGCACGAGCGCGCGCGTGCCGACATCGAACGAAGCGGTTTCGGGGCTGCTGATCCCCGAGCAGGCCGTGGTGTGGTACGGCGGCCAGACCTGGGCATACGTGCGCACGGCGCACGACCGCTTCACGCGGCGCTACGTGCCGGCGGCCAACGAGGGCGATCACGGTTTCATGGTGACGTCTGGCTTCCAGGCGGGTGACCCGATCGTGACGCAGGGCGCGCAACTGCTGCTCTCCGAAGAGATCAAGCCACAGGGCATCGGCACTGCCTGCAAGGATCCGCCCGAGTGTGACGACTGAGCCTCGCATGCCTCGCCCAGAACAACGCCACACATCGCCCCATGCTTGACGCAATCATCCGCTTTTCGCTGCGCTTTCGCGGCGTCATTTTCTCGCTGGCCGTCATGGTGGCTGGCTACGGGCTCTTTTCGCTCACGCGCGCCAAGCTCGACGTCTTTCCCGAGTTCGCACCGCCGATGAGCATCGTGCAGACGGCCGCGCCAGGCATGACGAGCGAACAGGTGGAGACCCTCGTGACACAGCCGGCTGAAAATGCCCTCGGCGGCATGACCGGCCTGCAGTCGATCCGCTCGCGGTCCATGCAGGGCCTCTCCTCGGTCACGCTCGTGTTCGATGACCATGTCAACGTGATGCAGGTCCGGCAACTCGTTACCGAGCGAATCAGCGGTCTCGCGGGCGCGCTGCCGGCGGGTGTTGCGGCGCCCCAACTCCTGCCGCTCACGACGACGACGAGCGTCGTGCGCACCATCGGCCTGACGTCGAAAACGCGCTCGCTCGCAGACCTCTACGACATCGCGCAGTGGACCGTCAAACCGCCGTTGCTGGGTACGCGAGGCGTGGCCGATGTGATCGTATTCGGCGGTGAGACGCGCCAGATGCAGATCCAGGTCGACCCCGCGAAGCTGATGCGCTACGGCCAGTCGATGCAGGATGTCATTGCCGCGGCGCGCCAGGCCACAGGCGTGCGCGGCGCCGGGTTCATCGAGAACAGCAATCAGCGCATCGCCGTCAACGCCGATGGCCAGATCGCGACGCCACAGAAACTCGCCGGTGTCGTGCTGCGCTCCAGCAACGGCGCAGCGGTTCGCCTTGGCGACGTCGCCAGCGTGACCTGGGGCAACGCACCCGCCGTTGGTGCCGCATCGATCATGGGCAAGCCCGGTGTGATGGTCGTGATGGAAAGCCAGTACGGAACCAACACGATGGCGGTGACGCGCGACATCGAAAAGACACTCGCCGGGCTTGCGCCGGTGCTCGCCCGTCAGGGCGTGGACGTGAACACGAACGTCTTCCGGCCCGCCAACTTCATCGAGACCTCCGTCGGCCACCTGCGCATGGCGCTTATCGTCGGCGCATTGCTGGTCGTCGCGGTGCTGTTCCTGTTTCTGCTCAACGTACGTACCGCCGTGATCTCTGCCGTCGCGATTCCCATGTCGCTGCTGGTCGCGATCATCGTGCTCACGTCGTTCGGGGTCAGCCTCAACACGATGACCCTGGGCGGCCTCGCCATCGCTCTCGGCGAAGTGGTCGACGATGCGATCATCGACGTCGAGAACATCTACCGCCGCCTGCGTGAAAACCGCACGCTGCGCGAGCCGCTCCCGGCCTTTCGCGTCGTGCTGCGTGCCTCTCTCGAAGTGCGCAGTGCCGTGGTCTTCGCCACCTTCATCGTGATGCTGATCTTCCTGCCCGTGCTCACGCTCACGGGTATCGGTGGACGGCTCTTTGCCCCGCTGGGCATCGCCTATATTCTCGCCGTGCTCGCGTCGCTGGGCGTCGCGCTGACGCTCACGCCCGCGATGGCGCTCGCCCTGCTGGCGAAGGGACCGTTGCCCGAGCGGGAGCCACGCCTGATCGGGCGCCTCAAGACACGTTACATCGCACTGCTGACGAAGGTCGAGCAACACGTGAAGGGAGTCATGGTCATCGTCGCGGTAATGTGCGCCGCGGCGCTCGCGTGTCTGCCCTTCATGAGCGGGAGTTTCATTCCGCAACTGCGGGAAGGCCACTACACCGTTCACATGGGGCTCGCGCCGGGCGCCTCGCTTGCCGAATCGATGCGCATCGGCACCCAGGTCTCGCAGGCGCTGCTGCAGGTGCCGGGCGTGCGACTCGTGGCGCAGCGCGCCGGCCGCGCGAACGGTGTGGTCGACCCGACCGGCGTGCAGCTCTCGGAATTCGAAGTCGATCTGAAGCCGATGGGCGCATCGGGCCAGAGCTGGGCGCTCTACAGGATTCGCCAGGCGCTGGCGCGCTTTCCGGGCCTCTCCACCTCGGTCAACACGTTCCTCGAGGAACGCATCGACGAAACCATTTCGGGGACGACAGCCCCCGTGGTCGTGAATGTCTTCGGCAACGATCTCGACGTCATCGATCGCACGGCGCAGCAGGTCGCTCAACTCATCGGTACGATCCACGGCGTTGCCAGTGTGCGGGTGGATTCTCCCCCCGGGATTCCCGAACTCGATGTAAGGCTCAATCCCGACGCACTGAGCCGCTGGGGCTTTCGCCCCGTGGAAGTGCTCGATGCGATCCAGGCCGCCTATGCCGGCGTGACCGTCTCGCAGATTTACGAGGGCAGTCGCACCTACGACGTCGCAGTCGTGCTCGATCCGGCACAGCGCAGGTCGATCAGCGGCGTGGGCAAACTCATGGTGCGCAACGCCGATGGCTTTGCTGTGCCGCTAACCTCGCTCGCGACGATCCGTCAGGTCGCCGGCCGCTACCAGATCACGCACGACGGTGGCCAGCGCGTGCAGACGGTGTCGGTCAATCTCGGCAGCCGGCCGGTCAGCGACTTCGTAAAGGAAGCGCAGGCGCGTGTGAATCGCGAGATCAGGATGCCTGCGGGCACCTATGCCGTTTTCAGCGGAGAGAGCGAAGCACGCGCGCAGTCGCAGCGCGATCTGCTCGCGTACGGCGGGATCGCGCTGGTGGGCATCGAATTGCTGCTGTTCATGGCGCTGAAGAACCGGCGCGCCGTGCTGCTGGTGATGATCAACCTGCCCTTCGCACTGGTGGGCGGCGTCCTGGGCGTGGTCCTCAGCGGCGGGAACCTGTCGCTTGGCAGCATGGTGGGCTTCGTCACGCTGCTCGGCATTTCGCTGCGCAACTCGATCATGCTGATCAGCCACTACGAGCATCTGGTGTACACCGACGGACTGGCCTGGGAGATGAGCACCGCGGTGCGTGGCGCGTCGGAACGGCTGGTGCCGATCCTCATGACTGCGCTGGTTACTGCGCTAGCGCTCGCACCGCTCGCTGCGACGAGTGGCGCACCGGGCAACGAAATCGAAGGCCCCATGGCGATCGTCATTCTTGGCGGGCTCATCACCTCGACCGCACTGAATCTGATCGTGCTGCCCACGCTGGCCTTGCGTTACGGGCGCTTCGCGCGCGAGGAAGTCGCCGAACCGGGGACAGCGAATGGGTGAGCCGGGTAAAAGGGGGTTGCTCGGTGAAAGGAACCTGCACCTGCTGTTTGAGTTGACCCTCGGCTTCAAGGCAGTCTTCGCGCTTGCAGAAATTGTCGCCGGCGTCGCCACATACCTTGTGCCGCAGCGGTATTTCCTGGCGCTTGCGCTGTGGGTCACCCGCGACGAGTTCGCCGAAGATCCGCACGATCTGTTAGCAAATTTTCTTCTTCACACCGTGCAACACCTGTCCGTCGATGCGCAGCGATTCGCGGGGCTCTATCTGCTTGCTCATGGGGTGATAAAGTTGTGGCTCGTGGCCGGCTTGCTACGCGAACGACTCTGGTACTTTCCTGTCTCGCTCGTGGTCTTCGCGCTGTTTATTGCCTACCAGGCCTACCGCTTCACCTACACCCATTCGGTCTGGTTGCTGCTGGTGACGGCATTGGACATTATCGTCATCGCCCTCACGTGGCATGAGTACACGTATCTCCGGAGCCAGCGAAGTGCTGCCTGAGACGCCCGCTACCTCACGCATCCCCATTCCCCGCGCGGTACGCATGCTGGGATACGTGAGCCTTTTCATGGACCTTTCTTCCGAACTCATTCACGCGCTGCTACCCCTCTTCCTCGTCACCACGATGGGCATGAGCGTGAGCGCGCTGGGCTTGCTCGAAGGGGCCGCCGAAGCGACGGCGATGATCGTCAGGATCTTCTCGGGCCCCGTGAGCGACTGGCTTGGCAAGCGCAAGGCGTTGTTGCTGCTCGGCTATGGACTAGGGGCGCTGTCCAAGCCGCTTTTTCCGCTGGCGCACACGCCCGCGCTGGTCGCGGCGGCGCGCCTCATCGATCGCGCCGGCAAGGGAATTCGCGGTGCGCCGCGTGACGCGCTCCTCGCAGATGTCGCACCACCGGAGATTCGCGGCGCGTGTTATGGGCTCAGACAGTCGATGGATACGATCGGCGCGTTCGCAGGGCCACTCGTGGCCATCGTGCTGATGCTGCGCTTCTCGGATCACATCCGCGCCGTCCTCTGGTTCGCCGTCGTGCCAGCCGTCATCGCGGTCGGCCTGATCGTGTTCGGCATCGAGGAGCCGGCCCATGAACACGAGACCCGCAGCTTCCGGTCACCGCTGCGCTGGGAGGCGCTGCGGGAATTTCCGCGGCGCTACTGGTTCGTGGTCGCGATTGGCGCGACCTTCACCCTCACGCGCTTCAGCGAAGCATTCCTTGTATTGCGCGCGCAGCAGACGGGAATCGATATCGCGTGGATTCCCGGCGTCATGGTGGTGATGAGTCTCGCGTATGCACTCAGCGCGTACCCCGCGGGCGCGCTGTCCGATCGAACCGACCGCCGTGTTTTGCTTGCGCTCGGCATCGTCATACTGATCGCGGCGGATCTGGTGCTCGGCGCGAGTGCATCGATCATCACCGTGCTCATCGGCGTCGCGCTGTGGGGCCTGCACATGGGGTTCACGCAAGGCATTCTCGCCGCGATGGTTGCCGAAACCGCGCCGCAGTCGCTCAGGGGCACGGCGTTCGGCGTCTTCAATCTCGCAAGCGGCATCTGCCTGCTGTTTGCAAGCGTCATCGCCGGCTGGTTGTGGGATCGGCACGGCGCGTCCACCACATTCCTCGCCGGCGCCGTCCTGGCAATCCTCCCCCTCGTAATGTGCCGATTCGCACCGCGCCTCGCGAAGCTCAAATCCTGAGTCGGCCTTGTGGCGACCGCGACGATTTAATCGAAGCGTTTATTTACGCGCGTGCGGTAGGCACTTCTTTTTCTGAGCCCGAACTGCGGGACGCACGCTGAGAGGATTTCGTAATTGGGCCGACCTACGATATGACTGAGGCGCGCCCCGATCCCCCCTTGAACGCAACGCTGGTCTACTCATCGCCTGAGGAGAAGCACCATGCCCGACACTTCGCAGCTCGACATCGACCGAACCGATCCGGGCCGATGGACAGTCACCTTCAGCAACCCGCCGATCAACATGTTTGTTCCCGCAACGATCATCGAATTTGGCGCGCTAATGACCGACCTCGATGCAGACCCTTCCGTGAAGGTCGTAGTGTTCCAGTCGGCGAATCCGGATTTTTTCGTTGCCCATCTCGACGTAGCCAAAGCAGCCGGGCAGCCGGAGGTGCTGGTTCTTTGGCGCGACTTCGTGCTGCGCCTGGCGTCCGCACCTGTTGTGAGCATCGCCAGGATTCGGGGGCGCACGCGCGGCATCGGTAACGAGTTCGTGCTGGCCTGCGACATGCGTTTCGCCAGTCGGCAGAACGCAATATTCGGCAACCCGGAGGTCGGCGTTGGCCTGGTCCCGGCCGGCGGAGCGCTGGAATGGCTCCCGCGCCTGGTCGGCCGTTCGCGGGCACTTGAGTTTGTTCTCAGCGCCGACGATTTCGACGCCGACCTCGCCGAACGCTATGGCTGGGTGAACCGTACGCTGGATGACGGCGCCCTCGACGCCTTTGTCGATACGCTCGCCCAACGTCTGGCCACGTTCGACCGCGAAACGCTCGGCGCGGCGAAGGCCCAGATCAATCGTTTCGGACTGCCGACTGCTGCCGAACTCCAGTCGAGCATCGACCTGTTCTTCCCGGCTCTGGCCTCGCCAGCTGGGCAGGCCCGCCGCGCCAAGCTCCGTGGCCTGGCCTACGGCGTTCCGAGCGACTTCGAAATGAACTTCGGCAGGTACCTGCCTACGCTAGGGCAAGCAGGCGACGATCACGCAGACCCGCCGCTCACCGGCGCGCACGATCCGGCGTGAGCGGGTCGTCGAGCGCATCGACGAGCGTCCGCCGGCCTGCGTCGAGGATTTCGTCGGCAAAGGCCGGATCGGTTTCTGCGACAGCACGCGACAGCACGAGCGCCCCCACCATCTGGTTGAACGCTGCAATCGCAGCGCGACGGGTTTGTTGCGCCGTCGCGCCGTCCGTGGCGATCATCGCAGCCAGCCGGTCGAGATACACGGCGAGGCCACGCGCATAGGTCGCACGCGCCGCGTCGGTCATGCGGGGAGCGTCGCCAGCGAAGCCGGACAGCGGGCATCCGGCCTCGACGTTGTCGCGGTGCGAGGTCGACAGGTAGCGCGCCGCCTGCTTCGCCACGCTGCCGGCGTTCGGCGAATCGGCATAGTCTTGCATCGCCTTGTCCATCACCGCGGCGACCAGCGCGTCCTTCGACTTGAAGTGGTTGTAGAAGCCGCCCTGCGTGAAGCCGGCTTCCTTCATCAGTTCCGCAAGCCCGACGGCGTCGACGCCGCGCGCCCGGAACAGCCTCTCTGCAGCCGCGACGATCGCGCTCCGGTTCTCGGCGGCCTGCTGTCTTGACACACCCATCGATCCCTCCCTTATACAGGCGATCGCATCGATTGAAAAACACAATGTCGATCACCATTGACATGCCCGCGTTACGTCGACACAATGCGCCATAAGACGATGGTGATCGACATTGAGATGAGTGTAGCCGACTTTCGCGCACAACGCGAAGCCACGTCGGCGCGGCACGGATGACTGTCGAGGTCCATCGCGGCCGTTGATGCCGGCGGCCGGCGGATGTCGACGCCGTTCGGCGGCGCAACGGTTCAGTACGCAATGGCAGGTATGTTTTCAGCGGATCTCACGCGCGCGGCGAAGCGGCGCACATGCGATTCATCATGCGAAAGGATGAAATATGAAGATCGAAGGTGCTGTTGTTTTCGTGACGGGCGCGAACCGCGGGCTTGGCCTTGAGTTCGCAAAACAGGCGCTCGAAAGGGGCGCGCGCAAGGTCTATGCTGGCGCGCGCGATCCGGCCAGCGTGACGCTGCCGGGCGTCGTGCCCGTGAAGCTCGACGTAACCGATCCGGCGGCCGTGGCCGCTGCCGCCGATGCGGCGCGCGACGTCACGCTTCTGATCAACAACGCGGGCATCGCGCGGCTCGGCAGCCTGACGGACGACGGCGCGCTCGACGCCTTGCGCGATCACTTCGAAACCAACGTGTTTGGGGTGCTGGCGATGTCGCGGGCGTTCGCGGGCAACCTCGCCGGCAACGGCGGCGGGACGATTCTGAACGTGCTGTCGGTTGCGAGCTGGATAAACCGGCCAATCCTCGCCGCTTACGGCGTGTCGAAGTCGGCCGCATGGGCGGTGACCAACGGCCTGCGTCATTCGCTGCGCGATCAGCAGACGCAGGTTGTCGGGCTGCATGCCGGGTTTATCGATACGGATTTGACGCGCGGACTGGAAGTGCCGAAGGCAACGCCGGCCGACGTCGTGCGTCAGGCATACGACGCGATCGAGGCAGGTGCGGAGGAAGTGTCCACTGACGAGTTCACGCGGGAGGTGAAGGCCGGGCTGTCGGCAGGCGTCTACCTCGACACGCCGCACTGAAGGCGCTGGAGCGCCCGCTTGTCGTGCGCGTTCGCACGCGACGGGCAGGCCTGCCGGTCAGGCCATGAGCCCAACGATGCCGTAGATGCCCGTGCTGGCGGTTGCCAGCCGGGCAGCACGATCAGTATCACCCCAGTGCGTAAGGTAAGCCCGCCAATGTCTACACTCTTCGACCCCATCCAGATTGGTGCGCTAAAGATGGCGAACCGCATCGTCATGTCACCGCTCACTCGCATGCGGGCGTTCGACGAGCGCAGCCCGGGTCCGCTCAACGCGCGACACTATGCGCTGCGCGCAAGTGCAGGCCTGATCGTTACCGAAGCCACTTCGGTCACGCCTCAGGGTGTTGGCTACCCCCATACGCCGGGCATCTGGACGGAAAAACAGGTCGCGGGCTGGAAGCAGGTAACCTCGGCCGTTCACGCAGCCGGCGGCGTGATCGTCTCCCAGCTCTGGCACGTCGGGCGAGTCTCCGATCCCGTCTTCCACGACGGCGAGCCTCCCGTGGCGCCAAGCGCCGTGGCGGCGCAAGGCCACGTCTCCCGCCTGCGTCCGCAGCGGCCCTTCACCGTGCCACGCGCGCTGCGGACCGAGGAGATTCCCGGCATCGTCGAAGATTTTCGGGTGGGTGCGGCAAACGCCAGGCGCGCTGGCTTTGACGGAGTCGAACTGCACGCCGCGAACGGCTACCTGTTCGATCAATTTCTGCACGACGGATCGAACCAGCGTACCGACCGCTACGGCGGTTCGATCGAGAACCGCGCGCGCTTCCTTCTCGAAGCACTCGATGCCGTGCTCACTGTTTGGCCGGCCGACCGCGTCGGCGTGCATCTGAATCTGATGTCCAGTTCACACTCGATGCATGATTCGAATCCGCGTGCGCTGTTCCGATATGTCGCCCAGCAACTCGGCGCGCGCAACATCGCGTTCATCTTCGCGCGAGAGGGCCTCGATCGCGGCGAAGAGCGAATTGGCCGCGACGTAAGGCAGAACTTCAAGGGGGCCTACATTCTCAATGAAGGGCTGACAAAGGAAAGCGCACAGGCCGCGATTGATCGCGGCGAAGCGGACGCCGCAGCGTTCGGGCGCGCCTTTATCGCCAATCCTGATCTCGTCGAGCGCTTTAGACGCGACGCGCCGCTCAATGCCGTCAACGCGGAGACGATCTATACGGACGACGCAACCGGATATAACGACTATCCGTTGCTTGACGACGCCACCGTGAGCCTATGACCGACTCGGGGAAGATCCCGGCCGTGGGCCGAAAGTCACGAATTGGCTGCGCGCGCGTTAGCCGATGCCGGCCGACTTTTTGATGACTTCAGCGAGGAGAGCGACGCCCAGATCCCTGGCGGCGTCGAGGCTCCACCGGCCGACCTTCTTCAGCGCTTCGAACACGCCGGTCTTGTCCCCGGCCTGAGCGGCCTTTTCCGCCTGGGCGACCTGACCAAGCTCGACAAAATCGTCGGCCGATGCCGCCTTGGACTGCAGCGCCTGCCGCAGGGAAGCGAGTTGCTCAGCCAGCGAGTGCAGTTCGCCGTCGGCCATTGCCTCGACCATGTTGACCTGCACGTTGACGTCGTGAATGTCGTTGAAGTCGCCTATCGAAACCACGGCGCCCTTGACTTCGGTGGTCTTGTTCACTGTCTCGCTCCTTCTTCCTTTGGGAACGCCGTCACTTACCCGGCCCGGGCTTGCGCGAGGCGCGGGCAGCCAGTGGTCGCTCATGTCCGGCGCTGATGTCCGTGCCCGAAATCGTGTTCTGGTTGCCGATCGAGCCGACCGGCCCGTTCACGATGATGATCGGCCTGTCGCCGCCGTGCCCCGAACCGCGCTCTTCGGTGCGCACGTCGTACGTGACCTCGCGGGTCTGCACCTTGGCAATGCCGGCTTCGGCGAGTTCCTTTCGCACGGCCTGGGAATTCATGATTTGCAGCAGGACGACCTTCACCAGATCCGGATCGGGCTGCGTGCTGGAATCCACTTCCACCATCGTCGCCTTACCGTCTGCTGAATGCTCGACGCGCACGAACAGCTTGAAACATCCATAGGCGCCGCCGACAACCGTCAGTTCGAGGCCGTAGTCCGCCTTCATCATCGAGCGCAGTCTTTCGAATGCGTCGCGATCGAACCTGGCGGGCGAGCGCAGAGAGACAAAAGTGATGACATTCGTCCAGTCATTCGGGACCAGACTGTCGCGACGGGCGACGGCCTCGAGCACGGCGGTAAGCAAACCTGCATCGGATGGAGGCATCGGTCACCTGTCGGAAAAGTGTCCCGTGTGATCACCGAAGTCTAGTAGGTGGGACGGCGCCTGGAAAGCGGTGCTGCCTGCCGGCAAAACGCAGGAGACCCCAAGCCGCCGTCGACGGTCGCACGCCGCATCACCATGCAAACGCTTCGGCGGCGTGCTCGACCAGCATGCCCACGCCGTCCGCAACACCGTGCGCGCTAGCGCTGCGGTACGCCGTTGCGCCACTCGCCCCAATGCGTGACGATGTCCTGCACTAGCGGATTGCCCGCGAGGAACAAATTGTCGATCGCGATCGTGAAGCCGCCTTGCGACGCGTAGTTGAGCAGATTATCCGCGCTCGACTGGCCCGCGTACGGCCGGTCGAAATCCGAGCCGGCGCGCAGCACCGCCACACGGTTCAGGTCGACGCGATGCACGTTCGCCGCACGCGTCAGCGCCTCGAAAGTGGCGTTGTCTTCCTGCTGCGTCGTGCAATAGGTGCCCTTGCCGTCGGTCAGGATCTTCGTCCATTGCCGCGCCCGCTCGCCGAGGTCGGTGCCCGACCACCAGGTATCGCCCGCCAGCGTGTCGCACTGGATCACGGTCGGCGGACGGTTTGCGGGTGCATAGCTGTATTTGGCACGGGCGGCCTGCGCCTGGGCGTCGTCGGTCAGCGTCACGTTGCGAGACAGCGCGAACGCCGCGTTCGTGAGCGCCGGATTCAGCTGGAACACTTCGGTGCGATAGTCGAGCGGCGGCTTCTGGGTCGGGCCCGTCGTGTTGATGCCGAGATAGCCAGTGTTCCAGCCCGGCGGAATTTCGCGTCCGTCGATCTCCCACTGAATGCCGAAGTCGACGAGCCAGTTCGCCCAGGCAGCGGAACCGACGGTCCCCTGAAGCGGATCGATACCGGCGATGCCCGCCACCATGAAGTAGGTATGGCGCAGGTCGAAACGCGGCGAGAACGTCAGCGCCATGATCGACGCGGCGGCGTTCGCGTGCCCCATGCCTGTCGTCATCACGCAGACATCCTGGCGGTTGCAGTGCACGGCAGGGTAATCAGGGGACAGACCCGCGACGGTGATGTCCTGCCACGGTCCGAGATGATCCAGCCACACCTGCCCTTCCGGACCGAACATCGAAATGATCATTACCTTGACCGCCCGGCCATGCGACGCGCCGTCGTCCTGCGCGAAGCTGTCGTCGGCATGCGCGATGGCTGGTGCAGCGGCCGCGCCGGCCACGAGCAACGATGAAATCACTGCGCCAAAAGCACGATTTAGCATAATAGGTCCCACCCGTTATGTAAGAACCGCGGTTGCGAAACGTGAATCGCGTGCCGTGTTGTCGACTGGCGTCGTGTTTTTTTTCGGCGTGCAGCGTGGGACCTGGGCGCGAACCATTCAGGCGAGAGTGAGTATAAGCGGAGAAAAAAATCTCCTGTTACGACCTGCAACGACTACGACTGAACCTCTCCTCCAAGCCACCGTCTCACCCGGAGCATTCGGCAGGGACCACGTCGATCAAGCCCGGTCCCACTTTTTTATCCACGATTGGAGGAAATGGAACATGCCAAAGAAGCGCTCAGTTCGAACGTCAACCAGCAGTGGCAGCGGCCGCGTTCTCGCCGCCCCCGTCTTCTCGCAGCCGCAGCCTACGCCAGATCCGCAAACCTTCATCGTCAGGCACGCATCCGATGTGGCGGCCTACAGGATGATCGACGAACTCAACCGCGAGCACAAACTCAAGGCCCTTGCGTTTCCCGCGCCGCGCGGCGGCGTCGAGCCCCGCCTGACACTCGCTGACGTGATCGACAACGATCAGACCATCCTCGATCAGATCAACGCGAACGGACAGATCGTTTTTCACTCGACGGGCGATTGCGGCAGTACCCGCAGCCCGAAAACGCAGAACGAAGTGTCCGACAAGATGGTCAGCGACTTCGACGAAACCGATCCTGCCGAAGTGCCGCAATTCAATTTTCTGCTGGGCGACATCGTCTACAGCTTCGGCGAAGCGCAGTACTACTACGATCAGTTCTACGAGCCCTATCGCGACTATCACGCGCCGATCCTCGCTGTAGCCGGCAATCATGACGGGATGATCTCGCCTTTGCAGCACGAAAAGAGTCTGCAGGCGTTTCTGCGAAACTTCTGCTCCGACTGCTTTCAGGTCTCGCCCGATGCGGGCAACCTTTCACGTACTGCGCAAATTCAACCTGGCGTTTTCTTTACATTCGAAGCGCCGTTCGTGCGCATCATCGCGTTGTATAGCAATACGCTCGAAGATCCAGGGGTGATTTCGAATAGCGACATCGGCAGTAGCCAGCTGAAGTTTCTCAAGGCGGCGTTGACGCGGGTGAAAAAGGAAGGCTACACGGGCGCACTACTGTTCGCGCATCATCATCCGCCGTATGTCGCGCGCGGACGTCACGGCTGGAGTGTCGAGATGCAGCAGCAGATCGATGCGATCTGCGAAGAGGTGGGCGTATGGCCCCATGCCGATCTTGCGGGCCACGCGCACAACTATCAGCGCTTCACACGCACACGTCCGGACGGCACCCACATTCCGTACATCGTGTGCGGCAACGGCGGACACAACGTACAGCGACTGACCACCAACGGCCAGCCGCCGCTTCGTGCACCGCAGCTGATCCAGGCCGCAACGAAGAGCACCGATGCCGTGGTCATCGAGAACTACGACGACCAGAATTACGGCTATTTGCGCATCCTCGCGAACGACACCCAGTTGCGCATCGAATATCACGCTGCCGTCGATGGACCCTATACCAAGGCGCCCGACGATCAGGTGACCGTCGACCTGAGCACCCGCCAGCTTTCCCACTACGTGGCCCGCAATTCGGGCATACCCGCGCTGGCCACGCGCATCCGTGAATATGCGCAAAGCGGGAAGCCCTGACGCTGATCGGGACGTCAGTACCGGTGCAGTACGAATCAGGTGACGTGTTGAACCCTGAGGAATTCGGTGGCTCGCATCCACGAGTTCCTCTTCTCCGCTCTCTGGATTCTGCGCACGGATCATGCTTTCCCGGAGGTTGATAAAGACTCTTATTCAAGTCCGGCATTCGACACGGTTCCCACGCATGACGTGTGGTCGGATCCGTACGTGACGCCTGGAGACTTTTCCGATGCCAATTTTTCAAAATGCCGTCGGTGAAAAACGCGCAACCGTACAAGGGAACGCCGGGTCATCCCGCCTGCATCGGGCGATGCATCGCGTTGTTCGTAGTTCTCCTTAGTAGAATCGATTCCCCCGCTCGCCGTGGCACATCGTATGCGCGAGGCAGCTGTTGGCGTACGCGCAGAATTTGAGCGCTGCACCGGCGCACTTTCGAAGCGGTTTGTACGAGGAAAGGGGCGGACGATGAACCGAGCGACGAAACACACGGCGACATGGGTGGTGATGTTAGCGCTGTCCGGTGCGGCTTATGCAGCAGCAGGCGGCAACGGTGGCGGTGGCAATGGTGGCGGTGGCGGCCACGGTGGGGGCGCGGGCGGCAATGGCGGTGGCAACGGCAACGGCGGCCACGGTGCGGGCGTCGGTGCGGGCGTCGGTGCAGGTGTGGGTGGGAACGGCGCGGGCGTCGGTGCAGGTGTCGGCGCAGGTGTGGGTGGCAACGGCGCAGGCGTCGGTGCGGGTGTCGGCGCTGGTGTGGGTGGCAACGGCGCAGGCGTCGGTGCGGGTGTCGGCGCAGGTGTGGGTGGCAACGGTGCGGGTGTGGGAGCGGGTGCGGGCTCCGGCGGCAACGGTGCCGGTTCAGGCGGCAACGGTGCGGGCTCGGGGGGCAGCGGTTCCGGCTCCGGTGGCGCCGGTGCCGGTTCGGGTAGCGGCGGCGCAGGTTCGGGTGGCAGTGGCGCCGGCTCGGGAGGGAGCGGCGCCGGTTCGGGTGGCAGTGGTGCGGGTTCGGGAGGGGGCGGCCATGGTGCCGGTAGTTCTGGTGCCGGTAGTTCCGGCGCAGGTAGCTCTGGCGCAGGTAGCTCTGGCACAGGTAGCTCTGGCACAGGTAGCTCCGGCACAGGTAGCTCCGGCACAGGTAGCTCCGGCACAGGTAGCTCTGGCACAGGCAGTTCGGGCACCGGTAGCGCAGGTGCAGGCGCCGCCGGCGGAGGTAACGCGAGTGCAGGCGGCCCTGGCGTGGCATCGGCCAGCGCCCTGGGAAGCAGGTTCGCCCGGTTGCGCATGAGGCAGAACGTGGTCGTGGTAATGCCCCGCACCGCGCCTGGTGCGAACTCCATAGCGCGCGCCGCGCCGGCAACATACAGCCAACCGAGGGTAACGGGTGCGGGCGGCAGCACAAACGCCCCGGCGTCGACTACCTCGGATACCGGCTACGGCCCGCCAGGCGTCATCGGCACGGGGACCGGCTCTCGCGGTACGGCGGCCGCCATACCGGTCAGCAGCGACTACATCCCGCCGGGTGACATCGGCCCGCGTGTCGGTTCGGGCCCCTGGGGCGGCTTCGCCGTGGATACGGGCGGCATTGAACCACCGATCCTGACCCCCAACGGGCCGGTCAGGTGATCAAGGGCGGCTGCCACGCGGAACCGCTGCAGCAACGCGTTGGCACCCGTCCCGGCGCGGGTTTGCGAACCGTTTGCCCGGGTTCCCCGTTTTGATCGGCAGAGGGTCATCTTCGCCCTACTCGCCCGGATCAACGCCGCGTGCACGACGGACGTCACGCGCAAACGCGTCCATGATCGCAAGACGATCCGCGCTGTCGAGTGCGGATCCCCCGAGTCCAGCGGCACATGACCAGGAGAAATGACGAAGACTCACCCGGACGGACCAGGCTGCGGATCGGGCCATCGCGCAGGCCGCCGCTATCGACGCCAGGAGCCTGCCTGCCGGATGCATTCAAACCTTGCTTCGCACTTGCGAGCGATACCGGCTGGGGCTCTGACCAAACATCCTTTTGAAAGTCGAACTAAACGTGGTCTCCGATGCGTAGCCAACGGCGGCGGCGATGCTCGCGAGATTATCGTTGCCCGTCTTCAAGGCATCTCTTGCGATCGTCATGCGCCAGCGGATCAGATATTCCAATGGAGGCAATCCCACGAGGTCTTTAAAGCGCTCGATGAAGGCGGTGCGTGACATGCCGACTTTCGACGCCAGTTCGGCCACCTTCCACCGACGAGCCATGTCCTCATGCACCATCTTTAGCGCGGCGCCGATCCTTGGATCCGACAACGCGCCTAGCCAGCCGGTGGACCCCGAACTCGCGGCCAGATGCGCGCGCAGGATGTTCACGAGCACGATATTTGCGAGGCTGCCCGCCATCGCCGCCGTGCCAGGCCGCACTGATTCTGTCTCTGTCCTGATCAATTCGAGGGCCGCACGCAGCGATCTGGCATCCGGAGAATCCGCGGAAACGAGCACGAGCGGGGGCAAGATATTGAGCAGCAGGCCGCTCATGTCTCCGTCGAATTCGAACGTCCCCCCGACGCTTATCGTGCGCGTGTCTCCCCGTCCATAGCGAACGATCCCGTCCGCATCCAGGTGACTGGCAAACATCTTGTCTCCGTCCTGCATTTTCACGGCGGGGTCACTGGCAAAACAGTAGGGCGATCCGTCCGTGAACAGACAGAAGTCCCCCTCCTCCATCTTCGCGGGCGTGGTGACGCCTTCGATCCATACCCATCGGGCGCCCTTGATGACACCACCGAATTTCACATGACGATAGGCGGGAAATCTCAGGGCCCACGGACCGGCTGCCTCAAAGCGGGCCGAGAGCACGCTTTTGACTTTCAGCAGCGAGAACACATCGGAAAGTGGGTCCATGTGAAATTTGTACGATGCAATAGGAAATCCGATCGATTGATTATGGATTGAACGTACGTCATCAGCAAGAATGGCGGCTCCCATCCACTGCCGCCACCGATGCACACAGGAGCGAGGTCCAGAATGTCTCAGAGCCAATTCGCAACCACCCGGGACGAACTCGTCGCACGCTTTATCCCCTTGCTGCAGGAGATCAAGGACATGACCGCGGGCACCGAGGTCGAGCAATGGCTGAATACGAAATATGGCGTTGAAAGCGCGTTGTACAGGGACCTGTCGCGACTGATTATCGCCGGCGTGAATGAAGGCTGGGCGGCCGACATCGAGGTCGCCGGTCCGCGCTATCGTCGCTCACGAGTCGTCGTGCCGAGCGCGGAGACGCTCTTCTTCAGCGCCACGGCGGTGCTGCTGGACAGCACGGACAATACCCAGAACAACCCGGAAGGCAGCTTGCGCGCCGACGACCATTTGCACCCCTATGGCGAGATCAATCTGGTGGTGCCGCTCAATGAAGGCGCTGCGCTCGCGGGTCCGAACGGCTGGTGTTATGGCGGCTGGACAGCACCCGCGCCGGGCAGCCATCACTTTCCTGAAGTCAAGGGCGGTGCCGTCGTCTCGCTCACTTTTCTGCCGGCTGGACGGATTGCCTTCGACGTCGAGCCGCCGCGGCATTGAAGTGTCCTTTCCGGGAGCCAATGTGGGCACCGGCTACAGGCTAAAAGAGAACACGCCGTCCAGCGCGCCAGGCAATACCGTCAACACGATCGCTGTCGGCAATACCCTCTTCTTTCGCGCTTCCCATTCGAGTAGCCGGGCAGACGCCTCACGTCGAGTCACGCCCCTCAGGGCAAATGGCTCACTTTCTATGGCTTCCTTCATTTTCTTGATGTGCACGCACAAACTTGCATGGGAGACCAGCGCGAAAGTGCCGATCACGCCGACGATGTGGCGGCAGCAGGCACGCCTGCTGATGGCACTGGAGCGCCTTGCGACCGGTCAGAGCGTTCTGGCTGTCGCTACGTTTCCTACCCTCTCTTCAAGAAACAGGTTGCGGTAGCAGTCGCGAACAGCTTTCCATCGGAAGACTTCAACGTACCCTCCGAGGTCGCGATGTTTCGCGAGATGTGGACCGAGCGAGCCTCGGCCACCAGATCCTGATCAATCGGCACGGGGCGCAACATCTTCACCTGCAGATCGATCGTGCCGTATCCGACGCCCGCCTCCAGCATCGAATGAACAGCGCAGCCCGTTGCGGAGTCAAGTACGGTTGCCGCGAAACCGCCGTGAACGCCGCCCAGAGGATTGAGATGTTGTTTCCCTGCGCGGGCTGAAAGCTTCACATACCCGGGATCGACGTCCAGAAACGTCATGGGTACGGTCTCTGCCATCGCCGAACGCGGCAGGTCGCCGGCCACGACTGCACGCAGCAAATCGAGTCCGCTCATTTCAAGTGGGTTCATTTTTGTCTCTTACGCTGCGTCAAGCCAGAACCGATCGGAAGACAACTTCCATGAACTCATACAGCGGGGCGTCGCTTTGCTCCGCGCGCATGCGTAACAGTGCGCCCTCCCAGCTGTTCAACATGAATTGGGCGAGCAACGGCGCGGGCAGTCGCGTGCCGATCGCCCCCGTCGCCTGAGCTTCAGCAACGCAGTTCTCGAAGAGAGCGGCCCATGTCCTGAAATGCGTTGCGAGCCGCTCACGGATCAATGCGCTGTGATCGGCGACCTCGAGGCTGAGGTTTCCCATCAGGCAACCTCGCAGATAGCCACCCGCCCGATAACCGCGAATCCGCTCGTCGAAATAGGTATGCAAGCGCACGAGTGGCGGCATGCTCTCGTTGGTCAGGAGTGCACGCAGTTCGCCGTGGCTTCGCTCGAAATAAGCGTCGACCACTTCGCCCCCAAAGTCCTCCTTGCTATCGAAGTGGTTATAAAAGGACCCCTTGGGCACTTTGGCCGCATCGACGATTTCCTTGATACCCGTCGCGGCGTAGCCGGAATCGTGCAGCAATCGGACTCCTGCTCGAAGCAGATCGTCGCGGGTAAGTACGTTGGGCTTGGGGCCTCGGCGGGCCGGGGTCGTCTTCGATTCCATCGGCGCAGCTTCCATCAAATATAAATGACCGGTCGTCTTCAATTTTAACCATCCCGAACCGGCTGTCAAGCACTACGGGAATTCGGGTGCACATCCCATTGATCCGACCTCGTTGACTAATTTAAGACGACCGGTCATAATTAATTTAGCAGTTTCCACCCGATGCGCCTCGACTGCACCGGCCCTGAAATTTCCGTTCGGATTTGCGCCACCTGTTGCCGAACGAACGTGCGAAGGATTCTCTGATGCCCCCCTTATCGCTCTTCACACCGCTTGAAGTCGGACGCTACGAGCTGGCCCATCGTGTCGTGATGCCCCCGCTCACGCGCATGCGCGCTGGCGCCGGGAATGTTCCGAACCCGCTCGCGCCCGAGTACTACGGCCAACGCGCTACCGAGGGCGGCCTCCTCATTGCCGAAGCCACGCAAGTCAGCCCCGATGGGCAGGGTTATCCGGCGACCCCTGGCATTCATTCCGAAGAGCAAGTGGCTGGCTGGCGGAAAGTGACCGACGCAGTACATGCCAAGGGAGGCGTCATCTTTCTGCAGCTGTGGCATACGGGGCGCTCGTCGCATTCGAGCTTCCAGCCGAATGGCGAGCTTCCTGTTGCACCGTCGGCGATTGCGATCACCGATCAAACTGCGCTGACCCCGGAGTGGAAGCCAGTGCCTTACGAGACGCCGCGTGCACTTGAGCTGGCCGAGATTCCCGGGATCATCGAGGCCTGGCGCGAAGGCGCGCGCGATGCCATGGCGGCCGGGTTCGACGGTGTGGAGATTCACGGCGCGAACGGCTATCTGCTGCAGCAGTTTCTGGACGATCGCTCGAACAAGCGCACCGACATCTACGGCGGATCGGTAGAGAACCGGGCCCGGCTGCTCATCGAGGTAACGCAAGCGTTGATCGAGATCTGGGGCGCCGATCGCGTCGGCGTTCGCCTGTCACCGTTCGGCACCTACAACGACGTGGGCGATTCCGATCCGGTCGGGCTTTACGGGTATGTGCTGACACGCCTGAACAAACTCGGTATCGCCTACGTCAGCCTGATCGAGGCGCGCACGAGCGCCGGAATGGAGATCGACACCCCGCAGGAGATCAGCCAGCTCCGCCCCTACTGGCCAGGGACGCTGATCCTCGCCGGCGGATTCACAGCGGAGTCAGCGGACAAGGCCATCCAGGCGGGGCTCGCCGACGCGGTGGCATTCGGCAGGCAGTTCATCGCGAATCCCGACCTGCCTGCGCGGCTCAGGCTGGGTGCGCCGCTCAACCGCTATGACCGCGCGACGTTCTATGGCGGCGGCGCAGCGGGCTATGTCGATTACCCGGCGCTGGAGACCACGGGTCATACGGAGTAGCGCGGAGCCCCACGGTGCCCCCCGGCATCGCGGGCCACATAGCCATTCAACCAACGAAATGCCAATCATCAAGGAATCTTGAACATGAAAGTCGTCGTTCTCGCCGCCACAGGTCAGGTCGGCCGCACGGTTCTCAGCGAACTGATCAGCCGCGGGCATCAAGTCACGGCCGTCGCACGCAACCCGGACAAGCTTCCCAGAAGCATCAATCGCGCGCGCGATGATCTCAGTAGTGCAGATCGAATTGCGGAGATCATCGCCGGGGCCGATGGCGTAGTCAGCGCCTTCGGACCTCCGAAGGACGACGCACGTTTTTTCAGCGATGTGAGTTACACGGATCAATTGGCCGACGTGACCGAGCGGGCGATTGCCGCGGTTCGCAAGGCCGGCGTTGCGCGCCTCATCATGGCAGGCGGTTGCGGCTCGCTCTGGTTCTCGCCCGGCGTAACGGTGCTTGATTCGGGTCACTGGCCGGAGAAATTGGTTTCGATCGCAACTTCCCATATCAAGGCTTTCGCGGCGTTGAGAGCCTCGGATATCAACTGGACGTACTTCAGCCCGCCGATGCGGATTGATCCGGGCGTGCGCACGGGCAAGTTCCGCCTTGGCGGCGATGACCTCCTCGTGGACGAACAGGGCAGGAGCTGGGTCTCGTTTGAGGACTACGCCGTTGCGCTGGTCGACGAACTGGAACAGCCTGCACACGAGCGCGCGCGCTTCACGGTCGGCTACTAGGCAATCCGCGTTCGGGTGTCGTGCCGGCGCCCGAACGCATTGCCGTGCTGCCGACGACGCAACTGGCGCGTCGGCCTTCTTCGTCTGCTGCTGGTGGGCGAACGGCCTCTAGGGCAAGTGTCCCCGCTTCCGCGTAACCTCAGCCTTGCTTGCGCGGCGCCGAAGTCAGCGCAACCGCCGAGCGCTCGACGGCGTCGGCGATCCGCTTCGACAGCGCCGGATCCGGCACCGCCCGCGCCAGCGTGACTCCGCCCGACAACATCGCAAGCAGCGCGATCGCCTTGTCGTCGCGCGCCGCGCCGGCTTCGTCGGGTAGCCCCGCCGAGACCTCCTCGATCAAGCGGCGCAGCTCCGCCTCATAGGCTTCGCGAGTCTCGCCGTCGGCGCGAACCATCTCGGGTGAAAAGCTCGGCAGCGCGCAGCTTTCGCCGATGTCGCAAGTGCGCTTCGGGCCCAGATAGAAGCCAATGAACGTCTTGAGCCAGCGTTTGCCGCGGCTCGCTTTCAGATCGGCGACGGCGAGCCGCAACTGTTCCATGCCAGCCAGAACCACCGTGCGGAACGCCTCGCCCTTCGATTTGAAGTGCCCGTAGAACGCGCCGTTGGTGACGCCCGCCTCCTTCGTCAGGCCGTCGATGCCGGAACCGCCGTAGCCGTCGCGGCGGAACAGGCGGCTCGCTGCATCGACGATGCGTTTGCGGGTTTCGTTCTTGTGCTCGGCGGTATAACGCATCGGAATCTCACATTCGGAGCGATCGCTCTTTTTTCTTGCTTAAAGAGCAACCAGTGTCTATACATAGAGAGCAGTTGCTACATATATACCACTAACCGCAGTCACTGACACGTGAGGATCTGACATGCCTATCACGCTGACCGTATCCGAAGGAGTGCTGTCCACCGAGGCCGAAGCCCATACGTTCGCCGCCTTGACGCAGGCGCTGTTGAGTGTCGCGCAGCTCGAAGGCAACGCGTTCATGACGCCCAATGTGATCGGAACGCTGAACGTCATACCGGCCGCACGCGTGTTCTCGGCCGGCAAGCCAGCGGCCGCGGCGTTCGTCGAACTCACGCTGCCGCAGATCGCGCTTGCGACGCCCGAGGCCAAACAGGCTTTCACCGAAAAGGCGACCGCGATCCTCGAACGTGCGGCCGGCGGGCGGCTGACGCGGGACCACATCTGGACCAACATCGTCTATGCGGCGGACGGTTCCTGGGGCATCGCGGGCCGCGCCCACAGCAACGCGGACCTCGTCGAGGCGATACAGGGAGCGGCGATCGAGTGAACCAGGCGCACGCGTTCCACTGACTCCCGGCTTTCTTCACTTTCGAGTGCGCCTGTTCCGGCGACTGGCCTAAGGCAAAATAGACGCGGAAGTCACGCGCGACGGGCGGCATCGTACCGCTCGTCGCGCCAATCAGACGCGTGGAGATGCGCTATGGAAAGCCGCCCGAAAAACCGCACGACGCTGACTGCGCTGGCGCTCCTGCTGGCTGGATGTGCCGCCGGCGGCGTGCCGCAAAGCGGGTCACATCTGAGTCCAATGGAGTGCCGTGACCTCGCCGCGCTCAGGAGCAACGCGCCTCCGACGATGGCACAACACCAAAGCGAGGTTGCGGCGCTAAGGAAGGCCGGCTACGACCCGTCACCATGGAACGACCCGTACTACCCCGAGGATCTTCAGGCGGCGCAGCGCGTGGTCGACCATTGGTTCGCAACGGAGTGCCAGCAGTTTCAAGCCGGGTGAGAAGCCCCGTCACGCCTGTGCTCCTCAGCCGTCAGTCGAGACCGTCACGCTCTCCCAGGCACGGATTTCGTCTTCCAACGTCGACAGCTTGTCCCTCACGAGCCCGAGTGCATCGCTACCTAGCAAAAGATGCGCGGGAGGGTGGTCCGCGGCGATTGCGGCAAGCATCGCGCGCGCTGCCTTTTGGGGATCGCCCAATTGCTTGCCGCTTTTCTCCTCGCGCGCTTTGCGGATAGGATCGAAGTTCGCGTCGTAATCCGGGATCGAACGGGGCGTTCGTCGCATCGAGCGGCCGGCCCAGTCGGTGCGGAAGGAGCCAGGCGCAACGGCTGTCACGGCGATACCGAAAGGTTTGACCTCCTTACCAAGCGCCTCGGAGATGCCCTCCAGGGCGAACTTGCTACCGCAGTAATAGCTGATGCCCGGCATGGTGATATAGCCGCCCATCGACGTGATGTTCAGAATGTGGCCACGTCTGCGCGCACGCATGAACGGCAGAACCGCCTTCATCATGGCGACCGCGCCAAACACGTTGACGTCGAACTGTCTGCGCATTTCGGCCAGGGGCGATTCTTCCATGACGCCTTCGTGCCCGTAGCCAGCATTGTTGACCAACACATCGACCGGCCCGACGCTCGCCTCGATTTCCTCGACGATACCGTCGATCGCGTCGAAGTCGGTCACATCGAGCACGCGTGCGAATGCGGCATTTGCAGAGAGAGACTCGAACTCGCGCTTCTTCTCGAGACTTCTCACGGTACCGACGACTTTGTGGCCTGCCGCAACCGCCTCTTGCGCTAGCGCGCGACCAAAGCCGCTGCTCACGCCAGTGATGAGCAGAATTTTGCTGGACTCCATTGAAGCTTCTCCCGAATGTGGTCTGGTGAGTGCATACTAGTCTGAAGAGCGGAGCGAACCAAGCGAAATTCCGCTATTTTTCTTGCCTAAAACTATGAGCACGAAGCGGGCCTCTACCCACAATCCTGACCTCTCGTCGCGCAGCCGCAAGCGCATCATTGCCTTGCTTCGCGCGTTGGCGCCCGAGGAGGGCTACAACCTCACCGCGCTGCCGGGCGTCCGTATCCTGCGTTCGAACCGGCCGCTGTCACGCACGCCGGTGCTCTACGACCCCGGCATCGTGATCGTTTGCCAGGGGCGCAAGCGAGGTTATTTCGGCGACCGTCTCTACCTGTACGATGAACAGCACTATCTGGCCGTGTCCGTGCCAGTTCCGTTCAGCATGGAAACCGACGCAACTGCGGAGCGTCCGTTGCTTGCGCTCTACCTGCATCTCGATTTCACGCTGGCCGCCGAACTGGCGGTACAGATCGATCGCGAAGGCGTAGCGGAGCGCGTGCAAGCGCCTCAAAGCATGATGTCGACGCCGATGGATGACGCGATGCAGGTCTCGTTGCTGCGCTTGCTCGAGGCGATGCATCGGCCCCTCGAAGCCGCCGTATTGGGCCCGTGCCTGCTGCGCGAACTCTATTTCCGGGTGCTCACCGGCGCACAAGGCAGCTCGATGCGCGAGGCTTTAGCGATGCGAGGTCAGTTCGGCCGGATAGGCAGATCGCTACGCCTGATCCACGCCGGCTACGCGCAGCCACTGGACGTGATGCAGTTGGCGCAAGAAGCGGGAATGAGCGTGCCGAGCTTCCATAGCCACTTCAAGGCGATCACCCAGGTCTCGCCGATGCAGTACGTGAAGTCGACGCGTTTGCATCAGGCTCGCCTGTTGATGGTCCGGCAGGACCTGACCGCGGAGGCGGCGAGCCTCGCGGTGGGCTACACGAGTGCGTCCCAGTTCAGCAGGGAGTTCAAAAGACTCTTTGGCCTCACGCCTGCAGCGGAAACGAAGCGGATACGCGCAAGCTTTGCCATTCCGGAGCCGTTTGCGGATGCGATATATGTTTCGTCGCACTGAGTCTGGCGCACTTCGGGTTGACGTTAGAACGCCGCCCACCGCTATCTTGCTTCCACCCCGACCGGTGGCAGTTCGGGCGCGTCGAGCCCCGCGAATGGATCCTTCCAGGCGGGAATCTCCATGAGCCGCGCGTGCCAGGCTTGGCTCTACAATCCAACCGTACTTCAAATCCGAATGGAAAAATAGCGAGACTCGTATTGAATCAGGATACCGAATCAATTACCACCCGATCCGTGTCCCCGCTTTGCGCTGCCACTCACACCGACATTTCACCCACCCTCCCCGTTCTGATAGGTGTGGACTGCCGCGGTAAGCGCTACAGTCTGCATTGAGGGTGCCCCCCGCGTCCTCTCTTAGTGTCTCCTCAAACCTCTTGCCCGCCTCGTGCGGGTATTTTTTTGTCTCGCTAACGCATTGCGCCTCCCGCGCATAAGCGATACGGAATTACCAGGCAATCCTCTCCATCCCATCTTGCGTAATCGCCCCATTGATGTAATGCGCATAAAACCCATTATTTGGGATACCAGAGGATCAGTGTTTACACGAATGGGTTAGAGCATCGCTCTTTTCATAATATCAACGCACTAAAAGCGGCGGTACGAGACTACTCCACAGGAGGCACCGTGACGGGCATCCGACTGAGCGGCGTAACGAAGCGGTATGGCGAAACCGAGGTGATCACCGGCCTCGACCTCGACATTCAATCCGGTGAGTTCCTTGTCTTCCTCGGCCCTTCGGGGTGCGGGAAATCCACCTTGCTGCGCATGATCGCCGGGCTCGAAACAGTGAGCGACGGCCAGATCAGCATTGGCGAGCGGCGCGTGAACGACCAGCCGCCGGGCAAGCGCGGCGTGGCGATGGTGTTCCAGCACTACGCGCTCTACCCGCACATGACCGTGTACGACAACATGGCGTTCGGCCTGCGCAATACGGGCGTGAGCGCGGGAGAAGTCGACCAGCGCATCAACGAGGCCGCGCGCATGCTTGAACTCGGCCCGCTGCTGCAGCGACGTCCCGCCCAGCTTTCGGGCGGCCAGCGCCAACGCGTCGCCATCGGCCGCGCCGTCGTCAAGGAACCCGAAGCCTTTCTCTTCGACGAGCCGCTCTCCAACCTCGACGCCGCGTTGCGCACCCGCACGCGCCTCGAGCTCGCGCGCATTCATCAGCGCCTGCATTCCACCATGGTGTTCGTCACGCACGATCAGGTGGAAGCCATGACGCTCGCCACGCGCATCGTCGTCATGAACCGCGGGCGCATCGAGCAGATCGGCGCACCGCTCGACATCTACAAGCGGCCCGCCACGCGCTTCGTCGCGGGTTTCATCGGCACGCCCGCCATGAACTTTATCGATGTCGAGCGCGTTGGCGACAACGGAGGCCGGCTGATCGTCGCCCTGCCGTTCGACGGCGTAGAGGCGCCCACCGCCATTGCCGCGGCGAGCTTGCCAGCAGGCAAGCTCACGCTGGGCGTGCGCGCCGAACACGTGCTGCTGGACCCGCAAGGGCCGCTGGTCGGCCGCGCCGAAGTCATCGAACGGCTAGGCGACCGCTCGCTCGCGCATGTGAGCATGCCCAACGGTCAATTGCTCGTGGCCGAGTTGCCGCGCGCACGCGAACTCGAAATCGAGACTGGCGACACCATCCGCATGAGTCTCGATGCGGCGCACCTGCATGTATTCGATGAAACCGGCAAGGCCTGGCATGGCCTCTAACCGCTCGCTTGCCATGCCGCTGCCGGAAACGCGCGAGGGCCGCCGGCGCAACCTGCGCGCGCCGTGGTCCAACGCGCTGTTCGTGCTGCCGTTCGTGATCGTCTACGTGCTGTTGCTGATCGTCCCGTTGTGCTTTGGCTGGTGGCTCAGCCTGCAGCGCGTGGACCTGCTCGCCGGCACGAGCGAATTCATCGGCATTCGCAACTATCTCGATCTCACCCTCGACCCGATCTTCCGCGGCGCCCTGCGCAACACGTTCTACTTCGTCATTCTCACGGTTCCTGTCTTCGTGCTGCTCGGCCTCGCGCTCGCGCTGGCGCTGAACCGGCCCGGGCGCTTCGGCGCCGCGCTGCGCGCGCTTTTTTTCGGCTCATCCGTGTTATCGGTCACAATCGTCACGCTGGTCTGGAAGCTCGTGATGATGCCCGGCAACGGCCTGCTCGCCGACCTGAGCCACGCGCTCCATTTGCCGGAATTCGTCCCGCTGATGCACGAGGCCACCGCGCTGCCCGCTATCGCCGTCGTCACGGTCTGGTGGATCATGGGCCTGCCGATGATGCTGTTCCTGGCCGCGCTCCAGCAGATTCCGCAGGAGCTTTACGAGGCCGCGGCGCTCGACAACGCCTCGCGCTGGCGCACGTTCACCAAGATCACGCTGCCTTCCATCTGGCGCACCGTTGCGCTCGTGGCGGTGATCGAAGCGGTGCTGCAGTTTCAGTTGTTCGGCCAGGCCCAGTTGCTCACGGACGGCGGCCCCAACAATTCCACGCGCCCGCTCGTGCAATTCATCTACGAAACCGGCTTCCGCCAATGGTCGTTCGGCTATTCCGCAGCGGCGGCGCAAGTGCTGTTCGCGCTGATGCTGATCGGCGTGGTTGCGCAGGCCTGGCTTCTGCGCAAGAAGGAGAAGGCATGAGCACGCTCGCTTTCGAAACCCGCTCGCGCGGCTCGCTGACGGGCCGCATGGGCGACCGCCTGATGCTCGGCGCCGTGGTCGTGCTCGCGCTTTTCTGGATCACACCGCTCGTCTGGGTGCTGTGCCTCTCGTTCAAGCCGAATGCGTTTCTCGAACAGCACACCGACGTGCTCTTTTCGCCGCCCTTCACGCTGCAGAACTACACGAACATCCTCAACACCTCGGCAGTGGGCGGGTGGCTCGTCAACAGCCTCATCGTTTCGATCGGCCAGACGCTGCTCACGCTCGTAATCGCCTCGCTCGCGGGCTATGGCTTTGCGCGCACCGAGTTTCCCGGCAAACGCTATATCTATGTGCTTTGCCTGTGCGGACTCGCCGTGCCGGAGCAGGCGCTCGTGATTCCGCTGCACCACATCTTCGCCACGCTCGACTGGCACAACACCTACGGCGCGCTGATTCTGCCGCGCCTCGCCTCGCCGTTCGGCGTGTATCTGATGACGCAGTACTTCAAGGCCGTGCCCATCGAGATCGAAGAGGCCGCCTTGCTCGACAATGCCTCGCGCTTCAAGGTGTTCTGGCGCGTCGTGCTGCCGCTTTCGCTGCCGGCGCAGGCGACGCTCGCCATCTTCACGTTTCTCGGTGCGTGGAACGACTATCTCTGGCCCCTCGTTTCCGCGTCGAAGCCCGAGATGTACACGCTGACGATCGGGCTCGCCTCCACGCAAGGCAATTTCGCGCAGTCCGAGGGCATCGGCTACCTCATGGCGCAGGCCGTCTTCGCCGGCTTGCCCATCTTCGTGCTGTATCTGTTCTTCCAGAAGTACATCGTGGCGGCCGTGGCCGGCACCGCAGTCCGGTAGGTGGCGACCCCGAAACACACATCGGCCAGCAGCGCCCGGTTTCCGTTTGATTCGCAGTACAAACAAAATGATCCACTGGGAGCGCGTGAACAGCGCGCCAGCGGGGTCTTGCACAGGAGAGAGACATGAGAAGATCGTTGATGCGCGGCGTACTCACGCTTGCTGCGCTCGGCCTTGCGGTGACCTTGACGGCGCCGGCCCAGGCCAAAACGGAAATCACGCTGTCACGCTTTTTCGGCGCCTGCGACGCCGAATACGGCAAGGTCAACGACGTGAGCCAGGCCTCGGGCGAGTGCGGCATCATCACGACGCTCGTGAACCAGTTCAACGCGACGAACAAGGAAGACATCGTCGTCAAGCCGCAGATCATCGAGTGGGCGCCCTACTATACGCAGATCGACGCGCGCATTCTGAGCCGCGACGTGCCGACCATCTCGGTCATGCACGAGTCCGTGCTGGGCGACTACGTGAAGCGCAATCTGGTCGAACCGCTCGACGACGGCTTCAAGTCGGTCGGCGTGGACAAGGGCGATTTCACGACCCAGGCGCACCGCGCCGTGACGTTCGGCGACAAAACCTATGCGCTGCCGTTCGACACGCATTCGTGGCTCTGGCACATCGACGTGAACCTGTTCAAGAAAGCGGGACTCGTCGACGCGAGCGGCAAGCCCATCCTGCCGAAGACGCCCGACGAACTGCTCGCTCAGGCGAAGCAGTTCAAGGACAAAACGGGCCTGCCCTACTTCGCCGTGCCGATCGCCAACGAATCGGCCGCGCAAACGCGCACGTTCGACACGTGGGTCTATCAGCAGAACGGTACGCTGTTCCCCAATGGCCCGACGAAGATCGACATGGACACGCCGGCCGCCACCAATGCGCTCACGCTCTACGACAAGCTCATGAAGGCGAGCGCGATCACGCCGGGGCTCGACTACGGCGCGGCCAACCAGGCCTTCGAAAACGGCAAGGCGGGCGTGCTCATGTGCGGCACGTGGATGATCGAGGACTTCACGAATCTCGCGAAGAAGGCAGACTCACCGCTTGCCAACGGCTACGACGTGGTGCCGTTCCCGAATCTGTATCAGAAGAAAGCGGTGTGGGCCGACGGCCACTCGTGGGTCATGCTCAAGGGTGGCGCAAAGGACGAAAAGACGCGCCACGCCGCACTCGTGTTCCTCAAGTTCCTCTACGACCACGACGGCGACTGGGCCCGCACTGGCCATCTGCCCGCGCGGCAGTCGATCATCACGAGCGCCACGTTCAACGCGCTGCCGCATCGCGCGGAAATCAAGGAGATCTCCACCACCGGTTACGCACTGCCGAACACCGTGCCGCGCCAGTTCGCGATCCAGCAGATCGTGGGCGAAGAGATCAGCAACATGCTCTCGACGGGCAAGTCGGTCGCCGACGTGCAGAAGCAAGCCGAACAACGCACCAACGCCCTGCTCGCACGATAACGCCACCGGAGGTCCGCGCCCGCCCGGCGCGGCCGCCTCACTTCACACAGCTACAGGATGGATAGAGGAACACCATGATCGCTTCCCGCCTCATCGTCGATCGCGACTTCGTCATTTCCGAGCTCGACCGGCGCCTCTTCGGCGTCTTCGTCGAGCATATGGGCCGCTGCGTCTACACCGGCATTTTCGAGCCCGGCCATCCGGACGCCGACGAGCGCGGTTACCGCAAGGACGTGATGGCGCTCACGCGCGAACTCGGCCCGACGATCGTGCGTTACCCGGGCGGCAATTTCCTCTCGGGCTACAACTGGGAAGACGGCGTGGGCCCGCGCGAAAAGCGCCCGCGCCGCCTCGATCTTGCGTGGTACTCCACCGAAACCAACCAGTTCGGCACGAATGAATTCATCGAATGGTGCCGCTCGCTCGACATCGAGCCCATGTACGGCGTGAACCTCGGCACGCGCGGTCCCGACGAGGCGCGCCGCTTCGTCGAATATTGCAATCATCCGGGCGGCACGGCGCTCTCCGACCTGCGCCGCGAGCACGGCTATGAACAGCCCCACGACATCAAGTTCTGGTGTCTCGGCAACGAAATGGACGGCCCGTGGCAGATCTGCCGCAAGACTGCCGAAGAATACGGACGTGCCGCGCTCGAAACGGCCAAGCTCATGCGCTCGGTCGACCCCACCATCCAGCTCGCCGCGTGCGGCTCCTCCACGCATGAAATGCCCACCTATGGCGCGTGGGAGGACCGCGTGCTCGACCATTGCTTCGAGCAGGTCGATTTCATTTCGCTACATACTTACTTCGAGAACCGGCGCGACTCGACCGCGGAATTCTTCGGCAACATCGAAGTGATGGACCTGTTCATCAAGGAAATCGTCTCGGTGGCGGACAGCGTGGCCGCGCGCAAGCATTCGTCCAAACGCATCATGCTTTCATTCGACGAATGGAACGTCTGGTACAAGGCGCGCACCATCAACGACCTGCGCAAGCCGGGCTGGCCCGAGGCGCCGCGGCTCATCGAGGAGGTCTACAACCACGAAGACGCGCTCTTGGTGGGCGGCGCGCTCATCACCATGATGAACAACTCGGACCGCGTGAAAACCGCCTGTCTCGCGCAACTCGTCAACGTGATCGGGCCGATCATGACGGAGCCCGGCGGCCGCGCGTGGCGCCAGACCATCTTCCATCCGTTCGCGCAGGCCTCGAAATTCGGCCATGGCCGCGTGCTCAAGCCGGTGATCGATTCGCCCACCTATGAAGCGGAAACCTTTCCGGAGATCCCCTATCTTTGCGCAGCGGTGGTGGACGATCGCGCCACCGGCACGACGACCCTCTTCGCGCTCAACCGCCACCTGAGCGACGAAATGGAACTCGATGTCGAGCTGCGCGGACTCGGCAAGGAACGTACGCTCGATCACGCGCTCGAGTTGTATCATGCCAACATGAAAGCGGTGAACACGGTGGAGGCGCCAACGACGGTGGCGCCTGCAGTCAACAGCGCCGTGTCGGTCGAGGGGGAACGCGTGCGCGCGAAGCTCAAACCGGGCTCGTGGAACGTGATTGTGACGACCGCCCGATAACACAGCACGGACACGCTGTGCACGACGTCCATGAAGGGGAAGTGATGTTCGAGCGCGAACCGGTCGTTGGCAATATAACAACGCAGATCGCCAAGATTATCGGCATGCGCGTGGTCTCGGGCGAGTTTGCGCCCGGCGACGCGCTGCCGGTCGAAAGCGAACTGTGCAGCGCGTACGGCGTGAGCCGCACCACGCTGCGCGAAGCGATCAAGCAGTTGGCGGGCAAACGGCTCATTGCCGTTTCGCCCAAGATCGGCACACGTGTCCTGCCCTTCTCCGACTGGAACCTGCTCGACCGCGATGTGCTCGCGTGGCGCCTCAATGCGCAGTTCGACTCGAAGATCGTCGAAGACATATTCGAAATGCGTATCTGCTTCGAGCCGCGCGCTAGCTTTCTCGCCGCGCGCCATGGCAAGGAAGAGACCTTCCAGATCATCGAGCGCCGCTACCTGGAACTGGCGAGCGCTTACGGCCAGTCTGCCCAGCATGGCGCCTCGGACATACGCGCGGCCGCCGACGCGAATCTCGAGTTCCATCTCGCCATCATCACGGCCTCGCAGAACGGTATGTTCATCACGATCGGCAACGCCATCAAGGCCGCGCTGCGCGTGTCGTCGGAAATGATGCAGCGCCAGGCCGCGAAGCCCAGCGAAGATCTCGAACTGCATGATGCCGTGCGCCGGCACATCGTCGCGCGCGAAGCCGACGCTGCGGCGGCTGCAATGACGCGCCTGCTCGAGCAGTCGCGCGACCGGATTCTGCGCTATACGATCGCGCCTTGACGAGCGCAGGCGCGCGTTGCCGCGCTGTGCCGATTGCACCACCCTCCACTACGCACGGCTTGCGCGCCGCCGCTACCCGTGCGCACCCTGGTCAGCGCCCCCTTCAGGCCACTATGCAGAAATCGTCACGAGTCGCACGCTAATCGACCAAGACGCGCCGATTTTCGCTACCTAGACTGCAATCGCCGATCCCGCCACGTTACGCGGCAACGCGAAACCCGCAGGCGTGCTCCGCAACAACTCCAAATCGCACTCGCCGGCACTGCAGCACGGAGCGTCCGGCATTGCCCAACATGCACCTGAGGGGAAGTGAAAAGTGAAATTGAAGGTTAAGCACTCCGCACTTGTAGTCGCCTGGGCATTTTCATGTGCCGCCGCGCACGCCGACGTCGTCAAGATTGGTTTTGCGGCGCCGCTCACGGGCGCGCAGTCGAACTATGGCACCGACATGCAAAAAGGCGTGCAACTCGCCATCAACGATTTCAACGCCACGCATCCCACCATCGGCGGCAAGCCCGTCTCGTTCGAACTCGACTCGCAGGACGACCAGGCTGACCCGCACACGGGAACCGTGGTGGCGCAACGCCTGATCGACGACGGCGTCAGCGGCATCATCGGCCACTTCAACTCGGGCACCAGCATTCCCGCCTCGGATCTGTACAACCGCGCCGGCCTGCCGCAAATTTCGATGGCGACCTCGCCGGTGTATACGGCGCGCGGCTACAAGACGACGTTTCGCCTGTTGACGAGCGACGCGCAGGCCGGCCGCATCGTCGGCTCCTATGTGGTGAAGACGCTGCACTACAAGCGCATTGCGATCATCGACGACCGCACCGCATACGGCCAGGGCATTGCCGACGAGTTCGCGAAGGCCGTCGAGGCCGCCGGCGGCACGGTGATCAAGCGCGACTACACGAACGACAAGGCACTGGACTTCTCTGCAATCCTGACCAACCTGAAGGGCCTCAATCCGGACGCCGTGTTCTACGGCGGCGGCGACGCGCAATCGTCGCCGATGATCCGCAAGATGCGCCAGCTTGGCATCAAGGCGGCGTTCGTGACCGGAGAAATGTCGCGCTCGCCCACCTTCCTCAAGATCGGCGGCAGCGCGGCCGAAGGCGCGATCGTGTACATGGGCGGCCTGCCGAAGGAAAAGATGCCCGGCTTCGCCAGCTACGCCACGCGCTACAAGGCGCGCTTCGGCGAAGATCCCATCACGTACTCGCCGTACTCGTACGACGGCACGATGGCGCTTCTCAACGCGATGAAGGACGCGAACTCGACCGATCCGAAGGTCTATGGCCCCTACCTCGACAAGTTGTCGATCAAGGGCGTGTCGGCTGCGACCATTTCGTATGATTCGACCGGCGACCTCAAGGATGCGCCCGTGACCATCTACAAGGTCCAGCACGGCGATTTCAAGCCGGTCGACACGATCGCGGGCAATTGATGTCGTTCGCGGGTCCAGCATGGACCCGCTGAATCCGCACAGATCGGCCTCGGCCATCGGTGCGGATGGGTGCGTCTCCCGCCTGGCCCCATACGCCCCCCAGGTGCCAGATCGCCCCTATCGGGTGCTCCCGTATTCGGGCATGACCGTTGCGCCCACGCCTCGTACGCGGCGGCATCGCCGCCCGTCGAAAGCGAAGGGAGACAGTCATGAGACAAACCGTATTGGGCGTCTACGACAGCTATGGGAGCGCACGTTCCGCGCAAAAGGCACTTGGTGACGCCGGCGTCGCGCAAGCCGATATCGCCATTTACTCAATGTCGGTCGAGGCCCCAGAGGAAAAAGGGCCGCGTGTGTATGCAACTGGCTCGAGCGACACGGGACAACACACGCCGGTATTCGATCAACTCGAACGCTTGTTCGCGCGGCTCTTTACGCACGGCGCCTATCCGCCGGAGACCGAAGATTACCGCGAGTTCATCCGTCGCGGCGGAGCCGTCGTCAGTGCGGACGTTTCCGAAATGCAAGTGAATCTGGCGCGCGAGGTAATGCGCAGCGCGGGCGCAGCGGACATCGAGGAACGCAGCAGTGCCTGGCACAACGCTTCGTCGGGCATCGCGCCCTCCCGGAGCACGGTTCGGGCGACCGGCAATTCGCACGAGACATCGCCCGAGGCGGCAGCCGAAACACGGCATGCGGCATTTTCCTCTGCAGTGCCAACCGTAGTCAGCGGCATGCAGCAGGTCACAACGCACGCAACAACGGTGCCCGAGCGAACCCCGAGCGCGGCCAAAGCGCAGCCGACATCGGCGAGAGGCCTGGTGGGCGATCCTGTCATGGGCACCCCGCTCGACGACGCATCCTACGAGACGGAAGTCCGCAAAGACTATGACGCAAACTACGCGGACTCAGGCATGTCCTACGAAGAATATTGCGCGGCTTACGAGCACGGTGCAACGCTAGGCCAGGACGAACGGTATCGCGGACACGACTGGCAAGGGATTGAGCCGAGTGCTCGCGAGGATTGGGAGTCGCGCTACCCGGAAAACGGCTGGGAAAGATTCAAGGCCGCCGTGCGCCACGGCTGGGAACGCATGAAGAGGGTTTGACGCCGCCTGCTTCCACCTGCCTTTACCTGTTCCCGGGCTGCTGACCCAGGCAGCCCGGGAACACGCGCTCGATTCACCGACTTCGTCTCCCCCTCCTCCTTCCCCTCCCAATACGCGGCGCGCGCAAATCGCGTTTGCGGATTTCCTTCCGTTCCAGCCTGGTTCATCGCCTCGTCAGCGGCCTCCGGCCGTACTCCCGCCGTTCAATCTTGCACATTCGTATACCCCTGGAAGGACTCGTAAGCGATTGGCCAAAGGCCACGCTGATTCCTGCTTCATGCGAGCGCTCTGGAAGCGAAGATTTGCCTCGCCGCACGCCGATTGCCCCCCGATCGGCGTAAGGCGGGGCGCGCTTCCCCCTTCTCGGCGCGCCCCTTTTTTGTTCCATTGCGCCAAGGAGGCCCATCATGACCAGCCCTATCGGTTCGAGCAGCATCGCGCACACGTCCTCGTTGACGACGCTGGGCGAAAACCGCAACACCAAAAACTCCAGCACGGGAGGCACCGCCGGTAACCCCTTTCCGCAGCAAGAAACCGTGAATCCGGCCTCGCCGGTCGGTCCGCTCGGCCACAACATCAACACTTCGGCATGACCACTACGCCCTCACGGGAGCCGTTGACGCAGCGCTCGCCCATGTGCCTGACACCTCGGTTGTCATCGCATCTGGGGCGCGCCGCGTCGGCCATTGCCCTCGCCTGCCTCGCGCTGCCGCTCGACGGCTGTGCCGTGGTGGCCTTTCCATGCCGGGTCGCATCGGCCACGCTGAAGATCGTGCCGCTGGTCGGTCACCCCGCAGCCGTGCCGTTCGACGCGTGCGCGGCGGCGGTCGACTGATCGAGGTCCAGCCGATGAAACGGGCGTCATTGATCGCTTTCGTTTTGAGCGCGGCATACCTGGCCGCGCCGCTCTCACCCGCGCACGCGGACACGCACTACGAAGGGCGAGTGCAAATCTACGTCGCGCCGGAGGCCCCCGCGCCGGCGAACCCGCCGAGCGAGGCGAGCGCAGTGAATACCGCGAGCGCGGCGCATGCGGCAAGCGCAGCGAAGCCGCCCGCACCGCCGGCGAAAAAGCGGCGACCGGCGTCCGTTGCACCGCCCACCCGTCCGCGCGTTCCGGCGCCGGATGACTCGCCCTTTGCATTTCGCGGCATTGTGCTCGGCACGCCGCTGAGCGCGCTGCGGCAATCGGACATGGTGCGCGCGACGCCGCACGAGAGCGAACTGCTTTGCGAGACCGACATCGCGGGCAGCGACATCGGCATGATGATCAAGAGTTACACGAGCCAGACGGTCGCTTGCCGGTGGGCGCACCACACGGCGCAAGGCTGGACGCCCTCGCGCGCCGTCGTGGACGGCGTGCCCGCGGTGGACCACATCCTGCGCTTTGCGCACGCATCGGCCGGCGACCCGCTGCGGCTTTATGAAATGTCGTTCGTCGTGGACTCGACAACGGCATTCGACCTGCGCAACCTGCTCGCCTCGCGCTACGGTGCGCCGCGCGTGCTTGGCGCGTCTTCGCTGCCGCTGCTCGTGTGGGAGAACGCATCGAGCACGATCACCATCTGCCTGCTGCCCGACAGCCAGCGCGCGACGCTCACATACCTGCTCAAGCCCGCCACGCTGCGCGCCAAAGGGAGCGAGAAGACGCTCAAGCTGAGCCAGTTCGACGAAGGCTGAAGCGGTGCACGCCAATCCGTCGCCGCGCGGACGAACTCGACGAAGCCGCTGAATTTGCCAAATCCGATGAATCACTCTTGCACCCGCCCCTCCGCCATGCCATTCGATCAATCGGAATCCTCAATTTCCAGTGCATGCCGCTCGACTCGTTCGAAAGGCCTGCCGTACGTGTTGCTGTGCGCGTCGCTCGCCGCGGCGCTCGCTGGCTGCGCGACGCCGGAGTCGATCGTCAACACGCCCATGACGCCACCGCTCGCGGAACCGCTGCTGAACGTCAATACCAGCGGCGCGATCTATCAGTCTGGCACCGCCATCTCGCTGTACGAAACACCGCGTGCTCAGCGAATCGGCGACGTGCTCACGATCCGGCTGTCCGAAACCTATAGCGGCAACGATGTCGCGAATGCCGCCGCGAAGCGCGACAGCAACATTACAGCCACGGCTGCCGACCAGTCGACCGGCGCGGCGGCGCGACTCGCGCGCCTGTTCAATATCGGCTCGGCTTCGACCTCGTTCAACGGCAGCGGCAATCACTCGCTGTCGAGCGACATGACAGGCACGCTGGCCGTCACGGTCATCAGCAAGACGCCTACGGGTAATCTGGTGGTATCCGGGGAGAAGATCATCGCGATGAGCGGTGAGCATCAACGGTTGCGGCTTTCCGGGATCGTTAATCCTAACGATGTGGAAGCCGATAATTACGTTGAGTCGGGGAAGATTGCTAATGCCCGGATCGAGCAGGTGGGGCGTGGGTTGCTCAATGATGCGACTACCGTCGGGTGGTTGCAGCGTATGTTTCTTAGTGTGCTTACGTTTTGAGGTTTTTTGGTTGCTTTCGCGTTTTCTTGTTTTCGCATCGGTACGCGGGCGTTGCCCCTGTGCGGGGCGGCACCTACTTTTCTTTGCCGCTGGCAAAGAAAAGTAGGTGCCGCCCCGCACAGGGGCAACACTTGCATACTGCCGCGAAAATAAGAAAATGCCAATGGTTTAAAGAACGAGCTCAATGAAACGCTCAGTCATCCTCACCATCAGGCATTTCACCTTCAAACTCATCGCCATACTCACTGCCGGCTTCACCGGCCGGCTCCCGAGCAGCATGCTCACCAAACCGCTCGGCAAACCCCACCTCGCCATCCGGCACAAACACATACCCGTGCCCCCACACCGTCTGAAGATACCGCGGCTCAGAAGGATCGGTTTCAATCAGCCGCCGCAAACGCCAGATCGCGACATCGAGACTCCGGTTCCGATACCGCCCAGCCTCCCCATACACGATTTCAATAATGCGCTCGCGCGAAAGAATCGTCATCGAGTGATTGACGAACAGCTTGAGAAACGCGAATTCGCTCGAACGCAGCGGCATGCGGACTTCGTCTCGATACAGCTCCCGCGAACGGAAATCGAGTTCAAAAGGGCCAAAGCGAAACGATTCCCGGCTCTCCGGCGCGCCCGTGAGGTTCGATATGCTGCGCCGGCGCATGACTGAACGAATGCGCGCCACCAGCTCGCCCGGATCGAATGGCTTGCCCACGTAATCGTCGGCGCCGAATTCGAGGCCCAGCACGCGGTCAATCACTTCGTTGCGCGCAGTGAGCATGATGACCGGCAAGTCGTCGCCGCTTTCGCGCAAAGCGCGCAGCGCGCTGATGCCATCCACTTCCGGCATCATGATATCGAGCACGACAACCTGCGGCCGCTCGGAGCGCAGCCGCTCCTGCATCGCACGCACGGAGGGCAGCGTCGTGACGGTAAAGCCACGCATCTGCAGATATTCGGCCGTGACGTCGCGCACGACCGGATCGTCGTCGACGAGAAAGATATTATTTGCCATGCGTAAATCGTAAGGGACGAGAACGAGCCGGTACAGGCCCGCAGCCTTACCAATCCTTTCCCGCGCGTCGCGCGGGACACCGGTTTTACTGGTCGCTCGAAGCGGACTGGAATGAATTGCCCAACTGCGTCTGGTCGATCACCATGCTGTCCAGCAGCCCCTTCAGCTTCACCGCCGCGCTCGAATAGCGGTCCGTGCCAAGGCCGCGCACTTCGTAACGCCCCGTAATGGCAATATGGTTATGCATGAAGATCGTCAGATTGATCGTCGAAAGATAGGCCCGGCTTTCGTCGCTGAACGTCGGCTTGCCGAATTCGATCGATGCGTTATACACGAGGCGTCCTTCACAACTCACCGGCTCGGTTCCGGCGCCGTAGACATCCGAAGTCACGCCGCGCTGCGCGAGCACGAGCTGCAACGACGGCACGAAGTCTCCTGACGTGACCATGGGATTGTTCTCGATGCAGATCGAACTGAGATTGACCGGCCGCCCCGACACGAATTTAGGCGAGGAGTAATTCGACGCGACCGCGTAACCCGCCTGAATCACGGAGCCGGTCGCATCGGCCGCGGTGATGAGCGTCCATGCGCAGCCGTTGAGCGCGAGCGCCGCGGCACACGCGGCGCCGAGTTTCACCGTGCGTGCGCTCGCACGGCTGACGGATGACACGATTTCATGTGGCATGGGAGCGGATACCCGATGCGTTGATGGGCTGCGCGGAACATGACACGTTCCCGACAGGACTCGCCAAGCATGATCGGTGCAAAGCAATACGCGCGATGGCCGGGACATCGGTCAATGTTGAATGCCACTTTCCACTTCTTCAAAAACCTCCCGTTCGGTAAGGGGTTAAACGGCGCTCATAGGCGCCTTTTCAACGCAAAGGCGCGCACCACAAGCGCTCGACGACCTTCGGTGATTACGGCGCGCGGCTGCGCGTGTAATGTTTCGTAAGCGCTCCTGCATTCTCCCCGCTGAGTGAGACATTGCGGATTCATCGCCGCGCTATCGTTCTCACTGCGGTTCTCACTGCGGCGCCTCGCGCCTTTGCGACGCCGGACGAGCCACACGCTGCCCCTGTCTTTCTCCTGCTATTTCAACATCATCATGGCTGCCATGAACCGAGAACCGAAAATCCGTCGCGCCCCCTTCTTCAAGCGCGGCCTGAACGCTGCTGCGATCGCGCTGTTCGCGTCGCTCGCTGGCTCGCCGTTCGCGCACGCTGCAAGCTTTCACTGCCCGCATAACGCGTCCGCTTCTGAGCGGCTCGTGTGCAACGATCCGACGCTCTCCGCGCTCGACGACAAGCTGGCCGCGCTCTATCGCAGCGCATTCGATGCGGGCACCGATACGACCGCGCTCGAAGCCGACCGCGTGAGCCAGTGGCAATGGCGCCAGCACAACTGCAAGGACAAGGCGTGCGTGACGGACTGGTACGATCGACGCATCGCCGAACTCGAAGGCGATCTCAAGCATGGCAAGCAGGCTGCCGTGCGCCGCGTGAAGGAAGGCGTCGTCGAACAGCAACTGGCCCCGTCCGCACAGGACGCCGTGCTCGAAATGCACGGCATCCCGCCCGCGCCGAAGACCGATGGCGCAGCGGCCGCCCCCTCTGCGAACAGCGCGAAAAGTGTGAAGAAAGCGGGCGCGAAGGTCGCGGCTGCCGAAGCCGATGCGTCGCTGCACCTGCAAAAGATGCCGAGCGGCGTGGCAGCCGACGCGCGCCAGGCGCGGCTCGCGCAAGCGCAAGCACACGCGCATCGCCTGCCTCAGAAGGATGCCGCACCGTCCGGCGACGTCTCGGCGATGACCGCGAAAATGGCTGGCGCGAACTCGGCATTCGCCAAAGCGGCAGGCATGGCGTCCATCGACGCGCCGGCCGCGCAGCCCGCGAGCCCCGCGGCCAACGAAGCAGCCGCGAAGCCGGCGGCGGACCAGGCGAGCGCACAGCAGGGCGTGAGCGCACTCAACTGCGCATCCGTCGCGTCGACGGAATCCGCGCACGCGACGCAGGCATCCATCGAGCAAGGCGCCGTCGCCATGAAGTAAGGGGCCATGTAAGCTACGGCAAGAATTCTGCGGTCGCGCGCTGTTCTGCCGGTTGTCGATATCAAATAAAATACGGCGATGAGTCCACACGTTCTCATCGTCGACGACGATCCGGTCGTGCGCGATCTCCTCTCCAGCTTTCTTCGGGCCAACGGTTTCGAGGCCTCGGTCCTCCACGACGGCACGCATCTCGGCGCGCGGCTGGAACGCGAGCGGCCATCGGTCGTCGTGCTCGACGTCATGATGCCCCGCACCGACGGCTTGCGCGCCCTTGCCGCCCTGCGCGCGCAAGGCGACGACATTCCGGTGATCTTCGCCTCTGCGCGCGGCACAGTGGGCGACCGCATTGCGGGTCTCACGCTGGGCGCGGACGACTACGTTGCCAAGCCCTTCGATCCCCAGGAATTGCTGCTGCGTATCCAGACCGTGCTGCGCAGGCGCGGCAACGGCCCCGCGGGCGCACCCGTGGCTCGCGAGCGCTATCGCTTCGGCGCATTCGAGCTCGATTTCATGGCGCGCACGCTCGAACGCGACGGCAAGCGCGTGCCGCTGCGCAGCAGTGAGTTCGTGCTCCTGAAGATTTTCACGGAGCATCCCTACCGCGTGCTTTCACGCGTGCTGATTCACGACCTGCTCCACGCCGACGGCCTGGAATTCAACGAGCGCAGTCTCGATGTACCGGTCTGGCGCCTGCGCCGCGTGATCGAAGACAATCCCGCGCAGCCGCGCTACGTACAGACCCTGCGCGGCAAGGGCTACGTGTTCGTGCCGCAGAGCGGGGTCGGCATCGAAGGCGACATCGACAATCTCCCAGCAGACGACAGCGGCCGCAGCCTGAACGCGTGATGGCATGAACAATCCGTTGAATACGCTGTTCGGGCGCATGGCGCTGATGTCCGCGCTCCTGCTGTTCGCCATTCAGGCATGCTGGTTCGTCGTGTTCGCGCCGCAGCCGCGCCGCCACGAAGTGGAAGGCTTCGAGCGCGGCCTGCTGCTCATGCTGCATGCCGCGACCAGCGCAGCGCCCGGTACGGCGACGAGCGCCGCACCCAGCACGCCCCCCAATGAAATGGACCTCGCGCCGGCGCTGCGCGTGCATCTCGTGCCCACCTGGAACATGCCCGCCGACGTGCAGCTCGAAGTGCCCATGCGCGAGCCGCTCGCCGACTTGCGCAAGCAACTCCTGCGCGACCTGCCGCCCGGCACCGAGATTCTCGCCGACCTGCGCCATCGCGAAGCCCTGTGGGTGCGTTTCGCGGGCCAACCCACGTGGATCGTCGCGCCCGTCGATCTGCCGCCCCCGCGCAACCTGCTGCCGCTGTTCGGCTCGATGCTCGCCATCTCGCTGCTTCTCGCGCTGCTCGCCATGTGGCAAATGCAGCGGCCGCTTTCGCTCGTGGCCCAGGCCGCGCGCGCGTTCGGCACCGGCCATCGTCCCGCGCCCGTCAAGCAGCATGGGCCGCGCGAATTGCGCGAACTGATCGGGTCGTTCAACGGCATGATGAAACAGCTCAACGAAGCCGACGACGATCAGGCCGTCATGCTCGCGGGCGTCGCTCACGATCTCAAGTCGCCGCTCACGCGCCTGAAGCTGCGTGCGAGCATGATGGGCTCGGAGCGCGAGCGCGAACAGCTCATCCGCGAAGTCGATTCGCTGAACGATATCGTCAAGCAGTTTCTGGAATTCGCCCGACAGCGGCCCGAATCGGGTCCCGAAGTGGAAGTCGATGCGCTGCTGCGCGAGCAGTTCTTTTCCGACGCCGGCGACGACGACGATGCGCTCTTCAGGCTCGATCTGCGCGCGGGCTCGGCGTTCCGGCTGCAGCGCACGCTGCTCGACCGGCTCGTGTCGAATCTCGTCGACAATGCGCTCGAACACGGCGTGCCGCCCGTGGAAATCGCCACGCGCCGCGAAGGCGCGCAGTGGATCGTCGAAGTGCGCGATCATGGCCCCGGCATCCCGCCCGAGCGAGTGGCCGCGGCGCTCAAACCCTTCGTACGCCTTGACGAAGCGCGCGGCGGCGAAGGCCATTGCGGGCTGGGGCTCGCTATCGTGACGCGCCTCACGCGCAATCAGGGTGGCCGCTGCGAGTTGTCCAATCATCCCGAAGGCGGGCTGCGCGTGCGTATCGCGCTGCCGGCCGATGCACGGGCAGCTGTGTAAGTCCCTGGTTGCCCTCTGCTTACCCGTTGATTCGACGCTGCGCGCCGCTCAGACCACGAGCCGGCCACGCAGACGATTCACCGTTTCGGGCGCAAGGCCGAGACCCACGGTGAGATAACGGTTGAGGTCGCCGTAGCTGCCCTGCACTGCGTCGAACGCGGCCTGCAGATAGCTGGCCTGCACGGGCGGCGTCAGATTGGCCGAATCCACGCCCGTTGAGCGCCACGCATCCGTCAGCATGAAATCCTTCACGATGATTTCGAGCGGCACGTTTGCGATCAGCAGCAACAGCGCGCAAGCCCAGCCCACCACGTCCACGCCGGCCCCACCCGTGATCAGCAGCGGCCCCGGCGCGTCCGCGATATGTTCGAGCAGCGAGCCGTAGATCGAACATTGCATGCGGCCTGTTACGAGCGTGCGCCAATGCATTTGCATCGCCGCATCGAGTTCGCCGGCCAGCATGCCCGCGAACGAGGGCGGCTCGAGTGTACCCAGCACATTGAGCGCGAGGTAACTCGCGGTGCTGGGCGTCAAGTCGGGCGCCGCGTCGATTTCCGCGGGCGTGCGCAGATCATAGACGTTGGAAAGCGCCATGCGCTCGAGCGTCGCGGCGTCGGCTGCGTTCGGGGCGAGCGCGTCGGAGCGGTAAATCAGGGCGCGGCGCACGTGCGCGCCGTCGCTCGTCGAGTAGCCCGGCGCCGCGCCGCCCAGATCGCGGAAGTTCGCGACGGAACCGATGACGGGCGTCGGCGCATCCTGCGCGCCGTCGCCTCCCGTGTATTCGCCGCCACACGCACTCAACAACGTGCTGGCGCAACCGCTCAGCGCCAGCAGGCTCACCGTGCCCTTGAGCAACGCGCGGCGCGGCGGGTTGGCGAGTGCGCCGCCACTGCGGTTGAAGTTGCCGGTCGCGGCCACATGCAAACGCTTACGCGCCTGCGCGAACGAAGAAGTGTAGGCGGAGAAAGGCAAATTCATCGGTTGGCAGCTTATGTAGGGAACCCGCCGTTCGAGCGGGCCGCTGCAACGTCGCGCGTCGCATGCATTCGGAAAGGGCGCAGTTTACCGGCAGATGCACCTGAAAAGGTAAAAGCGCAAAACGCCGTAATAATTTTTTCCGAATCACGGGGCATTGCGCACCGATATTCTTCGCCGGTTTTTACTTATACTCTTACCGGACCTTTCCATTTACGCAGAACAGGTAATCCCTGTGGTAATGCGCGGTTATTTCCCGTTTCAAGCCATGCCTGAATATCGGCCGCACGTGGCATTTTCTTTATAGATCCTTCAAGTTCTTTCCAAATATTATTCTTGACGCTCTTTGTCGCGCTTTTATAATCGCCCGTGAATTCAGGCATTCGCCTGGGCCACTGTGGCAGTCGTCGACTGCCCCTGGGAGTACCACGTCATGTACAAAGGCAGTGTGACCGAAGAAGCGCGTGAAGTGCTGCGCGCAATCGAGCTGATCCAGCTGGGCGCACGCATGCCTGTGCTCGAAAAAGAACTGACGCTTTCGCGCAATCGTTTGATCAGGCTTTACCGGGAACTCAAGAACGCTTCGCCGCCCAAGGGCATGTTGCCGTTTTCGGCAGACTGGTATTTCACGTGGCTGCCGAACATTCATGCGTCGCTCTTCTACAACATCTATCTGTTCCTTACGGATAGAGCGAAGTGCAGCCGGCTCGACGCCCTCACGCGGGCGTACCGCCTTTATCTCGAGCACTGCGAGAGCGCCGAAACCGAACGCGTGCTGAGCTTCACACGGGCGTGGACGCTGCTGCGCTTCTTCGAAGGCGGCCTGCTCACGCTGTCGAGCTGCACCGTTTGCTCCGGCCGTTTCGTGCGCCACGTGCGCGACGCGCACAAACCCACCGCCTGCTGCATTTGCATGCCGCCCGCGCGCGCCGGTATGACGCGCGCCGCACGCGCGAGCCGCACTACGGAAACCGACACCCCGGCGGCCACCTCCGCCACGCGAGGCCGCGCCGCAGCAGCGCTGGGCGAGCTTTCGGGCACCATGCGCGAAACCATGCGCGATACGCTCGCCGAAGTCACGCGCGCCCTCGATCCCAAGCGTTCCGCGAACCGCTTGCGCCTTGTCGCTTCGGTTCCCGTCTAGGCGCAAGCGGCACGTTCCTTACGTCACGTCCTCATCGCGCTCTGCATCCGCCTGCAGAGCGCGAATATCGCACGCGCAAATCCGGCAGATTGCTTTGTGATCCTGATGAACGTGCTGATTCTGGCGAAGTTCGCATTGCTGCGCCGCAAGCTCGATGGCGTGTGAGTGGGCGGCCTGCCAGATCTCCCAGGCGATCTGCGCGCCGCTGTGCGAATAATCGTCGTTTTGATCGCGCTCGAGCGCATCGGGCAGACGCGTGTGGACTTGCAGATAGTGCGTGCGATAAAGCGCCTCGAAAATCTCGCGGCGTGACGGGCGTTTCAAGCTCGCCTCTTCGCGAACGTGACCGGATTTGTGAGGCGCAGAGACTTGATCCACATGCGACGTCGAGGCGTACTTCTTCTTGCGGGTGGGGAGGATCACGTATTCGTCGTGCGCCAATACCCACACGACGTTGCGGATATCGATATTGTCGCAGGCTGGGCAAAAGAATTGACCGCGGAATATCGCGAATTTTTCTGCGTTATTCGTGAGTCGTTTCGGCACCGGACCTGCGATTATTGTGGGCATAAGAAAGTCGAAAGGAGTCGACCATGCAAATCGGGGCGGCGACACAGTTCGCCAACAGCAGCGCCAACACGAGCACACACCGTGCGGGCGCGGCTTCAGACCAGGCAGAGCAGGACGGCACGCAGTCGAGCAACGATTCGACGAACGGCGCGTCGCCTACACTGCAGGACGATGCCGTGCAGATTTCGCCGCAAGGCTATGCTGCCGCATCGACTGACGATACCGCGGACAGCGACAACGCCGCGGCCGACGCGAGCGATGCAACCGGCGCGAGCGACACGAGCGATACCAGCGATGCCACTGACACGAGCGACGCAACCGACGCAACGTCGACGCCGGCCAGCGCGCAGCCCGTGAAATCGCTCGTTTATGGCGCGCTGGGACTCGAGCGCCCCGACGTGCCCGCCGACCCGAACCACACCTATACGCTTGGGCGCTGGATTGCGGCGGGCATTACGCTCGGCGGCATCATTTCGCTGTTTATCTGAGCGCGCTGCGCCGCGATCCGGCGCGCATAATGCTTCGGAGACCCGATGATATGGGCGGCAAGTCGGCTATCATCACTGCCGGCAAGACCATCAACTCATAACGTACACGAGGTCCACCCGTGGCTCTCAGCGCCTTTGCCGCTTCGCAAGCCGTTGCGCTCGCCGCCATCGCTGCGGCGGCCGTCGCGCTCGTCAAGGGCGGCCCCAGGCAGCCCGAGCCGCTCGAATCGATCAACGCGCCGTTCAAGGAGGTCGACTTTGCCGACCTTCCCGCGTTGCGCCGTTATACGGCGCGAGACGGTGTGTCGCTCGCCTGGCGCGCCTACCTGCCGCAGGCGAGCGCGCCGCAAGCGTGTGTCGTGCTCATCCACGGATCGTCGGCAAGCAGCGCGAGCCTCCACCCGCTTGCGCGCCAGTTCGCCGCCGCGGGCTACGCGGCCTGCGTGCCCGATATGCGCGGCCACGGGGAGTCGGGGCGCAAGGGCACGATCGCCTACATCGGTCAGCTCGAAGACGACCTCGAAGATCTGCTCGCCGCACTGCCGGACGAGCTGGCCGCGCTGCCCAGAACGCTGATCGGTTTCTCGTCCGGCGGCGGCTTTGCGCTGCGCTTTGCGGGCGGCACTCGTCAGCGTCTGTTCGAGCGCTACGTGCTGCTCGCGCCCTTCCTGCACCATGAGGTGCGCACCACGCGCAACGAGGTCGGCGGCTGGGTGTCGGTCGGCCTGCCGCGCCTCATCGTGCTCACCATGCTCAACGGCCTGCGCATCCGCGTCTTCAATCATCTGCCGACGATCGCCTATGCGCTCGCGCCCGAGGTCCGCGACGAGCTCACGCCGCAGTATTCGTTCAACCTGATGCAGAATTTCCGCCCGCACGACGACTACCGCGCGGACATACGCGGCGCGCGGCAGCCGCTGCACGTGCTGGCCGGCGCCGACGACGAGGTTTTTCACGCCCGCGAATACGCGGCGGCGTTCGAGGAAGCGGGCGCGCACGTGCCGGTCACGATCGTGCCCGGCGTGGGGCACATCGGCTTGACGCTGGATGCCACTGCCATCGCCACGATCATCGGCTGCGTGAAGCCATCAGGCAAATAAGGCAGGCGCCACTCGCCGGCGCATCGCCTGTCCAAATCCGCCAGACTGGCGGAATCCGCCGATTGATCTTCGCGGCGAAGTGGCCCATATTCAAATGAGTGCGTAAATCAGGCACCGATTTTGCGGCAATTCGTCAATCGAAGCGAAAGCGCGCTCCTCCCATGCTCAACGCCCCTGGTCACGACGATTCCGATCCGTCGGAGTGCCCCTACTGCGGGACCAGGTTCAATGCGCCGCTCGCACTCTGCCCCCAATGCGGAGCGAATCAACAGGCCGCTGCCGCCCGCATCGCAGCCGCGAGCGAAGGCCTGCCGGACGAACGCGCACACGGGGTAGCCGAGCGCCTGCGCGCGAACCTGGGCACGCTCCCGGGCGCCCTTGGCGGCAATCGGGCCTACGACGGCGAGTACCCTTCGATCGACGAGGAACACGTCGCCGAGCGCAAGCGGCTGCCGCGTTATGCGTGGGCGGGTCTCGGCGCACTCGCGATCGCGCTCGCCGGCTTTGCGTTCCTGCATCGCAGCGAATGGGAGCCGAAGCTCGGCGCGCAGGTGGTCGTGGGGTCCGTGATCGGGTCGAAGGGCACACAAGGCGTACAGGGCACTAGCGGCACCCTCGCCGCGCTGACTAACCGGCCGGCCGCCGTCCTGCCGCGTGCGAACGCGGCGCAGCACCGCGTCGCCCAGGAGAATGCGCCGGCCGTCTCACGCCCGCCCGCCGCGCCGCGCTATGCGAGTGAGCATCCCGAGGTCGCGAGCAATCTGGCCAGCGCGCGCCTGAATCTCGACAAGAACAACCTCTGGCCCGCACGCCGGGCGCTCACGAGTGCACTCGCCGTCGAGCCCGGCAACCCCGAAGCGCAGCAGCTGCAGGCCGACCTCGTCGCGCGCGAGCAGCAGCGCGACGCGTTGATCGGCGAGGCTCGGCAATGCGAGCACGAGCGCCAATGGGCTTGTGTGCGGCAAAACGCGGGGCATGCGGTGGAAGTCGACGCATCGAGCCGCGAAGCGAGGCACCTGCTCACGCTCGCCAGCACCGAGCACCGGCCGGCCGCCGGCAAGCGCAATGGCCGTACATGGCCATGGGAAAGCCAGTATGCGCAGGCAGGCGACAACCGCTCTCGCCAGGACCCCCTCTTCTGGCATCACTGATCGGCCCCTCAGGCAGTACTTGCAGACGATTTGTGAACGATGAATAATATTGCACGACGTACAATATTATTCATCGTTCACATGTCCACGTCCACACCCGCTCCCCCAGGCCGCCGCGACCGCAAACGTCTGCAGACCCTGGAACGTCTCGCGCGCACCGCCGCCGCGCTCTTCGAAGCTCACGGTTACGAGCCGGTGACCATGGAGCAGATCGCCGCCGCCGCGGACGTGGCCAAGGGCACGCTGTACAACCATTTCCCGGTGAAAGAGGCGGTGCTCGCCCATTGGCTGCATCTCGAACTGGCGGCGAATCTCGCGGCGCTGCACGCCAGGCTCGAACACACACCGGGCTTCGCCGCGGGCGCGCGGCTCGTGCTCGATCATTCCGCGAGCTGGTGCGGGGCGCACCCGGACTATCTCGCGCCTTACCTGCGGTTTCGCTTTCTCGGCATCGGCACGGAGCCTTCGCCGTCGCGGGACAGCGAGCAGCTCAGCGACATCGCCGATACCTTTGCCTGGCTCGTCCGGCGCGCGCAGGCGCAAGGCGAACTGCGCGGCGATCTCGACGCGGCGCGGCTCGCCCTCTCGTTCCACCACCTCTACCTCGGCGCCATGCTGCGCTGGCTCGCCGAACCGCGCCTGAAACTGCGCAAGGAGTTTGCCGCTGCGGTCGATTTGTTCCTGCACGGCGCGGCCCTGCCCGCGCAGGCGGCCCGGAAAACACCCGCGAAAGCCGCGCCGAAATCGAGGAAAAAGGCCCCATGAAGCTACTGATAGCGACCTACGGCACCGAAGGCGATGCGCGCCCGTTCGCCGCGCTTTGCCGCGGCTTGATGGACGCCGGGCACGAAGCGCGCCTGCTCGCCGACGCCGCCACGCTCGGCAGCGCCCACGCACTCGGCGTGCCGGCCACGGCGCTGGCCGGCGACATTCGCGGCATGCTTCGCCCAGACCACGCGATCGCCGGCGTCGTCGCGAGGGGCGGTGGCTTCAACGAGACCGCGCGCGCGCTCGCGAAGATCGCCAACGAAAACGCGCAGTCATGGATGCGCACCATCGTCGAGGCGGGCGAGGGTTGCGATGCGATTCTGGTTGCCGGGCTGGCCGCGTTCGTGGGGCTTTCCGCGGCGGAGTATCTCGGCGCGAAAGGCATCGGCTCGGGCATGATCCCGATCACGCCGACTGCGGCCTTTCCCTCGCCGTTCTTGCCGCCCAGGTGGGTGCCGCGCGTGCTCAACCGCGCCAGCCACGCGCTGGTGAACGGCCTGCTCTGGAAGGCGTTCCGCGACAGGACCAACGCCGCGCGCGCGATGTTCGGCCTGCCGCCGCGCAAGGCCGTATGGAAGGACCACCCGATGGTGTATGGCGTCTCGCCAGGCCTGCTGGCCGCGCCCGCCGACTGGCCCGCCAACGCGCATCTATGCGGACAGTGGCTGGCGCCGAGCCCGGCATGGACGCCACCGGCTGCGCTCGCGCGCTTTCTCGCTGCGGGAGACGCGCCCGTCTACATCGGCTTTGGCAGCATGACGGGCTTCGACAATGCGCGGCTGCTCAATGCCCTGATCGAAGCGATGCAGGGCCGGCGCGCACTCTTCTACCCGGGCTGGAGCGGCATCGATCCGCTGGCGCTTCCCGAAAACTTTTTCGTCGTCGGCGACACGCCGCACGACTGGCTGCTCCCGCGCACTGCCGCCGTCATTCATCACGGCGGCTCCGGTACTTCGCACTCCGCAGCACGCGCAGGGGTGCCTTCCATCGTGACGCCGTTCGCGGGCGATCAGCTCTTCTGGGCGGAGCGCCTGCGCCAGGCTGGCGTCGCACCGCCAGCCGTCGACGGACGCCAGCCCAACGCCCGAGCGTTCGCGAACGCACTCGACTTTGCCGCCAGCGAAACGGTGCGAAGCCGCGCCCGCGCACTAGGAGAAACGATGCGTGCGGAAAACGGCGTGGCGAACGCGGTGGCTGCCCTCGAGCGCATCGTTGCGGTCGATGTGCGCGAGGGCGCCTGACGTCAGCCGGTCAGCGAAGCCGCGATGGCCCTCCTGAACGGCATCAGTTTCGAAGCCGCGCGCAGCATGAAGTCGCGCGCCAGTTTCGCGGGAGCGCTGTTGTTCGTATAGACGTCGGTGATGAACCGGGTCGCGAGATAGAGCGGCTTGGTCGCGCGGCGGTGCTGGGTTTCATAGCGCTGCAAAACCGGGGCGGCCCCGATATCGAAGCCGCTCTTGTGCGCTTCGATGATTCGGTTACCTAAGGTTTCCACGCCGAGCAGCCCGAAATTGAACCCATGCGCGGTCACCGGGTGCATGCCGACCGCGGCGTCGCCCACGGCCGCGAAGCGTTTGCCGACGAAGCGTTCCGGATAAACGGCCACGAGCGGATACACATGCCGGGTGCTCGCCAGCTGCATCGCGCCCAGCCTGTGCATGAAACGATCCTCGATATGCCGCGCGAATGCGTCGGGCGCAAGCGCGGCGATCTCGTTGACCTGGCCCACGGGCAGCGTGAGCACGACCGACGACTGATGCGCGTTCGTCGAGCGCTCTGCGTTCATGGGCAGCAACGCTAGCGTCTGATCGTAGCCGAACCATTCCCACGCGGCGTGCTCGTGAGGCGCTTCATGCGTCATGCGGCAAACCAGCATCGCTTTGCCGAAATCGTGCATGCTGGCGGCAATGCCCATCATCTTGCGCGTGGACGAGAAGCGGCTGTCCGCCGCGACGATCAGCTTCGCCGAGAGCGTTTCGCCGCTCTCCAATGTCACGCTCGCCAGAGCGTCATCGGCTTTCACAGCGCTGACCTTTTGGGCCGCGAGCAGCGTCACGTCGCCATGCACCGCCGTGCTTTGCCGCAGCGCCTCATAGGCAGCCTTGCGAATCAGATGATTGGAGACCAGCCAGCCCAGCTCCGCGTGGCCGCTCAGGTCGTGCCCGATCTCGAGCGCCCCCGGCGAGGGACCATTGAACACCCTGGCGCTGCGAAGCGGCGCACGCGCGTGCGGGTCAATGAGATCCCAAAGCCCGAACCTGCGCATCGCGCGCACCGACTTCTGGGTCAGCGCGATCTCGCGCCCGTCGAACTGCGGCTCGCCGATGTCGGCGAGGCTCTGCTGCTCGACCATGACGATCTTGAGGCCGACACCACTGAGCGAGCGCGCGAGACACAGCCCCACCGGCCCGGCGCCTACGATTACGATATCTGCTTGCATGAATCGAACGATTGGAATGTGACTCAGACGGCTTGAACGGCTTGATCGGCTTGATCGACCTTCGCGATGCCGCGTTCGCGCAGGGCTTCGACCATGAGCGCGTCCATCGACTTCACGTGCCAGGCGAACCATTCGCGCAGTTCGCCCACCAGTTGCCGCCCCGTGTCGAAGCGCCCCTCGTCGGCAACTTGCCTGCGCACCTCGCCGACCACGTTCAGGACGTGCCGATGCTGGCTAGCATGGCAATGGCGCGGACCGAAGTTCATTTCCACCATCCACGCTTCTTCCTGCGCGAAATGCTGTTTGGTATGCGCCGCCCACGCGTCGAACGCGCCTAGCCATGTTCCGTCGCTCGCTCGCGCGAGCGCGTCGAGCAGCGCGACGAACTCGGCATGCATCGTATCGGTCATGGGTTCGCCCAGTTGAAGATCGGGCGCGAGTGTCGGCGAGGGGCGCGGCGCGGGTGAGGTCATAAGGAAAGTGACGGCGTTCAGGAACGGTCTGAAAAGCCCTCTCGGGCAATTTTTCAAGATACCGAGGCGCATGGAATTGCGCGCTGATTTTTAGCAAACGTCGCACGATCCGTCACTGAGGCCGACGGACGCGGCCTGAGCGCATGCAAGCAAAGGGATCAGACGAAAAGAAACATCGATTCCGGCGCAGCGCGGGGGGCGCGGGCCGCAAACGTGGAAGGATGCGAGGAAAGGTGCCGCAGACGCGAAAATACGCAGCCGCGCGGCGCGCGGCTCAAACCAGTTCGGCGAGATTGACGAGGGCGCGGTCGCCGTCGGATTGTGCTTCGTTTTCGGCGCGGAACGTCTTCTCGCTGTACGCGATGACCTTGAACCCGCCGCCTGCCGAACGCTCTATGGTGATACCCCAGTGCCAGCCGCCTTCCTGTTCGAATACGTGCAGCCTCGGACTCGATGGTTGGCTCGGCGATTGAAAAATATTCATTTGAAGCCTCCCGTGGTGGGAATATCGTCTCGGACGATTGCCTGGATAAGAATCAGTTTAAAAACCTCCTTGCTGCGACGCAATACGGAATTACGTGGACGTGAGAACCCTGAGGCGTCGCGCATTATTCGAGAATTACCCTGGTTATTATTCGGCGCCTGGCAAATGTAAATGTCGCCAGTTACGCTCCCATTCCAGACTGCCAGACAGCGAGAGCCCGATGACTACCGTAACGAATGCCGCACCCCATTCCGCATCCCCGTATCAGCTCGATCTTTCGCGGCATGCTCGCCGCGCACTGCTGGAAGGACCCACGCCGATCCAGCCATTGCCTCGGCTAAGCGACGAACTTGGGGGCGTGAATGTTTATGTCAAGCGCGACGATCTCACTGGCCTCGGCGGCGGCGGCAACAAGCTGCGCAAGCTGGAGTTCCTGGTGGGCGAAGCGCTGGCTGCGGGCGCGGACACGATCATCACCGTAGGCGCGCGCCAGTCGAACCATGCGCGCTTGACGGCGGCTGCGGCGGCGCAAGCAGGCCTGCAGTGCGAACTCGTGCTCACGCGGGCCGTGCCGCGCGAGGACTTCGAGTATCTGGAGAACGGCAACATCCTGCTCGACGACCTGCTCGGCGCACGCGTGCACGACCTGCCCGGCACGGCCAATGCACTGGAGTTCGCCCAGGCGCGCGCCGACGAGTTGCGCGCCCAGGGCCGCAAGGTCTACGTGTGCCCGTTGGGCGGGTCGAGCCCGGTGGGATGTCTGGGGTACGCGGCGTGCGCCGCCGAAATCATGACGCAGGCCCATGCACAGGGATTGAGCTTCGCGCGCATCGTCGTGCCGAACGGCAGCGGCGGCATGCACGCGGGGCTCGCCGCCGGCTGTGCGGCGCTGGGCATCGACCCGAGCCTCGTGCTCGCGTACACCGTCCTGGCGAAGGCTGAGCAAGCCCATGCAGCAACGCTCGAAAAGGCCGGCAAGACGCTCGAGCTGATCGATCCGGCTCGGCGCATCGAGGGCCGCTCGATCGTGATCGACGAAGCACAGCTCGGCGACGGTTACGGCATTCCCACCGACGCCATGCGCGAGGCCGTGCGGCTCGTCGCTTCGAAAGAAGGCCTGCTGCTCGACCCCGTGTACAGCGGCAAGGCATTCGCCGGTCTCGTGCAAGCCGCGCGTTCGGGACGCCTGGCACGCGGCGAGAACGTCCTCTTCGTCATGACCGGCGGCTTGCCGGGCCTGTTCGCGTATCGCAGTGCGTTTTGAGGCGCCGCGCTCGCATTCCAGAATCGTTGAACTGAAACACGAGGAAACCCACGATGACCGATGACGAACGCGCCATTCGCGAACTGGTGCAAACCTGGATGGAAGCCAGCCGCGCCGGCGACACCGCCAAAGTGCTGAGCCTGATGACCGACGACGTGGTGTTCACGGTGCCAGGCCAGGAGCCGTTCGGCAAGGCCGAGTTCGCCGCGGCTTCGCAAGCGCAGCAGGACATGCGCATAGAAGGCACGGCTGAGATCGTGGAACTTCAGGTGCTGGGGGATTGGGCCTTTCTGCGCAACCGCATCGACATCTCCATTACGCCGCCGGGCGCAGCGCAGCCCATGCGGCGTGCGGGCTACACGCTCACGCTGGTGCGCAAGGATGCGAGCGGACGCTGGCTGCTCGCGCGCGACGCCAATCTCGTGGCGCCGAAGGCGTAAATCCCCCGCCGCGAAAGCGGCCATCACCGTCCGCAAACCACGATGCGACCGCCGCGCGCCAACCTGCCCGCGCTGTGGGCGCGCCCGCTTGCTTTCAGCACTGAAAGAGAACAACCCCGCCCGACAGGCCTTGCGGCGTTACGCCCCTTTTTCGAATCAGAAAACCTTATCGATTCCTTCAGTTTATTGAGTTTCCCTTAATCGTGCGCTTGCGGCAAAGTGACGCTCATACGCTCGGAGCCACTCCTTGAACCAACGCATCGATCCCTCCCTACTCGCCGCGCCCGACCTGTCGTACGCCACGTTGCACTCGGGCATTGCCCTGCCGTTCCTCGAGCGCGGCGATGGCGAGCCGCTGCTGTTCGTCCACGGATCGCTCTGTGATTACCGCTACTGGATGCCGCAGCTCAACGGCCTGTCGGAGCATTTCCGCTGCATCGCGCCTAGCCTGAGCCACTACTGGCCCGCGGCGGACGCCTGCATCCAGGGCGATTTCGGCTGGGAGAGCCACGTCACCGAGCTGGCCGATTTCATCGCCGCGCTCGGCGTTGAATCGGTCCACCTCGTGGGCCATTCGCGTGGCGGCTGCGTAGCGTGGCATCTGGCGCGCCGCTATCCGCGCCTCGTGCGCACGCTGGTGCTGGCCGACCCGGGCGGCCCGCTCTCCCGCGTGGACGACGACGAAGCCGCGCTGCCTCCCGCGACCAACGCACTGCGCACGCGCGCCGCCGACCTCATCCACGCCGGCGAAGTCGAAGCGGGACTCGAGTTGTTCGTCGACTCCGTGAGCGTGCCAGGCGCCTGGAAGAAAGGCTCGGCGGCGTTTCGTCAGATGGCCATCGCCAACGCCACGACGCTGCCCAAGCAGTTGCAGGACCCGCTGCCGCCTTATGCGCCGCGCGCCGCCGGCGAGATCAAGTGCCGCACGCTGCTGATCGACGGCCAGCGCAGCCCGCTCATGTTCCGCAACAACGTCGAAGCGCTGGACGAGTGGATCGCGTTCGCGCGGCGCGTCACGATCAAGGGCGCCACGCACGGCATGAACGGCACGCACCCCGACCTCTTCAACACCCACGTCCACACCTTCATCACGCAAGGTTGAGACTTCAGTCACGGCCCGGTTGATTCGTTTGTGGTTGAAGCGACTCAACCCGTGGCCACAATTCCAGCCGCACCGGCATGCGGTTCGGCACCATCGCGAACGCCGTGATTTCCTCGATCGTCGAGGGATCGGCGGCCAGCTTCACCTTGAAGCGGTTCATCAGCGTGGAGAGCACGAGGCGCATTTCCATCGCCGCCAGATGCCGCCCCGGACACACACGCGGCCCCGCGCCAAACTGCACCCACGCGCGCGGATCGTGCACACGCGCATCGCCACCCGCATGGCCGCGCAGCCAGCGCTCGGGGTCGAACCGCCGGGGCTGCGAGTAGTGGCGCGCGTCGAGCATGGGCGGGCGTGTGAGGAAGAACATCTTCGAACCGGCGGACAACGCGACGTCGCTCACCTGCACATTCTCTACGGGCTCGAACGCCATGATCGCGGCCACCGGACGAAAGCGCAGCGTTTCGCTGCATACGGCTTCGAACAGGTCGAGGTCCTTCACGAGGCTGTAGTCCGGACACACGTTGTGTGTGGCGAGCACCGCGTGCGCTGCGCTGGCGAGGCGCTGCTGCAGCGGTTCGTCCGCGCATAGATAGTAGAGCGACCACGCCAGCGCATTGGCCGTGGTGTCCTCGCCCGCCAGCAGCAGCGTGAGCACGTTGGCGGCGATGATGCCGTCGGTCACGTCGGAGCCCGGCGCATCGCGCAGCGCGAGCATCGCTTCGAGCAGATGGCGCGGCGCATCGGACGGCTCGTCGCGCATGCGCTCGCGCGAGCGCGCAATCATGCCGCGTATCGTGCGCTGCACTTCGGCGAGCGCCCGGTCCGTGCGGCGGTCGCGCGGCAAACGCACATAGCGCCAGTACGGGAACGGCGCGTTCACGCGATGCATGAGCGTCGGGAAGATCTGCGCGAGATGCTCCTGAATGACGCCGCGCTCCTGCTCGAGCGTGCGCGGGTCCTCGCCGAAGGCGAGCGCGCTCGTCACATCCACCGTGTAACGCTTGAGGTCGTCGGTCATCTCGACCACCTCGCCGCGCTCGGCCGCGCGTTGCCAGCGGTCGTGCAGACGCGCCGTGATTGCCTGCAGCGTGGGATAGAACGCGCGGAGGTGCGGGATGGAAAGCGCCTGCATGACGAGCCGGCGCTGCGGCTCCCACGCCGCGCCTTCAGCCGAGAACACCCCGTTGCAGCCGATTTCGGCGAGCACGGGTTCGAGCGACGCGTAACGCCGGTAGCGATGCGGACGCTCGCGCATCACGCTCTGGCTCAGCTCCGCGTCGCTCCAGACCGTGACCGGCATGCCGCAGATCTGGAAGCGATACGGCGTGCCGAGTTCTTCCGCCCACTGTTCGAGCACGCGATGCAGTTTCGGCGCGTTGAGCTGATGCAGATTGCCGATGAGCGGCAAGCCGCGCGGGCACGGCAGGTCGCGCACCTGGCGCAGGCGCTGGGCGGAGGATGCGGCGGCGTCCATGGCGCGACGGCGGAGTGACGGTACTCAGTCGAGCGACATGCCCAGTTCGGCGGCCATGCGCGCGACGAGCGTCTGCAGACGCTCGACTTCGTCGGCGAGACGCTGCTGTTCGGCGCGCACCGCCTCGAAGTCCGCGAGCGACACGCTCTCGCCGGCTTCCTCACGAGCGCCGGGCGCGATGGCCCCCGCGGCAACGAAACTCGCCGTGTTCACTTCGCCGCACAGCAGATGCATCCAGCGGCTTTCCCGTTCGCCCGGCGCGCGCGGCAGCTTCACGACGAGCGGCGGCTCGCGCTCGGCCAGCTCTTCCAGGAAGCCTTCGACTGACGAGACATCGGCGAACCCGTGCAGGCGCGACGAGTTCAGGCGCAATTCCGCCCCCGTCTGCGCGCCGCGCAGCAGCAGCACGGTCAGGAGCGCCACGGCCTGGCTCGGCACGCCGAGCACGCGGTTCAGGTTGTGCTCGAAGCGCGGCACGCGGCTGCTGCTGCCTTCGAACACGAGGCTCAGCAACTTGAGGTCTTCGATGGCGGCCAGCACTTCGGCTTCGCTCACGTTCATGACCGGGGTGCGCGCGGTCTTCTGGTTGCAGCCGAGCGTGAGCGCGTTGAGCGAGAGCGGATAGGTGTCGGGCACCGTGTGCTGCTTTTCGACCAGCACGCCGACGATACGCGCCTCGATCGGCGAGAGCGCGCGCAAGGCGCGCGGCGAGGAAGCATCGGCAGGAGAATTCATGGGCAGATCAGTCCGCTGTGTTTCAGTTGGAATCAGGCGTTCGATCATACGCGCGCCGGGCTTCCCGCAGAAGTCGCGTGTCGCTCAGCCCGCGATCAACCCGCAAGCAGCTTCAGCCCCGCCGGCAGCGCCTCGCCGAACACCCGGCCCGTGTCCGCGGTATCGAGCGCGACGACTTCGCGCACCATCGTGACCCACGCAGGCGGCGCGTTCGCCGACTCCATCCGGCGCACCACGGTCTCGCGCAACCCGGCGGGCAGGTCGCGCGAGCGGTCGCCCGTCATGCGCGCGATTTGCGCGGCGGCGAACATCGCCGGTTCGATCTTTTTCCAGTCGAGCGCGAGAATCGCGTCGAGCCAAAGCGCGGCAGTTTGCGGCGGCACCACGCCGTGCGCGCTGCCGTAGAACGGCTGGCGCGCGCCGATGCGGCCCACGGCCCACCACGTCTGATGATTCTCGGAAGGCTTCTGAAGCCGCTGCAACAGCCGCTCGCCGATCTCGATCTTGCGCCCGGCCGCAATCTGTTCGAGCGACGCGTAGAGCCGGATCATGTCCGGCACGCCGAGCTTCGCGGTGTCGAAGGGCAGCTTGTGGCGCTTCGAGCCGGCCGCCTCTTCGAGGTACGTCATCGCCTCCAGCACCTCGTGCTGCTGCGCCTCGTTCAGACCACCGGCCGCGCGCCGCCAGAGCGTCCACCACTCCGACCACACCTGGCCTTCGCCCACGAACTGGATGCCGTCGTCGAAGAGCGACCAGAGCTGCTCGACGCGCCATTCGTCCAGCGGATAGCCGAAGCCCGGACGCAGGCAAAAGCCGGCGAGGTTCAGCCACAGGCGTTCGTGATCGGCGGAGCGCCGGCGCTTGCCCGCGCGTTCCCAGAGCGCGCCGAACAGCTCGCGCAGGAGCGGGCCGTCCCAATTCTGGCGCGGCCCGAGCCGCTCTTCGAGATGCGCGCGCAAGCGCCTCACTTCCTTCGCGTCGACCTTGACGGAGCGCGCGCCGAACACGCGTTCGATCGCGTCGATGGCTTCGTCGAGGCCGGCATGGCGCGACTCGCCGTTCGCCGCGCCGGCACCGGCCTCGTGCTCCGCGCGGCGCAGCGCGAATTCGAGCAGCCAGCGCTGCGAGGCGTCGTCGGTGGCGATGCAGTGCATCTCCAGCGTGCCGACTTCGGTGAGCGCGGTCGTGAGCTTGACGGGACGCTCGCGCGCCGTCTTTGCATCGCCGCCGCCTGCGGGCACCACGGTCGCGAGCGGCGGCAGGCGCACGAAGTCGCCCGCTGCGAGGTCGGCCAGCTCGCCGGGTTGCCACGCGGTGTCGGCCACCGTCGATGCGAGGTGGAACTGCACCGGCTGGCCCAGCTGCAATGCGAACGTGCGGTCGTCCAGATGCAGTTCGTGGCCTTCCTCTGTGCCGCGCGGCAGGACGCACACGCCGCGCGCAGCGGCATCGGCTGCCGCGCCTTCGTCGAGCACGAGAAAGTAGCTGCGCGGCGAGCCGCCGCCGATACGCGGCGCGTTGCCGGCCCGCGCGAGCGCATAGGCGACCGCGCCACGTGCGACGGCCACGTCGGGCTGATCGTTCTGCAGCACGTTGAGCGGCTCGCCGCGCCACGTGCCGAGCGTATCGGCCAGACGCTGCGCGAGCGAGCGCGCGCGGAACACGCCGCCGTTGAGCAGCAGCGCGTCCGGCATGGGCAGCGCGGTTTCCGGTTCACCGGCCGCGCCCGAAGAACCCAGCGCCTCGCGCGACTGCGCGGCGAAGCGCTGCAAGAACGCCGCGATATGGCGCGTGATGGCCGGATCGGCGGCATAGGGCAAGCCGAACTCGACGATCGCCGCGCGCGAGCGGCGCGGCAGGTCGCCGTGAGTGCCCATCGGGAAGAAGCCGTCCACCACGATCTGCGCGACTTCCTCGCGGCCAAGCTGCGTGGTACGCGCGCCGCCCACGAGACGCGCACCCGCGCCAAGCAGCGTGATCGGCACGGACTCGGGTGCGCTCGCGTCGAGCAACTGCTCCTTCGCGACGCGGCAGCGCTCCACGAGCTGCGAAAGGCTCGCCGCACTCAGGCGCGTTTGCGCGTTCGCGAGCCGGCTTTCGGCCAGATGCGCGAGCGCGAGATCCATGTTGTCGCCGCCGAGCATCAGATGATTGCCCACGCCGATGCGCGTGAGCTGCGGCTCGCCGCCCTCGAACTGCACCTTGATGAGCGTGAGGTCGGTCGTACCGCCGCCCACGTCGCACACGAGCACGAGGCGCGACGCGCCCAGCTCCGCGTCGAGCGTCGCGCGATGGTGATACAGCCAGTCGTAGAACGCGGCCTGCGGTTCTTCGAGCAGGCGCAGCGCGGGCAATTTCGCCATGCGGGCCGCTTCGAGCGTGAGCGCGCGCGCGCCGTCATCGAACGAGGCGGGCACGGTGAGCACGACGTCCTGATCTTCGAGCGGCGCATGCGGGAAACGATGGTTCCACGCGGCGCGCACGTGCGCGAGATAGCTGGCGCTCGCGGTCACCGGCGAAACCTTGGCGACGTCATCGGGCGCGCCCCACGGCAGGATCGGCGCGAGGCGATCCACCGCTGCATGCGAGAGCCAGCTTTTCGCGCTCGCCACGAGCCGGCCCGGCACCTGCGCGCCGAGCGTGCGCGCGAGGCGGCCGATGACGGCGTCGTCGCCGGGCGTCGGCGCGCGCCACGGCAAGCGTAGATCGCCCGCCGCAAGCTCGCCTGCCGCCGGGTGATAGCGCGCGGAAGGAAGCATCTTTTCCGCGCCCACTTCCCCGAGGCCGGTGAGCTGCTCGACGTCGAACACGCGGATGGCGTCGCCGCCCGCCTCCACGTACGCCACGACGGTATTGCTCGTCCCCAGGTCGATGCCGACGACGTATGGCTTCATCGGGCTCAGTCGCCTGCTCCGCCACGCACGTCGAACTCGACCTTCCAGCGCTCGTTCGTGCCGCTCGGCATGGCTTCGAGCTCCAGCGTGCCCGCCTCCGTCACGCGCGCGTGCAGCTTCACGGGCACGACCTCGCCGGGTGTGCGGCCTTCGGTCGGCAGCGTGGCCTGGATTTCCTCCAGCTCCTGCAATTCTTCGGGCGACCAGTAGTCGAGCATCGTGCCGACCTGGTCCTGACGCCGCACCGACGAGCCGAAGAAACGGAAGTGCACCGGCTCGCCGACCACGAGGCCGAACTCCTGCGGCGGCAGCGCCGCCTCGGTGCCCTCTTCCATGCCGAACGGCGCGACGCAGAGCGCCGACACGGGCGGCTCGAGCCCAGGCACCGCCGGCATGGCCGATTCGACGGCCACGTAATACGCGCGCGCCGTGCCACCGCGAATGCGCACGCCCTTGCCGCGCTTGACGTAGCCGTAATAGGCCGCGCCGCGCGCCACCGCGAGGTCGAGATCGGCACCGCCTAGCAGACGCGCGGGCGCAGCGCCTTCGGCCGCGAGCCAGCCGTTGAGGATATCGAGCACGCGTTGCGAAAGCAGCGCCGACTTGAACACGCCGCCGTTGAAAAGGACCGCCGTGGGGTGCAGGAAGGTCGCGCCTGCGGGCGGCGCGCCAAAGCCTTCGAGTTCCGCGAGCGCCTGCACCTGACGGCCGAGGAAGGCGGCGAGATGGCGCGTGACGCCCGCGTCCTGCGCATACGGCAGGCCAAGCTGCGTGAGACCCACGCGCGTACGCACGGCGGGGCGCGCGGCGGCGTCCACCTGCGGGAAGAAGCCTTCGAGAATGATCTGCGTGAGTTCGGCGCGCGTGAGTTCCGTACGGATCGAACCGCCGATCAGCTTCGAGCCGCGGCTAGGCACGACGATCGGCACCGTATCGACGGAGGCGTCGCTCAGCAGCGTTTCCTTGGCCGACCGGCACGCATAGGTCAGCGCGCGCAGTTGCCACGGATCGGCCTGCGTGCCCTGGGCCGCGAGCTTGCGCGCGACCACGTGCGCGAGCGCGAGGTCCATGTTGTCGCCGCCGAGCAGAATGTGCTCGCCCACGGCCACGCGGTGCAGTTCGAGATTGCCTTCGCGCTCGACCACGGCGATCAGCGAAAGGTCGGTCGTGCCGCCGCCCACGTCGACCACGAGGATGATGTCGCCGACCTTCACGTCCTTGCGCCACGCACCGCCGCTCTTCTGAATCCAGCTATAGAGGGCCGCTTGCGGCTCTTCCAGCAGCGTCATCTTCGCGTAGCCCGCCGCCTGCGCGGCCTCGGCCGTCAGCTCGCGCGCGGCAGGGTCGAACGAGGCCGGAATCGTGACGGTAATCTCCTGCTCGCCGAACGGCGCCTCGGGGTGCGCGTGGTCCCAGGCCTCGCGCAGATGCGTGAGATAGCGCACCGAGCTTTCGAGCGGCGACACGCGCGTGACTTCGGGCGGCGCGTCGTTGGGCAGAATGGCCGCGCGGCGATCCACGCCGGGGTGGCACAACCAGCTCTTCGCGCTCGAGACGAGGCGGATCGGCGTGCCCGCGCCACGGCTGCGCGCAAGCTCGCCCACGGCGTACTCGCGCGTGGTGGTCCACGGCAGCGTGAGGTCGCCCGGCGTCAGCTCGCCCGCATGCGGCAAATAGAGAAACGAAGGCAGCAGGTCGGGCGCTTCCAGCGTGCCCGGCGCCGTCAGCTGGGTCACGTTCAGCACACCCTGCTGGGTCTTTTCGCCATCGCTGGCGCTGAGGTCGACGTAGGACAGCGCGCAATGCGTCGTGCCCAGGTCGATGCCAATCGAATATCGCGGATCGCTCACAGCTCCACCTCCGCCGGCGCGATGATGCGCGCGTCGTGCGTCTTGACGAGTTGCGGCAGCTTGACCTCCTCGACGCGCCAGCCGCGATGCGTGAGGCTGCCGCTGAACGGCGCCTCGCCCACCACGTTGCCGGTGAGGCGCACGGCGGCGGCGTCGAAACCGGCCGGCAGCGTCACGCGCGAGCCTTCGGACTCGCTGCGCACCGGGCGGATCGCGAAGTGGTCGCGCAGCGTGGCGCGGCAGCCTTCGTGGACGATGCGGGCGGCGGCGCCGATATCCGCATCGGCATAGCCGGCAATGTCTTCCTCGACGAAATCGACGAAGCGCGCGTTACGCTGGAGCAGGCCGAGCAGCTGGAGCGCGGCGTCGGGCGTGGCTTCCTTGATGACGGTGGGTGCAGGTGCTGGTGCCGGCTTCGCGACCGGCGCCGCGGCGGGCGCAGGCGCAGCGGCGGCGGGGGCAAGCCCGCCTTCACGCAGACCGCGCACGTTGGCGGCGAGCTCGCCGTCGCCGAGGATCGCGAAGAACGATCCCAGCGCGACCGAAAGACGGCCGAAGAAAGACAGATTCGATTCGGGCATGTAGACGACTCCAATATCGCTTGAGGGCTCGCAGACAAGGCGAGCCGACCTGCCGGGCTCGCAACGAGGCCCGATCGATGCCTGGAAGGAGGCGGCCGGCAGGGGAAACTCGAGCCCGGCACGGGCTCAAAACCCGTATTTTGCCTTGTCGCGGGCGCAAGCCGGTCAAAATGCGGATTTGGCGAGGGAATGGCGCGCCCGGCGGCGGGCGCGGGACGTTGGCGGCGGCCGGTGGCGCGGCCGAACTTCGGCGGTCAATGGTTGAACGCTGCGGCCCTAAAAAGGCACGCCAAGGCAGTGAAATGGGGCGCGAATTGGACGACAGGCGGCGTGGGCAAACGCGCCTGCGTCGCCGCCGTGATTCGCTTTGAAGCCCCGGCGCTTTCAGGGAAAGATGGGCGTCGTCGCTTCCGCGCCTTCCACGTCGGCACGCGGAACGTGCTGCGCGATGTTCGCCTCGATCTCCGCTTCGCGCGAGCCGGGCACATCGGCCATGACCAGCAGCTGGCCGTCCTCGATCGGCCCGTGAAAGCGCGAGAGCCGTGTGTTCGGTTCGTCCACGCCGATCATGCCGGCCACCCACGCGCCGAATATCGCGCCCGCGAGGGTCAGCACGACGACCACCCCGCCCGTGATATCGAAGTTCGCGGGCGGAAACATCAGCGCCACGAGACCGACGATTGCACCAGTCGCCGCGCCGAACATCACGCCGCGCTCCAGCGCATGCACGACGTCGCTGCGCTGCAGCAGCGAGGCCTCGGGCAAGCGTTCGAGCCCCACGCTGTGATTGGCGAGCACGTGGATATGACGCCACGTGATGCGCGCGCGCAGCAGATCGTCGACGATCGCCTGCGCCGTGGTGGTGTCGGGAGCGAGGAAATAGAGGCGTCTCATGATGGCCCTCCTTCGGTCATGCGGCGACCCGCTTGCAACCGGCTAGCAACCGGCTCGCTGCCACATGACTACGATGCGATTCCGATCATCCTACGCCTGAGTTCCTGTCAGCGCGACAGCCTGGCGTGGGTCTACGCCACAATCCGCGCGCGCCCAGAACCCGTCAGCGCCACGCGCGTCGAGCCGCCTAAATCTCGATGCGCGCACCGACCTCGATCACGCGATTGGCCGGCAGCTTGAAGAACGCGGCGATATTGCCGACGTTGTGCAGCATCACCGCGAAAAGACGCTCACGCCAGAGCGCCATGCCATGGCCGCGCTTCGGCACCACCACGGCGCGGCTGAGGAACCACGACGTCTCGTCGAGATCGAACGTCAACTCCGCGGACTTATAGGCGGCGAGCGTGCATGGCAAGTCCACCTCGTCCTTGAATCCGTAATTGACGACGACGCAGTAGCAGCCCGGACATAGCAGTTCGACCATCACGCGCTCGCTCTCGGCCACCCACGGCACGCTCTTCGTCTTCACGCTCAGGAATACTACGCGTTCGTGCAACACCCGGTTGTGCCGCAAGTTGTTGACGAGCGCGTGCGGTACGGCGTCGGCGTTCGGCGTGAGGAAGATCGCCGTGCCGCCCACGCGCACCGGCGAGCTCTCGAGCAGCGCCGCGAGATAAGGCTTGAGGGGCTTCTTGCCGGCGCGCGTGCGCGCCTCGGCCGCCATCATTTCCCAGCCCTTTCCCCAGGTCGCCATGACCGTGAACATCAGTGCGCCGATCGCGAGCGGGAACCAGCCGCCATCCACGATCTTGAGCAGGTTGGCCGAGAAGAACATGGCGTCGATCACGAAGAAGAACGCCGTGGCGAACACACACAGCAGCCAGTTGTAGTGCCACGCGTAACGCACGACGAAGAACGTGAGGAACGTCGTGATGAGCATCGTGCCGGTCACGGCGATGCCGTAAGCGGAGCCGAGCGCCGTGGACGACCGGAAGCCCACCACCGCCGCGACCACGGCGACGAGCAGGATCCAGTTGATGCCGGGCACGTAGATCTGCCCGATTTCGCGCTCCGAAGTGTGCACGATATTCATGCGCGGCAGGAAGGAAAGCTGCATGGCCTGCATTGCCATGGAATAGGTGCCCGAAATCACGGCCTGCGAGGCGATGACGGTGGCGACGGTCGCGAGCACGATCATCGGCACGATGGACCATTGCGGGAAGAGCCGGTAGAACGGGTTTTGCATCGCGCCGGGGTTGGCCAGCAGCAGCGCGCCCTGCCCCAGGTAGTTGAGCGCGAGCGAAGGAAACACAATGCCGAACCACGTGAGGCGAATAGGCTGCTTGCCGAAGTGACCCATGTCGGCATAGAGGGCTTCGGCGCCCGTGAGCGAGAGCACGACCGCGCCCAGCGCGACGAAGGCGAGCCAGCGGTGATGCAGACAAAACGCGATGCCCTCGCGCGGATCGAGCGCGAACAGCACGGCCGGCGCGGAGACAATGTTGGCCACGCCCGCCACGCCGATCACGACGAACCACAGCACCATCACCGGCCCGAACACGGCACCGATGCCACCCGTGCCGTGCTTTTGCGTCACGAACAACACGATGATCGCCGTAAGCGTCACCGGAATCACGTAGGTCTTGAGCGCGGGCTCGGCCACTTCGAGGCCTTCCACGGCGCTCAGCACCGAGATGGCCGGCGTGATCACGCTGTCGCCGAAGAAGAGCGCCGCGCCCATCACGCCGATCACGAGCAGCGCAGCACGCAGATGCGGCCGCGACGCCACCGAGGAAGCCGCGAGCGCGAGCAGCGCCATGATGCCGCCCTCGCCGTGATTGTTCGCGCGCAGGATGAGCGCGACGTATTTGAGCGAGACGACGATCATGAGCGACCAGAAGATCAGCGAGACGATGCCTACGATATTGAAAGCATTGACCGCAAGGCCGTTGCTGGGATCGAACACGGTCGCGAGCGTGTAGAGCGGGCTCGTGCCGATGTCGCCGTAGACCACGCCGAGCGCGGCCAGCGCGAGCGCGGGAAGCGCCGGGCGATGCGGGCCGGAGTCGCCAAGGCGCCCGTGCGCGGGCGCCGCGGATGCGGATTGTCCCATGTCTCCCTCCTGGTAGTGCCGCATGCGGACCGGGGGGCCGCGCGGCCTTGTCGCTTCGTATTGGCGAGGCTGCCCCGTTGGGCGCGCTAGTCGAAGTATAGGAACTTGGCGCAAAAATGCGCTTCGCGTGGCACGCAAAGGCAACAGCGCCGCGTGAGGCGCGATGCCTTCGCAAAACTGTCATAGTCGAGCGTATTTTCCTGAACATTCACCCGCTCAATCGGGTCGCCCGGTACGCGTACAACCATAAGGACATGCACAATGCGAACCCGCCTCACGCTCCTCTGCGCCGCGCTGGCGCTCGCTGCCTGCGCGTCGCAGCCCCGTTCAGCGCAACAGGACGCCGGAACGCTTTCTGCGCAAAACGCGGCCTTCGCGCAAAGCGGCGTCACCCCACACGGACGTCCGGTGAAAGTCATGATCGTGACGATGTTCGCGCCCGAAGCGAAGACATGGCTCGATCGCCTCGGTCCCTGGGAGTCCGTGACGATCGCGGGCCTCTCGCCCGACTACCCCAATGTGCAATGCAATGCCGACGACGTTTGCGTGATGACGACCGGCATGGGCCACGCGAATGCCGCCGCCTCGACCATGGCCCTCGCCTTCGCGCCGCAGTTCGACCTGCGCAAGACTTACTTCCTCATCGCGGGCATCGCGGGAGTGAATCCCGAGCACGGCACGATCGGCTCGGCGGCCTGGTCGGACTGGCTCGTCGATTTCGGCCTGCAGTGGGAGATCGACGGCGATGGCCGCCCGCGCGGCTGGCGCACCGGCTATCTCGGCATCAACACGAAAAGCCCCAACGACAAGCCCGCGCTCGACTACCGCACCGAAGTGTTCCACCTGAATCCGAGGCTCACCTCAGCCGCCTGGGCGATCTCGCGCGACGTGAAGCTCGCCGATAGCACGCAGGCCCAGGCCGCGCGCGCGAAATATGCTTACGCTCCCGCCAACCGGCCGCCCACGGTGATCCGTTGCGATTCGGTCGCCGACGATACCTGGTGGTCGGGCAAGGCGCTCGGCGCGAGGGCGAGCGAGTTCACGCGCCAGTTGACCGGCGGACAAGGCGTGTACTGCATGACGCAGCAGGAGGACAACGCCACGTTCGAAGCACTCAGCCGCGCGGCGCGTGCGCAACGCGTGGACCTCGATCGCGTGGCCGTGCTGCGCGCGGGCTCGGACTTCGATCGTCCGTATGCGGGCGAATCGAACGCGGCGAATCTGCTGAACTATGCGAGCCAGGGCGGCTTTGCACCCGCGTTGGAAAACCTCTATCGCGCGGGCCGTCCGCTCGTGCAGACCATCGTCGCGCACTGGAGCGAATGGCAGGATGGCATTCCTGCAAATTTGTCTGCCGCATCGCCTCGATAGCCACATCACGCCCTGTCCCCGCTTTGCCTCGTTGAAGCGAAGCATCCTTGTGAGGAATACAGACGATCGGTGCGTGCCGCAACCCGGCATGCATCGCCAATTCGCAAAGCAATTACAGCGCACGATCGTTCATACGCATTGCGCATCGGAATGCGGGATTTCCGCTACTGAAATCCTTCTTTGACCGGATAGCTTTATCGCGGCATCTATGCCAGATTAGGTCTCACGCATTTCGAGCGCAGCGCAGGGGTCGCGAAGCGATGCGCCATGATTCCACGGGGGACAGCATGCACGGTTACTTCTCTCCCCTTCATGCCGTCACGCACATCATGTTCGCGAGCGTGCACGCGTGTGTGCATTCGCGAGCGCGCGCGTCATGAACGCCGCCAGCATCGTCGTGCTCGGCGCGGGGCCAGCGGGCGCAGCCGTTGCGCGCGCGCTCGCGGGGCTCGGTTATCGCGTGCAGGTGGTGAGCGACTGGCGCCGCTTCGACGCTGCCGAAGCCTTTTCGGCACGCGCGATCGAAGCGCTGCGCCGCGCGGGCCTGCATCGCGCAGCCAGCTGCGGCGAAGGGCCGTGCGTGCGCACCACGCTCTGGAACGGCGCGCTACAAACGCTCGATGCAGAATTCCTCGTAGACCGGCGCGTGTTCGATGCGGCCCTGCGCGAGGACCTGTGCAGCGTGGGCGTCGACATGATCGAGGCGAACGTGCGCTCGCTGCATTCCTCATCCGCGGGTCACGATCTCATGATCGAGACCGCCGATGGACCGCTCACGTTACGCGCGGACTTTCTGGTCGAAGCGCGCGGGCGCCTCGCGCCGCTGTTGCGCGACGCCACGCGCGGCCCGCAAACCGTGAGCCTGCTGAACGTATGGAAGGGCCGCGCGGGCGCAGCAGCCACTGCCGTGGAAAGCCTGCCGGCCGGATGGGCATGGATGGCGCGTCTGGGTGACGGCCGCTGCTACTGGCAATTGACGCTGGACGTCACGAACCCCGAACTGCCGCAGCGCGATGAACTGCTCGCGTTTTGCGAGCGCATGCGGCATTCGCCGCTTGCCAGCGACTTCTTCGCCGGCGACGCCGCGAACGATGCACGCCTCTATGCGCGCAGCAGTACCGCCACGCTGTGCGGGCGTACCGGCGGCCATAACTGGTTGCGCGTGGGCGACGCCGCCATGGCCGTCGATCCGCTCGCGGGCAATGGCGTGTTCCAGTCGCTCACCTCCGCGTTGCAGGCGCCCGCTGTGATCCACACGCTGCTCGCGCGGCCCGAGCGTGCGCCGCTCGCGCTGCGCTTTCACCAGCAGCGCATCGAGCAGTTGTTCATGCGCTTCGCGCGCACCGGGCGCGATGTCTATGCGCTCGAACAGCGCTGGACGACGCGGCCATTCTGGCAAACGCGCGGTGCGTGGCCTGATGACCGGCCCGCTCACGTTAGCGCCGATTTCAACGAGTTGAACGTAGGGCGCGCACCCGTGATCGATGGCGGCATGATTGCCGAAGCAGACGTGGTCGCGAGCCCGGATCAGCCGCTCGGTATCTGGCATCTGTGCGATGCTGCGCTTGCGCCTGTGGTTGAGGCGCTTCGGCGCGAGCCCGCTGAGCAGGTGCTCAAGTCGCTCGATGCCGATCAGGCGCGGATGATTCGGCACTGGCTTGCTATGCAGGATTTTCCTTAGCGGCTGGCTCTCTTTTTGGCTTTTCCTTGTTTTCGCATCGGTATGCAGGCGTTGCCCCTGTGCGGGGCGGCACTGTAGTGGTCAAGCCTCTTTGGACACCCACAAAGGGGCTTTTCAATAAATCGAAGTTTCGTATCGCACTGGCGGCAGATTGTCTGCTGCCGAATGAATGCGCCGGTAGTTGTAGAAGTCAGCGATGTAGCCCGTGATATCGCGTTGAGCCTGTTCGTGACTACCGTACTCCTGATCGCCGATCCATTCGTTCTTCAGGCTCCGGAAGAAGCGTTCGACCACCGCGTTGTCCCAGCAACTTCCCTTTCTGCTCATGCTCTGTA
>NZ_JAFA01000031.1 GCF_000519185.1 Paraburkholderia nodosa DSM 21604 | reverse complement strand
GTGCGCGCAACCTGATATCGACGCAATCGTGAGCAATGTGACGCCTGCGTACAGTGCACGCACGGCGATCCCCGATGGACGCATTCCCGTCTCCTAATATTGGTGTGCCTGGCCAGAAAGCATGTTTGCGTACCATGCAACGTTACCGGTAACGTCGTGGGATGTTAAACACCGGACTTCAAGGTTGCCATGCGGGGTTTACCTGACGCACGCGAGGTGCAACGGCGGGCTTTGACGAGAGAACGTATGAGGAGGCGGGGAGAGGCTGGGCTGAGAGACCAAAGAGTCATCCCATCCCGGCTGTGAGAGGCGAAACAATGGTATATTTTTCTGACCGTCGCAATTGATCTTACCGTCCATGGGCGAGCCACCTGATGTCTACGGACGTGACGCTCGCGACCGAAGCCGCGGTTCGTTCGGCTAGCGCTACTTGGTCATGCTCAGGCACCCATCCGAGCAGCGTGACCACGCCTGAAGTCCGGCAGCAAGTCTTCCGGACCTGGTCAATCAGGGCCGCGGAACCGTGACGCGCCATCGCGGTGAGCGCCACGCCACCGCGACGAGTTGACGTTGAGCCGGCCGTGCGCGCCGAGTGGCTCCCGACGAGTGAGCACGAACTAGGCGCAAGCGCCTCGCCGTCATCGACTCCCACAAAAAATATTGCGGCCCAGGCGGGATTCGTTGTAGTCTGGTCAGTTGCTATACTTCCCTATCCTAAATAAGATTGATAAATTGCGTTGTGCAAAATAACGAAGGAGTACAGATCAGATGAAGTGCGTCCATTCCCAGCTATCCATCGAAAAATGATCGGCCAAAAACCGCCGCTTCGGCATCGCCGCTTGTAGGGCATCCTCAAGATGCTTTTCCGTTGTTCCGACCTTCGCCGGCTCGCCGGTACTGTTCGGTTCCGAGAAGGCTGATCATTGCGCTCGTGCTAGGATTTCCCCAACAAGGGAGGGCAAGCGATGGCTGTGCACGCTATAACGGCGGTTCGGGTGGACGGGAATTCGGAAAGGGTCACACACGTGCTTTGGGGGCAGGTGTCCGTGAGTGGAGACCAATTTGAGGTCGCTCCGCACGCATCGCCTGTAATCGAAGTGGTAGACGCACTGGCGAAGGGCGACACCGTCGTAACAGTCTTTCCGCTGGATGGGCAGCGCGTCGCAGGTCCAGAAGTCCGCCGCGCCGTCGATGAGGCCGGACGCGAAGGCATCGAAATGGTGGTCACTGATTCCGATGCGGGCCGAAGGCTCGTGGCCTACCACGGCTTGATCACGAATAGAGCGCTCATCGGGTCGGCTCTATCGGACGGAGTTTAATCGTTTAATCACCCGCCCTCACGAACTCGTGTCTAAACCTTGCGCCAGACTCGCGCCGTCTGAGCACGCGAATGTCCATATTAGAGGCAGTGATCGGCCACGAACCGCTGCTCACAAGCCTCGCCGGTCGAACAGTCGGCGATCGGTTCCGCCTTCTTTAACGGACATCCCCGCGTGAAGACCGATTTGCATGCGTAAAATTCCGATGGAGCATCTGTTGGGCGCACGACGGAGTGAAGCGACGCATGCCAATAGGAGGCTTAGATGGACCTGGCGGACTTCATTGAGGCCAACATTCAGGCCCTGGTCGGCGATTGGGCAGAATGTGCCCTTGCAATCAGTCAGGTGGACAGTCAGTTCACTGAAAGCCAGTTGCGCAATTCTGCCCTCGACATCCTGACTGCCATCGCAGTGGACATGCGCGAGCCGCAGAATGCAGCGCAGCAGCAAACCAAGTCACGCGGCGAAAAACATGCCCCGCACTCAAGGTTCAATGCGGTCGCACGTCTGCACGCGGAGGACCGCCTTTCACACGCATTCGGTATCAACGATGTCGTCGCGGAGTTCCGCGCGCCTTGCGCGCCACGGTGCTGCGCCGCTGGCAGAAGACTTCACCGGTCGGCGCTATAGCATTTCAGCAAATGACCCGGTTTAACGAGGCTATTGACCAGGTGCTTGCCGAATCGGTACGGCACTACGTGATGCGTACGGAGCGCATCCGGGATCTTTTTGCTGGCGTACTTGCACACGACCTCCGGTCACCGCTTGGCGCGATATTGAATTCCAGCGAAGTGCTGCTGCACGACGAAGGCTTGTCTGCGGTCAGCGCAAGGGCACTCGCATTCGTACAGCGCGGCGCGTTACGCATGAGACAGATGATTGACGACTGCTCATTTTTACGCGTACCCGCCTGGGTGACACACTGCCGGTGGGTTTCACCCCTCAGGACATGGGGCGCATATGTAGCGACGCAGCGGATGAAGTGCGTGCTTCCTATCCAGACGCGCTCATCGAGCTACGTTTTGTGGGCGACCTCCGGGGGCGATGGGACGGCGGCCGAATCGGACAGTTGATCGTCAATCTCCTGACAAACGTCGTTCGCTACGGTTCGGGGCAGATTGTCGTCGAAGCCCGTGCTCACGATGGACAGGTGACCGTTGTCGTCGGCAACAAAGGCAATCCGATTCCGGAGCGCGCACTCCCTACGCTGTTCGATCCGCTAACGAGGGCGCCCTCACCCGACCGAAGCGGAATGGCCGCTGGCACAGTCGGGATGCGACCTCCCAGCGAGGCGGGCCGTCGAGCCGGCCCAAGTCGGTCGGGGTGCGGCCATGAAGCGTCGTTCGCCCGCGCCGGCGCTCGGACATTGAGACGTCGGTTCCGCCCAGGAAGCGGCCATTTAAATCGCGAGCACAGCTGGAGTGCCCCCCAATGGATGGCTGGCAAGCAATGCAGCGCATCGCTCCCGTAGAAAGACATGCAACTCGGTAATCGCCGGCGTTAGTTGCGCACGGTGCGCACAAATTAAGTGCAACGGCGCAGGTTCGCAATACTCCGGCGGAAATAACTCCATCAGTCGCCCAGCTCTCAGATCGTCGATGAGGTCCAGCCGCGACTTGTAGACAAGGCCTTCCCCGGCTATCGCCCAGCGACGAACGACATCGGCATCGTCGCTGATGCGATTACCCGTGACAGCCACGGTGCGTTCGCCACCAAGCGGGGTAAAGCACCAGCGTTCATGTATCTGCTCGCTCCAGACATACCGAAGGCAGTTGTGTCGCCGCAGGTCCTCAACTTTGGCCGGTGCGCCATGCCGTTCGAGGTATGACGGCGCGGCACACAATGCACGTCGGTTGTCGTCGACCAGCCTCATGGCCAGAAGAGACGAATCAGGTAGCACTCCGTAGCGCACTACGGCATCCAGCGGCTGGCGGATTAGGTCGGCCGCCCGGTCGCTCATTTTCAGATGCAGCGACAAGCCGGGGTGCAGGTGCTGAAATTCATCCAGCCACGGCAACAGCAGGTTTCGACCAAAGTCAGACGGAGCGGACAGCCGCAGCGGCCCGGACAGCGCCCCCCGGGCGTTTGCCAGGGCCTGCTCGCCTTGCTCCAGCGCACCAATCATGACCCGCGCATGCGGCAGGTATCGCTCCCCGGCGTCCGAAAGTTGCATGCTTCGCGTCGAACGGGTGAACAGGCGTGTATCCAGCGCCTTTTCGAGTCGCTGCACTGACGCACTCGCATGTGCGGGCGCAATATTCAACTGGCGCGCCGCCTCCGAGAAGCTGCCGTAGTCCACCGTGTGCACGAAGATCTGAACGTCATCGAGTCGAATCATTTTCATTGAAATGCCGAAATTGTTTGGTCTCAAAGGGCATTTATCTGCATACCGACGAAAGATAGCATGGTCTCACACCCCCTTGGAGACCCCGTGTATGAAAGCCATTGGCTTCTATCAGAACCATCCCGTCAGCCACCCGCAGGCGCTGCAGGACATCGAGCTGCCGACGCCGGAACTGCGCGACCACGATTTGCTGGTGAAAGTGAAAGCGGTATCGGTCAACCCGGTCGATACCAAAATCCGGCGCGATGGAGACATTCCGGACGGCGGTGCGCGTATCGCCGGCTGGGACGCGGCGGGAATCGTCCGCGCGACCGGTCCGCTGGCCACCCGCTTCAAGCCAGGCGACCGTGTCTGGTACGCGGGTGACATCACGCGGCCCGGCTGCAACAGCGAACTGCACGCCGTGGACGAACGCATCGTCGGACCCATGCCGGCATCACTGGATTTCGCAGAAGCCGCTTCGTTGCCGCTGACCGCGATCACCGCGTGGGAGCTGCTGTTCGACCGTCTGCGTGTTCAGGCAGCGGATCCGACCGACAACAACGTGCTGCTCGTAATCGGAGCGGCGGGCGGCGTCGGCTCGATTCTGACCCAACTGGCACGTGAGCTGACTGGTATGACCGTCATCGGCACGGCCTCGCGGCCGGAAACCCGCGAGTGGGCGCTGGCTCATGGCGCGCATTACGTCCTGGATCACCATCAGCCCTGGGCAGCCCAACTGGCCGCGCTCGGTATCGAGCACGTCACCCATGTTGCCGGGTTGAACAACAGCGCCGCCTACGTGCCTCAGATCGCAGCCGTGCTGCGCCCGGAGGGCCAGTTCGCCCTCATCGACGACCCGGTGGGTCTGGACATCGGTCCGTTCAAGGGGAAATCCATCTCGATTCACTGGGAACTGATGTTCACCCGCGCGATGTTCACCACCGACACCCTCGCACGGCAACAAGCCTTGCTGCGCCGCGCGGCGCAACTGGTTGACCAGGGCCGCCTCAAGCACACCCTGACCCGCCGCATTGACGGCATCAACGCCGAAGGTCTCATCGAAGCGCATGCGCTGGTCGAGGCCGGCAACATGATCGGCAAGGTCGTCGTTGCCAACCACTGAACCCTTCTGAGAACGATCATCAACATGACATCGCAAATTATCAGCACGACAACGATCAGCCTGGAAGCCGCGCAGGCATTACTGGCAGAAGCGCGGCGCGCCTGCGCCGCGCGCGGGTTCGCCGCGACGATCGCCGTGACCGATGCAGGAGGCCACCTGCGCGCTTTCGAGCGCGCGGATACCGCCCCGTTCCTGACTGTTGACGTCGCCATCGACAAGGCATGGACCGCCGCGTCGTTCGGCATGGCCACGCACCAATGGAATCAGTACATGGCCGAACCTACCGTTGCTCCGCTGGCGCACCATCCGCGGCTGACGCCGGTCGGCGGTGGTGTACCGATCATTCACGAGGGGCGTGTGGTGGGGGGCATCGGTGTTTCTGGCGGAACATCGCTTCAAGACCACGAGGCCGCTGAGGAAGCGCTGCGTAACGCAGGGTTTGAGCAGTAAGCCTGGGCCGTTGAGCGATCGCCTTGCCGTCACTCGACAAACGTCCACAAAGGCGAATCCGTTGCTCGTGAGGGACCGGCCCGGACGGCCGGATCTCTCCGCTCTGTGTCGCACGATCGATTGCGGCGGCCAACACCGAGTTCGATAAAACTGCCTCGCAGGCACGACAGGTGCGCTGCTCGAATGGGCCGGATCCGCACGACGTCCTGTGCAGCGGACTAACGTCCAGAGTAAATTTGGCATCCATTACTCGCGTTCGCATATCTGGACGAGAGCAGCGGTTGTCGAACTTAAACACTTTATCTTTATAGCTCGTGTTCCGGGTCGGTCCTCTTCCTGTGCTGCTGAGGTCTGGCTGGCCGGCGCGCGCCAGCAACTGGCCGTCCTGCGAAAGCAGGTCGACTGCGTTGTCGCCGATGGGCAGCAGCGTGCGGTCGTAGCCCGCTAACTGCGAGAACTTCGCCGGGCCGTCGAGCGTCGCGATGCTCACGCGCCACGGCGCGGCGCCGCGCTGCTCGGGACCGCGCGCAAGGGTGCGCGTCGTGCCGCCGCCATTGGCCCACGGCTCGGGCGGCACGCGCATGCAGTCGATGAACCGCACAGCGCAGATTTCGGCGGCGTCGGCGGAGGGAACGGGCAGGCGCGCGTTCATGGACGCTGCTCCGCGGCCTGCACGTGGGCTTCGATCGCGCCCACGACGGCGAACAGATCGCCAACGAGCCCCACGTCGGCCACCGAGAAGATCGGCGCGTCCGGGTCCTTGTTCACGGCGACGATGAACTTCGATTCCTTCATGCCGGCGAGGTGCTGGATCGCGCCGGAAATGCCGAACGCCACATATACGTCGGGCGCCACGCTGCGGCCGGTCTGCCCGATCTGCGCGGCGTTCGGCGCATAGCCCGCATCGACCGCCGCGCGCGAGGCTCCGAGCGCCGCGCCGAGACTTCCTGCGAGCCGGCCGAGGCGCTCCATGTTTTCCTGCGAGGCGAGGCCGCGTCCGCCCGCAACCACCACGCGCGCGCTGCCGAGGTCCTGCCCACTCTGTTCGGCGGCGCGTCGCTCGACGAGTCGCGTGGCGGTGAACGGTAGAATAGGTGCGAGCGCAACGATATTCGCAGCGCCGCCTTCTGCCGCGACGGGCGCGAACGACGAGGGCCGCACGCTTGCATAGGTGCGCGCCGTGGCGCTCGTCACCGTTGCGATCACGCTGTCCGCATAGAGGCAGCGCACGAACTGTGTGCGCTCGCGAATGGCGATCACGTCGGCGATGAATGCCGCCTCGGAGAGTGCCGCCGCGCGCGGCAGCGCGGCCCGGCTGGATGCGCGATGTGTCGCGACTACCATCGAATACTCTCCGACAAGGACGAGCAATTGCGCCGCGATCGTTTCGGGCGCGAGCGCATTGGCTGCGCCAGCGGAGGCGACCAGCACGCGCTCGATGCCATTCACACGCGCCGCCGCTGCTGCGCTCGACGCATCGAATACCAGCAGATCGACGGGCTGCCCCAGTTGTAGCGCAGCGCCTATCACGCGTAGCGTGACATCGGAAATCGATCCCACGTCGGTGTCGGCCAGAACCAGCGTTCTCATAGTCAAACTCCCACGGATTCAAATACGCGTCGATCGGCGAGTGCTGCGATCAGCGCTCCGACGTCGTCCACCTTCACACCAGGCTCGCGTACGGGTGGATCGTTCAGTTTCAGCACGTGGCTGCGGGCGCTCGACACGCCGCCGAGCGAGGCCGCCTCTCGCGTGGCGAGCTGCTTCTGCTTCGCCTTCACGATGCTCGGCAGCGTCACGCGACGCGGTTCGGCCAGGCGCAGATCCGCGCTGACCACGGCGGGGCCGTCGAGCTGCCACGTCGCCGTGCCTGCATCGTCGCCGCAACTCGCGCGCCAACCGCCGTCGATGGCGTCGAGCGCGCTCGCGTTGAGCGCCTGCGGCCAGCCAAGCAGTGCAGCGAGCATCGCCGCCACGCCGCCCACGTCGCCGTCGATGGCCTGCTTGCCGCACAGGACGAGACTGTATTCGGCTTCCTTTATGTGCGCGGCCAGGAGCCGGGCGACGGCGAGCGAGTCGAGCGTGGCGGTGGCCGCGCCCGTATCGATCAGTACGGCATCATCGGCGCCCATGGCGAGGGCGGTGCACAGCACGTCCTGGTGCGCGGGCAGGCCGCAGGTGAGCACCGTGACGTGCGAGGCCACACCGGCTTCCTTCAGTTGCAGCGCTTTTTCGAGCGCGCATTCGTCGAAGGGATTGAGCGACATCTTGAGCCCCGCCGTTTCGATCGCGCCGGCGGCGCTCACGCGCACGCGCACGTTTGGATCGACCACGCGCTTGACGGGCACCAGAATGCGGACAGTCATCAGTTTTCTCCTGTTTGCATGCGAAAACACATCGCGCGATGGCGTTACGACACCGCGCCCAGACCGTACTTGCCGGTCAGCAGCGCGCCGCTTGCAAAGCGTTCGAGTGCGTACGGTTCGAGGGAGACGTCGGTGGACAGGCCGAGCGCGTGCTGCGCGAGCAGCTTGCCGATGCCCGGCGAGAGCTTGAAGCCGTGGCCCGAGAAGCCGAAGCCCACCGTGAGGCCTTCCACATCGGTGACATTGCCGAGCACGGGGTTCCAGTCGGGCGTGACGTCGTACACGCCGGTCCACGAAGAGGCGAGGCCTGCCGTTTCGTAGGCGGGGAAGTGTTCGGCCACCTGTGCGCCGACTTCCGCCACATAGTCGAGCGAGATATCGCCCTGCTCGGTCTCTGGCGCGTTGAGCGTTTCGCCCACCACGCCTTCGGAGACCAGCATCTGGCTGCCACCGTAGCTGCGGAAATAGAGCATACCCGGCGAGCCGAGATCCTTGAACGCGGGCATGGTGAACGTGTAGGGCGCGGCTTCGCATTCGAGCGCGAGCACGGTGTGGCGCTCGGGCTTGACCGGCAGCGGCACGCCGATCCACTCGGCGAGTTCGGGCGTCCAGATGTTCTGTGTGCTGATGAGCGTGCCGCAGCCAAAGCGTCCGGCCGACGTTTGCACGCCCACCACGCGGCGGCCTTCGCGCACGATGCCGGTCACGCGCACGCCTTCCATGATCTTTACGCCGCGCCGGCGCGCGGAGCGTGCGAAGCTGGTCGCGACGAGATAGGCGTCGGCGAAACCAGCTTCGGGCTCGAAGCCAATCAGCGCGGCATCGTCGAAGGTCGCAATGGGCAGGCGCGCTTGCGCCGCCTGGCGGTCGAGCAGTTGCACTTCGATGCCCATGTCCTGCTGCGCGCGCAGCGAGGCGGCCAGCGGGTCGAGCTTGTCACCTTCGGGCGCGCTGATCATGTAGCCGCATTTGACGAGGCCACACGAGGCTTCGTCGTCGCTGAGATAGTCGGCGAAATTGTTGAACGCCCACCAGGAGGCGCGCGCGAGTTCGACGTTCTGGCGCACCGAGTAATGCGTGCGCAGCAGCCCGGAGGACTGCGAGGTGGTGCCCGCACCGATCGTGCCCTGATCGAGCATGAGAACGCTTTTCGCGCCGAGCGCAGCGAGATGGTGGGCGACGGACGTGCCGATTACGCCGGCGCCGATCACGACATAGTCAAAGTGGCTCATGGGCCCCCCGTGGGTGAACGATGGCAAATTCTGCGTTGCCGGTGCGCGCCATTATTTTGTATTAGGCAAACTTATGGTTCATCACCGCAATTGCTCATCCTCCGCGTGCTGGCCGTCCAGGGCGGCATCATGCAGAAGACGGCGCGGTGGCGTCATTTGCCCAGACATCCGCGGAGCAGCCCATGAGACGTACCCAGGCGCCCATCGACCTCAATGCCTTGCAAGCCTTTCTCGCGGTGTGCGAGACCGGATCGATGACCGGCGCGGCCAAGCAGCTAGGCGTGAGCCAGAGCGCAGTAAGTCAGGCCATCGCGGCGCTGGAGCGCGATCAGGGCGTGGTCCTGTTCGATCGCGAAAGCCGGCCTCCACGCCCGAACGTCGCGGGCCGCGCGCTGCTCGAACTGGCGGGCTCGCTGCTCGAGCACGCGCAGATGGTCAGTGCGCGCATTGGTGACGCATCGAACACCGGCACCTTGCCGGTACGGCTTGGCTGCGTGGATTCATTCGCGGCGACCGTGGGCCCGGAGCTGATTCGCGCGGTATCGGGCTCCGCGCGGCAGATTGCGTTGTGGTCGGGTTTGACACCGGGCTTGAGCAAACAGTTGCACGACCGCGAACTCGATCTCGCGGTATGCACGCAGACGACGCTCAACGACGCACGCATCGTCGAGGTGCCGCTGTTTTCGGAAGCGTTTGTCGTGGTCGTTTCGCGCGCGTTGCTCGCGGAGCGCAGGAACATCGACTGGCGCACGCTTGCGCTCGAAATGCCGATGATCCGATACACCCCTCGCTCGGTGATCGGACAGCAGGTCGAGCGCTATGCGCGGCACCTCGGCATCAACCGTCCGCGCCGCTATGAATTCGACGCGACCGATCCGCTCCTGAGCCTCGTCGCGGCCCGGCTCGGTTTTGCGATTTCCACGCCGTTGTGTCTCTGGCAGGCGCGCCATTATTTACCCGAGATCGACGTGTTGCCGCTGCCAGCCGGACGGCTCGGGCGGCGTGACTTCTTCCTGCTGCATCGGCAGGGTGAGTGGGACGCGTTCGCGCATGAAATCGTCGCATTGACGCGGCGTGTCCTGGACGCCTCCATCAGGCCGGCGCTCGCGCGTGCCTTGCCGCAACTGCCGGAAGACGCGTTGATGTAGCCGGATCGAAATTTTTGTACGAGAGGAGTATGAAAATGTCCGAACTATTTTCGCTGGAGCGCGGCGATGCGCCTCTGGTCGTATCGATTCCGCATCTGGGTACACAGATTCCGGCGACGCTGCGCCATCTCTATACGGATGAAGCGCTCACCGTTGCCGATACGGACTGGCATCTCGATCGTCTTTATGCCTTCGTGCGCGAGCTTGGCGCGACGGTGATCGGCGCGCGCGTCTCGCGCTATGTGATCGATCTGAACCGGCCGCCCAACGACGAAAGCCTTTATCCGGGCCAGACGACGACGGGCCTGTGCCCCGGCGAAACGTTCCGCGGCGAACCCGTCTACAAGCCCGGCTGCGCACCCGACGCGGCGGAGCGGGCCGCGCGCGTCGCGCAATACTGGCAGCCGTATCACGACGCGCTCGCGGCAGAGCATGCGCGTCTGCGCGAGCGGCACGCGAACGTGCTGCTGTGGGAAGCGCATTCGATCGCGAGCGTGCTGCCGCGGCTGTTCGACAACAAGCTGCCCGACCTCAACCTGGGCACGCAGGGCGGACGCACCTGCGCGGGCGCGGTGCAGCAGGCCGCTGTCGATGCGATGGCCGCGAGCCCGTACACGTGGGTCGCGAACGGCCGTTTCAAGGGCGGCTACATCACGCGCAATTACGGCGCGCCGGAGCGCGGCATTCATGCAGTTCAACTGGAGATGTGCCAGTCCACCTACATGAACGAGCGCGCGCCATTCGACTACATCGCTGAATGTGCCGAAGCCATGCAGCCCACGCTTTCCCGCATGGTCGGAGCGGCGCTCGACGCGGTGCAGGCGCTCGCACCAGCGTCCGCGCTTTCATAAGCAATTCTGATACTCGAACGTAAGCCCGCGTCCCGATTCAGTGCAGTGGCGCACAGCAGGCAGGAAAACCGCGCACCGTCAGCAGGCAAGCAGCGAAGCGAGCGAATCAGGAAGGCGAGGTGGAGAGGGGCGGCGTGCGCGCCGGGTGTTTATCAGCAGGAATTTTTGATTCATATAGATAAACATGGCACGAACGTTGCGTAAGAAGTAGCGCAGGCGGGATGGCAGGGCCTGCGCCTCACTCGGCAGCTCCCGGCGGATAGATGAAGATCGACAGGAACTGGATCGGTGTTTTGATGAGTCGCTCGGGGCCATGAGGAATATCAGCCTGGAAGGTAAGCGTGTCGCCGGGATGGAGGATGTAGGTCTGCTGGCCGTGGCGGTATTCGATCACGCCCTTGAGCATGTGGATGAACTCGGTGCCCGGATGCTCGAAGGTCGGAAACCGCTCCGCTTCGTCTTCGAGGGTGATGAGGAAGGGCTCAAAGGCTTTGCGCGGGCCCTGGTCGTAGGCAAGCAGATGGTAGGTGTGGCCGCGTTTGGTGCCCTTGCGAACGACTTCCATGCCCGCGCCCTTCTTGACGAGCTGTGCGTCGCCTTGCGGAACGTCGAAGTTGCGAAAGAGCGTGGAGAGCGAAACGCCGAGTGCTTGTGCAATGCGGTGCAGAACGTCGAGTCCGGTTGAGGTCTGCGCGTTCTCGATCTTCGAGAGCATGCCGCGGCTGATGCCGGCCTGGTCGGCGACCTGGGCGATGGTCAGGTCATGGCGCAGGCGCAGTTCGCGGATCGTGGCGCCCAGGTAGCGTTCTAGTGGTGCTTTGCTGTCGTCCCCAGTGTGCATGATCGGCCTCGGTAGAAATGCTTGACGCGTAGCTGGCCGGCACGCAGCGGCGCGCGCCGGTTGTTTCACTGCATGAAGCATTGTTGCATGGCAGGAAAAGGAGTTCCAGACGTAGTGCGTAGCGATAAGTGCCTGACGAGAGCGTAGTGGCGGGTCCGCATGAGCGCCCTGAACGATGGCCAGCAAGTCCCCGGAACCGGCCCAGGCGCGATGCGCCCAGCCTCTTTCAACCGCAAACGGAGTTGGTGCAAGGAGTGACGATGAATCTGAACGACACGAGTAAGCTGCCGCTCAGCGAGCCCGGAAGCGTGCCCCGTTTCGACTCGGCAGAAAACGCGCAAGGCTGGCTGGCTCAGCAGGGCGTGAAATACGTTTTGGCGCAGTTCGTCGACATCCATGGTGTCGCAAAGGCCAAGTCGGTGCCGGTTGCGCATTTGAAGACGGTGCTCAAGGCGGGTGCCGGCTTCGCTGGATTTGCGATCTGGGGTGTCGGCATCGAGCCGAACGGCCCCGATTTCATGGCCGTCGGCGATCTCGCGACGCTCACGCCCGTTCCGTGGCAGCCGGGCCTCGCACGCATCGTCTGCGACGGGCACGTGAACGGCGAAGCATGGCCGTTCGATTCGCGCGTCACGCTCAAGCGCCAGGTCGCACGCCTGACCGAGCGCGGCTGGACCCTTTTCACGGGGCTCGAGCCGGAGTTCTCGCTGCTGCGCCGCTCCGCTAGCGGCACCCTCGAACCGTGCGACCCCAGCGACACGCTGGCGAAGCCGTGCTACGACTACAAGGGTCTCTCGCGCACGCGGGTGTTCCTCGAGCGGCTCACCGAAGCACTGCGCTCGGTTGGCATCGACGTCTACCAGATCGACCACGAGGACGCCAATGGCCAGTTCGAGATCAACTATACCTACACCGACTGCCTGACGTCGTGCGATCACTACGTGTTCTTCAAGATGGCCGCGTCGGAGATCGCCAACGAGCTAGGCATGATCTGCTCGTTCATGGCGAAGCCGTTCGCGAACCGGCCCGGCAACGGCATGCACATGCACATCTCGATCGGCGACGGTAAGCGCAATCTGTTCGCCGACGGCGGCGACCCGCTGGGCATGAGCCTGTCGAAGCTCGGCTACCAGTTCACCGCCGGCATTCTTGCGCACGCCCCCGCGCTCACCGCGCTGTGCAATCCGACCGTCAACTCGTACAAGCGCCTCGTGGTGGGGCGCTCGCTCACCGGCGCGACGTGGGCGCCGGCCTATGTGAGCTATGGCGACAACAACCGCTCGACCATGGTGCGTATGCCCGGCGAGCGCATCGAACTGCGTCTGCCGGACGGCTCCTGCAACCCGTACCTCGCAACGGCCGCCGTGATTGCCGCAGGGCTCGACGGGATCGACCGGCAACTCGATCCGGGCACACCGGCAAACGAAAACCTTTACGAGTGGTCGTCGGAGCGACTTGCCGCGCACGGCATTGCGGTGTTGCCGCAAAACCTCGAGCAGGCGCTCGACGCCCTCGAGGCGGACACGCTGATCTGCGAGGCGCTCGGCCCGGTGGCCGGTGAGTTCCTCAAGCTCAAGCGCATGGAGTGGCTCGAATACATGCGGCACGTGTCCGACTGGGAACTCAAGAACTACCTCGAATTTTTCTAAGGAGAACACACAATGTGTGGAATCGTAGGGTTGCTGGTGAAGACGCCGGCGCTACGCGAGCGGCTCGGCGAGCTGATGGTGCCGATGCTGATCGGCATGACCGAGCGCGGGCCCGATTCGGCGGGGCTTGCGGTGTTCGGCAGCGAGGTGGATGCGAGCCAGCGCAAGCTGAGCCTCTACGCGGGCTTCACGGACGAGGGCGCGCAATTTCCGTGGGCCGCACTCGCCGACGCACTCAATCACGCCTTGGACGTCACCGCACGCTTCGACGTGAAGGGCAATCATGCAGTGCTCACGCTTCAGGGCGATGCGGAGCGCGTCAAGGTGTGGTTGCGCGAGCATTATCCGAAGCTCTATCTGCTTTCCACTGGACGCTCGATCGATCTCTACAAGGACATTGGCTCGCCGGCCGAAGTGGCCGCGCGCTATGACTTCGCGAACCTCAAAGGCTCGCACCTCGTTGGCCACACGCGCATGGCCACGGAATCGGCCGTCACGCCGGACCGCGCGCATCCATTCACGGCGGGAGAGGATTTCTGCCTCGTGCACAACGGATCGCTTTCAAACCCGTACGGCGTGCGCCGCAAGCTCGAGCCGCTCGGCATCCACTTCGATACCGACAACGACACCGAAGCCGCGTGCCGCTTCATTGAATGGCGCCTGCGCGAGGGCGATGCGCTGCCCGAGGCGCTGCAAAAAGGCTTCGAGGAGCTGGACGGCTTTTATACGTTCCTGATGGGCACGACGACCGAACTCGCGCTGATCCGCGATCCGTTCGCGTGCAAGCCGGCCGTGGTCGCGGAGAACGAAGACTACGTAGCGATTGCCTCGGAGTTTCGCTCGCTCGCGCATCTGCCCGATATCCGCAACGCGAAGGTCTTCGAACCCGCTCCCGAGGAGATGTACGTATGGAAAGCCTGATTTTCGACCTCGAGACGCAGACGGTCCGGGACCTGAACCAATACCTGCACGGCGACGCAGCGGCGCTGGCGGGGCAGCGCATCGCCCTCACGTCGCCGAATGGGGCACACAACATCGCCGTGGGCGTAGATGCCGACCTGCATGTGACGATCAAGGGCCACGCGGGCTACTACGCCGGCGGAATGAACCAGCAGGCGACGATCGTGATCGAGGGGAGCGCCGGTACGGGCGTCGCCGAGAACATGATGAGCGGCAAGGTCCATGTGCGCGGCTTCGCCTCGAACGGCGCGGGCGCTTCCGCGCACGGCGGACTGCTCGTGATCGACGGCGACGCGGGCCTGCGCTGCGGAATCTCGCTCAAAGGCGGGGACATCGTGGTGGGTGGCTCCGTGGGCAGCTTCTCGGCCTTCATGGCACAGGCGGGCCGCATGGTGATATGCGGCGACGCGGGCGACGCGCTGGGCGATTCGCTCTATGAAGCGGTGCTCTACGTGCGCGGCGAAGTGAAATCGCTGGGGGCGGACGCGCAGTACGAACCGATGAGCGACGCCGATCTCGACGCAGTGCGCGTGTTGCTCGCGGCCGCCGGGCTGAATCACGATGCGTCGTCCTTCAAGCGAATCGCCTCCGCCCGCACGCTCTATCACTGGAACGCCGACGCGAACCAGGAATATTGAACACACGCTCTCTGAGAAGGTTCCCCATGGATGCCAAACCCGTTCAATTCGGTCGTTTGCAGCACGAAGAGTCGCATGGCTACGACCGCAAGACGATCGACTATATCCACTCGGCCGCACAGCGAGGTCTCTATGAGATTCGCGGTCTCGGCGCGAAGCGCCACGTGCCGCATTTCGACGACCTGCTGTTTCTCGGCGCCTCGCTGTCGCGCTATCCGCTCGAAGGGTATCGCGAGAAGTGCTCGACCCAGACCGTTCTGGGCACGCGCTTCGCAAAGAAACCTGTCGTGCTGGATATTCCGGTCACGATTGCGGGCATGAGCTTCGGCGCACTGTCCGCGAACGTCAAGGAGGCGCTCGGGCAGGCCGCGACGGCGATGGGCACGTCCACGACCACCGGCGACGGCGGCATGACCCAGGAGGAGCGCCGCTCGTCGAAGACGCTGGTTTATCAGTGCCTGCCGTCGCGCTACGGCTTCAATCCGGACGACGTGCGCCGTGCCGACGCGATCGAAATTGTGATCGGCCAGGGCGCAAAGCCGGGTGGGGGCGGGATGCTGCTCGGACATAAAGTGAATCCGCGCGTGGCGGCGATGCGTACCTTGCCGGCCGGCGTCGACCAGCGCTCGGCGAGCCGTCACCCGGACTGGACCGGTCCTGACGATCTGGCGATCAAGATCCAGGAACTGCGCGAAATTACTGACTGGAACACGCCCGTGTATGTGAAGGTCGGGGCGACCCGCACGTTCAATGACGTCAAGCTCGCCGTCCATGCTGGCGCGGACGTGGTCGTGATCGACGGCATGCAGGGGGGCACCGCGGCCACCCAGACCTGCTTCATCGAGAACGTCGGGATTCCGACGCTGGCTGCGGTGCGCCAGGCGGTGGACGCCCTCGAAGACCTGAACATGAAAGGGCAGGTCCAACTGATCGTGTCGGGCGGCATTCGGACCGGAGCCGACGTAGCCAAGGCGCTGGCGCTTGGTGCAGACGCCGTCGCGATCGGGCAGGGCATGCTGATGGCACTCGGCTGCAATAGCGACAGCTACTTCCAGAACGGCGCACTGCATTCGGCGGCTGCCGACTATGCCGCGCTCGGCACGTCGCCGGGCTTCTGCCACCACTGCCACACCGGCAAATGCCCCGTTGGCGTGACGACCCAGGACGCCGTTCTCGAACAGCGCCTCCAGCCCGACGAAGGTTCGCGGCGCGTGCGCAATTACCTGAAGACGCTGAACATGGAACTGACGACGATCGCGCGTGCCTGCGGGAAGCAGAACGTGCATCACCTCGAGCCCGAGGATCTGGTCGCCCTGACCGTGGAAGCCGCCGCGATGGCACGCGTGCCACTCGCGGGCACTTCGTGGATTCCCGGCTGGAGCAATTAATTTCAGTTCGCTGAAATTTTTTGACTCTGGGAAAGTTAAGCAAACACGACGTTGAATCCCCAATCTTTCAGGAGCCCTACATGAGTACGCAAAGCACCACACAGGCAGCGCCGGCATCGTCAACCGGCCTGCGTGCCGGTACTTTAGGTTTTGCCGAGGTGATTGGCCAATCTATCGCCAACGTTTCGCCAACCTTTACGCCTTCGATCAATGTGACCGCGATCGCGGCGCTGGCAGGCGCGGGGACCTGGCTGATTTATGGCCTTTCGACGCTCGGGCTGCTGCTTGTCAGCATGAGCATCATCGCGCTCTCGAGCCGGATTGCAACCGCCGGCTCATTCTTCATCTATATTTCGCGCGCGCTCGGCCCGATGGCAGGGGGCATGGCCGGCTGGGGGTTGATCGCAGCGTATATAGGCACCGCGATGGGGGTAGGCGCTGCAGGTGTGGTGTTCGTGCAGAATGCCTTCTCCTCCTGGGGCATCAACGTCCCGTCGTGGGCAATCTACACCGTGTTCGTTGCTCTCGCCTGGTTCTTCTCCGCACGCGATGTGAAGCTTTCCTCGCGCCTCTCACTGGCAATCGAGGCAGCTTCAGTGCTGATCGTGGGCGGCGTGCTGATCTACGTGCTCGCCCTTCATCCCGACCATATCGTCGACCACACGCAGTTGAGCCTGCAGGGCGTGAGCGGCAAGGGCATGGCGCAGGGCATGGTGCTCGGCATTTTCTCGTTCGTGGGCTTCGAAAGCGCTGCCTCGCTTGGCCAGGAGACCCGCGACCCGCTGCGCATCATCCCGCGCGCCGTGGTCTGGAGCTTGATCCTGTCGGGTGTCTTCTTCATGTTCGTCGCGTATTCGATGACGATCGCCTACCACGACGATGCAGCCAAGCTCGGCGCCGATTCGGCCGTGCTTACCACGTTGCTGACGAGCGTCGGCGCCTCGCCGCTCGGCCCGGTGTTTTATCTGATCGCCTCGGTCAGCGCGTTCTCGTGTGTGCTTGCGTGCATCAACTCGTCCAGCCGCCTGCTGTACTCCATGGGTCGCTACCAGTTCGTGCACCGCTCAATGGGAATGGTTCACCGCACGCACCAGACGCCGTATCTCGCTGTGGCATTCTCCTCGATCGTGACTTTCGTTGTGTGCATTGCGATGCTTGGCACCGGTCCACTCAATACCTTCGGTTACACGAGTACGTTCGCCACCTTTGGCTTTCTGGTGACCTATTTTCTCGTCGCGGTTTCCGCGCCTCTCTATCTGAAGAAGCTGGGCGTACTCAAGCCGGTCAACGTGCTGTGGAGCGTGCTTGGCGCGTTGGCGATGGTCGGCGCAGTGATTGGCAGCGTCTATCCGGTGCCTGACTATCCGTATAACATACTGCCGTATCTGTTCGTGGCGTACATGCTGGTCGGCACGGTCTGGTTGCTCATGCTGAAGAAGCGTTCGCCGCAGGTGCTCGAGAAGATCGAACACGATCTGGAAACCAGCGACGTGATGACTCACGGCAAAAAGTAAATGACTGAACCGCGCTTCGTGGACCGCCTGTCTGCACCGGCCGCGGACCGGAAGTCGGTCCATGCAGCCGGGACAGCGATTGCTCCTCGCGAAGCGGATTCTCAGGAAGTCGACTTGCAGTTGCAGCCCGAGCGCGGCGAATGTGCCGCGCTCGAGATCGGCTGCGTCTCCCGCCCGGCGCGTCTGCGTGGGCAAAATCGCGTCAACGAAGACTATTTCGGCGTGATGCTGGGCGACCTGGCTGCGCGCGCCGCGCGTGGCAGTGTGATCGCGCTGGCAGACGGTGTGAGCGGAAGTCAGGGTGGCCGGGTCGCGGCCGAACTCTCGGTGCGTACCTTCATCGACGCGTATTACGGGCTACCCGAAACGCTCCAGCCCAGCGTGGCCGCTGCGCGTTCGCTAGAGGCGGTGCACGGATGGCTGCACCACATGGGCCGCGTCGATCCAACGCTCAAGCAGATGGCCGCGTCATTCGCCGCGCTGGTCATACGGCGCGCCACAGCGTATCTGGTAGCGGCCGGAGATGTGCGGCTCTATTTGCTGCGCGACGGGCAACTGGCACAAATCGGCGAAGACGACATTGTGCCGGTTGCTTTTGGTTCGTACGTGGCGCACGCCGTTGGCATGAACCCGGCGCTCGTGACCCGCTTCGAAACGTTCGAATTGCGTGAGGATGATCGCCTGCTACTGTGCTCGGACGGTCTTTATCGTCATGTGCCAGTGCGGGAACTGCAAACGGTGCTCGCGACGCGCAATGGCGCGCTCGAAACTGCGCGCCGACTCGACGCGCTGGCACTGACGCGCGGCTCCCAGGACGACGTCACGAGCGCGGTGATTGACGTCGGCAGCCTGCCTTTGCTCGACGTCGGCTATCTGGAGCGAGTGGTCGGCATGCTGCCGATTCTCGCCGTGCCCGACGCCGGCGACGTGATCGATGGATATCTGCTCAAGAGCGTGCTCAGCGATGGCTTCTATTCGCGGATCTTCGCCGGCTACGATCTGGCCGATCCGGACACGCCACTGGCGCTCAAGTTTCCCAAACCGCGCGTCGAGCAAGACGAGAACATACGCCAGTCGACCGTGCGGGAGCGCTGGCTCGCAGGCAAGGTCGGCGACGCCGGCGTGCTCGCGCCGCTGCCTGTTGACGCCAATCGGCAAACCCGGCTTTATGTGGTGATGCCGCTCGGCGCGGGAGTCACGCTCGAAAAGCTGCTTTCGGCGCCCGAGCCCATAGGGCTGCCGCGCGCGATCGGAATAGCACGGCAATTGGGCCGCTCGATCGACGCGCTGAATCGGCGCAATGTCTTCCATCGCGATATCAAGCCCGAGAACGTGCTGGTGATGCAGGACGACAGGACGTGCCTGCTCGACCTGGGCTTCGGTTATATGCCCGGTATGGAGTTGCCTGGCCCAGCCTCCGCGCCTGGCACACCCGCGTACATGGCGCCTGAGTTGATGAAGGGTGCGCAAGGCGATGCGCGTTCCGAGGTATTTGCGTATGGCGTGACGCTGTACCGGCTGTTCAGCGGTGGCAAATTGCCATACGGCTTCAATGGCCGCGTGCCTCTTTACCAGTATCGGCTCGACGCGCCGCATTGGCTTGACCTCGTGCTGGAGAAAGCGCTGCAGTCCGATCCCGCACGCAGGTATCAGGACGTACTCGCAGTCTGCGCCGATCTCGAGCGCCTTTCGAGCGGCCAGGGTGCGATGGCTCCGGTTCGACGCAAGCCCTTGCTCGAGAGCGAACCAGTGCTGTTCTGGCAGGGGATCTCGGTTCTATTGCTGGCGCTGCTGTTGTGGTCGCTGATACGGCGATGAGCTTTCGCGTTTACATGCGGACAGATTGAACCACGAAACCGGCTCGCGGTGGTGAGTTAAGCAATGCCCAACCCGCAACGTTGTTTTACATAAATATAAAGAGCGATCTTTCGCTTGTTGCTTCCCATAATGTTTTTGGACAAACCACGGGGGAAGCAAGGGTGACGGCGGCTGAATGTCGATTTCGACGCCGCTGTAGCGGCAATAGTACTTGCCGCTAAGTATGTCCCGAACCGGAAGCCGTTTCGAATACTTATCTCTATATTCGCTTTGTGTTTCGACTTCTGGAGAAAACTTCGGCGCAGACGCAAGCGAAGTTGGTCCTACCGCGTGAATCGCCGCCTGCTGCGCGCTTTCCAGCACTTCCCGGCAAATGAGCTTCGAAGGCGTTTGCGCATTGACCATTGCTCCGCCCGTCGCGATACAACTTCGGCTGCAATCGTAGGTCGCGACACAACCTTCCTTGATCCGGCACTCGACAGGTCCAACTTTGCTTGCAATGGAAAGCGCCGCTCGGGCCTTGTCTGGCGGGGCAGAGCGCAAAATTGTGCAGCGCCCTGCAGTAGGCACAACCTGACTTTGTGAACGTGAATCGTTCGCGGTGTCGCGAGCGATGACAGCGCCTCAAGCGCACGGTTCGCGTCACCCCGGCAATGCGTGCCGTGTTGCAGGGATGAGCGCTGCGACGGCGCGCGATTATGCGGTGGGCTGAGCAACTGGACTCGGTTCCGTGCCGCAACGGAGGTGATTCCGTCGGAAGACGCGGGCATTTTTTGCTGGGCGCATTGGTCCGGCAGACGCACAGCATGTCTCTTGCCGTTGCCTTCCGAACAAGTCGCGATTTGAAGGAGTGAAGGCACTATGCCTTGAGCGGAGCCCGGCTTTGCTCGTTGTTCAAATGGACGAATTTACCGAGCAGGCGTATCAGGTCAATGGCGTCCTTCTCGCCCATACCTTCGAAAAGACTGTCGCGCAGATCGCGCACCAGCGGCACCATCCCGGCCAGCAGCATCTTGCCTTCAGGCGTGAGCATGAGCCGCCGCTGCCGCCTCGGCAACATCTCCCGTACGATCCACCCCTTGCTTTCCAGCCGCACAGCGATGTCGGCCGTGGTCGAGGTGTCGAGCGCGACCTTCTGTGCGAGTGTGACCTGGTCCAGGCCGGGACACTCATCCAGCATGCGGAGCACGGCATATTGCACCGGGGTGACGTCGCGCCCGAGCTTTTCATAAAACATCGCAACCGCGATCTGGTGTGCGCGGCGGATCAGGTGGCCGGGCTCTTCGTAGAGATCCAGTGGCCGACGCTGTGTGTCGGCGGCATTCCGGTTTTTCATGGCAAGGGGAGAGCGGTCTTCGTTTGATCCGCGTTGTTCGAATGTCTGGGTGACCCGTCGAGGGAAAACCAGTATACCGCTCTCCTTGTCCGGGTCACCTTGAATGAGTACACTGATTGTGATTCAGCATACTGAATGATGAGCCGGAAATCGGCAACATTGCACCAGGGGAACCAGGAGGTAAGGGACATGTTCTTGAAGAATGCGTGGTACGTGGCTTGCATGCCGGACGAGATCGCAGCCGGGCCGCTCGGCCGCAAGATCTGCGGCGAGACGATCGTGTTTTATCGTGGGGAGGGCAGCAAGGTTGTGGCCCTCGAAGACTTCTGCCCGCATCGCGGCGCACCGCTGTCACTCGGCTTTGTCCGCGACGGGCGGCTTGTCTGTGGCTATCACGGGCTGGAGATGGGGTGCGACGGGAAGGCGTCCGGGATGCCGGGGCAGCGTATTGGCGGTTTCCCATCGATCAGGCGTTATCCCGCCGTCGAACGGTACGGGTTTATCTGGGTTTGGCCCGGTGACGCATCGCAGGCGGATCCGGAAAAACTGCATCCTCTGCCGTGGGCGGAAGACCCTGCCTGGGCCTATGGCGGCGGCCTGTATCACATCAATTGCGATTACCGCCTCATGATCGACAATTTGATGGACCTGACGCACGAAACCTATGTGCATGCAAGCAGTATTGGTCAGAAAGAGATCGACGAGGCGCCGCCGAAGACGGTCAGCCAGGGCGATGAAGTCGTCACGAGCCGTTTCATGAACAACATCGGCGCTCCGCCTTTCTGGAAGATGGCGTTGCGCGGCAACGGGCTTGCGGACGACGTGCCAGTCGATCGCTGGCAGATTTGCCGCTTCAGCCCGCCGAGCCACGTCATGATCGAGGTCGGTGTCGCGCATGCCGGGCATGGCGGCTACGATGCGCCCGCAGAACACAAGGCCTCGTCGGTCGTCGTCGATTTCATCACCCCGGAAACGGAGACCTCTATCTGGTATTTCTGGGGCATGGCGCGCAATTTCCGGCCTGACGACGCTGAACTGACCGCGCAGATTCAAGAGGGCCAGGGGAAAATTTTCGCCGAGGACCTCGAGATGCTCGAACGTCAGCAGCAGAACCTGCTGACGTGGCCGGATCGCCCGCTGCTGAAGCTCAACATCGATGCCGGCGGTGTGCTATCGCGCAAGGTGATCGATCGTCTGCTGGCCGGGGAGAGCGCGAAACAGCCCGGGCGTCCGGTCGTGCCGGTTGTGCCGATGGTGCCCACGAAGGAGGCCCCGTGAGCGCCGCGACGTTGATGGTCGAAGTCGTGCGCAAATGGGATGAGGCGCGCGGCATCTGCGGCTTTGAACTCATGCGGGCAGACCGTGCGCCGCTGCCCCGCTTCAGCGCAGGCGCCCATATCGACGTGCATCTGCCAGACCGATTCGTGCGGCAGTACTCTCTCTGCGGCGACCCAGCGCAGCAGGACAGATACGAAATCGCCGTGCTGCGCGATGCGAACGGGAGAGGCGGGTCAATGGCGATCCACGATTGCGTACAGCAGGGTGACCTGATCCGTATCGGCGAGCCACGCAACCATTTTCCGCTCGATTCGCAGGCTGGCCGGCACCTGCTGCTGGCAGGGGGCATCGGTGTGACACCGGTCCTTTCCATGGCTGCGCATCTGCACACACTCGGGGCGTCGTTCGATATGCACTACTGTACGCGTTCGCGCGAACAGACCGCATTCGAGCATCGGCTGGCCGGATCTGCGTATCGCGACCGCGTGCAGTTCCATTTCGATGACGCAGGCGAGCATCAAGGCTTCGATGTTGCCATGGTGCTCGGCGCAGCGACGGCGGATACGCATCTTTACGTCTGCGGTCCGCGCGGCTTCATGGAGGCGGTGCTGGCGGAGGCACGCGCACAGGGCTGGCCAGAACACCGGCTGCACTACGAGTTCTTTTCCGGGCAGACTCCGTATTCGGGCGAAGAAGCGGCATTCCAGGTCCGGATTCAGAGCAGCGGTGCGGTGATCGACGTGCAGCCCGGATGCTCGGTTGTCGAAGCGCTCGCCAGGCACGGCGTAGACGTGCTGACATCGTGCGAGCAGGGCGTCTGCGGCACATGCATGACTCGTGTGCTCGAAGGCCAGCCCGATCATCGGGACAGCTATCTTACTGATGCGGAGAAGGCTGCCGGCGAGTACTTCCTGCCGTGTTGCTCGCGCGCCCGATCTGCGCTTCTCGTGCTCGACCTGTAGAACTTCATCTGTGGCGTGCCGTTTCGGCACGTTCCTCCAGCGTTGCCCGGCGTGTTTGTCCGGGCGCGTCGACATTCCCGCCAGGTTTCAGCCTCATCCGCGGTGGTCCTCCAGACCGTTTTCGTGTTGTGGCACAAGTCCAAAAAAATAGTTATAACAAGTAACGATTATGGTATAAAACCATAAACGACGCTCAATCAGAACGAAGGAGACAACTGCATGAAACTGCACGGGAAAACCCTGGTCATCACTGGCGTGGCGTCCGGTATCGGCGCGGAGACGGCCAGGCTCGCAAGGTACTACGGTGCGTGCGTGATTGGCGTCGATCGACAGCCCGTCAACATGACGCTTGACGCGTTTCACCAGGCCGATCTCGGGGAACCGGCCTCCATCGATGCGCTCGTCGCACAACTTCCGGCACGTATCGACGCGCTGGCCAACATCGCAGGCGTTCCAGGCACTGCACCAGTCGATGCCGTCGCGCGCGTCAACTACCTCGGCCTGCGCCATCTCAGCGAAGCATTGCTGCCGCGCATCGCGCCTGGCGGCTGCGTGATCAACGTCGCATCGATCCTCGGCGCGGAGTGGCCGCAGCGACTGAACCTGCACCGCGAACTGGCCGATACGGCGGGTTTCGACAGCGGCGCAAAATGGCTCGATGCGCATCCCGTTCCCCAGGCTACCTGCTATCAGTACTTCAAGGAAGCATTGATTGTTTGGACTGCTAAGCGTTCGCAGGACTGGTTTGCGCAGCACTCGGTGCGCGTCAACAGCGTGGCGCCGGGCCCCGTTTTCACGCCGATCCTTGGCGATTTCGTCACGATGCTCGGACCCGAACGTGTCGAGGCCGATGCTGCAAAGATGAAGCGCCCCGCGTATGCCGACGAAGTGGCCGAGGCTATCGTATTTCTTGCCTCTGATTCCGCGCGCTGGATCAACGGCGTCAATCTGCCCGTCGATGGCGGGCTGGCTGCCACCGCGATCTGAACACGTTCTACTCCATCCCATTATTCCAGGAGACATTCGTGATGAGCAATCCGTCAGGCTTTTCGTTTGCCAACGCCGACACGTGGCGCGGCAAGATTTTCAACGGCGATTGGTTCACGGCGTCCGGCGCGCTGGACGTCATCGAGCCGGCTTCGGGTCAGCCGCTGCACCAGGTCGGCAAGGCCACCCCAGAGAACGTTGCGATCGCTGTGCGCGAGGCTCGCGCCGCACAGCGGCTCTGGGCTGCGACGCCGCCGCGCGAGCGCGCCGCGGTTTTTCATCGTGCGGCTGCGTTGCTGCAGGAGCACGCACCGGCCGCTGCGGCGCTTATCGCCCGTGAAACGGGCGGCATCCTGCCCAAGGGCGAGCACGAGGTACGGGAATCGATCGTGCTGCTGCAGCGTGCTGCGGCGATGCCGCTTGAAGCCAATGGCCGGGTCCTGCCGAGCGTGCCGGGTCGGCTCAGCATCGCTCGCCAGTTGCCGCTGGGCGTGATCGGCGTGATCTCGCCGTTCAATTTTCCGCTCGTGCTGTCGCTGCGTTCGGTCGCGCCGGCGCTCGCGGTCGGTAACGCTGTCGTTCTGAAGCCGGATCCGCGTACGCCTTACGCCGGCGGCTTCGTGATTGCCGAAGTGCTGGCCGCTGCGGGCTTGCCGAAGGGCTTGCTGCATGTGCTGCCCGGCGGTGCGGATGTCGGCCAGGCGCTGGTCGAAGCGCCTGGCGTGCCGATGCTCGCGTTCACCGGCTCGACGGCCGCCGGCCGCAAGATTGGCGAACTGGCTGGCCGCCATCTGAAGAAGGTGTCGCTGGAGCTGGGCGGCAAGAATTCGCTGATCGTCCTCGAAGATGCCGATCTCGACAAGGCCGTTTCGGCGATCGCGTTCGGCGCCTGGTTTCACCAGGGGCAAATCTGCATGGCAACGGGCCGCGTGCTGGCCCACCGCAGCATCGCGGAAGCACTGACCCGGCGTCTCGCCGACAAGGCGCGTCACCTGCCGGTGGGGGATCCGGCTGTTGCGCAGGTGGCGCTCGGGCCGATCATCGACCAGCGCCAGCTGCAGAACGTCGTCGACATCGTTGGCGCGTCGGTGGCGGCCGGCGCGGTGGTCGAGGCCGGGGGCACGCATGAAGGCCTGTTCTATGCGCCGACGGTGCTGTCCAACGTGAAACCGGGTATGCGCGTGTTCGATGAGGAAGTGTTCGGGCCCGTCGCCAGTGTGATTCCGTTCGATACTGACGAAGAAGCGGCCGAGTTGGCCAACCGCACCGAGTACGGCCTGTCCGCAGGCGTGATTTCGGCATCGGTCGGTCGCGCGATGGCGCTCGGCGAGCGGCTGCATACGGGTCTCCTGCACATCAACGACCAGACGGTCGCCGACGAGGTCATCAACCCGTTCGGCGGAACGGGCGCGTCGGGCAACGGCACCAGCGTGGGCGGTCCGGCAGACTGGGAGCAGTACACGCACTGGCAGTGGGTCACGATCAAGGACGCCGTTCCGCAGTATCCGTTCTAGGCAACAGCGGGGTCCTGAAGTGATCAGGATGCCAAATAATATTTCATTATCGATCAGGAAGTGAGCAATGAGCAGCCAGGCAGAGGAACAAACCGTCGTTTTCAGCATCGAGGACGGCGTGGCATGGGTGAAATTCAACCGCCCGGAAAAGCGCAATGCGATGAGTCCGGCGCTGAACCGGCGCATGATGCAGGTGTTCGACGAGCTTGAGTTTCATCCGGACGTGGGCGTGCTCGTGCTGACTGGTGAAGGCACGGCATGGACGGCCGGTATGGATCTCCAGGAGTACTTCCGCGACACGGAGGCCCACGGCCTCGGTGGAACGCGCAAGGCGCAGCGCGAGAGCTACGGCTGGTGGCGACGCCTGCGCTGGTACCAGAAGCCCACCATCGCGATGATCAACGGCTGGTGTTTCGGCGGTGGCTACGGTCCGCTGTTCGCGTGTGATCTCGCGTTCTGCGCCGAAGAAGCGCGTTTCGGCCTGTCGGAAATCAACTGGGGCATTCTGCCGGGCGGCGGCGCATCGAAGGTTGCCGCGGAACTGCTGTCGTTCCGCCGCGCGATGTATCACGCGATGCTCGGCGAGAACATCGACGGCCGCAAGGCGGCGGAATGGGGGCTCGTCAACGAGGCGGTGCCGGCCGCGCAACTGCGTGAGCGTGTGGTCGAGGTGGCGCAGGCGCTGCTGAAGAAGAATCCGGTTGCCCTGAAGGCGACCAAGGATGCAATCCGGCGTGTGCGCGAGATGACCTATGACAATGCCGAGGATTTCCTCGTGCGAGCTCAGGAAGCCGCCAACAGCTACGACGACGGGCGCAAGGAGGGGCTCAAGCAGTTCCTGGACGACAAGACCTACAAGCCCGGTCTTGGCACGTACGACCTGACGCGTCAGGATATCTGAGCGCGGGAGCCCGTCGACATGAACCTGACCCAATCCGTGGAGCGTTTGCTGCGGCCTGCGTCGATTGCCATCGTCGGCGCTTCGCCGACGCCGGGTGCGCTCGGGGCATCGCTGCTGGCCAATCTGGAACGCAATGACTACCGAGGCCAGATCTATCTGGTCAACCCGAAGCGCGACGAGATCAACGGCCGACCGTGCGTGAATTCGATCGAGCAATTGCCGGATGGCATTGATGTCGCCGTGCTGGCGATCCCGCAGGCAGCGGTGCTCGACGCAGTACGCCAGCTCGCCGCGCGCAAGGTCGGGGCCGTCGTGATCTTTTCGGCGGGCTTCGCCGAGGCCGGCGCGGAGGGGATCGCGCAGCAGCAGGAGATCGCGAGAATCGCAGCCGACGCGGGGATGCTCGTCGAAGGGCCGAACTGCCTCGGCTGCATCAACTACCTCGAACGCGTACCTCTGACGTTCATCGAAACGAACGTGAGCAAGGAGCAGGCGAGCCGCAGCCGCAGCCAACCGGCGATCGGCATTCTGTCGCAGAGCGGCGCCATGATGGCGGTGCTCAATACGATGCTGGCAAGCCGTGGGTTGCCGTTGTCGTATGCGGTATCGACCGGCAACGAGGCGGCGAGCCATCTCGAAGATTATCTGCAGTTCCTGCTGGATGATCCCGGCACGCGAGTCATCACGATGATCGCCGAACAGTTCCGGCAGCCGGGCCGTCTGCTCGAGATTGCGCGCGCCGCTCGCCGGGCGGGCAAGCTGCTGGTGCTGCTGCATCCGGGCAGGAGCGCTGCGGCGCGCGCATCGGCGGCGACGCATACGGGCGCGATGGCGGGCGACCATGCGCTGATGCTAACCAAGGTCGAGCGCGCGGGTATCGTGGTCGCGCATACGCTGGAGGAACTGGGCGATATTGCGGAAATCGGCCTGCGCTGCGCGCGCCTGCCGGCAAGCGGAACCGCAATTGTCGGCGAATCGGGCGCGTTCAAGGCACTGTGCCTCGACATCTGCGAAACGCTTGACCTCGAACTGCCGCCGGTAAGCGATGACGATGCGCCTGCGTTGCGCACCGCGATGCCGGCGTTCGTTGCGGTCAGCAATCCGCTCGATCTGACCGCGCAGGGACTGGTGGACCCGGAGCTCTACTACCGCACGCTGTCGGCGCTCTTCGACGATCCGAGGTTCTCCGTCATCGTCGTGGGTCTGATCCAGACCGATCCGGTCACCTGCTCGATCAAGATGCCGCCTGTGTTGCGCGCGGTGCGTGAACTGCGTCCCACCAAACCCGTAATTTGCGCGGGGCTGGATGAAGGCGCGGCCGTCCCACCCGAATACGTTGCGCAAATGCGCGAGTTGGGCATCCCGTACTTCCCGAGCACGGAACGCGCGTTGCGGGCCGTCGCACGTCTCGTTGAACTCGCCAGCCGGGACTTCGCCGAAGCCGATCTCGAACCGGTGAATGTGCGCCTGCCGCAGCAGGCTGGTGTAGTGCCGGAATACCGCGCGAAGCAGGTGCTTGCACCGCTCGGCGTTCCGTTCTCGCGTGGGGAGCTCGCGACGGACGTCGATGCCGCGCTGACGATCGCGGAGCGCATCGGCTATCCCGTCGCACTCAAGGTTCAGGCCGCCGGGTTGAGCCACAAAAGCGACGTCGGCGGCGTGATCCTCGGCGTGAGCGGGATCGACGCGTTGAGAGCCGCCTGGCTGCAGCTCGGCGACAACGTGAAGCGTCATGCCCCGACTGTCGTACCTGATGGCGTGCTGATCGAGCGGATGGGCAGGCGCGGCCTCGAAATGATCGTGGGCGCGCGCAACGATCCGCAGTGGGGGCCGGTGATCCTGGTCGGGTTCGGTGGGGTCGCAGCCGAGGTGATGCGAGACGTCCGGCTGCTGCCGCACGATCTGACGAGGGAAGCGGTAGCGCGCGAGATCGGACTGCTGAAAGGCGCTCCGCTGTTGCAAGGCTATCGCGGCGAACCGGCGCTGGATGTCGAAGCGCTCGCAGATGTCGTCTTGCGTCTTGGCGCGTTGCTTCAGTCCCAGCCGGGCATCCGCGAGATTGATCTGAACCCGGTTGTGGTCTATCCGGAGGGCAACGGCGTGCTGGCGCTCGACGCATTGATGCTGGTCGAACCGCATTGAAGGCCCTGATCCCGCCGGGGCGCGATAGCGGCCCCGGCTGGGCGCCCAACAATCAGGCGGAGAAGATTTTCGACAGGAGTGATTTCAGCTGTTGGCGCTCGGCGCCGGAAAGCTTGTGGACGGCCACTTCATCTGCTTTCTGGGCGGCCTTCAGTGCCTGGGTATGAAGCCGGGCGCCTTGAGGGGTCAGCGAGACGTGCTGGATGCGTTTGTCGTCGGTACTGCGTTGCCGCGTCAGCAATCCACCCGATTCGAGCCGGTCCAGCAACGTGGCCAGGTTGGGCGGCGCAATGGCCAGCGCATCGGCAAGGGACTTCTGGTTGATGCCCGGGTTATGGCGCAACGTCGACAGCACTGCGAAGTCGGCCTGGCGCAACTCGAGCTTTTCCATCTGCGCGTCGAAAGTCGACTGGACGATGAGATAGGTGCGGCGGATGTTGTATCCGAGAAGATCGAGCAATTCCGACTGATCAACCTGATCCGGAAAATCGCTGGCAAAGTTGTTCCGAACGGTTTTGGTCGGCATGGCAAAGGGCCAATTTTGTGAAGCGGACGTGGGAAATTATATCACGTCAACATACGCACCCACTCCCTCGAGGTTGCAGTCAACGCATCGTGGATATGCCCGGAATCCGTCCACGCGTGGCGTCGAGCTTATATGGCAGCCGCCCCACGCTCGTGGCTCCCATTTCAGTGTTATCCCTTAATTCCAGATTGTTGCATTTTTCGGAAAACAATTTATCATCAATAACAAATATACGTAATAAGTAAATTTAGACAACCTTGACAGGAGACATCCAGTGAGTTCCACGTTGCCACACGATCCAACGAATCGTAAGAAGCATGATTCGGTCTACGAAATAAAAACGCTGGTTCTGCTCGGGCTTGGTTTCGGGCTGGTCGGGCTGGACCGCTGGATGGTCGCGCCGCTGTTCCCGCACATGATGCGCGATCTCAATCTGAATTTTCAGCAACTGGGTAGCCTGATTGGCATCCTGAGCGTTGCCTGGGGCGTATGGGCGATTGCGATGGGACCGGTGTCCGACCGGATTGGGCGCAAGAAGATTCTGGTTGTCTCGATGGTCGCGTTTTCGCTGTTGTCGAGCCTGTCGGGCCTGGCTTCCGGCTTTGCGGGCCTGATGCTGATCCGTGCCGTGATGGGCGTGGCCGAAGGTGCGTTCACGCCGGCGAGTGTCGCGGCCACCGGCGAGGCGTCGTTGCCGTCGAGGCGCGGCTTCAACCAGGGGTTGCAGTTGAGCATGTTCTCGCTGCTTGGCCTTGGCTTCGCGCCGATCCTCGTCACGCAACTATTGCGCATTGTGCCGTCGTGGCACTGGGTGTTCATGATCTCCGCGGTGCCAGGCCTGATCGTCGCGCTGCTGATTGCGCGTACGCTGCGTGACAAGCCAGCGAGTGAACTACGGAGCATGGCGTCGGCGCCGAGCCGGCCGCGCTGGACCGCGATCTTCGGCAGCCGGAACGTGTGGCTGGCGACGCTGGCGATCCTGTGTGCGATGACCGGTATTTTCGTGGTCAGCGCGATGGTGCCGACCTATCTCGTCGAGGTGCTGCATCTCGATACGCAGCAGATGGGATTCGTCGTCTCGGCAATCGGCTTTGGCGGCTTCGTCGGCTCGTTCGGCGTGGCCGGCATATCGGATTTCATTGGTCGACGTAACGCTGCACTTATCGCATTTGTCGGTGCGGCGGTCCTTCTGTATCTGTTCGCTCGGACTGGCGCTGATCCTCTGGCGCTGTTCGGGCTGCTGTTCGGGGTATCGGTTTTCGCGCTGGGGCTGCTCGGGCTGCTGAGTGGTCCGATCGCGACCGAGGCCGCACCGGCTGGTCTTATCGCTTCGTCCATTGGCTTCGTCTCGGGCGCAGGTGAAATTTTCGGGGGGGGGCTCGCGCCGGTGATCGCGGGTTTCGTCGCGCAGCATTTCGGCTTGCCGTCCACGCTGACTTTCGCGTTCGGCGGGCTCGTTGCGGGCGCGGTGGTGTCGTTGTTCCTCGCCGAGACTTCGCCGCGCCAGCGCGGTGCCGCAACACCGGTAGCCGCGACCGGTGTACCCGAGGACGTCGTATAAGGCGCCCGCGTATTCGAATTTATTCCAGTTCCAACACACAGGTGGCGTCGATGTGACGCGAAACCTGGATCAGAGCAAGTAAGAAAAGGAGATCGTCGATGAAAATGAAAAGCTTCTGTTTTGCCGCGAGCCTGCTGTTCGCGTGCCATGCCAACGCTCAAGGCAGTGTCACGCTAACTGGCCTGCTGGATGCCGGCGTGTCCTACGTCAGCAATGAAGGCGGCAGCCACGTGGTCAAGTTCGACGACGGTATTGCCGTGCCGAACCTGCTGAAGTTTCTCGGCAAGGAGGATCTCGGAGGCGGCACGCGCGCTGTCTTCGAACTCACGAGCCAGTTCGAACTGGGCACGGGCACATTCATGCCCGGCGGCAGCCTGTTCACCCGCAACGCGTTCGTCGGTCTGGACGACGATCACTTTGGCCGGCTGACTTTAGGCAACCAGTACGATTTCATGATCGATTCGCTTTTCTTCGGTCTCGACGATGGCGCGATCTATGCACAGGGTGTCTACGACTTCCGTAATGGACCGTTTGCGAAACTCGCTTTGCCGAACAATCCGACGGGTGCGTTCGACTGGGATGGCATGGCGGGCTCAAGACCCATCCATAACTCGGTCAAGTACACAAGTCCGAGCTACGGTGGCTTCTCCGCCGGCGCGATGTATGGCTTCGGCGGCGTGGCGGGATCATTCGGCTCGAACAGCGGGGTGAGCGTGGGCCTGAACTACGTCCACGGAGCATTCGGGGCGAATGCGGCCTATACGCAGGTGAAGACGGATGTCTCAGGGGCGCAGGTCAGCGTGCGCAACTGGGGCGCCGGTGCGCACTATACCTTCGGCCCGGTGACCGCGAACGCACTCTACACCGCGGTGCGTAACGAAATGAACGGCGCGTCAGTCTGGCAGGCGGAGCTGGGCGGCATGTGGTTGATCGCGCCGGAGTGGGTGTTGAGCGGCGCGTATATGTACATGAAGGGCAATCAGGTCGTCGACAACAATCACGCGCATCAGATCACCGGGATGCTGTCGTACTTCCTGTCGAAGCGAACCAGCGTGTACGTGGCTGGCGTTTACCAGCGCACGAATCAGGGGGCGAACGCACAGATCAACGACGTGATGGTTGCGTCGAGCGGCCCGTCGCAGTTCATCGGTCGCGTCGGCTTGCAGACGCGGTTCTAAACGACTTCCAGACGCATATGCAGGTTGCACCATTTGATCCTCTTCGCCTCGCGCCCGATGTGCGCGAACTGCTGGCTGCGATGGCCGCGAGCGGCGCGCCGCCACTGGAGTCGCTGCCCCTCGCGCAAAGGCGCGAAGCATACCGCCAGATCGGCGCAACCTTAGGCGGAGAACCGGTGCCCGTGCGGGAAGTCCGCGCGTTGCTGGCGGACGGTCCAGCCGGCAAGATCCCGCTGCGCCTGTATCTGCCCGATAAGGCGGATGGTGTGCCGTATGGGGTAACCGTCTATCTTCATGGCGGGGGCTGGACGCTCGGCGACCTCGACAGTCACGACAGGATTTGCCGGCGGCTGGTACGCGCATCCGGCTGTGGTGTGGTGAGCGTCGATTATCGGCTTGCGCCGGAACATCCTGCCCCCGCCGGACCGGAAGACGTACTGGCCGCGATTCGCTGGCTGGCGTCCCATGCCGTGTCGCTCGGGCTCGATCCGGAGCGGATTGCCGTGGCGGGGGACAGCGCGGGCGGGAGCCTTGCGGCTGTCGCGTGTCAGCGTCTGCGTGGTGAGGTCCCGCTGCGCGCACAGGTGTTGTTCTATCCCTCGACCGATCTGTCTCCCGCCGGAGCGCATTTTGCGTCGCGGTACGAGAACGGTGCGGTACCGCCGTTGACTCTTGAGTTGATGCACGTAATGTCTGCTCCGTTCAGCGGTAGTTTCGATACGAACGACACACGACTATCGCCGCTGCTCGAGCCGGACTTGAGCAATCTACCGCAGGCACTGATCATCACCGCAGAGTGCGACGTATTACGCGACGACGGCAGCTTCTACTGCAATGCGTTGCAGGCGGCGGGTGTGCCGGCCGAATACGTCGAAGTACAGGGTATGGTCCACGGCTTCATCGAAATGGCGGGCGTTCTGCCGGCCGCGGTTGAGGCGATTGAGCGTGCGGGCGCGCACCTGCGTGAGATCCTTGCCTGATCAGGGGGAGATTGGGAGGCTGACCATGGGCGCGGTTTCGCGGTTGTGGCGACCGAGGTACGCAATCTCGCGCAGCGTTCGGCCACGGCGGCAAATGAGATCAAAGCGCTTATTGACGATTCCACGTCAATCGTGCGGGACGGCGCGCGGCAGGCGGTGGAGGCAGGCACAACGATTAGGGAGGTCAAGATTGCGATCAGGCGCGTCGCGGATATCGTCAAGGCAATTTCGTTGGCATCGGAGGCGCAAAGCTTGGACATCAAGCATGTCAATAGAGAGAGTTTGAGCGAATGCGATTGCCGCCACGAGTGCGTGAGCGACACGCCCTTCGTTTGTCGCCGCCTGCGTGATCTCCGGAGGACGGCAAGGGATGGGCCGCTGGCGAGCTGGATGCGCGTCTGGATGCCTCCCATCTCGAATCTGTCTGGTTCTCACCTCGCAATCCGCAGTTTCAGCAAGCTAATCCTGTGGTCGAGACGTTTCTGGAACTGGTCGACAAGACGATGAAGCATGAATTGGCCGGGCTCGATGTGAAGGCAGGCTGATCTTTCAATGCAACGAACACGGGGGAACCTCGTAGCGCCATCGGGTACGTGTACCTTCTGAACACGAGAAAGAGGGAAATGCACGCTAGACGTTAGTCACGTACTGTTTGGGCTGCACGTGTGACATTGCCGCGCGAGTGGTTTCTCCAGATGATCCGCAATCAGGCAAGCGCTGCGCGGGACTGATGAGCGTTGCGTTGCCTTGCACATTGGCCGTGCGACTGGATCCTCAAAGTCGCGGGTTGACCCCAGGTTCACCTGAAATATCGTTGGCTATAATCGCGAACGGTCGGGCGCTGTGATCCAGCGTTCCGGCAAGCGGGAAAGGTTACCCCCATTCCCTGATCAATGCAGTTGCCGATCCCTACAGGAGACTGGCATGGCAGAACAACTCATCATTTTCGATACCACCTTGCGGGATGGAGAGCAGTCGCCGGGTGCGTCGATGACAAAAGAAGAAAAACTCCGCATCGCGAGGCAACTCGAGCGTATGCGGGTCGACGTGATCGAAGCGGGCTTCGCAGCAAGCTCCGAGGGCGATTTCCAGGCAGTGCGCGCAATCGCAAGCGAAGTGAAAGATAGCATCATCTGTTCTCTCGCACGCGCGAACGAGCGTGACATTTCACGTGCGGCAGAAGCGCTGCGGCCAGCCAGTCGTTTTCGCATCCATACCTTTCTCGCGACATCGCCGCTGCATATGGAGAAAAAGCTCCGTATGTCGCCCGACCAGGTGTACGAGCAGGCGCGTCGCGCAGTGCATCAGGCGCGCAGTTTCACCGATGACGTCGAGTTCTCGCCAGAAGACGCCAGTCGCTCAGACATGGACTTTCTCTGCCGGGTGCTGGAAGGTGTCATTGCCGAAGGCGCGACTACGATCAACGTACCCGATACCGTTGGCTATGCCATGCCAGAGGGTTATGCAGCACTGATCCGCGAACTACGCGAGCGCATTCCAAATTCGGACCGGGCGGTTTTTTCGGTGCACTGTCACGATGATCTCGGCCTCGCGGTGGCGAACTCACTAGCCGCGGTCAAATCGGGCGGCGCAAGGCAGATCGAGTGCACGATCAACGGACTGGGCGAACGGGCAGGGAATTCGGCGCTCGAGGAAGTCGTCATGGCGGTCAAGACCCGGAGAGATCACTTCGACCTCGACGTGCGCGTCGATACGAGCCAGATTGTCGCCGCTTCACAGTTGGTCTCGGAGATTACCGGATTTGCAGTGCAGCCCAACAAGGCGGTAGTTGGCGCTAACGCGTTCGCTCATGCGTCCGGCATTCACCAGGACGGTGTGCTCAAAGCGCGTGATACTTACGAAATCATGCGGGCGGAAGACGTAGGCTGGAGCGCAAACAAGATCGTGCTCGGGAAGCTTTCTGGTCGAACTGCCTTCAAACAGCGCCTGCGTGAGCTTGGCGTCATGATGGACAGCGATGCTGAATTGAATGCAGCGTTCGCGCGCTTCAAGGCTCTCGCCGATCGTGAGGCCATCGTTTCCGATGTCGCGCTGGTTGCCCTGGCACGGCAGGGCGAGGGCGTGAATTCCGGCAGCGCGCATCCATAACGGTCAGCGACCAAGGCTCTCACGTCACAGACCGCCGGACTGCAGGAACCCTGCGACCGCCCTATTTTCGTCATTTCTCGAAGAAACCATGAATACTGAAACAACTGGCCAGTTTGTCATTTCGCCCAGCACGACACCTACCCCACACGGTGAGATCACCGCGAGCATCGCCAACCCGGTATTTGGTCGCGTGTTCACCGATCACATGGCGACTGTCCGATGGACCAATACCCTTGGCTGGCACGACGCGAAAGTTGAGTCACGCCGGCCGTTTCAGATTGACCCCGCCTGTGCTGTCCTGCACTACGCGCAGGAGATTTTTGAAGGCATGAAAGCCTATCGCGGCGACGACGGCTCGATCTCGCTTTTCAGGCCTTACGAGAATGCCAGGCGGTTTCGCGCGTCGGCAGCGCGCATGTCCATGGCAGAACTCCCCGAAACACTCTTTGTCGGCGCAGTGGATGCGCTCGTGAAGATCGATCGGGACTGGGTTCCTGGCGGCGATGGCAGTTTGTACCTTCGGCCTTTCATGTTTGCAACGGAGAGTTTTCTCGGGGTGCGCGCCGCCAACGAGTATCTGTTCTGTGTTATCGCTTCGCCCGTTGGGCCGTATTTCAAGGCGGGTAAGACGGCGGTCACTGTTTGGGTCTCCGACCAATACACCCGCGCGGCCCCGGGTGGAACGGGCGCGGCCAAGTGCGGCGGAAATTATGCCGCCAGCCTGATTGCGCAAACCGAGGCGGCAGCGAAAGGCTGCGACCAGGTCGTGTTCCTCGACGCCGCGGAACACAAATGGGTCGAAGAACTGGGCGGCATGAACGTGTTCTTCGTGATGGACGACGGCTCCCTGCGTACACCACCGCTATCGGGCACCATCTTGCCTGGTATTACGCGTGCTTCCATTATTGAGCTGGTCAAACGGGAGGGCATCACAGTCTCCGAAGAGCCCTATGCATTTGCATCGTGGCAAGCCGATGCGATCAGCGGTCGCGTCAAGGAGGCCTTCGCCTGTGGTACGGCAGCGGTTGTGACGGCCATTGGAGAGGTTCGTCACGCGGCGGGCGAATTCAAGATCGGCGATGGTGGCGAAGGACCTGTCACACAACGAATTCGCACTACGCTCACCGGTATTCAGCGCGGCAAAATTGTTGATCCATTCGGCTGGATCCACAAGGTGTCTTGAGCGATTTTCCTGGAATCCGTGTGTAGGCATGCGAACCATCTCTCGCGGTTTGACGCCTGTGCTGGCGACAGGACCAATCCAACCCACTCAACACTGACGGATCGATCGCGCGCACGCCCTGCGCGCTTCGATACGCTCTTCCTTTCCTTGCAGCCTGGCTGAGGCCCCTGGCCTGCACCGACGGTTTTGTCGCGCCAATCTTCAGATCAATCTGCTGCGAAGCGGCAATCGTCGATGGCCACAACGAAAACAGGTGTTTCCGACTGGTTGACTGTGCGACTTTGCGCCTAAGATGAATTTCGATGCGCACAGGCTGGTGTAGGCCTCCAATTGGCGGGAGCCAGAAGGCAGTGCGCGGATCGACGCCAACAAGTGTTTTCATCATGGATGCGAGCGTGCGCGCGGCGGGCACCTGTCGTGCGACTGCAATGACGCACGGGTGCGCGACGAAGATCATTGCGCTGGCGACGTCTGGCCGGCCTGGCTGGTCGGCCTTGCTTCGCCATGTCTTGCTCGCAGTAGCTTGCGCGCTAGGCGCGGCATCGGCCTCGCACGCCGACGCACCCGCCAATACGGTCGATCCAGCCAACACGGCGCACGCCGTTACCGATCCCGCCATTTCGCCCCGCGACGCCGCCGTGCGCCGGGTCGTGCTGGGCATCATCAGCTTTACGCGCTGGCCGACGCCGCCCGCGCGCCTGCACCTGTGCGTGACGGGCCGGCCCGACTACGCGCAGGGCCTCGTCGACACGCTGCAGGCCGGTTCGACGCCGCTCGAGGTACAGCACGTCCAGTTTGATGATTCCACCCTCGGCACAACCTGCCAGGCCGTCTATCTAGGCGGCCTGAGCGCCTCCGAGCGACAGCAGGTCAGCGCCGCCCTGGCTGGCCATCCGGTCCTGACGATCGCAGAACACGATCCGTCCTGCACCGCGGGCAGCATGTTTTGCCTCAATGTCGATGTCGAACGCGTCACGTTCGATATCAATCTCGATGCCGTGGCGCGCAGCGGTGTACGAGTCCACCCGAATGTGCTCAACCTCGCGCGGCGGCCGGTGACACCATGACACAGCCCGCGCCCCCCGTTTCCGCTCCGCCCACGCCGCGCCTGACGCTGCAAAGCGTATTGCGCCGTGCGCACCTGCGTCTGGCGTTCGTCGCTGTCACAATGGCCGCGGTGTCGTTGATCATGGTCGCCGTGATCGCGTTGCGGGCTTATGCCGGCAACAACCTGAACCTGCTGGCCCGCTCGCTCGGCTATACAGTTGAGGCCGCGCTGGTGTTCGGCGACCGCGTAGCAGCGATCCAGGCGATCGCGCTGATTGCCAAAGAAGAGGACGTGGCTGAAATCGTCGTCGTGGATAGCAGGGGACGGCCGTTCGCGGCATGGCGCTCGCCTGCCGCCAGTGCGATCGCCAGGCTCGAGCGGGCAGTCGCCGACATTGCGTTGCCCGGGCCCGTGACCGTACGGGTGCTGCACGACGGCATCGTCGTCGGTTACGTTGAAGTGCGTGGCCAGGGGCACCAGTTCTTCGGCTTCCTGCTCGGCGGCGTCGGCGGTATCCTGGCCTGCCTCGCCGTTAGCGTGCTTGGCGCCTATGTCAGTTCCAAGCGCGTGGTGCGCAACATCGTCGCTCCGCTGCGCGCGCTGGCCGGCGTCGCCCACGCAGTGCGGCGCGAACGCGCGTTCGAGCGACGTGTCGAGCCCGCTGCGATTGCCGAACTGAACCAGCTGGGTGACGATTTCAACGCCTTGCTCGATGAATTCGAAGACTGGCAAAACAACCTGCGCGACGAAAACGCGTCGCTCGAACACAAGGCAACCCACGATGCGCTCACTGGCCTGCCCAATCGTTTGCAGTTCGAGGCGCGCCTCAAGCGCGCCCTGGGTGAGGCCATGGTGACGGAGCATCGGGTCGCCGTCCTCTATCTCGACTGTGATCGTTTCAAGGAGATCAACGACTGCCTCGGCCATGACGCCGGCGACGCGGTGCTGATCGGCATTGCGGCGCGACTGCGCACGCAGTTGTGCGAGGTCGATCTGGTTGCGCGGCTGGGAGGCGACGAGTTCGCCGTGATGCTGGCGCCGATCCGCGAACTGGCCAGCGCCGCCCGTATCGCCGAGGACATCCTTTCCGGCATGACGCCGTCGATCACGTTGTCCGATGGCCGCACGGTGGCCACCATGATGAGCATCGGGATTGCGCTGTATCCGGATCACGCGAGCGACGCGACCGGCTTGCTGCGCGCTGCAGATGCAGCGATGTACCGGGCCAAGCGCGCGCGGCCGGGCTCGTGGCAGTTCGCCGAAGGTGTCGCTGGACCGGCTTGACGTGATGGCATGGCGCAGCAGCTGGCGCCGTCGCAGGAATTCGAAATAGTGTGCGCCTGGCCGGCGTGCTCGAGGGGAATGCGATGAATAAGCACTCGTTTCCTGCAGGTATCTGGCGAACAGGCGTGGGGAGCGCGCTGCTCCTTTGTATGCTGCTTGGGGGCTGCAAAACGCCGCCGCTTTACCGCGGTCTGACGCAGACGCAGGTTCAGGCACTCACGTCGGCGGGGTTCCAGGAGACCGAGCAGGGTTTCGAGTTCGGCTTGACCGGGCCCATCCTGTTCGACTTCGACCGCTACAACCTCAAGCCCGACGACCGCCGGATTGTCGAGCGCGTTGGCCACACGCTTAGGGGGGCGGGGCTTAACAGTATGCGCGTCTATGGTTACAGCGACGGGGAGGGCTCGAACGCCTATGACCTCGAGTTGTCCAGACGCCGTGCGGAGGTCGTTGCACTCGAACTCGTCGACACCGGTCTTCCTGCCGAACACATCGAAATCATCGCGAAGGGCAAGCGCGACCCGGTGGGCGACAACCGCACGGAAGCCGGCCGCGCGCAAAACCGCCGGGTCGCAATTGTCGTCTCGCCGCGCTGAGCCGGCGCGGCGTTCAGTCTATGGGCACCTTGATCTGCAATGACGTCGATTCGCTGATCTGCAAGCAGCGCGACGAGACGTATTCGCGAAAAATGAAAATCACAAGTCGTTCGTCTCCGTCTGGCAATTCAAGACCGATACTCGATTGCACGTCGCGTTCGTCACGAAGCCGTTGACCACCTCGTCCTCAACCCACCATCATCTCGTGCACGAAGCGCTGAGCCTCATCGCCTCCGATTCCCAGCAAACAGGCATCGTCGACGCTTCGGACCGTGTATTGCGCTTTGACCGGAAATCATCATGAGCACAGCCGTCGTCCCAGAAGAAGCCAGATAGTTGTCCGGCCGCTTTCAGCCCATATTGGCGCCGAAATCAGCGGTGTCGATCTCTCCCGGCCCCTGAGCACGCGGAGCGAGGATCGGTACTGAGGTGGTTGGCGCCAGGAGGGCGCAGAAAGCTTGTATCGTATGGCAACCTCAACATGACGAAATCGCAAATGATAGAGATCCGCCAGCGCCGGGCACTGCCTGGATATCCGCTAACGCTCGTTTTTGCCATCGCGGCAGTATCCGCTGCAGTGATGACCGCGGGCTGCACCGCGTCCTCGCAAGCGGTTTCTCGCGACTCGCAAGCTTCCGAGTTGGCGGCAACTTCGCTGACTGCGGCCATCGACGGCCCCCAGCGCAGCGAAAAGGCGAAGGCGCGAGACGTCTACCGTCATCCACAGGAAACTTTGCAGTTCTTCGAGGTCGGTTCGACGCAGACCGTCATGGAGATCGCGCCGGGCGGCGGATGGTACACGGACATACTCGCCCCGTATCTGCATGACCATGGGCATCTTTACGAAGCACAATACATCAGTACGTCGGCAGAGCTGGCGGGCGACGACCGTCCAACGGATGCGGCCTATCTGCGCAAGCTGGCGGGAGAGCCGGCTATTTACGGTAATGTTGTGGTCGGCACGTTGCGCGCCGGGGAATTCACGGGTTGGGATGCGGATGGTCAGTTTGATCGTGTGCTCACGTTTCGCAACATCCACAACTGGATGAAGGACGGTCAGTTCAACGCGAATCTCCGGGCCTTTTATCGCGCACTCAAGCCCGGCGGAATACTGGGTGTCGAGGAACATCGCGCGCGGCCGGGGACAACCCTACAGCAAATGATCGACACCGGCTACGTAACGGAAGACTACGTGATCGAACATGCGAAAGCGGCCGGTTTCACATTGGCCGCACGCAGTGAAATCAACGCGAACGCTCGGGATACCAGGGACTATCCGCACGGCGTCTGGTCGCTTCCCCCGACATACGCGGGCGGCGACGTCGACAGGGCACGTTATGCTGCGATCGGCGAATCGGATCGCATGACGCTCAAGTTCGTTAAAGCGGAATAACCTGGCACCGGTTGCGATCGACTGTCGTTAGACGGTATCGCCGCGCTCGATCTCCACGCGCTTCTGATCGCGGGCAGCACCTTGGTCACAGGACGGCTCGACGTCGATTCGCAGCTGAAGGCGGCCTTCGTAGACGAACCACGTCATTGCCGCCGCACTCAACGCGGCGAGCAGCAGAAGGCAAGCGACGATGCGGGCCATCATCGCGCGGGGGGGGGCCAGCCTGGATCGCCAGGGCGGAAAGCGTCTCGCGCGTGTTTGTCATGCGTTGAGTGTAGAGGGCGCTGCCGCGGGGCGCCTTGCCAACCTGCCTCGCGCTGTATGCGGCCTGTCTTCGCACACCGGGATGGCCCGCAATCAGGAGTGACATAGCATCGAGTTTAAGTAGGCCGATCCCGGCGACGGCCCGAATTGCGACTACGATCCTTCGGGCTCCGGGATCCCGGATGGGTCATCCGTTAAGGCGGCCGTTTACAGAGGAAACGACCGTTGCCAGTATCTGGCCGTCCTGCGCAAGGACCTGGCCTACGATGAAACCCGTCCCTTCGGCCAGAGCAATGATGTAGTCTCCATTGCGTCAGCGAGCGCGCCCCGGAAAGCTTCTTCGCGGAACTCCGGCCAACCCTTTCGGGTGTCGCGCTGCTCGACCCAGATAATGTGGTGTTTGTTCGCCATGCCAGCTCCGAAGTTGCTTTCCGCCTTCGTACAAGCTTCACATCACAGGGGCGATGCAACGGTGGCCGGGACCACGGCCCGTGCCAGCGCACGACAGGGCGACGCGTCGTCCCGACCGGATCCCACCAACCGGGCCGGTCATTGCTGGCTGGATACGATCGGGTTTGCTACGGTCAGCGCGGCACGCGCGGCGAGGATGCGCCTGATGGTCGCCAGGGATTGCTCAGCCACCGGGCTCGGGCTTTCCCGCCGTGGCAGGTGAAACCGTGCGGCCGTGACACCCAGCTGCCTGCAGACGGCAGAAAGAGACGGTTTGCCCGAGCCCCCACATCGTTGAATGGCGGCAGCGATAGCTGCGTCACCGATATGTCGGCGCAGCCATTCCAGCGTTTGCCGGTCGTTCTCGTTGTGTACTCTGACCAGATACTCCCCCATACAGGCTCAATGAATAGACGTTAGCGTGAGGTCGGGCTGGATTAGGGGCGGCAACGAACATTTCGGGCGCTTCTGGCCGGGACACCGCTATAGCATAATTTGAATGCGACCCTAAAAAATTGATAGCTTTCATTATGTAAATGTGCTGCTACCTGTGTCCATGTCTCATGTGATCTAGCGATATCTGGACATTCAGAGTAAACTTAGTCCATTAAACTAAGTTGACAGAGGATAGTCATGCAGATCTACAACATCCACGACGCCAAGACGAACCTGTCGCGGCTGATTGAAGAAACCGTGAGCGGCGGCGAACCGTTCGTCATCGCGAAAGCGGGCAAGCCGCTAGTGAAGGTCGTGCGCATCGAAGCGGGAATCGAAAAGCCGCCACGGCGCATCGGCTTTCTGAAAGGCCAGATCAAGGTCCCGGCAGACTTCGACACGATGGGCGGCGATGAGATTGCCGATCAGTTTGAAGGGAAGGCCCAGTGAAGTTGTTGCTCGATACTCACCTGCTGATCTGGGCTGCGGTCGACGATCCAGACTTATCCGACGAAGCGCGCGCGGTCATCGAGGACACGGACAACACCCTCTATTTCAGCGTCGCGAGCATGTGGGAAATCGTGATCAAGAGCGCGCTGGGTCGCGACGACTTTCAACTTGACGCACGTGTCCTGCGCAGGAGCCTGCTCGACGCCGGCTACGAGGAACTGTCGATCGAGGCCCAGCACGCATTCGAAGTTGCCTCGCTCCCACCGCTGCACAAAGATCCATTCGACCGGCTACTCATCGGCCAGGCGATCGCCGAAGGGATTGTGCTCCTGACGCACGACGAGCAGGTCAGGCGGTACGATTTCGCTCCCGTTCGCTACGTTTAGCTCACGCCTTGGCCCGTTGGTCCGGGAGTCAAAGCAATCTCGGCGATGGGAATTGGTGGCAAAGAGTTGGCGCACATGATCGTCAGAAATTTGCGGTGCTTTTATGCCGTTGCTCTAATTGCTTTTTCCACCGCGTGGTGGTCACCGTCTCGAGCGATTCGAATGTGGTACCACGCAAACCTCGTTGCTCAGGCCTCCATGGTTTAGGACCACATATTAAAGTGCGGTCACTTTATATACATCAACGTTGGGCAGCAAGACGAGCAAGGCCTCTACCAAGGCTGACTTCCCGCGATCTGCCGTTTAACGCGATAAAGCAATCTGACCGTGCTGGAGCGCCACCCAGCGGGGAATGCTGCAGGTGAGAGTCGCGTTCCATTTTCGAACGGCGATACGGATCTGAGGCGGGTAGCGTCCGGACAATCGTTCAACCGCCGTGCAGCGCATCGAGGTCGCGTGAAGGGTTAGCTCGCGTGGCCAACTCGCCTCCTTGCATGCCCCTTGGCCAGCAGCTGTGTCACACACAATGTCACAATTCGGTCCGTGCCTGCTGATCGCTGCGCTGCTACGGCAGGTCTGCGCGCACACACGCTCGTCTGCGTCGGGGCCGCGCTGATGATGCTGGTTTCGGCGTTTGGTTTTGCTGTTGTGCTGGGCGAGAAGAACGTCGTGCTGGATCCGTCCCGGGTCGCCGCCCAGGTGGTTTCCGGTATTGGTTTTCTTGGTGCGGGGTCGATACTTCTGCGTGGCGAAGTGGTCCGCGGTCTGACGACGGCGGCGAGCCTCTGATCGGTTGCGGGTATCGGTCTGGCAGTGGGGGGCGGCATGTACACGGCCGCGATCGGCGCGACGGCCATCATCGTGATCATTCTGGTCGGCGTGAAGCCTCTGGAGCGGCGCTTTATTTCCGTGCGTCAGCAGCGCAACATACAACTGCTGGTCGAACACGGTAGTGTCTCGCTTGACTCACTGAACCAGGCGCTTGGCGCGGGTAGCGTTCGCGTCAAGCAGTTCATCGTCCAGCAGTCGGAGGATGACGCCGATCTCGATGATGTGCAGATCGCACTGTCGCGGACGAGCACGAGCGAATTCTCGGCGATTTGCGCGCGGCTCGAAGCCATGTCGGGCGTCCGCGAGTGTCGACGCGAGAAGTAAGGCGGGGAGACTGTCATGACGCGAAGCTACGATTACGAGGGCTTTACGCTTGAGATTTCTGTTGAGTCCGATATCAGCATCGGACCGAAGAGGCTCGAGCCAACCCGGCCGGGATATGTCGCTGTCGTCAGGATATTTCAGGCAGCGAGCACGCTCGCCGTCTTTTCGCCGTTGCGCGTCGGTGAAGCGGGCGGCAGGCCCTTCGCAACGGAGGCCGACGCGCTCATGGGTGGATACAGCGCTGCGCGCAAGATCGTTGATGACCTGTTCTGTCATGACCGGCATTGAATCCTGATCGATCCGCCTTGCGGCTGGAACGGTCGAAACCGGTGCGCTCGCAACGTCGGGGCGGCGCTTTGCGATGGCGCTCTGTGAATGCGCATCAAGCCAACGTCGTGTCCGGTCACCACGCCCGCCCGTTCTCACATATTGGGGAAACTCCTGGACAATACGGATTCATGGCGCAGATTTAACAAAGTTAGGATGAAGCCTCTAGATTGATCGGCGAGGCGTCGCGCAGCGCAGGTTCGCGCACGCCGGCATGCCGACGATCGGCCGCGGTGGCAGCGGCCACGCCTGTTGGTGAGCACCTGGAGCCAATTCGTTAGTAATCCTGAAGAAAAATCATTTGCCACAACTGCAGCCCGTGCGGCTGCGTTCCCCTTCCTTGCCGGCCATCTGGTTGCCGGTTTCAGTGAACTCGCGCGGCTAAACCTCTTGATGTACGCAGCGGTCCTCGCCGGCGCCCAGAACAGGCGCGAGAGCACGCAGCCGCCGCAGGCGCTGGGGCCGTGCGCCTTGAACCCGGCCGGCAGGCTGCCGCCGTTTGTCGTGCGGTTCGCCGCACACGCCAGCGCCGTGATGGACATGACGCTGCAGACGTCGGTTGCGCTAAACCGTTTTGCCCTTGATGGCTATGTTGAAACGGTCCGGCACGCGTCAGCGGCCATCACTGCGATGGTCAGGAGCGTTCGGGCCGCCAACGCAATGACCACGCTGCCTCCCGACGATTCGGTTTGCGCCGTCGCCGCGATGCCCACTGCTGCCATGCAGGACAGCGCGCGCAAGGATGCAGACCACGTCGCAGGCGTGGCGCCGACAGGCCGCAGGCGGCGAACTCAGTCGCGCTAATCCTGCCCGTCGTCCGGATAGCCGTTTCCCGGTGGATCGCCACTGGATACCGACTTCTTTCTCACCATCCCAACGTCAGGGAATGCCATGCTGAGCCCCCACGAACTTGCCACGTTGATGCTGGTCAAGGATGCCCCTGAACGGATGGAGGCGGACCGCCTGGAACTCGGCGCGCTTCGCGCGCTTGAGCTGATTGCGATTGACCCGCCCGAAGCGGGCCTGCCGATTCCTCGCGTGACCCCGCAGGGCGACGCAGTCCTGCGGGCGATTGCCCGGGCGCGCTGTGCGCGGGCACATTGCCGATGGCCTGTCACCGCGACGGACTATATTCACGATGCGTGCCGCCTGGAGTATGAGGCGGAGATCCGGGTCTAACTGGGGAAGCTGACATGGACCAAACCTGGCTGGGTATGGCTGCCGGCACGATCGTGCTTGTTATCGCAGGGGTCGGCGTGACTGCACACTATCTCCGTGAGCGGCGTCGGGCTGATTTGCTGCGCAATCTCGATCACCATGAATGGTGGCAACCCACCCGATCACGACGTTGAGTGTCGTCGGGGGTAGCACGGCACAGCCTGCACGTGAGACGGCTCCGACGGCGGAAGCAGAGTGCACACAAGAACGAACACGCCGGATACAAACGGCAGGGAATCAAGCGTGAGCGACGAATTTGCTGAACGGGATCTGGCGCATATCGGGAGCGTACTAAGCCATCTCGAGCACCTGGCCGATGGCGTTCGCGAGATCGAAACAGGGGCGATGTTCAACCTGAACTACTGGCGGGACAGGGTCAGTGCGATACTGGCCATGCCTCTGCTACCGATGCACATTGAGAAACAGGCAAAGGACCTGCTGGGTCGCCTCGATCGACTTGAGAGACCCGGCCCTTGCACCAAGGCCAGCGGCGGCGCAGAGTCGTGGTTCCCGGCGCATTGAGAGGCCGGTGGGCAATCACAATGACGCCAACCCCTCTGTACGAGATTGAGCCCAGGGTCCTCGTGAGTGGCTCGCCTGGCGAGGCCGACCGCTTCCTGGTGGCAGTGCTGTTTGGCACGCGCGAAAATTTGATCCCGGTCGAGTATGTCCTGAACTGGATGAAGCTGTTTCACGAGCGTGGCGACGACTTTGCATCCCGCGCTGCGACGTGCCAGTACTGGCTTTACGAGCACCACCGCGGCTACATACCTGACCCGCCCTCAGCGAACTGAGGGCGCGTATCCTTCACACGAATTTGCCACTACAGCCTGTCAGGGATTCCCGTCGCTTTCCTGACTGGACGATGCGCTGTGATCGCGCAATAGCTTGCCCCTGGCGAACCGGGCTTTTGCCTGAACGGCGAATTCATGCAACTCGCGGCGCATGTACCACGGCCACCATGCGAGATGATAGAAAAGCAGACAGCCACCACGGGCGCCGTGGCGCCACCTGTGCGGCACGCCGTCAGCGGGGAAGTCCGCAAGCGTGCGGTAGCCCAGGCAGCAGACGCCGATCGACATCCAGGCAATGGCGATGACGAGCGTCGGAACAGAAAGTGCGCAGGCGATAACGAAAATGCCGAGGGGCGTACAGATTTCGAACGACGAGCGGGTTCTCATGGCCTTTTCTCCCCGTCAGCATGGTGTGCTCGATGCGTTAGCGTATTGCCGGCGCTTGACGTGCAGGCTGCTGCGCCATACCGGTGAAGGCCCCGGCCAGTAACCGGGTGCCGGCCTCCCTCAGTGACGCTTCGATTCGTCTAAAAAATATAGCACTTGCAGTGAGACCTGGAATCATGAAAGAACGAGCCACCCTCGTGTGCTGGCAACACGGAAAGGTCCTTCTTGTCGAACGCGGACGGGCAGGATGGTCGCTGCCCGGCGGCACGATCCAGCGGGGCGAGTCTCCGGCGGATGCTGCCCGGCGGGAACTCATTGAAGAGACGACGCTCGAGGGCTGCGAACTGGGTTGTCTCTTCCAGTTCGGAGGTCTGAACAAACGGCATCACGTCTTTTTCTCGTTGTTACCCGATGGCGCGAGGCCTGTGCCGGGCAATGAAATCCTGGGATGCCGGTGGTTTCGTCCCGGGAAGGTGGCGACGCTCATCACCAGCGTGCCGACGCGCGAGATCATCAATCTCCTGTTCAGTCACGTGGCGACGGCGCGTGGCCTCGTTTCCGCTTAGGCAGCCTGGCGGAACAGCGTCGCGCTATTGGCGGATGCGGGACATGAGCCGGGCTCAAAAAGCCGGCTTTCGTCACCTGGCAGCGAGAGCTTTATCCGGTATCCGCGCGCCGTGCGCAATGACATGCAGCCTCGCGCCACGTGGTCAAGAGGCCCTTGTACTCAAAGATGCGTTTACCTGCATAAAGCGTCATCAGTGCGAAGACGCCTTTTCCGTGGATGGGTGATCTTCGAACCGAAACACGTTTCATGCTGGCAGGGGGGACTGGGGGACTGGCATGGAGTTTAGCCGGGCGAAATGTCACTTTCGCATCGAAGCACGTCTTCGTGCATTGATGAACTCGCGCTCGCATCCGGCAACCGTATGGGCTTGCCGTGGCGTCACCCTGGGCTCCGGCGCTGTGGCGGCGGATGATCAATGCGAGGCCGTCACGTTGCGGCGAGCATCATCTGCCTTTCGAGGTATTCGCTGGCGCGGGCGACGATCTCGACGCGGGTCGTGGCGAGCTGGCGATCATACTCGTTCACCACGGTCGTGAGTTCGCTGATCAGCGAATCCGGGATATTCCATTCTCCCGTCCTGTCTGCGTCGACGAGTACGTCGCCCAGAATCTGCTCGACGCGGTCAATGTCGTGGATGTCGAGCCTGTCGAGTCCAGCGCGGGTAATGTAGCCGGTGATAAGTACGATCTGGGACATGTGATTGATTAATGACCGACCGGCCTCGCCGTTGCGCAGCCGCTCGAGCGCGATCCGCGTGCGTAGCGCAAGACTGGATGCGTCGCGCTGGGACATTGGAAGGAACAGTGCTTTCGATAGAGCCCTTGAAGACGGCTGGTGAAGGGAGCGAGGCTTGTTGTTGCTGGACATGTCCAGGTCTCCTGCGCGTGAAGTCTGAATCCGCCACGTTCCTGGCGTTTCCCTCGTGGAGCATCGAGGTCGCTCAAATGAATGGCTGGGCTCAGTATTCCGGCGCATTGTCGGCAGCAGGAGCTTAAGGGATGCTTAAGCGGGCGTTAAGCGATGCGCGTCGACAATGAAGGCGTTTCAGGGGAGGCGTTTCAAGGGAGGCCGCACCATGCGCCTGCTGCTGGTGGGAGATGACGGGATGCTCGCCGGGTCCGTGGCGGAGACGATGCGGTGCGCGGGACATACGATCGACTGGGTGCGCGACTGGCACGAGGCGGAATTGTCGCTTCGAGACGGAGCGTACGACCTGATTGTGCTCGACCTGAGTATGCCTGGCAACGAGGGGCTCGATCTGCTGAACCATTACCGGCGGCGAGGTGGTCGCGCCCAGGTGATTATCCTGACGGCCCGGGATGCGGTGGCAACTCGTATTGACGCACTCGACGCGGGTGTGGACGATGACCTGATCAAGCCCATTGACCTTGACGAGCTCGCGGCACGCGTACGGGCGCTGATGCGCCGTCGGACCGGGCAGGCAGCGGGAGTCTACGCACACGATGGTCTTGTGCTGAATCACGCCTCTCATGAGGCGACCCTGCATGGAGCGGTGCTCGACCTGGTGCCGCGCGAATTCAGTCTGCTGAGGGCGCTCATCGAAGAACCAGAACGGGTTTTCACCCATCATGAACTTCTGGGGAAGGTCTACGGCCCGGACGACGAAATCGACAGCAATGCGATTGAAGTCCATGTACATCGTCTGCGGCAGAAGATCGGCGCAGAGCGGATCGTGACGGTTCGGGGCGTCGGTTATCGTCTGAGTAAGCTCACATGACACAGTGATAAACCCGTACCAGTGCAGACGACGGCAGCGCAACATCGAATGACTGCACTTGCACGATCAGTGCCGTGCCTTGCCGCCGCGTTTGCATCGGAGGGCGAGCCGTAACCGTTCCCGCCGCTCTCCCGCAGGCCGCAGCAAGCCAGGTGCGGCGCCGCCTCGCACGCCGCGGGCTGTCAATGTGCGACCGTCTGGTCGCGTGCTCGGCTTACCTCGATTTCGGTGGCCGGCCGGTCTTGACCGGCTCGACCGCCCTGATCGCCGCAAGAAGCCGTTTCGTCGGCTCAGATGCCAGCAGAAGCAGCCCCGCGCGGACGAGTTCGCTCTTTTTCACGGCCACGCCCGCATCGAGGCACCGCTGCTTGAGTATCGTGAGCTGTTCGTAATCCTCCCTGGGCATCGTGAAGGTGTCGCGCACGACCTTGTCCTGTTTGACATGCTCCCTGCGGTGTCGGGCAACGCGTCGGGGAGGGTCCTCAGCAGGCGTGGTCTTTCGGCCCTGTAACTTCGACGCCGCCCGTGGAGTCGTCGCAGTCTTGACCGACTTACCGCTGGCCATTGCCTCGCTGGTGCCCTCGGCTGGCGACGCATGTGGCCGCTTGCCGCTTCTGTCCCTGGTAGCCTGTGTTTTCATGGGTTTTTCAGGTTTGACAAACCGTACAAACAGTTTATCGTCTTTTTGGTAAGGAGGCGTTTTCCATGCCAGACAAGCACATTTCCAGCCAGTTCGATGCTGACCTTGAACACCTGTCGTCGAGGTTCTTTGAGATGGGGGGACTGGTTGAATCACAGTTGACCGATGCGATGGAGGCGCTCAGCCACTTCGACCTGGGTCTGGTCGAGAAGGTGATTGATGAGGAGCATCGACTCAATACGATGGAAGTCGAGATCGATGCCGAGTGCAGCAACGTCATCGCGCGGCGTCAGCCCATCGCGTCCGACCTGCGTCGACTGTTGGCCTTCTCCAAGGGAATCAGCAACCTCGAGCGCGCAGGCGATGAAGCACGCAAGATCGCAAAGCGGGCGAGCCGGATCGCGAATGACGCTGCGGGCAGGAACATGAATATCGCGGAAATCCGGTCATCCGGTCAGATGGCAGGAATCATCTTCCACAACGCACTCGCAGCATTCGCGCGACTCGATACGGTTGAGGCAGCCCGGATCATGCGTGAGGATGAGGCGATCGATGAGCAGTACCGCGCATTTGTGCGCAAGCTGCCAGCATACATGGCGGAAAATCCCCGCATCATCTCTTCCGCGCTCGACTACGTGTCCATTGCGGCGGCCATCGAACGGATCGGCGACCATGCGAAGAACCTGGCGGAGCTCGTCATATACGTAGTCAAGGGCAAGGATCTCCGTCACGTTTCGCGCGCTCAGTTCGAGCACGAGGCTCAGAATGATTGAGACGAGTACATTCCGCTGCCTGCCGGGTGTCGGCCCGGTGCCACTTTCGGGATGATCAAGAGCTCCCGCGACAACTTCGTCACGGCTCGCCGCGCGATTTGGCGGTCTCCAGTCGCCGGCGAGTTCTGTTTGCCGGTCATATCGTGATGGCGGCTGCGCGTAACGAGCGAAGGTCCTGTCAGAGCCGTTGTGCGTGTGTGGCACCTGCCAGACACAGCAGTGTGACGGTCATGCGGCGGTTTCGAATCAGTTTATGACCGCGAGTTCATTGCCATTTGAAGCCAGAGCTGGAGCCGCCGCTAGCGAAAGAGGGGCCCGACAAGAATCTTTCGAAAGCGATAGTCACCACTCAGCTCTCGCCGTCGCGAAATCGCGCGACCTGAAAATCCGTCAATCACGCTCGATGCCCAATGCCGAAATCAGCCGCTCACGCCGTGACAGCGCCTCTAGCGAGCGCTTGCCAAGATGCGTCGCGACGAGGTTGAGCAAGCCTTCGCAGAAGATCAGATACGCGCCCATGCTGTTGCTGAAGAAACTGCTGTCGTGCGGAATCAGAAAGGCGTGGCGTGCGGGCGGCACGAGCGGCGAGGCGAGCGTATCCGTGATCGCGATCACGGTCATGCCGGCCTCGGCGGCTGCCGCAGCGGCCTCGGCGACGCTGCGCGTATAGGGTGCTACGCTGGTCACGACGACCACATCGCCTGGCTGCAGCTGTGCAAGGCCTTCGGCGACGCCGAGCCCCTGCGCATCGAGCAGCGCGACATCGGTGCGGATCATGCCGAGGCCATAGCACAGGAAACTCGCAAGCGCGCTGAACTGCCGCAAACCATGCACGCGCACGCGCGGCGCATCGGCGAGCAAGGTCGACGCGCCACGCAGATCGACGGGCGACAGTCGAGCGAGGAACGTCTCGACATTGCCGATCGATTCATGCGCGAGTTGCGCGACGACATCGACTTCAGGCGATCCCGCGGCATCGGCGCCGGCAAGCGCGCCAGTCTTCTGCCCGGACACGAGCCGTTCCGCCTGATGCGTGTAGAAATGCCGATGCCGCTGCGCAAGAGAGTCGCGGAACACATTCTGGAAGTCCGCAAAGCCCGTGTAGCCGAGTTTCGTGCTCAGGCGCGTCAGTGTGGATGCGTTCACGTCGAGCGCCGTCGCGAGATCGGTGATCGTGCGCACGGCCACTTCCTCCGGACGTTCGAGCAGCCACGCCAGCACCGCATGGGCCTTGCTGCCGAGCGATAGACCCGCCTCGGCGCGGCCGATGCGCACCAGCAGATCGCGCAGCCCATCGACGCTGCGCGGCGCGCTCGCTTCAGGCGCGCTCGCGTCGTCCTTGTGCGCCGGCTTGCGGCGCTTCGTGCGTGGGTTTGTGTCCATTGATCAATCGGTATCGGGGCGGCGTCCCAGGCTGTTCATAAACGTCCCATTCTATGTGAGACGCCGCGATCACGATATCGGCGGTTGCGAGCGTATTCTCGTCGTCGGGATCATCGGGGTCGGCGCGATAGATCGGCCGCGACACGTCGTGGGTGTCGGCAAGGATGGCGAGCGGATCGGGCGCGTGGCCACCTTCGCGCGCGTCGTGCAATAGTGCATCGCCACGTGTCTGCCGGTGCCGCGACGAATCCGTCACGACCTGAGCAAAGCCTCGCATGGACGGATGAATCGCATGATTCGCGTGCACCGACGGCTGCGCGATCTCCTGCACGGAACAACCGTGCGAGCTGTATTCGACACTCAGCAACGCGGCGCTTGCGCAATGCGCAAGCGTCAGATGGAAACCGCCCGCGCGCGGGTTGTCGCGCACCACGGCAACGGCCGCATCGAGATCGTGTGCATCCAGCACGGCGCGCGTGAGCACCATACGCGGTACGCCGGCTTCTATCTGGCGCACTCGCAGATTGTTCACGGTGACGGCGAGCCCGGCGTCCGTCACGGCAAACGTGTGGCCCGGCAGCGAGCCCGGATACACGAAGGCCGCAAAACCCGGGCTACCGTCGATACGGCACGCGGCAATCGCACAATGTCCCGCGAAGCCGGGATCGCCGTCTTCGTTGTGACAGATGCGCCGGCGATCGACGCAAGGCAACTGCACAGTCGTGCAGCCATCGGGCGACGCAGCCAAAACATCGCCGCGACAGTTCCAGAGGAACACATCTTCGAAGGCCAGTCCGAGACCAACGGCCAGCCCCTGCAGTTCCGCCCAGATACGCGGAAAGCGCTGCTGCGTATGCGCGGCGAGCGAAGCGGCGAGCGGCGTGCCTCGCCACTGCATCACGTCGCGCCAGGCTGCCGAGTGCACCAGATGACGATGCACAGCCAACGCGCCAAAACGCCCCAGCGTCTCGCCCGCGTCGAACGGCGAGCCGGAAATTTCGATGAATCCAGTTGCAGGCATGAGTGCGGGATCATTCGACGTGTTGAAGGAAATCGCGCAGGCGCTGATTCGGCGGGTTGTCGAGCAGTTGCGCGGGCGGTCCGTCGACGGTGATGTGGCCGTGCTCCATGAAGATCAGCCGCGTGCCGACCTTGCGTGCGAACGTCATTTCGTGCGTCACGACGACCATCGTCATGCCTTCCTCCGCCAACGACTGCATCACGCGCAGCACTTCCTGACGCAGTTCGGGATCGAGCGCGGAAGTCGGCTCGTCGAACAGCATCAGCTTCGGCTTGACGGCCAGTGCACGCGCAATCGCGACGCGTTGCTGCTGGCCGCCCGACAATTCGCTTGCGTAGTGACCGACGCGGCCCGCCAGGCCCACTTTCGTGAGCAGCTCGTGCGCGAGCGTTTCCGCTTCGGCCTTGCGCATGCCGCGCACCTGACGCGGGCCGAATGCGACGTTTTCGAGCGCCGTCAGTTGCGGGAACAGGTTGAACTGCTGGAACACCATGCCCGCCTCGCGCCGAATCTCGCGCACTTTCTTCGAGCCGTCGAGTACGCTGATGCCATCGACGATCAGATCGCCGCCGTCGATCTGTTCCAGCGCGTTGATACAACGCAGCAGCGTCGACTTGCCCGAACCCGACGGGCCGATCAGCACCACGACTTCGCCGGCGCGAATGTTCAGATCGACGCCATCTAGCACGACGGTCTGACCGAAGCGCTTCGTCACCTGCTTGAACTGCACCATATCGAGCGCGCTCATAGTATCCGCATCCTCCTTTCCATCGTGCGCAGACAGAACGTCAGCACGCCGATCATGCACAGATAGATCGCGGCCACGGCCGTCCAGATTTCAACAGCCCGAAAATTCGCCGCCATGATTTCCTGACCCTGACGCGTGAGTTCACCTACGCCGATCACGATGAAGAGCGACGTATCCTTCAGGCTCACGATGAACTGATTGCCAAGCGCAGGCGTCATGCGGCGAATCGCAACGGGCCCGACGACGAATCCGAGCACGCGCCACATCGGCATGCCGAGCGCGAGTCCCGCTTCCTTCAACCCGCGCGGCACCGACAGGAACGAGCCGCGCACGATCTCGGCGATATACGCGCCCGAATTGACGATGATCGATACGATGGCGGCCGTCAACGCATCGACGCGCACGTTCAGCAGCACGGGCAGCGCGAAGTAGATGAACATTACCTGCACGACGATCGGCGTGCCGCGCACGAATTCGACGTACGCGAACGCGATCTTCTGCAGGAATGGGTTCCCGTACGCGCGCATCAGGCCGAACAGAAAGCCGACCGCCAGGCCTCCCACAAGGCCGGCGATGGTGATGAGCACCGTCAACTGTGCGCCCTGTAACAGCGCCGGCAACGCATCGACGACGACTGAAAGATCGAACTGCATGACTTGTCTCCCGCAGCCGTTGTCTTATCAGGACTTCGTCGGCTCGACGCCGAACCATTTCTTGTAGATCGCCGCATAACGACCGTCAGCCTTGATCTTCGCGAGCGCCGCATTCACCTTCGGCACGAGCGGGCTGCCCTTCGGGAAGGCGATGCCGTACTGCTGCGCCATCATCTGCGGACCGACCGCCTTCACGTGACCCTTGCCCGCCGTGTTGATGTAGTAGAGAACGTTCGGCGTGTCGTGCATCGCTGCGTCGACGCGTCCCGTCTGCAACTCCAGATACGCGTTGTCGATGTTCGGGAACTGGCGCAGATCGGTGCCCGCGAAGTGTGCCTTGGCGTAATCCGCCGCCGACGTGCCCGTCTTGATGGCGAGCGACTTGCCTTTCAGGTCGTCAGGGCCCTTGATCGTGCTGGTGGCCGGCACCATCAGCGTGAAGCCGCTGTCGTAGTAGCCATCGGAGAAGTCGATCACTTTCTTGCGCTCGTCCTTGATCGTGATGCCCGCGAGCGCGACGTCAACGTTACGCGTTTGCAGCGCAGGCAGGATGCCGCTGAAATCCATCGGCTGCAGCTTGTAGTCGAGCTTCAGGTCCTTCGCGATGGCTTCCCACAAATCGATGTCGAAGCCGACGTATTTGTCACCCTGCTTGAATTCGAACGGCACGAACGCCGTGTCGCAGGCGACCAGCAAGGTCTCGGCCCGAGCGGCATGACCGAGGACGGAAACGGCGACGAGTGCAGCCGCGGCGAGCTTTGCTACGAGTTTCATGATGGCCTCTTCGGGAGTGGGTTGACAATCAACGGCAAGTGGATTTGCGTCGAGTATCTTCGCGCAATTTAATTTGCGCAATAGGGGTGTGCGCAATTTGCCTCGCGAATTGGGTTTACCCTGGAAGCGCTGAGAGGGTCAGGCGGCGCGGTTGAGGTTTGTGCGCAGCATCACGGTGCAATCGCCAGGAGACGTGCTTCGCAGTGAACGTCTTCTTAGGGAAACTGCCGCTTCAGCCTTGCCAGGAGGCCCGCAGCGAGAAGTTGCGCGACGCACAACGATAGATACAATTTTGCTTGCGTGAGTGTCGGCCTTGCCCGCATCGAGCACCGACATCGGCCATAGCATCGCAGAACCGCCATCCACCGCAATGACCTTTCCGCACGACGGTGACTAGACGCGGCAATTGCATCGCGTGAGCTTGCGATAGATCTGAAGCGCCAGCCCGCCGACCACCACGATCAAGGCGCGACCGATACTCGAGTCGACACTCGCCATGACCTCGGTGAGATAGATCGCGGCTCCTGCTACCAGGGGATGAAAAAGCCCCTTACTATGAAGTTCATCCATTTGAACTCTCCAACGTATAGACCGCGGCCGGACAGCCCGCGCAATGCCTTTCCACTTGATACCGAACGCGGCGTTCTCGCTGATGCGCTGCAATGTTTCGCATACCTGATTTTGTCTTTCCATGATCGATCACTCGTCCTGTTTAGCTAGTGCACCGTTCTTGTTCCTCTTTCCCGAGGATGTAGGCGAATCTTAGCGATCGCATGAGCGCGATTCAATTACCTCATGGGTAATCGAGAAGCTTCGTTCAAGCGGGGGAAAGTGCGGGCACGGTGTGGCTCAGTCGGCCCCATCGAATTCGTCTGCAGGTGTTGTTCAGTCAGCCACCACTCCGACATGCACCGCATCTTCGTAAGCCTGCGATAGCAGATCCTCGGTTCCGAAGAAATCGTTGGCACTTTCGTGCCGCCGGGTGCGGTCCGGCTCTCCATCGCGATTGCACGAAAAGAGGAATTTGTAGGGGGACGAAGGTGCCATCGGTGGACTCACGTCGTTCATGACTGGCTCCCGTCCTTCAACGGTCGCCGCTGCAGGATCGCGAAAGAGAGTGCGACTGAAACCGCGCGTGTATTGCATGGAGAACTCCTTCGCAAACCAGTAGCATGACTAAATATTGTCAAACCCGGGGTAAGCATCTGATGCGCCGCGGTTGGCTTGTGTTGCACCGTGGCCGATCGCTTCTGCCTCCTGGTATCGGCGCGCACGATTACTCCATGCGCGTCGCACGCAGTCTTCAACCAACGTGCCAGGAGCCTGCGCACATGGTTGATCGGTCTATACCCTGATTTAGAGGAAGCGGAGGATCAAAGACCCTTTCCCGAAGGGGAAAGGGCTTGAACGAGGCATTCTGCGGCAGCGGGTTTGGGTGGTGCTCCCGCCGCTCAAACTCACTTCACGCCTTCCACGCGTAGGGCTGGAACATTTCTTCGAGGGGCGGCTGGGTAACGCTTGCGGTGTAGTTCGTGATCGTCGAGGCGGCGACCACGAGGATGACGTCGAGCACCAGTGCCTGATCGAAACCAGCTTCGGTGAACGCAGCGATGTCGTGATCGTCGGCGTGGCCGCGCTTTTCGATCAGCGTGCGTGCCAGGCGCGATAGCGCCGCAAGCTTGGGGTCCTCCGGGAGGCGGCGTTCGCGGATCGCCTTCACGTCGGCCTCGCTCAGGCCTTCCTTGAGCCCGAGGCACGAGTGAAATGCGACCGGCCAGGTGGCGCCATTGGTCACCGCATTGGTGAGCAGCAGCGTCTGGACGTGTGCTTCGGAAAAGTTGCCGCCATGCGCCTGCTGAAACAGCCCGACGAGGCCATTGATCAGCTTCGGCGAGCCGGCAATTGCGCCAGCGATATTGGGCACCATGCCGAAGGCCTGGGCGAGCCCGTTCAGCGCGGGCTTCGATTGTTCAGGGGCGGAATCCAGCGTATAGATGGGGAAGTGAGCCACGATATTTCCTTGAGAGTTGAAGGTGTCGCTGAGATCGATCAGGCGACAAGCACAGGTTAGTGAGAGAAAGGAGCCTCGCCAATTACATGACTGGTAATCAGCGAGCCAAATCTCGGGCCGCGTCGAGCAGAGCGATGTGCCGCGCTTCGGTTGCGTCGTCGGCGGGAAACATGCATTCGATCCGCAGTTCCTGGGCAGCGACCGCCAGCGGTGTTCCGACCGTTGTGATCATCGAGAAGTAGTTGAGCACGCCGCCGTCGTTGATGAAGGCCATCGGCACCATCGGCAGCGTGGACGCAGAACCGGCCATCCCTTTCGATCGCCATTCGGGGCGCACGCCGGGGTAGGACAGCAGCGCGTCGAGGAGCTGTTTAGTCTGAAGATCGACGACGTGGCCCACCGATTCGCGCTGCACGCGCTGGATAAGGCTGTGTGCCACGGCATCCCAGTTGGCCAAATGGGGCCGCAAGCCTCGGGGATCGAAGATCAGGTGCAGGATGTTGCGCGGCCCCGCGCGTGCCGCCATATCGACGAAGCAGTTGAAGAAGTCCGGCGCCGCACGGTTGGTCATCAGCACGTTCCAGTACCGGTCCATGACGATCGCGGGAAACGGCTCGTGCTGCTGCAGAACACGCCTGGCCGCGCCTGTCACCAGCGACATCTCCTGGGCATTCCACGCCGCTTCCGAATACATCGGTGCGTATCCGGCCGACAGCAGCAGAACGTTGCGCTCGCATAGCGGCACGTCGAGCGACTGCGCGATATTCAGCAGCGTCTGCCGGCCCGGCACGCTTCGGCCGCTCTCGATGAAGCTGATCTGCCGCTGCGAGAGGCCCGCGTCGAGCGAGAGATCGAGCTGGCTGACGCCTCGCACTTCTCGCCAATAGCGGAGCAATTCACCCAGTTCCCTCGATACTCGCTGGTTGAGGTCCAATGTGCTCATGGTCTTTCCGTATGTATAAGAACAAACGGTCCGTTGCGATCGATGGACAACCGCGCTCGACCGGATAGCGGAAATTATCGATTCGTCGCCATTTCGAGCAATTACGTCGCATGTAATCTTCGCTGCAGCAAGGCAACTCACGACCGTTGCTGTGCACCACCGGATCGCCGCCGAGGCTCTCCCCGGGTTGCGGTATTCGGACCCTTTCCGAAGGGCCTTCAAATACCGGTGTCAAAGCCTGTGACATCTGTACTGGCGATCGGTCTCTCGTGTGCGCGACGAGCAGCTATATTGAGCAGTGACGATATCCACGCATGAGCACGTCGGGTGTCCGTCCTATCGTTGCGCGCGCTGTTGGGCTCACGCGAGAGCGTTCGTCGCGAGGTGCCGTTCGGAAGCCGACCCGGAGGAAGCATGGGAAGTCGCCTTGGAGGACAAGTGGTCGGTGCCGCGCTGGCAATTGCCATCGCAGGCGGCGCACCCTGTGCCGGCGCACAAACAACGGTAAGTCCACCTGTCGACAGCTCCGCGCAAACGGCGGCGGTTGCAACGGCCGCGCCGCGACGGAGGTCCGATACCATGCTGGCTGGCGACGTCCGTCGAGCTCTCGTGCGCAATCCTGGGCTGAACTCCATGAATATTCACGTACAGGTGCGCGGCGGCATCGCTACGCTGACTGGGTGGGTACCACAGCGTTCACAGATCGAGCGGGCCAGTAGCGCGGCAAGGTCGGTTCGCGGCGTCAGAGCGGTTTCGAATCGTTTAACGGTACGAACGAGTCACGGCGGCGGCCGTTGAGCTGCGTTACCCCCCACCTTGCCCCCCAAGATCGACCGTATCGACAAAATCCTCAGTCACACGAGGCAGCGTGCGACCGCGCTTCTTGACGAGCGCAATCGGGCGCACGAACGCCGGATCGTCGATCGGCCTCATAACGAGACCGCGCTCGGCATGCACTTCGCGCGCGGATTCCGGAAGCACGGAGATCCCGAGGCCGCCGCGCACCATCGCAACCGCGGTCATCATGTACATCGGCTCGCATGCGATATCGGGCGTGCAGCGCGCGTTCGACAGCGCGGCGTCCACCACCGCGCGCACACTGGTTCCCGGCGCGGTCAGCACCAGCGGCAGCGAAGCGAAGTCGTCGACCGTCACCGTGCGCTTGCGCGCAAGCGGGTGGGTCTTCGGACACACGATCACGAGCCGGTCCTCGCCCGTCTGCAGGATATCGAGTGTCGCATCGACGCTATGGCCGCCGGTCAGGCCAATATCCACCTCTTCATTGCGCACGAGTGCGTTGACGGCGCTCGCGACGACATCGCGAACCTGAAACCGCGCCTGTGGCACGCGCTGGCGAAACGCCTGGATCAGCTCGGGCAGCGCACTGGCGGCGAAGGTCGGCAGGCACGCGAGTCGCACCGTGCCGCTCGACCCGTCGCCGAGCGCGCGCGCATCTCTAAGAGCCTGCTCCATATCGCTTAGCGATCGCGTCAGGATAGGCAGCAATTCGCGGCCCGTTTGGGTCAGCGCCACGCTGCGGCTGTTGCGATCGAACAAACGCGCGCCCACGGTTTCCTCGAGGCGTCGAATCTGCACGGTTAGCGCGGGCTGCGACAAATGCAGCCTGGCCGCCGCGCGCGTGAAGTTGCCCGCGTGCGCCACGGTCACGAAAGCACGAATGTCACGGAGATTGAGATCCATAACGAACTGTGATAGCTGCGATCAATTCATTTCAATTGCGTTATTGCAGCGCCGAACTTACGCTGGTCCGCACTAAAAGACAAGACTGGAGACACAACATGCTGCCGTTGCTGGGGCTCGTGACGATCGTGGTGTTGCTGGCCGCGATTCTTTCAAAACGCATGTCGCCGCTCGTCGCGCTCATCATCGTGCCGATCGTCGCGTCGCTGATCGGCGGATTCGGCTTTCAGACGAGCAAGTTCGTCATCGACGGATTGAAAGGCCTCGCACCCGTCGTCGGCATGTTCGTGTTCGCGATTCTCTATTTCGGCACGATCACGGACGCGGGCACGCTCGATCCGATCATCGACCGCATCCTGCGCACGGTCGGCACCAAACCGACGCGTATCGTGGTGGGCACGACGCTGCTCGCGCTGCTCATTCACCTCGACGGCTCGGGCGCCGTGTGCTTTCTCGTCACCATCCCCGCCATGCTGCCGCTGTACGAGCGCCTGAACATGGACAAGCGCGTGCTGGCGGCGGCCGTTTCGATGGCGGCGGGCATCAACTTCCTGCCGTGGACGGGGCCGATGATCCGCGCATCGGCGTCGCTGCATCTGCCGATATCTGCGCTTTTCAATCCCCTGATCCCGGTCCAGGCGATCGGCCTCGTGTTCGTGTTCAGCATGGCCTGGTGGCTCGGCAGGCGCGAGGAAAAGCGCCTCGGCTATTCCTCCGCCAGCGGCACGATTGCGCTGCCCAAACGCGAACTCACAGCCGAGGAGCAGGCGCTGCGCCGCCCGAAGCATTTCTGGTTCAACATCGTGCTGACGCTCATCGTGCTCGGCACGATGGTCGTGATGGGCGAGAAGATTCCGCCCGCGATCATGTTCATGGTGGGTTTGTGCATCGCGCTGATGGTGAACTACCCGAACGTCGACATGCAGCGCAAGCGCATCGACGCCCACGCGCGCGCCGCGCTGATGATGGCGGGCATTCTGCTCGCAGCGGGCGTGTTCACCGGCATCATGCAGGGCAGCGGCATGCTCAAGGCGATGGCGCAGGCGGCGGTCGGTTTCGTGCCGCCTGCGTTTGCCGGGCACATTCCGGTCGTGCTCGGCGTGCTGTCCATGCCGCTCTCGATGCTCTTCGACCCCGATTCGTTTTATTTCGGCGTGCTGCCGGTGATCGCCGAAGTGGCGTCGCAGCTCGGTGTGCCGGCGGTGCACATCGGCCAGGCCGCGCTGCTCGGCCAGATGACCACTGGCTTTCCCGTGAGCCCGCTCACGCCGGCGACATTTCTCGTCGTCGGCCTGTGTGGAATCGATCTCGCCGATCATCAGAAGTTCACGTTTCCGCTGCTGTTCGGCGCGTCGATCGTCATGACGATCGCGTGCGTCGTGCTGGGCGTGTTTCCGCTGTAAACAGGAGTGGTAGCAGTCATGAACCGGACCGAATCACCAAGGCGCATACGGATAGGCGCGGGCGCAGGCTACTCGGGCGACCGCATCGAACCCGCTGTCGAACTCGCCGAGCACGGCGCGCTGGACTACCTCGTATTCGAATGCCTCGCGGAACGCACGGTCGCGATCGCCCAACAGACGCGCCGCCACGATCCCGCACTCGGCTACGATCCGCTGCTCGAAGCGCGCATGCGCGCCGTGCTGCCGGTCGCCGTGCGCAACCGCGTACGGATCATTTCGAACATGGGCGCGGCGAATCCGCGTGCAGCGGCGATCAGGACCGCGCAGATCGCGCAGGCGCTTGGACTCAGCGGACTGAAGATTGCCGCCGTCACTGGCGACGATGTGCTCGATGTCGTCCTGCGTTCCCAACTGCGCTTCGAAGAGTCCGGCGACGATGTCAGCCACTACACGGACCGCATCGTTTCGGCGAATGCGTACCTCGGCGCGGCGCCGATTGTCGAGGCGCTCGCGGCGGGCGCGGATATCGTGCTGACGGGGCGCGTCGCGGACCCGTCGTTGTTCACGGCACCGCTTATTCACGAGTTCGGCTGGCGCATGGACGACTGGAACACGCTCGGACAGGCGACCGTCGTCGGGCATTTGCTCGAATGCGCCGGGCAGGTCACAGGCGGCTACTTCGCCGATCCCGGGTTCAAGGACGTACCGGATCTCGCGCGGCTGGGTTTTCCGATCGGCGAAGTGAGCGCCGATGGCAGCGTCGTCGTGACGAAGGTGCCGCATGCGGGCGGCCGCGTGACCGAGGCGACATGCAAGGAGCAGTTGCTCTACGAGATTCACGATCCGCAACGCTACTTTCAACCCGATGTCGTCGCTGATTTCTCCGAGGTACGTGTCGTCGAAGAGGCGCAAGACCGCGTGCGTGTGACGGGCGGGCGCGGCAGCACGCGCACTGGAACGCTGAAGGTGTCGGTTGCGTATGTCGACGGCCACATCGGCGAGGGGCAGATTTCCTACGGCGGCCCGGGCGCGGTTGAACGTGCGCGACTCGCGCTCGACATCGTGCGGGAGCGCCTCGTGACCACGGGCGTCGACACGAACGAACTGCGCTTCGACGTGATCGGCATGAATGCCCTCTATGGGGATGCACTCGCGGCGAATCACGACGAGCCGTACGAAGTGCGTATTCGCGTGGCGGGGCGCACGGCGAACGCGAAGGAAGCGGCGCGCATCGGCAACGAGGTCGAAACGCTTTACACCAACGGACCTGCGGGCGGCGGCGGCGTAACGAAGACGACTCGCGAGGTGCTCGCCGTGCAGTCCGTGTTGCTGCCACGCGAACAGGTAAATCCGGCTTTCCAGGTTGTCGAGGCAAGCGATGAAACTGCGTGAACTGGCCCATGGCCGCACCGGCGACAAAGGCAATACGCTGAATATTTCCGTGATCTGCTACGACGCAAAGCACTACGCCCATCTGCGCAACGTCTTGACGCCGGAGCGCGTCAAGGCTCATCTCGCCGACGTGGTCAAAGGTGAGGTCGTGCGCTACGAACTGCCGCTGCTGGGCGCGTTCAATTTCGTGCTCGGTAACGCGCTGGGGGGAGGCGTCACGCGTTCGCTGGCGCTGGACGCGCACGGCAAGTCGATGAGCATGGCGCTGCTCGATATCGAAGTGGGTGACGTTACCGAATGAACGGCGGGTTAAGGCTGCCGGGTCGGCGGGAGGACCACCCCGCGCGATGCGAAACGAGACGATTCCAAACCTTGACCGGAACGGCAGCCGTCGATCGATATTGACGGTGAATGCGGCGGGCGCAACGGCCATCAAGGTGAATAACCGGGTGGTCTGAACGCCGGCGCGCAACCCCATGCGCGCTTGCCCACTTTATCGCCGGTTCATCGGAAGCCGCGTATGCTGTGATGACCGGCGCGACCCACGTCGCCGACGACTTTGTCGTATTTTTTGCTGCCCACTCTCGTCGCAGGTGTGGGTGTCCTCAACGAATCAGTGAACACTAGCTGTGCGCACCGGCCATGCGGCGAGAACGCAGGATGCATGGCAGGGCGCATACGTTGGCATTGGGCACCTGGCATGGATACTTCGAACACGACGGCCTTCATTCTCGCGCGCATCCAGTTCGGCTTCACGATCGGCTTTCACATCATCTTTCCGGCCATTACGATCGGGCTCGCGAGTTTCCTGGCCGTGCTCGAGGCACTCTGGCTCAAGACCGGGCGCGAGGCTTACCGGGATCTATACCACCACTGGTCGAAGATCTTTGCCGTGAACTTCGGCATGGGCGTGGTTTCGGGCGTCGTGATGGCGTGGCAGTTCGGCACGAACTGGAGCCGCTTTGCGTACTTTGCGGGCGGCATCACCGGGCCGCTGCTGACTTACGAAGTGCTCACGGCTTTTTTTCTGGAAGCCGGCTTTCTCGGGGTGATGTTGTTCGGCTGGAACCGCGTGGGGCGGGGCCTGCATTTTCTTTCCACGGCGATGGTCGCGCTCGGCACGCTCGTTTCCATGTTCTGGATACTCTCGTCCAATAGCTGGATGCAGACGCCGCAGGGTTACCGGATCATCGATGGCCGCGCGGTGCCCGTCGACTGGCTCGCCGTCGTCTTCAATCCCTCGTTCCCGTTCCGTCTCGCGCATATGGCCATTGCCGCGTTTCTCGCCACCGCGTGTTTCGTGGGCGCGAGTTCGGCTTGGCATCTGCGCCGCCGCAACGACAACACGCCGATCCGCACCGCGCTTTCGATGGCCATGTGGATGGCGGTGATCGTCGCGCCGATCCAGGCTGTAGTGGGCGACGCGCACGGCCTCAATACGCTCGAGCATCAGCCCGCGAAGATCGCGGCCATCGAAGGTCACTGGGAGAACATTCCAGGCCAGCCTTCGCCGCTCATCCTGTTCGGCTGGCCCGACATGAAGGCCGAGCAAACACGCTTTGCCGTGGAGGTTCCCGTGCTCGGCAGCCTCATCCTCACGCATAGCCTGACGCGGCAAATTCCGGCTCTGAAATCGTTCCCGCCCGAAGACCGGCCCGATTCGACGATCGTCTTCTGGAGCTTTCGCGCGATGGTGGGCATGGGCCTCCTCATGATCGCGATGGGCCTGTGGGCGCTCCTGCTGCGGCTGCGCGGCAAGCTGTATTCGTCGCGTCCGTTCCTGGCTTTCGCGCAATGGATGGGCGCGGCAGGCCTCATCGCGCTGCTTGCGGGCTGGGTCACGACCGAAGTGGGGCGCCAGCCGTGGGTCATCTACGGCGTCATGCGCACCGTGGACGCCACCTCGCCGACGCCTCCCGCACAGGTTGGCCTGAGCCTCGCGATTTTCGTCGTCGTTTATTTCGCGCTGTTCGGCACGGGCATCCTTTATATCCTCCGGCTCGTGCGCAAGGGGCCAGAGCCGCACGAGGGCGAGCGCGTGACGGAAGGCGGCGCGGGACGCTCGCGCACGCCGGCGCGGCCGCTTTCGGCGGCGCCCGAGCGCGTCGAGCGGGCGCCGACCCAGGAGTGACCCGAAGAACGGAAATGGAGGCGATTCAATGGGCGTCGATATCACCTTGATCTGGGCCGCGATCATCGCATTCGGCATCATGATGTATGTCGTGATGGACGGCTTCGACCTCGGCATCGGGTTGCTGTTCTTCACCGTGCGCGACAAGGAAGAGCGCGACGTGATGATGAATACGGTGGCGCCCGTGTGGGACGGCAACGAGACCTGGCTCGTGCTGGGCGGCGCGGGGCTTTATGGCGCGTTTCCGCTTGCGTATTCCGTCGTGCTGAGCGCGTTGTATCTGCCGCTCATCATCATGCTCATCGGACTGATCTTTCGCGGCGTGGCCTTCGAATTTCGCTTCAAGGCCCACGAGCACCGGCGGTATTTGTGGGATCTCGCATTCATCGGCGGTTCGCTCGTCGCGACATTCGCGCAGGGCGTGGTGTTGGGTGCATTCATCGACGGTTTTCCGGTGCGCAACAACGAGTGGGTAGGCGGCTCGCTCGACTGGTTGCGACCGTTCCCGCTTTTTTGCGGCGTCGCGCTGCTTGCGGCCTACGCGCAATTGGGCTGCACGTGGCTCATCATGAAGACCGAAGGGCCATTGCAGACGCACATGTACCAGCTTTCGTACACGCTTGCGTGGGCGTTGCTGATCGCGATCGGTCTCGTGAGCCTCTGGACGCCGCTTGCGCACCCGGCCATCGCGCACCGCTGGTTCACGATGCCGAACCTGCTGTTCTTTCTTCCTGTACCGGTGCTTCTCATCCTCGGTTTCCTCGCGAAGCTGCGCTCGCTCGCGCGCCGGGCAACGGTCATGCCGTTCATCATTACGCTGATGGTCATTTTCCTCGGCTATAGCGGCCTCGCCATCAGCCTTTGGCCGCATATCGTGCCGCCCTCCATTACGCTCTGGGACGCGGCTTCGCCGCCGCAAAGCCAGTTGTTCTCGCTCGTGGGCGCGCTTTTCATTCTGCCGTTCATTCTCATGTACACAGCGTGGAGCTATTACGTGTTTCGCGGCAAGGTTCGGCCGGGCGAAGGGTATCACTGAGCGCTGCCATGACGACGCAATCGGAGAAGGCGAGAGGCCAGGGCGTGCGGGTGTGGCGTTCGCGCGTGCTGTGGCTCATGGGGATATGGACCGCCAGCGTGTGCGTGACGATTGGTGCCGTGGAGATTCTGCGCCTGGCGATGAGGGCCGCGGGTCTCGTGACGCATTAATGTTTCGATCCCGTGTGCAGTCTTCAGGGTTCACCCTGGTGCCTTCCCATGTATCAAAATTTGTATGATGACCATATGACATGGCAAATCTGCTGATATGTTCGAGAAAATTCCCAACCGGGCGCTGAGCGACACCGTGGCGCAACAACTGCTCGCGCAGATCGACAAGGGCACGTTCGCGCGCGGCGGCAAGCTGCCGACGGAAGCCGTGCTCGCGCAGGAGTTCGGCGTCAGCCGCACCGTGATCCGCGAGGCCATTTCGCGTTTGAAGAACGAGGGCGTGGTCGAACCGCGCCAGGGCAGCGGCGTGTACGTAGCCGCGCATGGCGCGATCCGGCCGCTGCGCATCGACTACGCGGAAGCGATGGAAGGCGGTTCGGTGCTGCAGATTCTCGCGGTGCGCCGCGCGATCGAAGCCGAAGTCGCGGCGGAAGCCGCCATGCGCCGCACCGACGCCGACATGATGGCCATCGACGCCGCGCTCAGAAAAATCGATGAGGCCGTCGCCGAAGGCCGCGACGGCGTTGCCGAAGACGTCGCGTTTCACCGCGCGATCGCCAACGTGACGGGCAATCCGTACTTTCTGAAGACGCTGACGTTTCTCAATCAATACCTCGAAGCGGGCACGGTCGTCACGCGCCGCAACGAGGCGCTGCGCGAGGACTTCTCGCGTCAGGTGCGCGACGAGCACGCAGCGATCGCCGCGGCGATCCGCGCAGGCGACCCGATGGCCGCGCGCAACGCCGCGCAAACGCACATGTACAACGCGGCGCGCCGTTTGGCCGAAGCCGGTATCTGCTGATTCGCACACGCATTTCGCAGACGCATGCGCTCGCGCGATGCGCGGCGCGCGGTCTGCCGCACTGTTCGTAAAGGAAAAGGTATGTCGAGAAATGTCGGAGTGATCGGTCTGGGCGCGATGGGCATGGGTGTCGCGCGTTCGCTGCTGCGCGGCGGTTTCAATGTCCATGCATGCGACGTGCGCCGCGAAGTGCTCGACGCGTTCGTCGCCGCTGGCGGCACGGCCTGCGCGAGTCCGGCCGAGCTTGGCGCGCAGTGCGACGTGGTCGTCACGCTCGTCGTCAATGCGGCGCAAACGGAAACGGTGCTGTTCGGCGAGCAGGGCGCGGTCAAGGCGATGAAGCCGGGCGGCGTCGTGATTGCGTGCGCGACGGTTGCGCCCGACTTCGCGATCGACCTCGGCCGCCGCGTGGAAGCGGCCGGCCTGCAACTGCTCGATGCGCCCGTATCGGGCGGCGCGGCGCGCGCGGCATCGGGCGAAATGACGATGATGACGTCCGGACCTGCCGCCGCGTATGCCGCGTGCGAGGACGTGCTCGCCGCGATGGCGGGCAAGGTGTACCGGCTGGGCGAGCAGCATGGTGCGGGCTCGAAGGTGAAGATCATCAACCAGTTGCTCGCGGGCGTGCACATCGCCGCCGCCGCCGAGGCGATGGCGCTCGGTCTTCGCGAAGGCGTCGATCCCGACGCGCTCTACGACGTGATTACGCACAGCGCCGGTAACTCGTGGATGTTCGAGAACCGCGTGCCGCACATTCTCAACGGCGACTACACGCCGCTGTCGGCCGTCGACATCTTCGTCAAGGATCTCGGCCTCGTGCTCGATACCGCGCGACGCTCGAAGTTTCCGCTGCCGTTGTCGGCGGCTGCGCATCAGATGTTCATGATGGCGTCGACGGCAGGTCACGGCGGCGAAGACGATTCGGCCGTCATCAAGATTTTCCCGGGCATCGACGTGCCCGCGAAGCGCTAAGCGGGAAGGGCGCAACGACATGACGAACATGAACGCCGCTGCCGGCAAGCCGCTGCTCGGCTGCATCGCCGACGATTTCACGGGCGCGACCGATCTCGCGAACATGCTGGTGCGCGGCGGCATGCGCACCGTGCAGACGATCGGCGTCCCCGGCGCCGACACGCGCATCGAAGCCGACGCGCTCGTGGTCGCGCTGAAGTCGCGCACGATCGACGCCGCCGACGCCGTGGCGCAGTCGCTTGCCGCGCTCGAATGGCTGCGCGCGCAAGGCTGCCGCCAGTTCTTTTTCAAGTACTGCTCGACCTTCGATTCGACCGATCAAGGCAACATAGGGCCCGTGGCCGACGCGCTGCTCGACGCGCTGTCGCGCAATGGCGGCGACGCGCCGTTCACCATCGCGTGTCCCGCGTTTCCAGAGAACGGCCGCACGATTTATCGCGGGCATCTGTTCGTCGGCGACGTGCTGCTGAACGAGTCGGGCATGGAGCATCATCCGCTCACGCCGATGACGGACGCGAACCTCGTGCGCGTGCTGCAGCGGCAGACGCGCGCGAAAGTCGGCCTCGTGCGCTACGACGCCGTGGCGCGAGGCGCGCAAGCCGTGCGCGCCTCGATCGACGCGTTGCGTGCCGACGGCGTGCGCATGGCAATCGCCGATGCCGTCTCGGACGCCGATCTCTACACGCTCGGCGAAGCGTGCGCGGACCTGCCGCTGATCACGGGCGGCTCGGGTGTCGCGCTCGGGTTGCCCGCGAATTTCCGCCGCGCCGGTCTGCTTGCCGATTCCGTCGATGCAGGCGAACTGCCGCGTATCGACGGGGCGTCGGCGGTGCTGGCGGGCAGTGCGTCGAAGGCGACGACTGCCCAGGTTGCCGCGTGGCGCGAAACGCGTCCTGCGTTCCGCATCGATCCGCTTGTGGCGGCGCGCGGCGAGCCCGTCGTCGAACACGCGTTGGCCTTCGCGCGCGAACACATGCAGGCAGCGCAGCCGCAGCCCGTGCTGATCTACGCGACGGCGTCGCCCGACGAGGTGAAGGCGACACAGCGCGAACTCGGCGTGGCGCAAGCGGGCGAGCTGGTCGAACGCACGCTCGCGTCGATCGCGCACGGCCTGCGCGATCTCGGCGTGCGCAAGTTCGTCGTCGCGGGCGGCGAGACCTCGGGCGCGGTGGTGCAGGCGCTTGGCGTCCAGATGCTGCGCATCGGCAAGCAGATCGATCCGGGCGTGCCCGCCACCGCCACGATCGCTGCCGAGCCGCTTGCGCTCGCGCTCAAGTCGGGCAACTTCGGCGCGGTCGACTTCTTCTCGAAGGCGCTGCGTATGCTCGACGGAGGCGCGCAATGACGGCGGCCATTCACACCAGCAGCGAAGCGAAAGTCCGCGAAGAAATCTGCGTGACGGGCGCAAGCCTGTACGAGCGCGGTTACACCGTCGGCAGCGCGGGCAATATCAGCGCGCGACTCGACGACGGCTGGCTGATCACGCCGACGGATGCCTGCCTCGGCCGCCTCGATCCCGCGGAGATCGCGAAGGTCGATCTGGACGGCAACGCGGTCTCGGGCGGCAAGCCCTCTAAAACGCTGGCGTTGCATCGCGGCGTCTACGAACGCAACCGCGAAGCGCGCGGCATCGTGCACACGCATTCGACCCACCTCGTCGCGCTGACGCTCGCCGGAGTATGGAGCGAAGCCGACGTGCTGCCGCCGATCACGCCGTACTACGTCATGAAAGTCGGGCATATTCCGCTGATCCGCTACCGGCGTCCCGGCGATCCGCAAGTCGCGCAACAGATCGCCTCGCTCGCCGACCGCGTGCGCGGCGTGCTGCTGGAGCGGCTCGGGCCGGTCGTATGGGAGCGTTCCGTTTCGCAGGCTTCGTACATGCTCGAAGAACTGGAAGAGACCGCGCGCTTGTGGCTGATGACGAACCCGCGTCCCGCGCCGCTCGACGGCACCGCGCTCGAAGAGTTGCGCACGGTGTTCGGCGCTCGCTGGTAGCCCGTTCAGGCACATCGCCCTTTCCGCGTGCCCACGCGGACCCTCCGTATCACCCACCTCAGGCAAAAAGCCGGAGGGCCGTCCGACACGAAGCGGACGGCCCGCAACCGGCGCCACCACGAAGGAGACAACGCATGACAAGCTTTCAGGCGGCATCCGTTCGCCCTGCATCTACCGCCGACGCTGCCGGGCAACCCGGCGCGGCCGAAATCGAACGCACCTACGGCAAGGTGTTCTGGCGCATCGTGCCGTTTCTGATGCTGTGCTACGTGGTCGCGTATCTGGACCGCGTCAACGTGGGCTTTGCGAAGCTGAAAATGTCGCAGGACCTCGCGTTCAGCGAGACTGTATTCGGTCTCGGCGCGGGCGTGTTCTTCGTCGGTTACTTTCTCTTCGAACTGCCCAGCAACATCCTGATGCATCGGCTCGGCGCGCGCATCTGGATTGCGCGCATCATGATCACGTGGGGCTTGCTTTCCGTCGTGTTCGTTTTCGTACGGACTCCGATGCAGTTCTATGCGCTGCGCTTCCTGCTCGGTCTCGCCGAGGCGGGTTTCTATCCGGGCGTCATTTTGTATTTGACGTACTGGTTCCCGTCGCATCGGCGCGCGAAGATCATTGCCGTGTTCATGTCGGCGATTCCGGTTTCGGGTATTTTCGGCAATCCGTTGTCGGGCTGGATCATGCAGACGTTCGATTCCCATCACGGTTTCGCAGGCTGGCAATGGATGTTCGTGATCGAAGCGGTGCCGGCCATCGCCATCGGCATCGCGACGATCCTGTATCTCGACAACGGCATCGCCGGCGCGAAATGGCTGACGCCGCGCGAAAAGAAGCTGCTCGCCGACGAGATCGCCGCGCAGCCGCAGGAAGACACGAAGTCGCATTCGCTGGGTGCCGTGTTCCGCGATCCGCGCACGTGGTGGATGTCGCTGATCTATTTCGCATTCGTCACCGGCCAGTACGGACTCACGTTCTGGATGCCGACGCTCGTGAAGTCGACGGGCGTGACGGGGGCATTCGAAATCGGCCTTCTGAGCGCGATCCCGTTCCTCGTTGCCATCGTCGTGATGAACGTGATGGGCCACAGCGCGGACAAGCGCCGCGAGCGCCGCTGGCATCTGATCGGGCCGGCGCTCGCGGGCGCGGCCGGCTTCACGGTCGCGGCTTCGTTCGCGAACAACACGGCCGTGTCGATTGCGTTCCTGTCGATCGCCGCTGCGGGCGTGCTGACCTGCGCGCCGCTCTTCTGGTCGCTGCCCACGGCGTTCATGTCCGGCGCGACGGCGGCTGCGGGCATCGCGATCATCAATTCGGTCGGCAATCTGGCGGGCTTCGCAAGCCCGTACATGATCGGCTATCTTAAGGATCTCACGCACAGCACGCAGTCCGGCATGTACGTGCTTGCCGCGATGCTCGTGATCGGCGCGCTCGCCGTCTGGCTGACGCCCGCGCGGCTCGTGAACCGCTAAACGTATTCAAGGAGTTGCTTCGATGCCACGCTTCGCCGCCAATCTGACGATGATGTACAACGAACACGCGTTTCTCGACCGTTTCGCCGCCGCCGCGCGCGACGGTTTCGAGGCCGTGGAGTTTCTGTTCCCGTATGAGTTTCCGGCCGTCGATATCAAGCGGCGTCTCGACGACAACGGCCTCACTCAGGCGCTGTTCAACGCGCCGCCGGGCGACTGGGCGGCGGGCGAACGCGGCATCGCGTCGTTGCCGGGGCGCGAGGACGAGTTTCGCCGCAGTCTCGAGACCGCACTCGAATACGCGCGAGTACTCGGCAACGACAAGCTGCACGTGATGGCCGGGTTGATCAAGCCAGAGCAATCGCGCGCCGCGCATCGCGAGGTGTATCTGAAGAACCTCGCCTACGCGGCGCAGGCGGCCCAGGCGCACGGCATCACCGTCGTCATCGAGCCGATCAACACGCGCGATATTCCCGGCTTCTTTCTGAACCGGCAAGACGACGCGCAGGCCATCTGCGCGGAAGTCGGCGCGCCGAACCTGAAAGTGCAGTTCGATCTCTACCACTGCCAGATTGTCGAAGGCGATCTCGCCGTCAAGCTCAAGCGTGACATGAAGGGCATCGGGCATATCCAGATTGCGGGCGTGCCCGAGCGGCACGAGCCGGATATTGGCGAAGTGAACTACCCGTATCTGTTCTCGCTGATCGACTCACTCGGCTACGACGGCTGGATCGGTTGCGAGTACAGGCCGCGCGCAGGCACATCGGAAGGGCTTGGATGGATCCGGCCGTACGTGAAGGCGCGTTTCTGAGCGAACGAAACTGCGCACATACCTGAGCGCATTCGACCGACACACTGAGGAACAACGGCAACATGAAAGTACTGATCACGGGCGGTGCGGGATTTCTGGGCCAGCGTCTCGCGCGCGAACTGCTGGCACGCGGCGAACTGAAGGGCGCGGATGGGCAGCGCGAGCCGATCACCGAACTGGTGTTGCTCGACGTCGTCGCGGCGCCGGGGCCGGCTGACGAACGCGTGCGTGTCGAAGTCGGCGACATTGCCGAGCGCAGCGTGCTCGAACGTCTGATCGACGAGAGGACCGCGGCGATTTTCCATCTCGCGGCGATCGTCAGCGGCCAGGCGGAAGCGGACTTCGATCTCGGCATACGGATCAATCTCGACGCGTCGCGGCTGCTGCTCGACGTGTGCCGCGAGCGCGGGCATCGGCCGCGCGTCGTGTTTACGAGTTCGGTCGCCGTCTATGGCGGCGATCTGCCCGACGTCGTCCTCGATGACACCGCATTGAATCCGCAGTCGTCGTATGGCTCGCAAAAGGCCGTCGCCGAGTTGCTGCTCAACGACTTCTCGCGACGCGGTTTCGTCGATGGCCGCGTGCTGCGTCTGCCGACCATCAGCGTGCGCCCAGGCAAGCCGAATGCGGCGGCGTCCTCGTTTGCCAGCGGCATCATTCGCGAGCCGCTCAACGGTGAGACGGCGGTGTGCCCGGTGAGCGGTTCGACACGGCTGTGGCTGCTGTCGCCGCGCAAGGCGATCGAGTGTCTCGTCGCGGGATGCGAGATCGACGGCGCGGCGCTCGGCAACCGGCGCACGGTGAATCTGCCGGGCGTATCGGTGACGGTCGACGAGATGATCGCCGCGCTGCGCGAGGTGGCGGGCGATGCCGTCGCGGCACGGATCGAATGGAAGGCGAATGAACGGGTCGAGAAGATCGTCGGCAGCTGGCCCGCGCAGTGGGACATGGCGCGCGCGGCCCAGCTGGGCCTGCAAGGCGACGCGTCGTTCAAGGATATCGTGCGCGCGTTCGTCGACGATGAACTCGGCGGGAAGATTCCGCAGCATTGATTGCCGGCGCTCGAACCGGTTCACCCACGCCGGCTTGATGCGCAAGAAATAACTCACGCCGCCGTCGCAGACCTGAGTCTTTGCGCGGCGGCGTTCTTGTATCTGGATATCCGCTGTGTCGGCAGCGTGACTACGCCACTACATATAAATATCAGGGAGGAAACACGCTGCGCTTCGTCATTTCTCTGTAATGATTGAGTAACGGCCCTGTTGGAACGCACTGCCTAGACTGCTATCACGCCCGGCTGGTATAGGGGCGCAAACGAGCACAGAATCAGTGAAACGCACATGAGAGTGCAGGGACCGGACGCCATGAAAATCCTCGTCATCGAAGACGAAGCCAAGACTAGCGAGTACATCCAGAACGGCTTGACGGAAGCCGGCTACGTAGTGGACGTGGCCACGAACGGCATCGACGGGCTGCACCTCGCGCAGGAGATGGGTTACGACCTGATCCTGCTCGACGTGATGATGCCGGAGATGGATGGCTGGACCGTCATGAAGAAGCTCGGTGCCCGCACCAAAACCCCGGTGTTATTTCTGAGCGCGCGAGGCACGGTCGAAGACCGGCTGAAGGGCCTCGATCTCGGCGCCGACGATTATCTCGTCAAGCCTTTCTCGTTTGCCGAGTTGCTGGCGCGCATCCGCATCATACTGCGGCGCGGCCAGCCTCAAAAGCAGGAGGAGCAGGTCTTCGAAGTGGGGGATCTGCGGGTCGATGTGCCGAAGCGGCGAGTCGACCGGGGCGGCGTGCGCCTGACGCTCACCAACAAGGAATTCAACCTGCTGGCGTTCTTTCTGGAGCATCAAGCTCAGGTGCTCTCGCGCGCCCTGATCGCTTCGCGCGTCTGGGACATGAACTTCGACAGCGATAGCAACGTTGTCGATGTTGCGGTGCGCCGGCTGCGGCAGAAGATCGACGACCCGTTCCCGGTGCGCCTGATTCATACGATTCACGGCGTGGGATATCGTTTCGAGTACGAAGCATGAAGCGGCTTTCCCTCACCACGCGTCTTGCGTTGTTATACGCACTCATCGTATTTACCGCGATGGCGTTGCTCGGCACCTTGCTGTATCGCGGGCTGGAGCGGCAACTGATGGTGCGCGACGATGCGGCGCTGGTGACGCGGGTGGACCAGCTTCGCACGCTGATGAACGATGTCGACGTGCGCGAGTTGATTCGCGACAAGCCCCATCTGTTCGCGAACATGCTCGGCAATACGGAATCGTTGCTGATCGTGGGCTTTCCCGGTGAAGCGCCGCTCATTACGGTGAATCCCGGCCACCGGGCGGTGCCGGACATGAAGCCTGTGCCGGTGGACGCGCCGCTCACGCTCGGCGCCGTCCAGCATACGGTTGCGGCCGATGGGACGCCCTTCATCTACGTCGCTGCTGCGGCGCACGACGTAGCCGGGAAACAGGACCTGCAGATCATCTCCGGCCGCTTGCTGACTGAGCGCACGCAATTGCTGCGGGCATACCGCAACCAGATACTGCTGTTTGCCTCCGCTGGCGCGACCATCGTTGCCTTGCTCGCTTTCGTCCTCGCGCGCCGCAACATGCAGCCGTTGCGTGTTCTCGCGGCGCAAACCGGGGCGATCGGCATCAGCACGCTTTCGACGCGCATCGAGCAGCGCGCCGCGCCGCCCGAGCTGGACGCACTGATCGCGGCATTCAACGGCATGCTCGATCGGCTCGAACGCGGCTTCACGCAGCTCAAACAGGTGTCGGCCGACATGGCGCATGACCTGCGCACGCCCATCGGCAATCTGCTCGGGCAGACCGAAGTCGGCTTGAGCCAGACGCGCGACACCGCGTATTACCAGCGGCTTCTCGGCTCGAATTACGAGGAGCTGCAACGCCTGTCGAAGATGATCGACAACATGCTTTTTCTCGCGCGCACCGAGCAGGCCGATAACGCCATCGAGCGCAAGGACTTGCCGCTTGCGGTGGAGTTCGAACGCATGCAGGAATACTTCGAAGGTCTCGCGGAAGACCGCAACGTGAGCCTCGAGTGGCGCGGGGAGGGCCACGTGTGCGCGGATCCGGATCTGCTGCGCCGGGCGCTGGGCAACCTGCTTGCGAACGCCTTGCGCTATGCGGAACCGGGTACGGCAATTTCGACCCTGGCGCAGCAAGGACCGGAGGCGACGACACTCCATGTCGAAAATCGCGGACCGACGATCGAGCCGCATCATCTCGAGCGGATCTTCGACCGCTTCTATCGGGCCGATCCGTCACGGCACCGCTCGTCGGAGTCGAGCGGGCTCGGACTTTCGATCGTGCGCAGCATCATGTTGCTGCACGGAGGAACGTGGCACGCGTCCAGCAGCAACGGGGTGACGCGCTTTACGCTCGTGTTCCCGCGGCAGCGCGAGCACCGGAGCCAGTAGGCGCCCCAGGGGCGGTGGTGCGACAAACCGCGCTATGATGGGCTGCCTTGAATCGGGAATGCGGGACGCAACCCATCGGTGCGCGCATGGGTTGTTCGTACGAGTGGAATTCAGCGTTTATTCCAGTCACGAAGCCTTGAAGATGCGATGAAACAACGTACATGGCCCAGACTCGCTGTCGTTTGTTCATTCCTGGCTTTCATGCCGCTTGCGGGTTGCGTGGCCCGCGGCGCGCCGTCCTGGTCGCTCTTTGGTGCGTACTTTCCGTACTGGCTCGTGAGCGCCATGATCGGCATCGTGGGCGCGCTCGTCGCGCATCGCGTATTCATCTCGACCGGCTGGATTCGCCTCGTGCCGTACCAGCTTTCCGTCTGCACCGCGATCGGCATCGTCGCCGGGGTGCTCGTCTGGCTGTGGGGAACGGGGCAGCTCTGACATGAAAATGGCCGGCCAGAATCCTCGACATGCATGGAAGGGCCGCGCAATCGCCGTCGTGATCGTCCTGCTCGGCGCCGCGGCGCTCTGGTACGCGTACGACCGCTCGTCGCGCTATCCGTCCACCGACGACGCGTCCATCGACGCGGACGTCGTCCACGTCGCGTCCCCCGTAGGCGGCCGCATCATACGCGTGCCCGTGGAGGAGAACCAGCATGTCGCCAGGGGCGACGTGCTGTTCGAAATCGATCCGGTGCCGTACCGACTCGCGGTCGCGCAAGCGCAGGCCGAAGTCGAACTGGCGCGCGCCTCGCTCGCCACGCGCCGCCGCACGCTGATCGGTGAGACGTCGAACGCGACGATCGCGGCCGATCAGACCCGTCGTGCGACGCACAACTACGACCTCGCGACGCGCAGTGTCGACCGGCTGCGGCCGCTCGCGGCGCAAGGCTATGTGTCCACACAGCAGCTCGACCAGGCGGTCGTGGCGCAGCGCGACGCGAGCGTCTCGCTCGCGCAGGCGAAGGTGCAGCAGCGCTCCTCTGCGCAGACAATAGGCGACGACACCGACGCCATCGCGGCACTGTATGCGCGCGAGGCCGCGCTGGCCATCGCGCAGCGCGGCCTCGACGATACCGTCGTGCGCGCGCCGTTCGACGGCTACGTGACGGGCCTGACGATCCTCGCGGGCGAAACGGTCGCGCCGAACCAGTCCATCTTCACGCTGATTCACTCGGGCGAATGGTTTGCCGTGGCGAACTTCCGCGAGACGGCGCTCGGCGCCATCGAGGTGGGCGACTGCGCCACCGTGTACTCGATGATCGACCGCAGACAGCCGATGAGCGGCAAGGTGATCGGCATTGGCGCCGGGATCGTGGACACGGACCGTCTGAACCTGCCGCGCAGCCTGCCGTACGTGCAGCAGTCGGTGAACTGGGTGCGCGTGGCGCAACGCTTCCCGGTTCGCGTGCGCATCGACGCGCCGGTCAACAGACTGGTGCGCATCGGCGCCAGCGCGATCGTCGAGGTCCGGCATGGCCAGTCTTGCCGGTGACATCAGGCGGCCCGGTCCGCGGGAAGTCGCGAAGCTGCTCGCGCCGTTTCCGGGGCGCGCCGCGATCGTCACACGCATCGCGCTGATCTGCGCGCTCACGGTGCTCGTGACGGCCGGCTACGGCACGCCCGAAGCCGCGACTGCCGTCTATATCGTGTTCTTCCTGAACCGGCCCGACCGCATGACGAGCGTGGTCATGTCGTTCGCCTTGATGCTGCTCGTGACCGTGATCATCGCCATCGTGATGATCTTCGCGATCCTCACGATCGATCAGCCGCCGCTGCGGGTGGCGAGCATGGCGCTCCTGTCGTTCGGACTGCTATTCGCCACGTCGGCAAGCAAGCTTCGGCCAATCGGCGCGATCCTGGCGATGATCGTCGGCTTCGGGCTCGACGAACTCGGCCTCGCGCCGCTTGGCGAAGCGGCGACGCGCGGCCTGATGTACGCGTGGCTGATGGTCGCGATTCCGATTGGTGTGGCGATCGTCGTGAACGTCGTGATTGCGCCGTCGCCGCGCCGGCTCGCCACCGCACAGCTTGCGCGGCGCCTGAGGCTCGCTGCGCGCCGCCTCACGGGCACGGCGACCGACGAGGAGCGCGCCGCATTCGAAGAGTGCATGCGGGAGGGCGACCATGAGATCCTGACGTGGCTCAAGCTCTCGAAGCTCGAAGGCACACTGACGCCGACCGACGGCGCGGCGCTGCGCCAGGCGGCGGCGTCCACGACGGCGATCCTGGTCGCGACGGATTTTGCGGCGAGCGAACCCGGCGCGCGCCTGCCCGACGCGTGTGCGGCGCAGCTTGCCGAAACGATGACGCAGATGGCCACGATGCTCGATGCGGGCGGCTATCCCGTGGATGTGACGCTCGACGTGCCGGACCTGCCCGAGGGTGCCGCGCTAGCGGCGCTCGTGCTCGCCGACCTGCGCGCCGCACTGGAGGGTTTCGCGGTGCCGCCGGCGGAGCCCGCCGCAGCGCCGGTTTCCGCGCCTGAACAAAGCGCCGAGCCTGCCGAACGCAGCGGCTTTTTCGACGCCGATGCCCTCTCGAATCCCGTTCACGTCCGTTACGCGCTGAAGACCACGGCAGCGGCGATGTTTTGCTACGTGCTGTATCAGCAGCTGGACTGGCAGGGCATCCATACGTGCTTCATCACCTGCTATATGGTGTCGCTCAGCACCACGGCCGAAACCGTCGAGAAGCTGACGCTGCGGATCGCGGGCTGCCTCATCGGCGCTTTGCTCGGCACGGCGGCGATCGTCTTCGTGACGCCTCATTTGACCTCGGTGGGCGAGCTGATGGCGCTGGTGTTCGCGGGCGCCTGGCTGGCCGCGTGGGTGGCGATGGGGTCCGCACGGATCGCCTACGCAGGCATGCAGATCGCGTTCGCCTTCTTCCTGTGCGTGATCCAGGGCGCGGCGCCCGCGTTCGACCTCACGCTCGCGCGAGACCGCGTGATCGGCATCCTGATCGGCAACGTCGTGATCTATCTGGTCTTCACGCGCGTCTGGCCGGTGAGCATCGCCAGCCGGATCGACGCGACGTTCAAAGCACTTGTTGCGCAGTGGAGCCACATCGCGCGCGCCGCGGACGCCCGCACGCGCAGCGCGCTCGCCGGCGGCGCGCTCGCCCAGTACGGCGGACTGCGCCAGGATCTCGGCCTGATTCACTACGAGCCTTCGTGGGTGCGTCCTGAGCCTGAATGGGTGGCGAGCCGGCGGCGTGCGCTCGCGGAACTCGAGGCGCTGGAGGCGCCGCTGGTCCTGGCGGCAGGGCACGCGGGCGCGGCGCGGTTGGGTGAAATCGCCCAGCGCCTCGCTGCCGGCGACGACGCGCACGTGCAAGCCGCAGAGCATCCCGCCGACACGCAGACGCGAGACGCCGGGGCCGCGGAGGACCGCACGGCCGACCCCGCACTCGATGCGCTCCAGAGCGTCATCGCCAGGCGGTTCGGCCAGATCGCCGCGATCACGCGCCCAGCTTCGGCCACGGAGACGACGACCGATGCGCGCCCCTGAACCGACGCCCCGGCTCATCGTCCTGGCCGCCGCGCTGGCTGCCGTATTGGCTATCTCGGGATTCGAGGGATGTGCGACGTCGTCGATCGATCTCGCACCTCCCGCGCCGGACCGTCCCTGGCAGCCGCAGACGGATGCCGGCGGCAACATCGTGCCCGGCCCGCCGCGCAGCGCCGGCGAGGCGACGCAAACGGGCTACACGTTGCCGCGCAGCGCCGCGCTCGCTTCGATCGAACCCGCGGCGGCGCTCGATGCGAACCACGCGTACTCGCTGCCCGAGCTGATCGATCTCGCGGAGTCGACGAACCCGCTCACGCGAATCGCCTGGAACGACGCGCGCAACGCGGCGCTCGCAGCGGGCATCGCGAAGACCGCCTACTTGCCGCAGCTCACCGCCACCGCCATGGGCGGATACGAAGCGGCGAGCGGCGCGGCATCGACGCCGCTGCTCGGCACCACATCGACCAACTCGAACATTCACGGCACGGTTTCGGTGCTCTCGCTGCAATGGCTGCTATTCGATTTCGGCGGCCGCCGCGCGCGCCTCGATGCGGCCAAACAGCTTTCCGTGGCGGCGAACGTCGCCTTCACGTCCGTTCACCAGCACGTGATCCACGAAGTGAGCATCGCGTACTACACGTATGAAGCCGCGAGCGCGAGGGAGCATACCGCGCAGCAGGCGCTCGACAACGCGGACGGCATTCTCAGCGCCGCGCGCGCACGGCGAAAGCAGGGCGTGGGCACCGTGGTCGAGGTCGCGCAGGCCACGCAGAACCGTGCACAGGCCAATCTCCTGAAGGTGCAGGCGGACGGCGCGTTGAGCGACAGCTATCTGAGCCTCGTCTCTGCGCTCGGCATTTCGCCGTTGTCGAAACCGCTGATCGCCCCGTTGCCGGCGCGTACGCTCACGCCGGCGCTGCACCAGAGCGTCGATGAAATCGTGACCGATGCGATTGCGCGGCGGCCGGACGTGCAGGGCGCCTATGCGCTGGAACAGGCCAACCAGGCGAAGATCCGCGCGGCCGAATCCGCCTTCATGCCGAAGATATTCCTCTCCGCCGCGGCCGCGTACGGCACCGGCACGACGTCGATCACGGCAATTCCCCCGGTCGGCGATCAGGCGGCGACGGTGAACCTGAACGGCAGCCGTCGCAGCGGCAGCATATTCCTCGGCGTGACGATTCCCCTGTACGACGGCGGCTTGCGTTCCGCCGTGCTGATGCAGGCGCGCAACGATGCGGACAGTGCGTCCGCGCAATTCACCCATACGAGGCAGGAAGCCGTCCGGCAGATCGTTGCCGCGCAGAACGGGCTTTCGACGAGCCTCGCGTCGAACGACGCCGCGAAGGCGCTGGTCGAGGCCGCGCAGACGACCTACGATGCGGCGTTCGCCGCGTACCGGCACGGCGTCGGCACCATCACCGACGCGCTCCTCACGCAGAATCAACTGCTCGCCGCGCAGAACGCGTATACCGACAGCTACAGCGCCGCGCTTTCTGCCGCGGCGACGCTTGCCCTGGCAACGGGCGAGATCGGTTCGCCGTCCATGGAAGGCGAACCGGCTCAACAGGATCACTAAACACATTAGGTCGGCGATTCAGCTACCAAAATACGTCATGCAAAAGCTGGCCGGGCCAACACAGGTGGACGGTGCGGGCGTATGCGTATGCGGACCCGCAGCCGAGCTGCCCGCCATCGATACGCCACCCATATCGCGTTGCGCCGGATCTTGCGCGTATTGTGCCGCTGCGACCTTGGCCTCGGCTGCCTGAATGTCAGCCGGATAGTCGACGTCGTCGCCGCGGCCCGGGCTGTATCCGGCCTGCTCGACACGCACGAGATCCGCACGCACTTCGGCGCGGGTCAGGGGTTGAGTGGACTGCGCAAAGCTATATGCCGGGACGGCGACCGCAGAAGCCGCGACGAGAATGCTGAGAAGAAGCCTGGACATGATCAATACTCCTATATATCTGCAGAGCGGATGAGTCGGGAAGGAAAGCCGCAGCATCGACTGTGCATGGACGCGAAGACAGGCTTAGGAACGAGCAACTTGAAACATGGCTAAGCGAGGCAAGGCGTTACTGCGTGGTTGCAGTGTAGGTAGGCGCTTCGGTCGCCAAGGTTACCCAGTCATTACAAGAAAATAACGAATCTTCCGTCCCTTTGATTCGATGCCGCAGCGCGGTCATTTTTTCGTAATGACTGGGTAACCCTCCCGTTCGAGGCCGCTTTTTAGACTGGCCGTGTTGTCAATCGAATCGTTCACATCGCGTCATTCCGAGGAGCTGCCATGTCTTTCCCTTCTTTCCGATCTGCCGTTGCCCATGCGGCAGCCGCGCTTTGCCTGGTTGCCGGCGCCGCTACGACAGCGCAGGCTGCGCCCGTCAAGAACGTCGTCCTCGTGCATGGCGCCTTTGTGGGTGGCGCCGGATGGCGTCCGGTCTACGACATTCTCACGAAGGACGGCTATAACGTGACGCTCGTGCAAGAACCGCTGACGTCATTCAAGGACGATGTGACGGCTACGAAGCGCGTCATCGATAGCCTGGATGGCCCGTGCGTGCTCGTCGGCCATAGCTACGGCGGCGCGATCATCACGGAGGCGGGCAACGACGAACACGTGAAGTCGCTCGTCTACATTGCCGCTCATGCGCTCGACGCCGGCGAAACCGAAGTCTCGAATGGCAAGCGTTATCCGAATGCGACGCCCCATGAGGACATCGTGAAAACAGCCGACGACTATCTGTACCTGAATCCCGCCGACTATCCGCGCGATTTTGCCGCCGACCTTCCGATTGCGCAGGCTGAATTCGAGGCCCATGAACAAATGCCGACCGCGGCAGGTGTATTCGCGTCGCAGATCCCGGATCCGGCATGGAAGATCAAGCCTACGTTTTATCTGGTTGCGAAGGCGGACAAGATCATCAACCCGGACCTCGAGCGCATGTACGCGAAGCGCGCTCACGCCCAGACGGTGGAAATCGATGGCGCCAGCCATTCGGTTTACGAGTCGCATCCGAAGGAAGTCGCCGCGTTGATCGAGCAGGCGGCTCAGCAACAGGGGCAGTGACTTGACTCGCGCGCGTCGGACGGTTTGGGGCTGGCGCGTGGCGGTCTGCCAGCTTGCCAGCGCTCAAAAACACGACATCTGTAAATAGCCAGAACACGACATTAGCGCAGTAATCGGCGCGCCCGCCGCAGATCGCACCGAAGAAACACGTTGTGACGTCGCCTGTGGCAAGCTACTCCGCGGCGCAGGCGGAAGACCGATCGTCCAATGGTGCAGATCTGCCCGCACATTAGCGTGGTCATGGGTGACGTCATCGACATTGGTGAGCGATTGGATTATCAAGCGCATCCCGTTTGAGAGAGTGAGCATGCACGACGTACCTGAACCCTGTGCCATCTCCCTTCCGATGACGGAGTCGTCATGGCACAACGCAATCGCGCCCTGAGTATCACCAACCCGGATGCTGCAGGCATCGACATAGGTTCAGCGTCGCACTTTGTTGCCGTCCCGCCAGACCGGGATGACGAGCCGGTACGCGAATTCCGGAGCTTCACCGCCGATCTGCACGCCCTGGCCGACTGGCTCAAGGCCTGTGGGGTCGAGACGGTGGCGATGGAATCGACCGGCGTGTACTGGATTGCCCTTTACGAGCTGCTGGAATCGCGTGGATTCGAAGTGCTGCTGGTCAATGCCCGCCACGTCAAGAATGTCTCCGGCCGCAAGAGCGACGTGCTCGACTGCCAATGGCTGCAGCAGCTGCACGCCTATGGTCTGCTGCGCGGCGCGTTCCGGCCCGCCGAGGCCGTGTGCTCCCTGCGCAGTCTGTCGCGCCAGCGCGAGATGCTGCTCAGGGGCCAGGCCCGTTGTGTGCAGCACATGCAGAAGGCGCTCGCCCAGATGAACATCCAGCTGGCGAACGTGATTTCGGATGTCGCTGGTGAAACCGGGCAGCGGATCATTCGCGCAATCGTTGCAGGTGAGCGCGATCCATATGCGCTGGCTGCCATGAAGCACGGCCGGATTCGCGCCAGCCGCGACGACATTGCGCAAAGCCTGCATGGTCACTGGCGCACCGAACACCTGTTTGCACTCAGGCAGGCACTGGCGCACTTCGATTTCCACGGCACCCAACTGGCCGAGTGTGACCGCGCACTGCAGGCCAGTCTGACCCAGCTGCATGCGCACGCTGGTGCGCCTGGGCCTGGCAGGAGGTCTGGGCGCACGCGCAATTCCCCACAGTTTGATCTGCGAACCCAGCTTTTCCAGATGTGCGGCGTTGACCTGACCAGGATTAACGGCATCGAGGTCACGACAGCCCTTGCGGTGCTCTCTGAAATCGGTGCTGACCTGTCACGCTTTCCGAGCGTCAAACATTTCACCTCATGGCTCGGGCTGTGTCCAGGCACCAGGATATCGGGTGGCAAGTCGCTCTCAGGCAAGAGCAAGCGCACTGCGAATCGCGCCGCGCATGCCCTGAAGCTCGCCGCAGCAGCGCTGCGCACCAGTCAGTCCGCACTGGGAGCGTACTTCCGCCGCATGTGCGCGCGGCTCGACAAACCCAAGGCGATCGCTGCTACCGCCCACAAGCTCGCACGGCTAATCTACATGATGCTCACCAAGGGCGAGGAATTCGTCGATCGCGGAGAGGAGTACTACGAGGAGCGCCATCGCCAGCGCGTCCTGCATCACCTGACAAAACGCGCCGAAAAGCTTGGCATGAAGCTCATGCCTGCCCAGACCATCGAATAAAAAAGCAAATACAAAACAATCACTTGGTGTGTGTTTCTTGAGAGGACGTAGCCCCCACACCTAAAACTGCGATAATTTATGTTATGTAAAATCAAATAACCCCACCCAGGCACACCTCCTGCGCCGCGAACCCATGCCGCCTCACAGGAGGAACCCATGACGTCCGCCCCCACATCCGGGCAACCAACCGGCGCAGGCTCGCATTCAGAGCCGACGCGCGCACAGCGCGTCGCAGCCTGGCTCGGTTTGTGCGCGGTACCGCTCATCTGGCTGCTGCATCTGGCGCTCGGCGTCACGCTCGTTTCCACGGCCTGTGCCGACGCCGTCACGCAGGATCCGATGCCAGGCTGGCACGGCACGCAGTGGATCCTCGGCATCGCCTCGGTCTGCGCGCTCGTGCTCGCGCTCGCCATTACCTACGCCGCGGGCCGCGCCTGGCGCAAGATTGCCTACGTCGCTCACGAGAAGCGCGACGCAAGGCGCTTCATCGCGTGGTGCGGCGCGACCACTTCCGTGGCCTTCACTTTCGGTCTCGCTTTCTCGATCTGCATACTGATCGCGGTACCGATCGAGCGCCTCTGCACGGCGTTCGACTAGGCAACGCGATCTCCGCGGTACCGCTCGAACGCCGTGTATCACACCAACGCGCGGGCCAGCCCGAATGCGCCTGCATAGCGCGCGACGTCGAACGCTATCGCCGGTATCCCGTGGCGCAGGTGGCGGTGACGTATCGCTTCCCGGCGCGGTCTAGAAAATCGATTCGTTATCCGATGGATCAGACAACGGGATCGTAGCGCCACCCCTCGCGGCTCCATTGCATCGTATGTGTCGGCGCGAGCGCGGCGACGAAATCGGCGTCGTGCGAGGCCACGATCAGCGCGCCCGGGAAGTCCGCCAGCGCCCCTTCGACCGCGCGCACGGATTCAAGGTCCAGATGGTTGGTCGGCTCGTCGAGCAGCAGCAACTGCGCCGGCGCGCCGCGCCAGAGCGCGCAGGCAAGCGCGGCCTTCAACCGCTCCCCGCCGCTCAGGTGGCGCGACGGTTGTGTCACGCGCGCGGCATCGAGTTGCAACAACGCGAGCCGGCTGCGCAATTCCCCTTCTGCGAGCGGCGTGTCGAGCAACCCGAGCTGTTCGACGATCGAGTGGTCGGGATCGAGCTGCGCGAGCCTCTGGTCGAGGTACGCGCTGCGGACATGCGTCACGCTATGCCCCGCCTTGGGCGCGAGCTGTCCCGCGAGGAGGCGCAGCAGCGTCGACTTCCCGCATCCGTTCGGACCCGTCAGCGCCACGCGCACCGGGCCGCTGCACCACCAGTTGAGCGTGGCGGCGGGATCGTCGTGCGCGAGCCAAGGCAGCCTCGCTGCTTCGAGCGTGAAGACCTGGCGGCGCGCGCTAACCTCTGCGCCTGGTAACGCCACCAGCACGGGTGCGTCGGGCTCGACGCGCGCGGCAGCCTCGGTAACGCGCTCATCGAGCGCCGCCTTGTGCTCGCGTTGCCCGGCCCTCACCTGCCCCATCACATTGCGCGCACCGTCCCTTGTTCCCCTCTTTCGCCATCGAGGATAGATTGGCCGTCTTCGCGTAACGCAATGTTCCGGCGGCATGTCGCTGGATCGTGTCGTGTTCGCGTTGAAGCCTGCGCGCGGCGCGCTCGCGTTCGGTACGCGCATGGCTGAGCACGCTCTTTGCCGCTTCGTGTTCCGCATCGCGTTGGGTGCGGTAGCTGGCATAGTTGCCGCCATAGGTTCGCAGTCCCCTGGGCGTGACCTCGACGATGCGCTGCATTTGCGCAAGCAGCGCACGGTCATGGCTCACGACGACGAGGCCGCCGCGCCATCCCGCCAGCGTGCCGCGCAGCCACGCGCGGCCGGCGGCGTCGAGGTGATTGGTCGGCTCGTCGAGCACGAGCAAGCCGGCGTCCGCCAGCAGCGCACCAATCAAGGTAACGCGCGCAAGTTCGCCGCCACTGAGCGTTTGCGCCAATGTGTCGGACTCCAGATGATCGAGTCCCGCCGCATCGAGCGCCGTGCGCAGACGCGCGGTAAGATCCCAGCGCTCGCCGATCACGTCGAAATCGCCGGTGTCGGCCACGCCGTTCGCTAGCCTGGCCAGCGCCGCGAGCGGCGCGTCGAGCCCCGCGACTTGCGCAACGGTCTGTTTGTCGTGCGAGGCGTCGAGGGGCTGCTGGGCCGCGAACGCGACCCTGACGTGCCGGTCGATCGAACCGGATGTCGGCTCGATTCGCCCGGCGATCAGTTGCGCGAGCATGCTTTTGCCGACGCCGTTGCGCCCGACAATGCCCGTGGGCACGCGATCGAGAACGAGGTCGAGCGAGTCGAATAGCGTGACGCCGCTATCGAACCGGAATGAAATGCGATGGAGTGCGACAAGCGTCGCGGCTGGCGTGACTCGAGCCATAAGCTTCTCCCGAATGTATGAAACCACTCGCGCGGCGTGTATGACGCTGGCGCGAAAACATTTTTGGGGAAAGCTTAGTTGTCCACTTTGGCTGGAGTCCGGTGTGCAGGGATGGAACGCGCATGATAACAACGAGCAATGCCCGGCACAAGCCGTACGCTCTAAAAGCGGTCGATCATGCCAAACTGCACGCCGCGCACAGGCGCGCCCGGCCAGGACGGCGGCAGGCCGGTGACGTTCACGCCGCGCAGCGTGAAGGTCGCCTCAGCGCGATTGCGCAGCCAACCTGCGCTCGCGTAGAGCAGCACGCGCTTCGAGAGGTCGTACTCGCACGCGGCGCTGAACTGGTCGGCGTCGTTGTCGGCGCCCGAGAGGTCGTGCACCCACGCGTAACCGAGCGAAGCGCGAAACCGCGAGGTGATCGCATAGCGCGCCGAGACCGACACGCCGTTGTTGTGGTTGCGCGGCGTGCCGCCATCGCCGTTGAAGTACGCGAGAAATCCGGTCACTGGCCCGAGCACGTACGACATGCCGCCCAGATTGGCTCGCAGCGCGCCATCGCCGTTTTGCTGTTGATGCGCCCAGGAGATGCGAAACGGTCCGCGCCGCCACTCGACGGTTTCGATGTTGCCGGCCAGCCCGTTGCTGCCCGCGGTCGGATCGCGCAGCGAGGCCATCAGCGTGGTCGAGAAACCGTAGATGTCGGGAGACAGATACGTGATCGCGTTGCTCTCGTAAGGCGTGATCTTCGAAAGATTGTTGAGGCCCGAGGCGATGGTGCCCGCGCCGAACGCGTCGAGCTGTCCCTTGAACGGAATATAGATCGGCGAGTATTGCCGCCCCACCCGCACCGTGCCCCACTGCGTGCCGAGGCCTATCCACGCCTGGCGGTTGAAGATCGTGTTCGCTACGGCAAAGGTGCCGTCGTTGGAGCCGAAACCGTTTTCCAGCTCGAACAATATCTTGATGCCGCCGCCGATGTCCTCCACGCCGCGCAGCCCGAAGCGCGAGCCGCGATACGCGCCCGAGTCCATGCGCGCGACCCAGCCCGCGCCTGGATTCGTCACCTCGATGCTCGTATCGAGCGCTCCGTACAGCGTGACCGAGCTTTGCGCGTGTGCGCTTATCGTGTGCAGCGTGGCGAAGGTTGCCGCAGACAACACCGCCCAGGCGCGCGCCGCGCGCAATGTTCGATTCATGAGGGAAAAGCGGGTGAGGCGCACGAGCGGTGCGTCGCATGCTGCATGAGGGACGGCTTGCGCTGTGCTTCTCGCCTGCCGCCGCGTGAATAGCCCGCAAGCCGCGGCCGCCCGGTGCTGCCGGGCGGCCGAGCGTTGCTTATTGCTTCGGCAGCGCGTAGGCAATCACGTAGTCGCCGAGCTTCGTGCCGAACGAGCCGTGCCCGCCTGCCGCGATCACGACGAACTGGCGGCCATTCACCGCATACGTCATCGGCGTGGCCTGACCGCCCGCGGGCAGCCGCGCTTGCCAGAGCCGGTTGCCGTTGTTCACGTCGAAGGCGCGGAGGTAGTTGTCCGCCGTCGCGCCGATGAAGATCACGCCGCCCGCGGTCACCATCGGGCCGCCCAGCATCGGCATGCCCGTGCGGAACGCCACGGGAATCGGCGAGCTGTCACGCGTCGTGCCGATGCGCTTTTTCCAGACGATCTGGTTGGTCTTCAGGTCGACGACGGAGATATAACCCCACGCCGGCTGCTTGCAGGGCAACCCGATCGGCGACATGAACGGATTGAGCGTCACGCCATAGGGCACGCCGTATTGCGGCTGGATGCCGGCCTCCGTGCCGCTGCCCTTCGCGCCCGGCTGCGGCTCGAGCGGATTGCCCGGCCCGCGCGGAATGAGCCGCGAGACGAACGGCAGCGCGATGGGGTTCGCCACGGCGATCTGCCGGTCGGTGTCGATCGCGAGGCCGCCCCACTCGAACATGCCGAGGTTGCCCGGGAAAATGAGCGAGCCTTGCAGCGAAGGCGGCGTGAACGTGCCTTCATAGCGCAACTGGTGGAACATCACGCGGCAGATGAGCTGGTCGTACATCGTGGCGCCCCACATGTCGGCGTCGGTAAGATTGTTCGACGGCCGGAACGTGAGCGCCGAGAACGGCTGCGTGGCCGAGACGTGGTCGCCGGGCGCCGCGCCCTGCGGCACCGGCATTTCGGGCGCAGGCACGACGAGCTCGCCCGTGCGGCGGTCGAGCACGAACAGGTTGCCCGTCTTCGCAGGTGCGTACACCACCGGCACGGTCTTGCCGTCCTTGTCGGTGATGTCGGCGAGCGTGGGCTGCGAGGGCTGATCCATGTCCCACAGGTCGTGGTGCACCGTCTGGTAGAACCAGGCGAGCTTGCCGGTCGAGGCGTGCAGCGCGAGCAGGCCCGTCGCGTAACGCTCGAGGTCGGGCGTGCGGTCGCCCCCCCAGATGTCCGGCGTCTTCACGCCCATCGGCAGATAAACGATGTCGAGTTTCGCATCGTAGGCGGCCGGCGCCCACGAGTTCGGCGAGTTCCACACGTAGTGCTCGCCGGGGCCGGGAATCTTGTTCGGGTCAGCCGCGCCCGGATCGAACGCCCAAAGCAGTTCGCCCGTGCGCACGTCGAAGCCGCGAATCACGCCCGAGGGCTCGCGCGTCGAGAAGTTGTCTTCCACGGCGCCCGCCACGACGATCACCTTGTTCGTGACGATCGGCGGCGAGGTGGGCTCGTACATGCCCGGTGTCGTGACCGGCATGGCGTGCTGGAGGTCGAGGTCGCCGTTGTTGCCGAAGCCCGCGCAGCGCTCGCCCGTCAGCGCATCGAGTGCATAGAGATGGCCGTCGTTCACGGGCAGCAGGATGCGGCGCATGCAGGTGCCGTTCGCGGCGGCAGGTGTTGCTGCGGCCGCGGGCGCGCTCGCGGGCGCGGCCGCTTCCGTTGCCGACGCGGGATCACTGGCGGGCGCAGCCGCTTCGGTTCCCGAAGCCGCCGCGGCGTCCGATGCGGCCACGGGCGTCGTTGCCGTCGCTCCCAGGTCCGCCGCCGCGGCGTTCACGGACGCCGCCGAAAGATCCACGAACGACACGCCCCGGCAGGTCACGTGCTGGAACGAGGGATCGGCCTGAAGCTTAGGATCGAACTTCCATTTGAGCTCGCCGGTTTGCGCGTCGAGAGCGAACAGGATCTGGTGCGGCGAGCACAGGTAAAGCAGATCGCCGATCTTGATCGGCGTGACTTCGTTGGTGATCTCGACCGGATCGTTGGGGCCTTTCGTGTCGCCGGTGCGGAAGGTCCAGGCCACCTGGAGGTTATGCACGTTCTCGGGCGTGATCTGCTGCAGCGGCGAATAGCGTGTGCCTTGCTGATCGCGTCCATAAGCGGGCCACTCGGACGGCTCGATGCCGTCGACGTTCGGCGCGGGCGTGGCCCTCACCGCCGCGAGCGAGCCGTTGATCTGCTGCGGGTCGTTGAAATGCGCATACACGAGCACGCCGCCCCACACGAGCAGCCCGACCACGAGCGAAAGCACGCCGAACTGGCGCGGGCGCTCCAGGTGCCAGCTCATGAGCACGAGCAGCCAGATGCCGAACACCACCAGCACGCCCGAGCGCGGCACGAGCGCCCAGAAGTCCGGCCCCGACTCCCAGAGGCCCCAGATCGCCGTACCGATCAGCACGATCGCATAAAGCACGAACGCCGAGGGACTCGCGCGCCACAGCAGCCACGCGAAGACGAGCAGCAGCACGCCCGTCACGACGTAATACGGCGAGCCGCCGAGCGAAATGAGCCACGCGCCGCCAGCCAGCAGATACACCGCCGTGAGCAATGTGAACAGCACGGAGATGACTCCGATGAAGCCCAGCGGTTTCGATAGTCTGGCCATGATCTCAACCTTCCTCGAAGAATGTTGTCTGCGATGGCGGAAAAAGCGTGGCGTCAGAACACGTGCATCATCCCGACGTAGGCGCCCGTTTGCGATTGGCCAGCCATGGGGCTGGTCGGCGTGCTCGAGTCGCGCGGCGTCGCGAACACGGAGAACGTGCCGTTCTTGCTGTTGTCCACGTAGGCCACCGTGCCATACAGGAACGTGCGCGCACTGAGGTTGTACGTCGCGCCGAGCGCGTAGAGCATGGCGTGGCTCGCCGGGTCGTGCGAGGCGTCGCCGCCGCCCTCGCCTACGTGAATATAGAAACCCGCGGCGGTCACCGCCCACTTCGGCGTGGCCTGCCAGGTCGCGCCCAGCCAGTAGTGGTCGGCGGTATCGGATATGCCGGGCGGCGAATCGGGTGCGGAGTAATGCGTGTACGCGGCCTGGATCTTGAACTTCTGCACGCGCAGGTTGCCGCCCACGAAGTATTCGCGCGAGGCCGTGAAGATGTTGGAAAAGCGCCCGCTCGAATCGCGCAGCTCGTCGTAGATGCCGCGCAGGTCGAAGAGCGGCGAGTGATACGAGAGCATGATGCCGTCCGAGCGGCCGAACTCGCCTTCGGCACCGGCGTTGAAGTTGCCTGGCTGGTTGCCGAACGAATACTGGCCCTGCACGTCGAGGCCGTTCCACACCGGGCTGTGATATTCGACGTTGTTGCTCGTTTGCTGCCAGTTGCGCCCACGCACGAGCGAGGCCGACGACACCGCCTGCTGCACGAACGGATCGAATGCCCACACGCCGTCGCTGTCGATGAAGAGATTACGGCCGGCTTGCAGTTGCCCCCATGTGTCGTTCTTCAAGCCCACATACGCGCGCCGCGACCAGAGCCGGCCGCCGCCCGTGGTGCCGTTCATGATCTGCACGGCGGTTTCGAGGTCGAAGATCGCGGCGCTGCCGCCGCCCAGGTCCTCAGTACCCTTGAGGCCGAACATGCTGGTACCCCAGTCGCCACCTTCGGCGCTCCAGCGGCTCGAACTGCCGCCGTTGCCGTTCGCGATGTGATTGAGGTATTCGATGCCGCCATCCACGCGGCCATACATCGTGACACTCGATTGTGCGCTCGCGGCCGAACTGGCGGCGAGCAGCACCACTGCGCCCAGAGTCGTTTTCACGTAGGCTCCCTCGTGGAGTCTTCTTTCCTGGTCCGGTCCATGCCGGGGCGGATAGCGTGGTTGAACGTGCGGACAAACCGGCGCGCCTGGTCTCATGCCGGCCACATCGCGCACTAAAAAGCATAGCGCGTGGTGAAAAAAACCGTATTCTGGCTGGACGGCGAACGACGTACAGTTGCACGCGCGCGACGGCGCCCGCGGCACGCAGCATATTGCGTGCCGCGCCGCACCATGCACGGTGCATCGCGGGGCGAAGGTCACGCGCTAGAATCAGCGCTTTGCCACGGACGTTTCGCCATGACCAGCGCGCTGCTCGTAATCGATTTTCAGAAGCAACTCGTCGACACCGAACCACTGCCCGGCGACATCGCCATGGTCAGCGCCAACATCAACGCGCTGATGCAGCGCGCAAGGCATGCGGGTGAGCCGGTCGTGCTGATCCAGCATGAGGACGACACGGCGCTCGTACGTGGGTCCGACGCGTGGGCGCTGTCGGCCACGCTCGCGACGGAATCACGCGACCACCTCATCGGCAAGCGCACGCCCGATTCGTTTCTCGGCACCGGTCTGGGCGCCCTGCTCGCCGCGCATGCGGTGAAGCACGTGGTGATCTGCGGCTATGCGAGCGAATTCTGCGTGGACACAACGGTCCGGCGCGCCGCCGCGAATGGCCTCACGGTCACGCTCGCTGCCGACGCCCACACCACGCACGACAAGCCGCACGCGAACGCAGCGTTGATCCGCGCGCACCACAATGCGACGCTTTCGAATATCCGCAGCTTCGGCCCGAAAATCAGTGCGGTGCGCACCGCCGAAATCGCGTTCGATCCAGCGGCGTAAGGTGGCTGACGCTAGCGCGCGTCGTGCCGCGAATCCGCCTTGCCGGTGAGCTTCGCGGCGTCGCCGCCTTGCGCCGGCTGCGGCTGAGCGGCCCGCATAGTTTGAAACACCGGCAAACGCCAGCCGAAGTAGAGCGAGGCCAGCCGCAACGCCACGCAGGAAATCACGGCCACCCAGGGCGTCCAGAACGTCGACCAGCCCGCATACGTGAGCCCCACCTGCACGGAGGCCCCAAGCAGCGCCGCCGAAGCATAGATCTCGCGATCGAGAATGGCGGGCACGCGCGAGAGCAGCACGTCGCGCAACACGCCGCCGCCCACCGCGCTCACGATGCCGAGGATGATGGCGGGCTCCGCGCTCTGGCTATACGCAAGCGCCTTCTGTGCGCCCGCCACCGCGAAGAGACCAAGACCGATCGCATCGAACAACAGCACGGGATGACGCAACCGCCGCACCTGCGGATACGCGGCAATGGTCAGCCCCGTAGCCAGCAGCGTGACCGCGAGATAGGCCCAGTTCGCGAGCCCAACCGGCGGCACCGCGCCAATGCACAGATCGCGGATGATCCCGCCGCCACACGCCACCATGAAGCTCACGACGACGATGCCGAAGAGATCGAGCCGCCGCTGCCGCGCGGCCACGGCGCCGGAGATCGCGAAGGCGAACGTGCCGATCAGGTCGAGTGCCGTATAGGCCGTGTGAGCGTTGAGATGCGCGCCCACGTGCGCCCCGAGTGCCACGCTCACGCCGCCTCGCTTTCGCGGCCAAGCCACGCGGCGGCCGCGCACAGCATCGCTTCGAGGCCGGTGCGCAAGGTGGGGTCGAGCACCGGTGCGAACTTCGGTGAGTGGTTGCTCGGGATTTCGTTGAGCTTCTTCGCAGCCCTGGCTTGCGCGTAGACCCCGGGGTCGGTGCTACCCACGAACCAGAACGCGTACGGCACGCCCCATTCGCGGCCGAACACGCTGAAGTCCTCGCTGGCGGCGGCCGGCTGCGTTTCGTAGGCGCGCGCGCCGAACCATGCTTCGAAAGCCTTGCGCAGGCGCGCCGTGGTGGCGTCGTCGTTCACCGTGCGCGGGTAGCTCGACAGCGTCGTGAATTCCGGCTCGCGCGGCGCATTCGAGGCCGCGCATTCGGCGCAACAGATGCGGCGGATCGCGCCCAGCATGTACTCGCGCACGTCGTCGTCGAAGGTGCGCATGTTGAGTTTGAGCGTGGCGTCGTCGGGGATGATGTTTTCCTTCGTGCCCGCTTGCAGCGAGCCCACCGTAAGCACGGCGGTCTCGCGCGGCGAGATTTCGCGCGAGACGATCGTCTGCAGGCGCAGCGTGGTGGAAGCCGCCATGATCACCGGGTCGATCGAGGTTTGCGGCTGCGAGCCGTGCGAACCGCGGCCGAACAGCTTCACCTTGAGGCTGTCGCCGGCCGAGAGTATCGTGCCGCTGCGATAGCCCACGGTGCCCGCCGGGCCCACCATCACGTGCTGGCCGAGGATCACGTCGGGCTTCGGAAAGCGCTCGATCATGCCGTCGTCCATCATGCTGCGCGCGCCGCGCCCCACTTCCTCGCCGGGCTGGAACACGGCAAGCAGCGTGCCGCTCCACGCGTCGCGATGCGCCGCCATCAACTGCGCCACGCCAAGGAGCCATGTCACGTGCAGGTCGTGCCCGCACGAGTGCGCCACGCCCACCTGCACGCCCTCCTCGTCTTTTGCGGTCACGGTGCTCGCATACGGCAGGCCGGTGGCCTCGGCCATGGGCAGCGCATCCATGTCGGCGCGCAGCATCACGACCGGGCCCTCGCCGTTGCGCAGCAGGGCCACGACGCCCGTCACGCCCACTTCGCGTGAGACTTCGTAACCGAGCTTTTCCATGCGCTGAGCCACGAGCGCCGCCGTGCGGAACTCCTGCATCGAGAGTTCTGGATGCTGGTGCAGATCCTTGTAGAGCGCTTCGAGTTCGGGCAGCAGCGCGCCAATGGCGGGCGCCACGGTTTCGACCAGATTCGGCATGGACAACTCCTTCATGCGTATTTCATTGTGCAATGTGCGGCGTGCGCGCCGCGATCTCAATCACCGTCGATCAGGCTCTGCGCAAGCTTGGCGAGCAACTGGTCGAGCGTCTTGCGCTCGTGATCGGTGAGCACGGCAGCGAGTTCGGCTTCGAGCTTCGAGCCGGCTTTTTCCGAGGCATTCGCCACTTTCATGCCCTCGGGCGTGACGCGCAGCACGACGCTGCGCCGATCCTGCGCATGCGTGCCGCGGCCGATCAGGCCACGCGATTCGAGTTCGCCGAGCGTTTTGGAAAGCAGCGTTTTTTCGATCAGCGCGCGCTGCGATACAGCCTTGGGCGTGATGCCCGGCTCGGCGCGGATGATACGCAGCACGCGCATGGCACGCACGTCGAGATCCCAGCGCTCGCGGTAGACCGCGTTGGCGCGATCCATCAGCAGCGCGCTCGTTTGATCGAGCCTGAAGGTGAGGAAATCCGAATACAAATGCGTGCTCCCATCCGTATGCTAGCTGGACGCCAGTATAGTCAAATAGTTGAAAATTTCAACTATCTGGCTCAGGGGGGAACAAAGCGGGCGCAGATATGACAACGCGGCGGGCCCCCGTTCGAGAGGAAGCCCGCCGCGCAGAGGGAAACGTCCGGCGGGGACAGATGCCCCGCCGAAGTCATCGCTGAATCGACTTAGAACGCGTGACGCATGCCCACCGTCACGGCGACCTGCGTATCGGTCGACGAAGGCGAAAGCGTGTTGATCATGGCGTGCGAAAGCACGGAGCCTTCCGGTGCGCCGTGCACGTTCTGGTACACGCCTTCGAGGTAGAAGTCGGTGCGCTTGCTGACGGCGTAATCCGTCTGCAGCATTGCCGTGTTCCAGCCCGGGTTCGTGCCGTTGTAGGCGCCGTGCGTGTACGTGTACGCACCCGAAACGCTCCATGCCGGCGTGAGCGCGTATTTCACGTTCGCTTCGAAATTGTCGAGGCGCAGCGAACCGGCGAGCGAGCCGGCGGAGTCGTCGTTCGAGCCAAGATAGGTGCCCGTGCCGAACGAGTAGACGCCGGCGGCGTTGTCGATCTGCGAATGGCTCCAGACCAGGCCCACCGTAGCCGGGCCATACGTGTAGTTGCCGCCGAGCGACCAGACGCGCTGACGCTCCGCCAGGAAGTTCGCGCTCGTGTCGCTGGAGGTCACCGCGCCGCTGCTGTTGCCCGCGTTGTTGAACTGCAGGTAGCCTGCTGCAAGGTTCAGCGGGCCCTGGGTATACGAAACGGCGAAGCCGTACGAGCGGTTGTTCGCGAAGTCGCCGGCCTTGTTGCTGAACGAGTACATCGTCTCGAACGTCACGCCGTACCAGGTCGGGCTCGCGTACTTGACGGAGTTGTTGATGACCACCGAGTTCGCGGCGAGGTTGTCGTTCTCGAACGGGTGGGCCGCGAGGCTGCCGCCCCACGTGTTGAATTCCGCCGTGAGCGGGCCCACGAGGTCGTTCATCACGTCGAACTGGCGGCCGAACGTCAGCGTGCCGTACGGGTCGCTTTGCAGGCCCACCCACGCCTGCGAACCAAAGCCGAGACCCGAGAACGCCTGCGCGCCGTTGTTGAGCAGGAAACCTTGTTCGAGCTTGAAGATTGCATGCAGACCGCCGCCCAGATCTTCCGAACCCTTGAGGCCGAACACCGTGTTCTGCGTGGAGCTGCTGTTCAGCTGCCAGTTGCTATGGCCGAACTGGTTGTTCGTGTAGACGAGACCGGTATCGATCAGGCCGTAAAGGGTCACGCTGCTTTGCGCGTGCGCCGAAATAGCAAAGGCGCTCAGGAGTGCCGCGGCGAGTAGCGATTTTTTCATGTTTTCAAGCTCCGGATTGGGCGGTGGGTCAATGCATCGAATTCAGGCAACCGGCACCATCGACGTGCAATCTCATAGGCGTCGATTCCATTTCGGTGCAGATTCAAAAGCAAAAAGCTATCCGCCGACGATTATTGCGAATTACGCAATTCATCGGTGTTGAAAATGCAATGGAAAAATGGGAATCGTGCGGTGAGTGCGGTGCGAATCGAACACCCGCATCATAGGGTGTCGAAAATAAAAATGGTGTTGAAATTCGAGCGACGTGGCGTCGATGGCACAACCGCGCCCGGCAAGGCTCGACGCGCGTCGAGGAATATGCGGGCATGAATATCGCCGGACAAATTACACAATGCTTTCGGAGTGGTGCATTAAAGCCGGCGAGAAAGGCCGATTATCTACATTGAGAATCCATGAGGCAATCGGCCCTCGGAGCGTGTTGATGGTTCTTTTAATGCGCTCTCTTTTTTTGCCTGACGTGATTCGTTTAAGCAGCTGGCGCAACCGATGCGCCCGCTATTGCGTGGCGCTCCAATGCCTCTGCGACGAATCCCGAGGCCTTCATCGTTTCGACGAACGCGCCAAGCGCGGCGGCGGCCTGGGGACCACGGCGCTTCGCGACGCCCATGGCCTGGCGAATCACCATGAAGCGCTCGTCGAGCAGGCGCAAGCCGCCAGCCTTCGCAGCGTCGGCTTCGATTTGCTGCTTCACGCCCGCGGCCACTTCGAGCCCTTGTTCGAGGAAGGTTTGCACGACGGTGGGCGAAGTCGGTGCGCGCACGATTTGCGCCTGCTTCAATTCGCGCGTGAGAAAGAGATCGTACGCACTGCCGTTGCCCACGGCCACGCGGTTATGCGGTTGGTCGACGTCGGCATTGGTGCGCACCGGAGAATCGTTGCGAACCAGATAGAAACCTTCGATCAATACATAAGGCGCGGTGAACGCGATCGTCTCGCCTCGCTTCGGATCGACGGCAAAGAAGCCGAAGTCCGCGCGTTCGTCGCTCACGGCTTCGACGGACTTGCCCGCTGCGTCGAATACGACAAGTTCGAGCGGCACGTCCAAATGCTGCGCGAAAGCACGCGCGAGATCGACGGAAACGCCGAACGGTTCGCCCGACGCCGCATCGCGATTCGCGAGTATCGGATTGCCGAGGTTGATGGAGGCGCGCAACGTGCCCGTGGGCGCGAAGGCTTTGACGACAGCGGGATCGAAGTTCATGGAGAGCGCGCGACGGAAATCGGGGTCTTTCGAGCATAACACCCCGCCCGCCTGTGCGCGCCCGCCGCCCCCATGCGTTCGTCGCTCAGCCCGTGTCCCCGCCGGCGACCGGCAAGATCGAGCCGGTGATATAGCTCGCCTCGTCGGAAGCGAGAAACAGGATAGGCGCGACCTGCTCGTCGAGGGTGCCGTAGCGCTTGAAGAAGGTCGATTCGGTGACCTGCCGCACCGCCTCGCCCATCCACGCCTTTTCCTGCTCGCTGTCACCCGCGGCATTGCGTGGAATGCGGCGCGGCGGCGCTTCGGTGCCGCCCGGCGCCGTGGCGACCACGCGGATATTGTGCTCCGCGTATTCCATGGCCAGCGATTGCGTCATCGCATTCACACCGCCCTTCGCCGCCGAATAGGGCACACGGCGAATGCCGCGCGTGGCGTTCGACGAAACGTTGACGATGGTGCCGCGCCCGCGCTCGAGCAAATGCGGCAGCACGGCATGGCACGTGTATAGCGTGGGCATGAGCGAGCGGCGGATTTCCGCATCGATCTGCGCCGGCTCGAATTCCGCGTACGGCCGCATGCGGATGGCACCGCCCACGCCGTTGATGAGAATGTCGATGCCGCCAAACTTTTGCGCGGCGAACTCCATTGCCGCTTGCGCGCCTTCATACGTTTCGAGGTCGGCGACGAATCCCGCCGTTTCCGCGCCCTGCGCCTCGGCCGCGACTTCGGCGACGAAATCCGCGCGATCGACGAATACCACCTTGCCGCCTTCGGCCGCCGCCCGCAGCGCCACGCCGCGGCCAATTCCCTGCGCCGCCCCGGTGACGACGACGACCTTGCCTGCGAATCGTTGCATGATCATGCCGCCTTCGGGACTACGTTGGGGGTGAACTTCTCGTAGTGGAAGCTGTTGGGCTTCACGCCTTCGTCGTCGAAATACTTGCGCACGGCGTCCACCATCGGCGGCGGCCCGCACAGATACACGTCGACGTCGCCGTCGTTCAGGGCGTCGGCGGGAATATGCTGCGTGACCCAGCCTTTACGCGGATGATTCGAATCCGCGTCGGCGATCACGGTAGCGAAGCTGAAGTTCGGCAGCTTCGCCGCGTAGGCTTCGATGGCTTCGACCAGCACCAGGTCGAGGTCGCGCGTCACGCCGTAAATCAGGTGCACCTGCTGTTGCGCGTTGGTGCGCGCGAGCACTTCCAGCATCGAGAGGAACGGCGCCAGACCCGTGCCGCCCGCGAGGAACAGCAGCGGCCGCTGCACGTCGCGCAGATAGAAGCTGCCGAGCGGCCCCGTCAATTCGAGCGTCGTGCCCGCTTGCGCGGCTTCGAGCCACGTGCTCATCACGCCGCCCGGAATCTTCTTGATCAGGAAGCTGATTTTCGATTCGCCCGGCGCGCAAGAGAAGGAATACGAACGATGCTGGCCACTGCCCGGCACGTCGATGTTGACGTACTGTCCCGGCAGGAACACGGGACCCGCTGCGTCGACGTCCAGCTCGAGCACGACCGCGGCATCGTTGTGCTGCTCGACCTTCGCCACCGTGGCCGCAAACTTGCTCTGCCCTGTCTTGCAGACCGTGGACGACGCGGGAATCGCGATTACGCAATCGCTTTCCGGCACCATCTGGCAGGTGAGCACGAGACCGCTGTCCTTTTCGTCTTCGGTCAGCGCGTCCTCGATATAGTCTTCGCCCAGGTCGTAGCTGCCGCTTTCCGCGCGGCACTTGCAGGTGCCGCACACGCCGTCCGAGCAATCCATCGGCAAGTTGATGCGTGCGCGAAAGGCCGCGTCGAGGACCTTCTCGCCCGCCTTGCATTCGATGAAGCGCGTGACGCCGTCTTCGAAATTGAGTGCAATCTTGTAGCTGGACATGGTGTCTCCTTCTATCCCATGTTGAAACTGAAGCTCGATATCAAACGTGATTTCACACGTGATAAACGTCGAGCACCTGCCGGATGTAGTCGTTCTTCAGCACGATCTTTTTGTAGACAATCAGGAAGCCGTCGCCAGCCTTGCGCAAGGTGACGAACATCGTGCCGAAGAAATGATCCGTGGCCCTGTAGCGATGGTTGAGCGTGTGGAAGTTGTAGCGCACCTCCACTTCATCGCCGCGGTCTGCCAGCACTTCCACGTTCGTGACGTTGTGGCTCGTGCGCGGCTCCGGCATCGATGCACCGCTGCGTTCGGTCTTGATGCGAAACACGCGGTCTTCGAGGCCGCCGCGATCCGGGTAGTACATTAGCGAGATCTGCGATTCGTGGTCGTCGGTGAGCTGGTCATCGTCGTCCCACGCGGGCATCCAGTAGGTGACGTCTTCTGCGTAGCAGGCGAGCCATTCTTCCCACTGGCGATCGTCGAGCAGGCGCGCTTCGCGGTACAGCGCGGCGCAGATTTTCTGGTAATCGTTGCTCATGCCTGCGCTCCCGCTTTTTCGTGATTCAGTTCCTGCTTGAGGGCGTCGCGCATGGCGTGCACCCAGTACTCGTGCTGAACCACGAACAACCCTTCGTCTTCGCTGCGTTCGCCGGAAATGACCGGCTTGAGGCCCATCTTCTTCGCGTTGTCGTCCGCACCTTCGACCCACAGCGGCGCGCCGCGCGAGAGATCGTTCCACATTGCCGTGGTGCCGGCGTAACCCGCCTGGCAGGCGCGGAACTCTTCGAGGTCGTCGGCGGTGCCCATGCCCGTCACGTTGAAGAAGTCCTCGTACTGGCGAATGCGCGTCGCACGATCTTCGGCGCTCTCGCCCTTCGGCCCGAAGCAGAAGATGTTCACTTCGGTCTTGTCCACGCTGATCGGGCGCACCACGCGAATCTGCGTGCTGAACTGGTCCATCAGGAACACGTTCGGGTAGACGCACAAGTTTCGCGTCTGATTGACGATGAAATCGGCCTGCACTTCACCTACGCGCGCCTTGATTTCGTCGCGATGCTTGTAGACCGGCCGCACCTCCGGGTTCATCGTGTTGGTCCACAGCAGGATGTGGCCGTGGTCGAAGCCGTAGACACCGGCCACCGACTTGCTCCAGCTATTGGCGTCCACGGCCTGGGTGCCGTCTTCCTTGCGACGCCCCATGGTGGCGGCGTAATTCCAGTGCACGGTGCTGACGTGGTAGCCGTCGCAGCCGTTCTCCATCTGCATCTTCCAGTTGCCGTCGTAGACGTACGAGGAGTTGCCGCGCAGCACTTCGAGGCCGTTCGGCGACTGGTCGACGATCTGGTCGATGATGATCTTCGCTTCGCCGAGGTAGTCTTCCAGCGGCTGCACGTCGGCGTTGAGGCTGCCGAACAGAAAGCCCCGATAGTTCTCGAAGCGAGCGACCTTTTTCAGGTCATGCGAGCCCTGCTTGTTGAATTGCACGGGATATTCGGTGGTCTTTTCATCCTTCACCTTGAGCAGCTTGCCGGTGTTGGAGAACGTCCAGCCGTGGAACGGACAGGTGAAGCTGCCCTTGTTGCCATGCTTGCGCCGGCACAGCATGGCGCCTTTGTGCGCACAGGCGTTGATCACCGCGTTCAGCGCACCGGTCTTGTCGCGCGTGATCACCACCGGCTGACGACCGAGCCACGTGGTGTAGTAGTCGTTGTTTTCGGGAATCTGGCTTTCGTGCGCGAGGTAGACCCAGTTCTTCTCGAAGATGTATTTCATCTCCAGTTCGAACAGGTCGGTATTGGTGAAGATGTCGCGGCGGCAACGGAACACACCGTTTTGCTTGTCGTCCTGCACGGCGGTGGACAGCAGGTGATCCAGGTCACTGGCGTTGTCGATGATGGCTGACATATTAGCTCTCCTATGCATACTCCACACGCGGTACGGAGTTCCTGCATCGGTGTCGAATGATGATCGCGGTGAAACGGGGGGCGGCGGCAACGTGCCGCCGCCATGCTGGGGCGGTTACGCCGCGGCTGCGGCGCGCGGGCGTTGCACGAGCTGGTTGTCCTTACCCTGGACCAGCGGCGTGAGCGTGAAGTTGAACTCGATGTCCTTGTACGTATCGGCTTTCAGGCCGAGCGCGGTGCCACCGGTCTTTTCCGCCACGTGCGGAATCAGCTCTTCGCGCGTTGCGTAGGCGAAGTCGTCCCAGATCAGCGGGTCGCCTTCAATATTGAATTGCGTGGTGAGCTTGCGGCTGTTATCGGCCGTGACGAAGAAGTGCACGTGCGCCGGGCGGTTGCCGTGGCGGCCAAGGCCGTCCAGCAGCCGCTGGGTCGAGCCCTGCGGCGGGCAGCCGTAGCCCACCGGCATGAGCGTACGGAATTCGTACTTGCCGTCCGCGCCGGTCTTGACCGCGCCGCGCAGGTTGAAGTCGTCCTGCGCGCCGGTCGGGTCGAAGTGCGAATAGAAGCCCTTCGAATTGGCGTGCCAGCATTCGACCA